>NZ_JBOICA010000035.1:0-48969 GCF_050739775.1 Pseudomonas sp.
TTTGGATAAGAGCTTCGTTGGCGCATGAGAATCCTGGCGATAAGGGTGATCGCGTCCGCTTAAAGATAGGCGGACACCATCGCCCTTAATACGGGGATTCTGAAGGTGTGTTCGCTGGCCGCTTACAAACCTCGTGGAAGCGCTGGCTGCTTAGCCTTGGAGCAATCACAGGCGGGCGTCTAAACGAAATCTCTCAATTGACGGTAGGTGATATTCAGACCCTCTCATCTGGCATCACGGTCATTCATATCAATGAGCTGGGTGAAGGGAAGTCAATCAAGAACAAGCGCAGTGAGCGTCTGGTGCCTCTGACTGACGGTGCCTACGGATTCGACCTCACAGCGTTCTTGCGGTACGTCGATGAGTGCCGGACAGGCCCTTTGGCTCAGATTGGCTACAAGACAGCCGGTGAGTGGGTGAACCAGCAAGCAATCCCAGCTGCTTTAAAAGATTCATTTGGACCCGGCTTAACATTCCACTCACTGCGGCACTCGTTGGCGTCCTTGATGCAGGCCAAGGGCGTTCCTACGGCTTACGCACAGGCCGTAATGGGCCATGCATCGGGTACGATTACTTTTGATGTTTACGGTTCTGGAGTGCCTGTGGAGACAGTTGCGGAGATGCTTGTGGGGTTGTTCGTAGGTGATTGGCAATGACTGGATTGTTGAAAACTGTTCTGGCAGTTCCCTATCTGTACAGACGGAAAGAAGTCTTTTACCTCCGCTTGCGGACTCGGGGAGTAGCGTCAGATAGCACCACTATTTCGTTGCGCACTTTCGATAAAGCGGTAGCTACGAAAATCACTGCTGACATCTTGAAGCGACTTGAGGAGTTTCATCTTGGAGAACCCTCCGCGACATGGGAGCGACTCAAAGAAAATCTGCATGACATTGTCCAAGGTTGTTTGGTCAATGCTCACGGCGACCCCTCGCTCACAGCTTACGGGGCTGGTCGTTCAAAACCTCGTGGCTCGGATGGTTTTAATCAGGCGCCCCTCAAAAGAGCGTTTTACATCTTGTCATTCTGAAATCTGAGTGTTTTCTCCTTAAGGATGTCGAGTTCTCGCTTGGTCGCCTCAAGTTTAGAGGCAAGCTCTGCTTTGGTCGCCTCAAGCTCAGACGCATGAGTCTTCTTGATCGCCTCAAGCTTGGAGGACAGTTCGAGGCCCTGTTTAGCCAACATACTGCCAACCACGAGCTTGGAGACTAAGGCGGACAGCCCGACAATGACCACGCCAAGCCCGCCTACCGCTGCGAGTCCCGTGCCGATTATCTGCAATGCTTCTTCTTGCCAGCTCATAGGTTGCACCCTTAGAGGAAAGGCTAAGTATGGTCGATTTAACACCTGCCCCTCCCAAGGCCTTTGAGAATCTGGCAGAAAAATCTGAATGACCACCTCACTACAGGTACGTGCGCGCATCCCCCGTGGGTGCCCTCGCGTGGCCCTTAATCGCGCCTGCGTGGGTCCTTATCACGTGCCCATGCGCGCCTCTGGATGAGTGACTTTGAGGCGCTCTCAGGTGTTACAAGTCACGTATCAACCCCTGACACAAAACCTTGGCAAAGGCCTGCTGACCTCGTTACGATGCGGCCACCTGATTCCTTGAAATTCTGTCAGTCGGCAAACTGCATCTCCCGGGTCTGACCCAGCAACAACGGGCTATTCAGCTCGGTCACCTCGCGGATGTAATCCCACAACAAGGTGATCCGCTTCAACTTGCGCAAGTCCTCCCGGCAGTACATCCAAAACTGCCGGGTAATCTCCACCTCTTCAGGCAAAATCGCCACCAGGCGCGTATCCTGTGCGGCCAGAAAACACGGCAGAATCGCCAGTCCGCGACCTTGTTGCGCCGCCACATACTGGGCAATCACGCTGGTGCTGCGCAGGTTGGCGCTGGCGGCCGGAATCAGGTTGGCCAGGTACAGCAGTTCGGAACTGAAGGCCAGGTCGTCGACGTAACTGATGAATTGATGACGCGCCAGGTCGCTGCTGCGGGTGATCGGTTCGTGGCTGTCGAGGTACTCCTGGGTGGCGTACAGGCGCAGGCGGTAGTCGCACAGCTTGCAGCAGACATACGGGCCATGCTCCGGGCGCTCCAGGGCAATGACGATGTCCGCTTCGCGCTTGGACAGGCTGATGAAGTGCGGCAGCGGCAGGATGTCCACGGAGATGGCCGGATAGGCATCGACGAAATGGCTTAGCTGCGGGGTGACGAAGAAGCTGCCAAAGCCCTCGGTGCAGCCCATGCGCACATGCCCGGAAAGCGCCACGCCGGAACCTGAAACCTGCTCGCAGGCCATGTGCAGCGTACTTTCGATCGACTCGGCATAGCTGAGTAGGCGCTGGCCTTCGGCGGTCAGGACAAAGCCGTTGGTCCGCGATTTTTCGAACAGTAAGGTGCCCAGCGCCACTTCCAGCGAACTGATCCGCCGCGACACCGTGGTGTAGTCCACCCCCAGACGCTTGGCCGCGCTGCTGGCCTTGCGAGTACGGGCCACTTCGAGAAAGAACTTCAGGTCATCCCAGTTCAAGGCGCCCAGGGAGGTGATGTTTTTTTGCATGTTGGTCCGGCTTTTATGTGCGTTTTTATTGGATCTTTGCACATCTATACTCCAAAACAACCCCTAGACCCAAGCGTCCGTCGAGGCTGCCCCGGCGACGTCGATCTCTCCCTAACAACAATTTCAGGAGAACGCCCATGAACGCAACCCTCACTCCCGGCCAGACCAAGGTCGAGCAGGTCAAGCTGCTGATCGACGGCCAGTGGGTCGAATCGAAAACCAGCGAATGGCGTGACGTGGTCAACCCGGCCACCCAGCAAGTGCTGGCTCGCGTGCCGTTCGCCACTGCCGAAGAAGTCGATGCCGCCATCGCCGCCGGCCAACGTGCCTTCCAGACCTGGCGCGACACCCCGATCGGCGCGCGCATGCGCATCATGCTCAAGCTGCAGGCGCTGATCCGTGAACACTCCAAACGCATTGCCGTGGTCCTCAGTGCCGAGCAGGGCAAAACCATTGCCGACGCCGAAGGCGATATCTTCCGCGGCCTGGAAGTGGTCGAGCACGCTTGCAGCATCGGTAGCCTGAAGATGGGCGAGTTCGCCGAGAACGTCGCCAGTGGTGTCGATACTTACACCCTGCGCCAACCCATTGGTGTCTGCGCCGGTATCACCCCGTTCAACTTCCCGGCCATGATTCCGCTGTGGATGTTCCCGATGGCCATCGTCTGCGGCAACACCTTCGTACTCAAGCCGTCCGAACAGGATCCGCTGTCGACCATGATGCTGGTGGAGCTGGCGCTGGAAGCTGGTGTACCGGCTGGCGTGCTCAACGTCGTACACGGTGGCAAGCAGGTGGTCGATGCCCTGTGTACCCACCCGGATATCAAGGCAATCTCCTTCGTCGGCTCCACCGAGGTCGGCACCCACGTCTACAACCTCGCTGGCCAGCACGGCAAGCGTGTGCAGTCGATGATGGGGGCGAAGAACCACGCGGTGGTCCTGCCTGACGCCAACCGTACCCAGACCCTCAATGCCCTGGTCGGTGCCGGCTTCGGTGCGGCCGGTCAGCGTTGCATGGCCACCTCGGTGGCGGTGCTGGTGGGCAAGGCGCGCGAGTGGCTGCCGGAACTTAAAGAGCTGGCCGCCAACCTCAAGGTCAACGCTGGCAGTGAGCCGGGCACCGATGTCGGCCCGCTGATTTCCAAGCGTGCCAAGGAGCGCGTGCTGGGCCTGATCGAAAGCGGTATCAAGGAAGGCGCCAAGCTTGAGCTCGATGGTCGTGAGGTGAGCGTGCCGGGTTACGAGCAAGGCAACTTCGTCGGCCCGACCCTGTTCTCCGGGGTGACCACTGACATGCAGATCTACACCCAGGAAATTTTCGGCCCGGTGCTGGTGGTGCTGGAGGTCGAAACCCTCGACGAGGCCATCGCCCTGGTCAACCGCAACCCCTTTGGTAACGGCACCGGCCTGTTTACCCAGAGCGGCGCTGCGGCGCGCAAGTTCCAGAACGAAATCGACGTCGGCCAGGTCGGTATCAACATCCCGATTCCGGTACCGGTGCCGTTCTTCAGCTTCACCGGTTCCCGTGGTTCCAAACTCGGCGACCTGGGCCCGTACGGCAAGCAAGTGGTGCAGTTCTACACTCAGACCAAGACTGTCACCAGCCGCTGGTTCGATGACGACAGCGTCAACGACGGTGTGAACACCACCATCAGCCTGCGCTAAGGAGCTCATCATGCGTATTGCATTTATCGGCTTGGGCAATATGGGTGCGCCAATGGCGCGCAACCTGATCAAGGCCGGGCATCAACTGCAGCTGTTCGACCTGAACAAGACCGTGCTGGCCGAGCTTGCCGAACTCGGTGGGCAGATCAGCAGCTCGCCGCGCGATGCCGCGCAGCAGAGTGATATGGTCATCACTATGCTGCCAGCTGCCGCTCATGTGCGTGCTGTGTACCTGAACGAAGACGGCGTGCTGGCGGGTGTGCGAGCCGGCACCCCGGTGGTCGAGTGCAGCACGATTGATCCGCAGACCGCCCGTGATGTATCGGCGGCCGCGGCGAAGCAGGGTGTGGACCTGGCCGACGCGCCGGTGTCCGGTGGCACTGGTGGTGCGGCGGCAGGCACCCTGACCTTCATGGTGGGCGCCAGCGATAAGCTGTTCGCCACGCTGCAGCCGGTGCTGGCGCAGATGGGCCGCAACATCGTGCATTGTGGTGAGGTAGGGACCGGGCAGATCGCCAAGATCTGCAACAACCTGCTGCTGGGCATCTCGATGATCGGTGTGTCGGAAGCCATGGCCCTGGGCAATGCCCTGGGCATCGATACCAAAGTGCTGGCGGGCATCATCAACAGCTCCACCGGGCGTTGCTGGAGTTCGGACACCTACAACCCGTGGCCGGGCATCATCGAAACGGCTCCGGCCTCGCGTGGCTACACCGGCGGTTTCGGTGCCGAGCTGATGCTCAAGGACCTGGGCCTGGCCACCGAGGCGGCGCGTCAGGCGCACCAGCCGGTGATCCTCGGTGCCGTGGCGCAACAGCTGTACCAGGCCATGAGCCTGCGCGGTGACGGCGGCAAGGATTTCTCGGCGATTGTCGAAGGCTATCGCAAGCCCGAGTAAAAGAGCATCGCCAGCAAGGCTGGCTCCTACAGGTACTGCGCACACCTGATTCTGTAGGAGCTGGCCTTGCCAGCGATGGGCTGCGCAGCAGCCCTGAGATCGTCAGGCAAAAACGAAGTATTTGCGCACCGTCTCGACCACCTCCCAGGTGCCTTTCATCCCCGGTTCGATGACGAACACGTCCCCCGCTTTCAGATGCACCGGCTGCTCACCTTCAGGGGTGATCACGCAGTAGCCGTCGAGGAAATGGCAGTACTCCCACTTCTCGTAGTTCACTTCGAACTTGCCCGGGGTACAGATCCAGGTGCCCATGATCTTGCTGCCATCCTCGGACAGGTAGGCATTGAGGTTCACCGTGTGCGGGTCGCCGCCGATGCGCTTCCACTTGGTTGCGTTCAGCACGGGGGTAGGGCAGGTGTCGCGCAGGACAGTGATGAAATCGGACATGTCAGCTCCAGATGATCTGATGAGAGGTCCGTCACCATAGGTCCGATCTAACCTTGGGAGTTGTCTGGGGTCGACGTCAAGCGCTCGATCTGCGCCTCACTCAACGGCTAGCGGAGGACGGGCTGAGCATTTCGATCGGTTGAATGTCGAAGTCGCGTTCCAGGTAGTCCATGCGCTTTTCGAAGAACTGCTGCATGTGCGGCAGGGCCGAGTGCACGTCCAGGGCGGCCTTGCTGGCCCAGATCTCGTAGAACACAAACAGGCTCGGGTCTGCCTTGTCGCGCAGCATGTGGTATTCGATGCAGCCGGGCTCGGCACGGCTCGGTTCGACATAGGCGCGGAACAGCGCTTCGAAGGCCTCGGCTTTATGCGGATGGGTCTTGGCTTTGAGAATGAAGCCGTAGGGTTCGCTCATGAGGTCGACCTCTGGTTGGGGAGGACCTGATTTTATTTCAATAATGTGCTTGTCATTCGTGCTTTTAAGTCAAAAGTATTTTGCGCCGACGACGGTGTTTCCAACACTGTGCATCCCCTAATCTGCCGCCATCCAAATTCACCCGATCCCGGCCGTCGCAGACACCGCAGTGGATCGAACGACAGATGAGGCAAGCGATGAAAAAAGTCCTGTTGCTCAACGGCGGTAAAAAGTTCGCCCATTCCGATGGCCGCCTGAACGAGACCCTGCACGAGGCCGCCCTGGCATTGCTCGACCGTGCCGGTTTCGACATCAAGACCACTTACATCGACGGCGGTTACGACAACGCTGAAGAAGTGCAGAAATTTCTCTGGGCCGACGTGATCATCTATCAGATGCCGGGCTGGTGGATGGGCGCGCCCTGGACCGTGAAACAGTACCTGGATGAAGTCTTTACCGCCGGTCACGGTAGCCTCTACGCCAGTGACGGCCGCACCCGCTCCGATGCTTCGCAAAAGTACGGCAGCGGCGGTCTGATCCACGGCAAGCAGTACCTGCTCTCGCTGACCTGGAACGCGCCGCAGCAGGCGTTCGATGACCCGAGCGATTTCTTCGAAGGCAAGGGCGTGGATGCGGTGTATTTCCCGTTCCATAAGGCCAACCAGTTCCTCGGCATGAGCGGTCTGCCAACCTATTTGGCTGTGGATGTGATGAAACGCCCAAACGTCGAGGCCGCGGTAGCCGCCTATGAGCAGCACCTGGCCCGGGTTTTCCAGATACAGGCCTGATGAATCCTTGCGTTGACCGCGCCAAGCGGCTATCTATCACGGCTGTCGCTCACCCCGGGGTACAGCTGTGAAAGCCAGGTCCGATGAATTGCAGGTGTTCGTCTCGGTAATCGAGTGCGGCTCGATTAGCGCTGCCGCCGAGCAAGGCGGGCAAACGCCCTCGGCGATCAGCCGGACCCTGTCGCGCCTGGAAGCCAAGCTCGGCACTACGCTGATCAACCGCACCACCCGGCGCATGGACCTGACCGAAGAAGGACGGTTCTTCTTCGAGCGGGCCAAGTCGATCCTGCAGCAGATGGATGAGCTCGAAGAGCAGCTGTCGGTGCACCACCAGACGCCTTGCGGACGTCTGCGGATCAATGCCGCCTTGCCTTTCATGCTGCATGCCATCGTGCCCTGGATTGGCGAGTTTCGTGCGCTGTACCCGCAGATTCAGCTGGAGCTCAACACCAGTGACCTGATCATCGACCTGATCGAGCAAAGCACTGATGTTGCCATCCGCATCGGCGAACTGGCCGACTCCAGCCTGCATGCCCGTTCCCTTGGCTGCAGTCCGTTGAATGTACTGGCCAGTCCCGAGTACCTGGCGCGTCACGGTACACCCGAGCGGGTCGAAGACTTGCAAGCGCATTCGCTACTCGGCTTTACCCAGACCGAAACCCTCAACCATTGGCCGCTACGTCATGTCGAAGGTGATCGCCTGCTGATTCGCCCGAGCCTGTCGGCTTCCAGCGGTGAGACCGTGCGCGAACTGGCCCTGGCCGGCGAGGGCATCGCCTGCCTGTCGCACTTCATGACCCATGAAGATATCCGCGCCGGTCGTCTGCAGGTGGTTCTACCCGAGCACAACAGCGGTTATCGCCAGCCGATCAACGCGGTGTACTACCGCAACTCGCAGTTGGCCCTGCGCATCCAGTGCTTCCTCGATTTCATCCAGCACAAGTTGGCGATCTACGCCTGCTGAACGCTCCCGCTGCGACAGGACTTTCCTGCGAGCGGCGATTTCTTCCTATGGTGTTTGATTACTTTTCGGACATAAGCCTTAATGGCTGTTCAACGAAAACAACACCAAGGAAGCTCTCATGCGCGTTGTGATGTTTCGAACCCTGGGCCTGAGTGCCGCGATAATCGCCAGTTCATCGGCTTACGCGGTGACGTTGGACGGTGGTGCAGTGGCCGCCCCCGATCAATATGGTGCACAGGTAGCCGCCGAAGTTCTCAAGAAAGGCGGTAACGCGGTAGACGCCGCTGTCGCCACCGCCTTCACCCTGGCCGTGACCTACCCCGAAGCCGGCAACATTGGCGGCGGCGGTTTCATGACCCTGTACATGGATGGCAAACCCTACTTCCTCGACTACCGCGAAGTGGCGCCCAAGGCTGCCAGCCGCAACATGTACCTGGATGAAAAGGGCGAGATCATCGAGAACCTGAGCCTGGTCGGTGCCCGTGCCGCTGGTGTGCCGGGTACGGTAATGGGCTTGTGGGAGGCGCATCAGAAGTTCGGCAAGCTGCCTTGGGCCGAGTTGATCACCCCGGCAGTGGGCTACGCGAAGAACGGCTTCAAGATCGCCGCCAAGCAGTACCAGTACCGCGAAGATGCCCTCGGCCTGTTCAAGGACAGCACCAACTTCAACGACTACTTCGGCACCATGAAAGTCGGCGAGACCTTCAAGCAGCCGGAGCTGGCGCAAACCCTGGAGCGCATTGCCGACAAGGGTGTCAGCGAGTTCTACCAGGGCAAGACCGCCGACCTGCTGGTTGCGCAGATGCAGGCCGACAAGGGCCTGATCAGCAAAGACGACCTCAAGGATTACAAAGCGCTGTGGCGTGAGCCGATGGGCATCGAGTGGCGCGGCAATATGGTTTACACCGCACCGCTGCCAAGCTCCGGCGGGGTGGCGCTGGCGCAGCTGCTGGGCATCAAGGAAAACCGAGCGGCCGATTTCAAGGGTGTCGAGCTGAACTCGGCGCGCTATATCCACCTGCTGGCGGAAATCGAGAAGCGGGTGTTCGCTGACCGTGCCGACTACCTGGGCGACCCGGATTTTTCCAAGGTGCCGGTGGATCAGCTGATCGCCAAAGACTACATCGCCAAGCGTGCCCAGGAGGTCAACCCGACTGCCATCTCGGCAACCGAGAAAGTCCGCCCTGGCCTGGAACCGCATCAGACCACGCACTTCTCCATCGTCGACAAGCAGGGTAACGCGGTCAGTAACACCTACACCCTGAACTGGGACTACGGCAGTGGTGTGGTGGTCAAGGGCGCAGGCTTCCTGCTCAACGACGAGATGGACGACTTCAGCTCCAAGCCGGGTGTGGCCAACGCCTTCGGCGTGGTTGGCGGCGACGCCAATGCCATTGAACCGGGCAAGCGCATGCTCTCGTCCATGGCTCCGACCCTGGTCACCCGTGATGGCCAGGTCACTCTGGTGCTAGGTACGCCGGGCGGTTCGCGGATCTTCACCTCGATCTTCCAGGTGCTGAACAACCTGTATGACTACAACCTGCCGCTGGAGAAAGCCGTGGCCGCGCAGCGCGTTCATCACCAGTTGCTGCCTAAGGACACCATCTACTTCGACGCTTATGCACCGCTGACTGGCAAGGTCGCGGACGAGCTGAAGAAGATGGGCTACACCCCGGAGGATCAGGGTTGGGAGATGGGTGATATCCAGGCCATCCGGGTGAATGGTACGGTGCTGGAGACCGCTTCCGATCCACGTGGTCGTGGGGTAGGGCAGGTCGTTAAGTAAGCGGAGTCGGTGGGAGCGGATTCATCCGCGAAGGACTGCGCAGCAGGCCCAGCCCTTGGGGCCGCGTTGCGGCCCTTCGCGGATGAATCCGCTCCCACACCAATCAACGGTCAGACGCGGAAGTGGCTGACCATGGTCTGCAACTGATTACCTAGCCGCGCCAACTCGACACTGGAGGCCGCCGTTTCATCGCTGGCCGCCGCTGTCTGTTCCGACACATCGCGCACGTTGATGATGCTGCGGCTGATCTGCTCGGCCACCGCGCTCTGCTGTTCCGCTGCCGCCGCGATCTGCTGGTTCATCGACTGAATGTTCGACACTGTGCGGGTGATGCTTTCCAGTGAGGCGCCGGCCTTGCGGGTCAGCTCGACACTGCTGTCGGTCAGGTTGCGGCTGCCGAGCATTACATTGGCCACTTGCTGAGTCCCGCTCTGCAGGCCGGCGACAAGCTCTTCAATCTCTTCGGTGGACTTCTGCGTGCGCTGGGCCAGGCCGCGAACCTCGTCGGCAACCACGGCAAAGCCACGTCCGGCTTCACCGGCACGAGCCGCTTCGATGGCGGCGTTGAGCGCCAGCAGGTTGGTCTGTTCGGCCACCGACTTGATCACATCCATGACGCTGCCGATCTTCTGGCTTTCCTGCTGCAACAGGCCCATGGCTTCGGTGGAACGGTGCACTTCTTCGGCCAGGCGTTCGATCTGGCTGATCGCCTCGGCAACCACCTGGTCACCGGCACGCGCTTGCGCGTCGGCATCGGTGGCGGCAGACGAAGCGTGCTCGGCGTTGCGTGCGACTTCCTGCACGGTGGCGGCCATTTCGTGCATGGCCGTGGCGACCTGGTCGGTCTCGACTTTCTGGCTGTTGACCCCGGCGCTGGTTTCTTCGGTCACGGCCGACAACTCTTCGGCGGCGCTGGCGATCTGGGTGACGCCATCGCGGATGCCGCTGATCAGGTCGCGCAGGGTCGAGCCCATGCGCTGAATGCCTTGCTGCAGCACGCCCAGTTCGTCGCGACGGGTGACGCGCAAGTTGTGGGTGAGATCGCCGGCAGCGATCTTTTCCACCACGGCCAGGGTTTCGCGCAGTGGACGGGTGATCTGGCGGGTGATGATCACCGCGGCCAGCACGCCGACCAGCAAGGCCAGCAGCGTAGCAGTGAGCTGCAGAGTACGGGCCTGGGCGCTTTCGTTGTCACGGCGTTCGAGCTGAATCTTGTACAGCGCATCGCTGATCTTGACGATGGTGGCGCCTTGTACGGTCATTTCCTGGCGGGCGACGGCCACATCGGCGGTGGCATCGCGGAACTGGCGCACAGCATCACGGTAGCCCAGCACCGCGCTTTCGAACTGCTGGATGCGCGCGGCTTCGTTCGGCATCTGACGGTCCAGGCTGGCAATCTCGGCCAGGGCACCATCGAGCTGGCGCAGCGCCAGTTGTTCGGTTTCGCTGCTGATATCGGCAATGTAGCTGCGCACAGCCAGGCGCACCTGGAACAGCTGCTCCTTGGCCTGGGTGATAGTGCGGAATTGCTCCAGGCGGCTGGCGTCACCTTCAGGCAGGGCGAGGATGTCGCGGTTGATCGCCTCGACCAGCTCGATGGCGCGTGAAGCGGCCAGGTTCATCGCCTCCCGAGCGGCAAGACTGGTCTTGTAGCCGGCGCGCATCTTGTTGATCGAAACCTGATACTCGCTGATGGTCTGGCCCAGCTCCTGGAGCAACTTGACGTTCTCCGGGCTCTTGAAGCTCTTGAGCAGCTTTTGCTGCTGTTCACTGAAGGCATTCAACTTGACCTGGACATTGCCAGCGGCGGCATCGTCGCCATTGGCCAGCATGTATTGCAGGCGGGTGATCCGCAGGTTGGTCAGGTCACTGTTGAGCTGGGTGATGTCGCTCATCCAGTTGCTGCGATCGATCAGTCCACTCATGCTGTTCCAGCCGGTCAAGGCCAGCAGGCTGGTGAGCAGCAGCACCAGGCCGAAGCCCAGGCCGAGTTTCAGGTTGACGCTGATGTTGGCAATCCAGCTATTCATGCAATCCCTCCAGGAACGTTGTGGTTCTTGATCCATATCGCTGGAAGGTTGTTGTTATTTATGGCCAGCCGATGTTCTGAGCAGGGTTTATCGGCGGATTGCGTCGGAGCTGAAACGCTTTTTCAGCAAAAATGCTCAGCGGTAGTTTCTGGGTATGTCCGCGGCAGTTTCAAGGGCTGCCGCGGATCAACAGGGAGGGATTACAGCGAGCGGGCGGTGAAGGTGTCGCACTGGTTGACGTCGCCCTTGGCAAAGCCGGTTTTGAACCAGCGCACACGTTGCTGCGAGGTGCCGTGAGTGAAGGAGTCCGGTACCACCCGGCCCTGGCCCTTCTGTTGCAGGCGGTCGTCGCCGATGGCATTGGCGGCGTTCAGGGCTTCCTCGATGTCACCGGGTTCAAGCCAGTTCAGGCGTTGCTGTGCCTGGTAAGCCCAGACGCCGGCGAGGCAGTCGGCTTGCAATTCCTGACGCACCAGCAGGCCGTTGTCGCCTTCCATGCGTTCACCACGCTGGCGCGCGGCCTGGACCTTGGCCGAGACACCTAGCAGGGTCTGCACATGGTGGCCGACTTCGTGGGCGATGACGTAGGCCTGGGCGAAATCGCCAGCCGCCGAGAAGCGCTGCTCCATCTCGCGGAAGAAGCTCATGTCCAGGTAGACCTTCTGGTCGGCGGGACAATAGAACGGGCCGACAGCCGAGGAGGCGAAGCCGCAGGCCGAGTTGATCTGGCCGCTGAACAGGGTCAGGGTCGGGTCTTTGTACTGGCGCCCGGCCTGGGCGAAGATCGCCTGCCAGGTATCTTCGGTGTCGCCCAGGATAGAGGCGACGAATTCGGCCTGTTCGTCGTTGGCGGGCGGAGCCTTGCCGGTGCCGGTACTGACTGGTGCGCTTTGCTGGCCCATCTGCCCGGTCAGTTGGCCGAGGATCTGCAGCGGATCCTGCCCGGTCATCCAGCCGATGCCGACGATCAACAGGATCGCACCGATGCTCAGGCCCTTGCCACCGCCCAAGCGCATGCCGCCGCCACCCTCTCCACGGGCATCGACCACATTGTCGCTACGCCTGCCTTTTCGCCATTGCATGAGTGCTCTCCCGAGCGTGGAAACATGAGCACAGAGATTAGTTCACCGTGCGTCGCTCTGTCAGATTCCTGATAGTCACATAACCATATGGTTATGAATGACTGGCTTATTTTCAATGTTCCCCAAGCCGAACATGCCGGAAACTGCAAGCGCGCCTGCCACGCCAGGCGCTCCAACAATTCTAAAGCAGGAGAACGGCATGTCTGCGCAAGACCCTAGTCGCTTCGCTATCCGTGATCGCAACTGGCACCCGAAAGCCTTGACCCCGGATTACAAAACCTCCATTACCCGTTCGCCACGTCAGGCGTTGGTGAGCATTCCCCAGTCGATCAGCGAAAGCACAGGACCGGACTTTTCCCACCTGAAGTTTGGCCAACATGACCATGACCTGCTGCTCAACTTCAACAACGGCGGGCTGCCCATTGGTGAGCGGATCATTCTCGCCGGCCGTGTTTGTGATCAATACGGCAAACCGATCCCGCATACCCTGGTAGAAATCTGGCAAGCCAACGCTGGTGGCCGCTACCGCCACAAGAACGATCGCTACCTGGCGCCGTTGGACCCCAATTTCGGTGGTGTCGGCCGTGCCCTGAGCGACAGCGAGGGCTACTACAGTTTCCGCACCATCAAGCCGGGCCCGTACCCATGGCGTAACGGTCCGAATGACTGGCGCCCGGCGCACATTCACGTATCGATCAGCGGTCCGTCGATTGCTACCCGGTTGATCACCCAGCTGTATTTCGAAGGTGATCCGTTGATCCCGATGTGCCCGATCGTCAAATCGATCGCCAACCCTGAGGCAGTACAGAGCCTGATTGCGCGGCTGGATATGAGCAACGGTAACCCGATGGATTGCCTGGCCTATCGCTTCAACATCGTCCTGCGCGGCCAGCGCAAAACCCACTTCGAAAACTGCTGAGGAGAATCCCCATGCCTATCGAACTGCTGCCGGAAACCCCTTCGCAGACCGCTGGCCCGTATGTGCACATTGGCCTGGCTCTAGAGGCAGCCGGCAATCCGACCCGCGACCAGGGAATCTGGAACTGCATGGCCCGCCAGGATGCGCCGGGTGAACATATACTGGTGTTCGGCAACGTCTATGACGGCAACGGTCATCTGGTCAGGGATTCGTTCCTGGAGTTCTGGCAGGCAGACCACAATGGCCAATACCGGGGCGACTTCGATCTGGAACAGCCCTTCAACAGTTTTGGCCGCACCGCCACCACATTCGATGCGGGTGAGTGGACCCTGCACACCATCAAACCCGGTGTCGTGCGCAATGCCGCAGGCGTGCCGATGGCGCCGCACATCAACGTCAGCCTGTTTGCCCGGGGCATTAACATCCACCTGCAGACGCGCCTGTACTTCGATGATGAAGCCCAGGCCAACGCCCAGTGCCCGGTGCTTAACCTGATCGAGCAACCGCAGCGGCGCGAGACGCTGGTGGCTACACGTTGTGAGGTGAATGGCAAGTTGGCTTATCGCTTTGACATCCGTATCCAGGGTGAGGGTGAGACGGTGTTTTTCGACTTCTGATTTGTGTGGTCCTATCGCGGGGCTTGCTCCGCGATTACGCCTGTTCCTGTAAATTTGCGCTTTCGCCGTGGCTCTTTAAAATCGGCACAAACTTCAGGAACCATGACCATGGCCGGCAGTCAGATCGAACGCGCGTTCAGTGTTCTCGAACGCCTCACCAGCGAACCGCGCGGGTTGCCCCTGCAGACCCTGGCCGAAGAGCTGGATATTCCCAAGAGTGCAACACATCGCATGCTCGCCGAGTTGATGCGCCTGGGTTATGTGCGCCAGAACCTGGAGAGCAGCCGCTATCATCTGAGCACTCGCCTGGTGGCCATGGGTTTTCGCTATTTGGCCAGCAGCGGCGCTGACATCGTCCAGCCGATACTCGATGAGTTGGCCCAGCAGACTGGCGAGCTGGTGCGCCTGGGAGTGGTCGACGGTGACCGCCAGACATGGATCGCCAAGTCCCAGGGGGCTCGCTCGGGTCTGCGCTACGACCCGGACATGGGCCGTGATGCGCCGCTGTTCTACACCGCTTCCGGGCATGCCTGGCTGTCAAGCCTGAGCAATGCCCAGGCCTTGCTGCTGGTCGAACGCCAGGGCATTGCCAAGCGTGAAGCGTTCGGTCCCAACGCCCCAGCCTCCAATGCCGAATTGTTCGAGCGCCTGCGTCTGGCCCGGGAGCATGGCTACGCCTGGGTGGTAGAGAGTTCGGCGGTGGGCACCTCGGCACTGGCGGCAGTGGTGCGCCATCCTGTGGATGGCCATACGGTGGGTGTTCTCAGCGTTGCTGGGCCCAGCGCGCGGATGAGTGAGGCGCGCATGCACGAGTTGGCGCCGTTACTGCTGGCCGCTGCGGCGGAGTTGTCGGCAGCAAGTCCAGCGTCCGAATTGTTTGTTTAATCCCCGGCGATGTTTCTGCTTGCAATAAAAATGGAACTTGGTTCTAAATAACTGAAATTCCAGTTCCCCGAGATTGCACCGCATGCCCCGTCCCACTGCGCTCAACGATGCCAGCCAGCCACTGCGGGGCATTTTGCTGGTGGTATTGGCAACGTTCCTGTTTGCCAGCCATGACGCCCTGTCCAAGTACCTGGCCGGGTTCTATCCGATTCTCTGGGTGGTCTGGGCCCGCTACCTGGTGCACACCCTGCTGATGATGGCGATCTTCCTGCCACAGTCCGGGTTGCGCGTGTTACGCACGCGTCGGCCGGGGCTGCAGGCCTTGCGCGCACTGTGCTTGCTGGGCACCAGCCTGTTGTTTACCACCGCCTTGCAGTACATCCCGCTCGCCGAAGCCACCGCGGTCAACTTCCTTGCACCCCTGCTGGTGACGGCATTGTCATTGCCTTTGCTGGGCGAGAAGGTGACCCGTGGCCAGTGGGTGGCGGTGCTGGTGAGTTTCGTCGGGGTAACAGTGATCATCCATCCCGGAGGCGCACTGTTCACGCCCGCAGTGCTACTGCCCTTCGGTTCGGCGCTGTGTTTCTGTTTCTACCAGCTGCTGACCCGCAAGCTCAGCGGCATCGATAGCCCGACCACCAGCAACTTCTTTACCGGTGTGCTCAATACGCTGGTGATGAGTGCCATTGTGCCGATGTTCTGGCAAACCCCGAGCCTGATCCACGGATTGATGGCGGTGGCGCTCGGTACTTGCGGGATGACCGCGCACCTGTTTCTGACCCAGGCCTTCCGCCATGCCCCACCGGCCATGCTGGCGCCGTTCAGTTACTGTCAGATCGTGTTTGCCGGGATACTCGGCCTGGTGCTGTTCAGGCACAGCCCGGACATGGCCGGGCTGGTCGGTATTGCGCTGATCTGCCTCAGTGGGCTGGGCGCTGCCTGGTTGCAGCGTAAACCCTAGGCTTCGACTTTCGGCACCTTGCGTGGGGCCATCAGGTACATCCAGGCCAGGGCAATGAAGTACATGGCCGGGATCATGGTGAACAGCAAGGTGTAGTTGTTGTTGGTCGTGGTCAGGATGTAGCCCACCAACTGGGTCATGAACATCCCGCCGATGGCGGCGCACATGCCACCGAAGCCGAACACCGTACTCATCATGTGCTTGGGCGTGTAGTCCATCACCAGGCTCCAGATGTTGGCGGTCCAGGCCTGGTGTGCGGCGATTGCCAGGGAGATGGCCAATACTGCAATCCACAGGCTGCTGGCGCCCGCGGCAAAGATCACGCCGATGATGGTGACCGCGAACAGCAGCATCGACAACAGGCGAGCCTTGACCGGCGCCATGCCCCGGCCAATCAGCAACGACGAGAGAATGCCGCCGCCGACGCTGCCGAAGTCGGCGCTGATGTAGATGACGATCAGTGGAATACCCATCTGGGTCACGCTGATGCCCAGGTTGTACTGCTGGTTGAGGAAAGGCGGCAGCCAGTACAGGTAGAACCAGAACACCGGCGCGGTCATCGAGTAGGCCAGGGCGAAGGCCCAGGTGCCGCGCATGCGCAGGATTCGCGAGAAGGGCACGCGGGCCTGCTCCGGTTCCATTTCGCCCTGCACATAGGCCAGTTCTTCCTTGCTGAGCGTTGGATGGTCTTCCGGATTGAAGTACTTAAGGCTCCAGAAAATCACCCACACCAGGCCCAGTGCGCCCATGCCCATGAACGCGGCCTGCCAGCCCCAGACGGTGAGTATCAGTGGCAGCAGCATGGGGGTGAACATCGCCCCGACGTTGGTCCCGGCATTGAATATGCCGGTGGCCACTGCCCGTTCGCCGGCCGGGAACCACAAGCGGGTGGTCTTGACGCAGGCCGGGTAGTTGGCCGCTTCGGTCAGGCCGAGAATGAACCGGCAGACCATAAAGCCCACTGCCGAGGTGGCCAGGCCATGGGCACCGGTGGCCAGGCTCCAGAGCAACACGGCGCAGAAGAACACGCGCTTGACCCCAATGCGATCGATCAAGCGGCCCTGGAGGACGAAGCCGATGGCGTAGCCGACCTGGAACCAGAAGTTGATGTTGGCGTAATCCATCGCCGTCCAGCTCATTTCCTTGGCCAGGATCGGCTGCATGACGCCCAGGGCGGCGCGGTCGATGTAGTTCAGGGTGGTGGCGAAGAACACCAGGGCCAGCATGACCCAGCGGGTCTTGCCGACCGCCATGGCGCCACGGATCTTGTCGCCGATGCCGGCGTGCGGGGTGCTGGCCAGCGGCTGGGCTATGCGGGTGCTGTGCGAATGGATCATGGGAGGGTTACCCGTATTTTTATGTTTATGGGTCTAGCCTTGGTGACGCAACGCTAAGGACGCCGGGGTGCTCGGCTGTCGATTGAAACGGCAGGGGTCGAGGAGCTTTTGGCTCGTTGAGCAACTCTGCCCGGTGTCGAAATGGTGCGCCTGTGGTCAAAAAAGGGTCAATTCGTTGAGCGCTATTATGGGCGATAATCGAACACAAAACTAACCGGTTAGTCCCTTTTTAATTGAGCAAAAAGTGTTCACCGCCAATAATCGCAGCATCCGGGTTTTGCCTGCCCATCGGAGCGATAAAAATGCAGCGTTCGATTGCCACCGTATCCTTGAGCGGTACTTTGCCTGAAAAACTCGAAGCCATTGCCGCCGCAGGCTTTGACGGGGTCGAGATCTTCGAAAATGATTTGCTCTACTACGCCGGCAGTCCGCGGGAAATCCGCCAGCGCTGCGCTGACCTGGGCCTGGCAATCACCCTGTTTCAGCCGTTTCGCGACTTCGAAGGCTGCCGCCGTGATCGTCTGGCGCGCAACCTGGAGCGCGCCGAGCGCAAATTCGACCTGATGCAGGAGCTGGGCACCGATCTGGTGCTGGTGTGCAGCAACGTCGCCGCCGATTCAGTGGGCGAACACCAGGTGTTGGTCGATGACCTGCGGCTGTTGGCCGAACGCGCCGAGGCTCGCGATCTGCGCATCGGTTACGAAGCGTTGGCCTGGGGCCGTCATGTGAACACCTGGCAGCAGGTCTGGGAGGTCGTCCAGGCAGCGGATCACTCAAGCCTGGGGATGATTCTCGACAGCTTCCACACCTTGTCGCTCAAGGGTGATCCGAGCGCCATAGCCCAGATCCCCGGTGACAAGATCTTCTTCGTGCAGATGGCCGATGCACCGCTGCTGGCCATGGATGTGTTGGAGTGGAGCCGGCATTTTCGCTGCTTCCCGGGGCAGGGCGAATTCGACCTGGCGGGCTTTCTGGCACCGGTTCTGGCCAGCGGCTATCGCGGGCCGTTGTCGCTGGAAATCTTCAACGATGGCTTCCGCGCCGCGCCACCGCGGGCCAACGCCGCCGACGGCCTGCGCTCGTTGCTGTACCTTGAGGAAAAGACCCGCCAACGCCTTGAGCAGCAGGCCCGGCAACCTCAGGATGAGCTGTTGTTCGCGCCGCCCACGGCCAGCGCATACGATGGCATCGAGTTTCTTGAGTTTGCCGTGGATGATGCCCTCGGGGCCAAGCTGGGCAACTGGCTTGAACGCCTGGGTTTCACCCGTGCCGGTGCACATCGCTCGAAGAATGTCAGTTTGCTGCGCCAGGGCGATATCAATCTGATCCTCAATGCTGAGCCCTATTCGTTTGCCCACAACTTTTTCGAAAGCCATGGTCCGTCTTTGTGCGCTACGGCAATCCGGGTCAAGGACAGCGTTCAGGCCCTGGCCCGCGCCGTGGCCTTCCACGGCCAGCCTTACTGTGGCCTGGTCGGGCCTAACGAACGTGAACTGGCTGCCGTGCGTGCACCGGATGGCAGCCTGATCTATCTGGTCGATCAGGATGCTGAAGGCCGGACCATCTACGATACCGATTTCAGCCTGGTGCCAGCCTCGGGCAATGACCTGGGTCTCAAGCGCATCGATCACATGGCCCTGGCGTTACCGGCCGATGGTCTGGACAGTTGGGTGCTGTTCTACAAAAGTCTGCTGGATTTCACTGCCGATGACGAGGTGGTGCTGCCAGATCCCTATGGTCTGGTGAAGAGCCGCGCCCTGCGCAGCCGTTGCAGTTCGATCCGCTTGCCGTTGAACATCTCGGAAAACCGCAACACGGCAATTGCCCATGCGTTGTCGCATTATCGCGGCTCGGGCGTGCACCACATCGCCTTCGACTGCGACGACATCTTTGCTGCGGTCAAGCAGGCCAAGGAGGCTGGCGTGGCCTTGCTCGACATTCCGCTCAACTATTATGACGACCTGGCCGCGCGCTTTGATTTCGACGACGAGTTCCTCAGCGAACTGGCCTACTACAACGTGCTCTATGACCGTGATGCCCAGGGCGGCGAGCTGTTTCACGTGTACACCGAACCGTTCGAGGAGCGCTTTTTCTTCGAGGTCTTGCAGCGGCGCAATGGCTACAGTGGCTATGGCGCCGCCAACGTCGCCGTACGCCTGGCGGCCATGGCCAAAGCACGGGTGGGCGCACCGGCACAAGCGCGATTATAGGGGCAGGGCCTGCAGGCTTTCTTCCTTGTCCCCCGGGGCTCATAATCACCGGGTTAACCGTTGGCCACGAGTTTCGTATGACAACTACTCCAGCACTCTGCGCTGCCCCGGAACCGGTGGTGCGCAAGGGTCGCAAGAACAACCCGGAAAAGACCCGCGAGAACATTCTCCAGGCGGCAATCAGCGAGTTCGTCCAACAGGGGCTGGCTGGCGCCCGGGTCGATGCCATCGCCGAGCGCACCCAGACCTCCAAGCGCATGATCTACTACTACTTCAACAGCAAGGAGCAGTTGTACGTCGAGGTGCTGGAGAAACTCTACGGTGATATCCGCAACACCGAAAGCAGCCTGCACCTGGCCGAACTGGAACCGCGCCAGGGCATTCGCCGGCTGGTGGAATTCACCTTTGATCACCATGATCGCAACGTCGATTTCGTGCGTATCGTCTGCAACGAGAACTTGCACCATGGCGAGTATGTGAAGCGTTCCTCGGCCATTCGCTCAATGAACAAGACCGTGCTCACCGCGCTGGACGAGATCCTGCGCCGCGGTGCTGCCGAGGGGGTCTTCCGCCAGGGGCTGGAGGCGCTGGATGTGCACCTGTTGATCAGTTCGTTCTGCTTTTATCGGGTATCGAACCGCAACACCTTTGGCGAGATCTTCCAGGTCGATTTCGAGGATGCGGCGCTCAAGGCGCGTCATCGCGAGATGATTTGCGAGTCGGTGTTGAGATACTTGCAGGCCTGACTTGCTGTAATCGCGGGGCTTGCCCCGCGATGCTGTTCAGGCGCCCATGCTGTTGAAATGCTCGATCATCCGCGCTGCATCCGGCCTCAGTCCGCTAAACAATTCAAACGCCTTCACCGCCTGAAACACCGCCATGTTCGACCCGTCCAGCGTACGGCAGCCCAGGGCCCGGGCTTCACGCAACAGTTCGGTTTCCAGCGGAAAGTAAACGATCTCCGCCACCCACAGATCAGCCCTGAGCAAAGCCTTGGGCACCGGCATGCCCGGCAGTTTGACCATGCCCATGGGCGTGGTGTTGACCAGGCCGTCGGCTTCGCTCAGCGCGCTGGCCAGGTCATGCCCGACGCGGGCAGGGGCGCCACTGAAATGCGCGTTGAGGTTATCCACCAAAGCCTGGGCCCGAGCCACTTCGACATCGAACACCGTCAACTGCCTGACCCCTTCGGCCAGCAGCGCATGGGCTACTGCCGCCCCGGCGCCACCGGCTCCCATCTGCACCACCTGGCGGCGCGGCGCGTCGGCCAGGCCCCGGCGAAAGCCTTCGGCGAAACCCAGGCAGTCGGTGTTGTGACCTAAACGCTTGCCGTCCTTGAACACTACGGTATTGACCGCACCAATGCCTCGGGCTTCTGCGGAAAGGTCGTCGAGCAGCGGCAGGATTGCCTGTTTGCACGGGAAAGTGATGTTCAGGCCGGTGTAGCCCATGGATTCGGCGGCGGTGAGCAGTTGTTCCAGAGCGCTGCTGTCGAGTTGCAGGCGGTCCAGATCGATCAGCCGGTACAGGTAGTTAAGGCCCAACGCATGGCCTTCGTGTTCATGCAATGCCGGAGTGCGCGAGGCCTGGATGCCTGCACCGATCAGGCCGGCAAGGATGCCGGGAGAGGGGAGCGGATTCATAGGGGGACTCCATTGTTGTTCTTGGGAAGAGGCTTTTGCTGAAAATGTACCGTTTGGTTAATTTGGTCAATCGATGAATGCAGCCCAGGGTGTTTTCTGTGCGCTGATCGCACAGCCTGTGCTACACCTGTTGCTTTGCACCTGACCACGGAGGGAGACATGGCAATGCCGTTCAACGACTCACAGTTGATGGGGGAAACCTGGCCGGGCCTGGCCAACCTGACCCAGTCGATCTTTGCCGCCCTCGGTGGCCATGGCTTTCGCAACAGCTTTCGCTTCGACCACTCGCCGGCCACTTGCCTGCTACTGATCGATGGCCTGGGTTGGAACCTGTTGCAGGCCCATGCCCGGCATGCGCCGTTCCTGGCCTCATTGATGCAGCCGGATTCGTATTTTTGCGTGGGCTTCCCGGCGACGACCGCCACAAGCCTGGCCTCGGTGACCTCGGGGCTTGGCGGCGGTGCCCATGGCATTGTGGGCTGCAGTTTTGCCCTGGATGAGCAGACCGAGCTGTCGCCCTTGTCCTGGACCACCGCAGCGCTGCAAGCCGAAGCAGCGCCAGGCGCGGCACCGTCGCCTGAATCCTTTATCGTGCCGCCCGATGCCTGGAGCCTGGCCAGCAAGCAGGGTATTGCCATCAGCACGGTTATGCTCGGACGTTATGCCAACTCGGCGTTCAGCCAGGCGATCTACAAGGCAGGGCAGATTCTCCCAGCACCGGCCTATGACGCGTACCCGGAACTGATCAAGGCAGCCTTGGACACTTGCGGACCGGCCTTCTGTTTTGCCTATTTCGGTGACCTGGATTTTGCCGGGCACTTGTTCGGCCCGGGCTCCGACGGTTGGATCAAGCAACTGCAAATCGCCGACCAGTTGGCCCAGGCCATTGCCCACAAGCTACCGGAGCGGGTGCAACTGATGGTCATCGCCGACCACGGCATGCTCACGCTGGACAGCGCACAGGTGCGTGACTTCGACCTCGACCCGGTGTTGCAGGAGGGTGTGCGCGCTATCGCTGGCGATATCCGCGCGCGCTATTTGTATGTCCCGACCCAGCAGGACCGTGTGCATGAGCGTTGGCAGAACCGCCTGGGAGATAATTACCGGGTATGGAGCAAGGCCCAGGCGATTGCCAAAGGGCTGTTTGGTGACGTGCTGCTGAGCCAGGCCGAAGCGCGAATTGGCGACCTGATCGTGGTGCCGACTGGCGCGGGCGGGATTATTCGCAGCGAAATGGAGAAGCACCCCAGCCAGTGGCGTGGGCACCATGGGGCGTTGACGGATGAAGATCAGCAGGTGCCCTTGTTGATGTGTTCGGGGCTGGGCTGAAGGCGCCTGGCGCGGGACAAGCCCGCGCCGTAAAGACAAAGCCAGGATGGCGTTCGCCGATTCGGTCCGACCTCAGCCTTTCACCGGTACCAGGTCGAATTTGTCGCTCTGGTACTGGAACAGCAGGCAATCGGCTGCGGCGGTGCAGCCGCTTTCATGCACCAGGTTGGCCGGCAGTTTGTAGTACGAGCCGGCCGGGAATTCAGTGCGGACCTTGTCGATTACGGCATAGAACGTGCCTTTCAGGACCACCGTCGGCAGGGTCTTGCTGTGGGTGTGCAGGCCGTTGTCGGTGCCCGCCTTGAACGTGACAAAGGCCGAGTAGTCGCCCTTGCCGAAGATATCCCCTTCGGTATTGGCGTAAGTGACTGCGCCGTTGGTGTTCGGCACTGCCTGCCACTGCAGGGCGGCGTTGGGCAGCGAGATCAGTGCCTCTGGCTTGATCTCGCTGTGGGCGAAGACGGTAGTGGTAGAGGTGGCCAGGACCAGGCCGAGCAAGGTGGTTTTCAGCGCTTTCATGGGAACAACCTTCGTTGAGTGGAGTGAGCGAAGGTTAATTGAATGCTTTATGCAGAAATACGCCCGTTGCGCTTCAAGACTTGTGCGTTTTTTACACCAATCAAGTCAGCCAGCGTGGCAGTCGATAGTACGCCTGCACGTAATCCAGCAGCGCCCGAACCTTGGGCGCCAGGTAGCGGCTCTGCGGGTAAAGCGCATACAGGGTGCGCGCGGGTTGTTGCCAGTCCGGCAGCAGTTGCACCAGGCGGCCATCTTGCAAGGCATCGTGGACAATGAAGCGGTCAAAGCTGGCGATGCCCAGGCCGCCGATAGCGGCGGCACGTAATGCCATGGGTGAGTTGGCGCTGACACGACTGGACATCACCACCTCGCGCTGGCTGCCCGATGGCCCGACAAGTTGCAGGCGCTGCGGGTGGGCGAGGCGATTGTAGCCCAGCAGCGGATGTTCACCCAGGTTGTCGGCGCTGATCGGGTTTGGCAGGCGCTTGAGGTAGGGCGCAGCGGCGACCAGGATCACTTCGCTCGGTGCCAGCGTGCGTGCCACCAGGCTGGAATCCGGCAGGTGATCGGTGACCCGCAGGCACAGGTCGATACCCTCTTCGAGCATGTCGACGAAGCGGTCGGTGCAACTCAGTTCAATCCGCAACTCAGTGAAGCGTTCGACGAAGCCCGGTAGCCAATGCCCCAGTTCCAGCTCGCCAAACGCGCTGGACACGCTCAGGCGCAAGGTCCCGGAGGGCTGTTGCTGGTGCTCGGAGAGCTCCAGTGTCATGGCCTCCATCTGATCGAGGATTTGCACGCAGTGACGGTAGAACAGCGCGCCAGCCTCGGTCAGCTGCAGGCGTCGGGTGGTACGGTTGAGCAGTTGGCTGCCGAGCTGGCGTTCGAGGTTCTTCACCTGGCGCGACAGCACCGTATGGGATTGGCCCGCCAGGGCGGCAGCGGCGCTGAAGCTGCCGTGCTCTACCACGCGGCGGAAGGACTGCATGGCGCTGAACTGGTCCATCGGGGGGCGATGCTCCTTGAGATCTGCGGCCCGTTGCAGGCGCTGGCAGAGCCGGCGCCTGCAACGCTGAGGTCAACGTCGAACCAGCAACACCCCACTCTCCATATGGTGGGTATACGGGAACTGGTCGAACAGCGCACAACGCTCGATACGGTGTGTGTCATGCAGCTGGGCGATGTTCGCCGCCAGGGTTTCCGGATTACAGGAGATGTACAGGATGTTATCGAAGCGCCGGGTCAGCTCGCAGGTGTCCGGATCCATCCCGGCACGTGGCGGGTCGACAAAGACGCTGCCGAACTGGTAACTCTTCAGGTCGATGCCTTCCAGGCGGCGGAACGGGCGCACTTCATTCAGCGCCTCGGTCAGTTCTTCGGCGGACAGACGTACCAGGCGCACGTTATCCACAGCATTGTCGTCGAGGTTATGCAGGGCGGCGTTGACCGAGGTCTTGCTGATCTCGGTGGCCAGTACCTTGCGCACCCGAGTCGCCAGGGGAAGGGTGAAGTTGCCGTTGCCGCAGTACAGCTCGAGCAGGTCGTCCTGGCGCTCACCCAGGGCCTCATAGGCCCAGTTGAGCATCTTCTGGTTCACCGCGCCGTTCGGTTGGGTGAAGGCGCCTTCCGGCTGGCGGTAGCGGAAGCTGCGCCCGGCAATCTGCAGTGTTTCAATCGCGTAATCGCGACCGATCACCACACGCTTGCCCTTGGAGCGGCCGATGATGCTGACGTCCAGGTCTTTGGCCAGCTGCTGCGCGGCGGCCTGCCAGTGCTCGTCCAGGGGACGGTGGTAGCACAGGGTGATCATCGCATCGCCGGCCAGGGTGGTGAGGAACTCCACCTGGAACAGTTTGAAGCTCAGCGCCGAACTGGCCTGCCAGGCGGCCTTGAGCCGTGGCATCAGTTCATTGATGCGCAGGCTGGCAATCGGGAAGTCTTCGATCAGGATCGGTGTGTGTTTCTCGCCGGGGGCGAACATCGCGTAGAAGCGTTGCTCGTTCTCACGCCACAGGCGGAACTCGGCGCGCAGGCGGTAGTGCTCGCGTGGCGAATCGAACACCGCAGGTTCCGGAGCATCGAAAGGCGCCAACAGCCCGCGCAGGCGCGCGGCCTTGGCGTCGAGCTGTTGGGTGTAGGTCGAAGGGTCTAAGACAGCACTCATGCGTTGAACCAGCCCAGCTTGATAACGAACAGGATCGAGAGGATCACCAGTGCCGAGTTCAGGTCACGGCCACGGCCGGAGATCAGCTTGATCGCGGTCCAGGAAATGAAACCGAAAGCGATGCCGTTGGCGATCGAGTAGGTCAGCGGCATGGCCAGGGCAGTGATGACCACGGGCGCAGCCTCGGTAACGTCGTCCCAGTTTATTTCAGCCAGGCCCGAAGCCATCAATACAGCGACGAACAACAGTGCCGGGGCGGTGGCGAAGGCCGGTACGCTACCCGCCAGCGGTGCAAAGAACAGCGCCAGCAGGAACAGGATGGCGACCACGATGGCGGTGAGGCCAGTGCGTCCGCCAGCACTCACGCCGGCAGCCGATTCGATGTAGCTGGTGGTGGTCGAGGTGCCCAGCAGGGAACCGGCCATGGCCGCGGTACTGTCGGCGATCAGGGCGCGGCCCATTTTCGGCATGTGGCCGTCCTTGCGCATCAGGCCGGCGCGTTTGGCTACGCCGATCAGGGTGCCGGAGTTGTCGAACAGGTCAACGAACAGGAAGGCGAAGATCACGCTGATCAGGCCGACATCCAGTGCACCCTTGATGTCCAGTTGCAGGAAAGTCGGGGCCAGCGAGGGTGGCATCGAGACCACGCCGTTGAACGGCGTGACGCCCAGGACGATCGAGGCCACGGTCACCGTCAGGATGCCGATCAGCACTGCACCACGCACCTTCATGGCTTCAAGCGCGACAATCAGGAAGAAGCCCAGGGTAGCGAGGATCGGTGCCGGTTGCTTGAGGTCGCCCAAACCCACCAGGGTGGCAGGGTTATCAACCACGATACCGGCGTTATGCAGGGCGATCAGCGCCAGGAACAGGCCGATACCGGCGGCGATGGCCGAACGCAGTGGCAGCGGGATGCTGTTGACGATCCACTCACGGATGCGAAAGATCGACAGCAGGAAGAACAGCACTGCCGAAATGAATACCGCGCCCAGGGCCACCTGCCAGGTGTGGCCCATATGCAGGACCACGGTGTAGGTGAAGAAGGCGTTCAAGCCCATGCCCGGTGCCAGGGCGATCGGATAGTTGGCGATCAGACCCATGGTCGTCGAGCCGATGGCGGCTGCCAGACAGGTGGCGACGAACAGTGCGCCCTTGTCCATGCCGGTCTCGCCGAGAATGCTCGGGTTGACGAACAGGATATAGGCCATGGCCAGGAAGGTGGTCACGCCCGCGAGAATTTCGGTGCGGACATTGGTGTCGTGTGCTTTTAGTTGAAACAGCCTTTCCAGCATGCCTGCTCCCCGTGGCGCGCCCCGGCGCCGTGAATGTATCGAGCCCATCAGCAAAGCACAGACCGTAGCGGACGATATGTGGAATTTGATTGGGTCGGAAAAAAGCCGCGCATCATACCAGCATGCTCGGCGAGCGGTAATTAATGTCGCGATACACTGCAGATATCTGCAGATTCTGCGCCGATCCAGCCAATGCCACCTTCATGAGAGCTAGCTGTGCAGCTGACTGACTACCGCGACCTGAGCCAGGCGCAGCGCGAACATCTGATCGAGATCGAAGTGCACCCCGGGCAACAGCACTATGCCGGTGATATGGCCAGCGCGCTGTACATCCTGCTGAGTAGCGAAAGTGATGACATGCGCGGCGTGGTGCTGTTACTGGACGCCATGCCACGGGCCTTTCTGTTGCTTCAGCGTGGAGCGTTTCTGCCGCCCTGGGCCCATGCCGATGCGGTTACGATCAACGCCTTGCAGGTGGATCGACGGTTACAGGGGCGCGGCTTGGGGCGATTTTGTATGCTGGCATTACCGGGCCTGGTTCGCACCTTGTGGCCCGATGTTCGCCGCCTGCAATTGTCGGTGGACCCGGACAACCACGCCGCCCTGGCGTTGTACCGGGGCACCGGCTGGATTGACAGTGGTGATGGCTACCGCGCCCGCAAGGGTTACGAGTGTCAACTGACCCTCATGCTGTAAGCGACTACGCTTTATCCATACCCTGGCGGAGCGCAGTGATGACCCATAGAGCCCTGATCGTAATCGCCGAAGGCGTAGATGACCTGCAAAGCGTGACCCTGATCGATGTGTTGCGCCGCGCCGCAGTGGAAGTGGTGGTGGCCAGCATCGAGGGCCGGCGGATGCTCACCTGTGCCCGTGGTACGCGGTTGACCGCTGACGGCATGTTGGTGGATCTGCTTGCCCAGCCGTTCGACCTGATCGTGTTGCCGGGCGGCGAGAAAGGTGCACAGCACATGGCCAAGCATCAGCCGCTGGAACAACAGGTGAATGATCAGGCCAGGGCCGGAAAGTTTTTTGCCGCCATTGCCGAAGCACCTTTGGCTTTGCAAGCCTTCGGGGTGTTGCGTCAGCGGCGCATGACCTGTCATCCGGATGTCAGCCAGCAGTTGTCCGGGTGTAGTTTTGTCGATCAGCCAGTGGTGGTGGATGGCAATTGCATCACTGCCCAGAGTTCGGGGGCGGCGCTGGAGTTTGCTCTGACGCTGGTGGAACAGCTGGTGAGCAAGGCGGTTCGTAACCGAGTGGCAGGGCAGTTGAGGGTGTGACCGTTCTGGCCTCATCGCCGGCAAGTCCTTGGAGGTCGACCATTGCGTCTTGCGTGCACCATTTTGGGGCTCATAAATCGGCGTACAACTGATCTGCGGCAATCAACCACACAACCGTGCAGGCCTTTCAGGGCTATTCTTTCGGGCAACCGTTGACCTGGATCAATAGTTTCATTTGCAACGGTAGGGCCATACGGCCGAACTCCCTGCGTTGTGAAGTTCTCAGAACAATTTCAACTAGCCACACTCAACTACCGTGGGGGCAGTTGGCGCCAAGGCCCAGCGCCTGACGCCGGATTACCTGACAGAGGAAGCACTATGTTCGGATTAGAGGCCCTAGATCTCGCCCGAATTCAGTTCGCATTTACCGTGTCTTTTCACATCCTGTTTCCGGCCATCACCATTGGCCTGGCGAGTTACCTTGCGGTGCTTGAAGGGCTGTGGCTCAAGACCAACAACAACGTCTATCGTGACCTTTACCACTTCTGGTCGAAAATCTTTGCCGTCAACTTCGGCATGGGTGTGGTCTCCGGTCTGGTCATGGCGTATCAGTTCGGTACCAACTGGAGCAAGTTCTCCGACTTTGCCGGCTCCGTTACCGGGCCGCTGCTGACCTATGAAGTGCTCACTGCCTTCTTCCTCGAGGCTGGTTTCCTCGGTGTCATGCTCTTTGGCTGGAACCGTGTCGGCCGTGGCCTGCACTTCTTTGCCACCGTCATGGTCGCGATCGGTACCATCATTTCAACCTTCTGGATTCTTGCTTCCAACAGCTGGATGCAGACCCCGCAGGGCTACGAGATCGTCAACGGCGTAGTGGTCCCGGTGGACTGGTTCGCGGTGATTTTCAACCCGTCGTTCCCCTATCGTTTAGCACACATGGCCACTGCGGCTTTCGTTGCCACGGCATTCTTTGTGGGCGCTTCGGCGGCCTGGCACTTACTGCGTGGGCGTGACAACCCGGCCATTCGCAAGATGCTCTCGATGGCAATGTGGATGGCCTTGATTGTTGCCCCGGTTCAGGCAGTGATCGGCGACTTCCACGGTTTGAACACCCTCAAGCACCAACCGGTGAAAATTGCGGCGATCGAAGGCCATTGGGAAAATGTTGGTGACGAGCCGACCCCGCTGATCCTCTTCGGTATCCCTGACATGGAAGCCGAGACCACCCGCTTCAAGGTGGAAATTCCGGCCCTGGGCAGCTTGATCCTGACCCATAGCCTGGACAAGCAAGTACCGGCGATGAAGGAGTTCCCGAAGGAAGATCGGCCCAACTCCACAGTGGTCTTCTGGTCGTTCCGGATCATGGTTGGTTTGGGCATGCTGATGATCCTCGTCGGCCTGTGGAGCCTGTGGTTGCGCAAGGGTGACAAACTCTACAGCTCGCGTCCTTTCCTCTACCTGACCTTGTGGATGGGGCCTTCAGGCCTGATCGCAATTCTCGCAGGCTGGTTCACGACCGAGGTGGGCCGTCAGCCCTGGGTGGTCTATGGCCTGATGCGCACCGCCGATGGTGTCTCGAACCACAGTTATACCCAGTTGGGCGTGACCCTGGTGATGTTCGTGGTGGTCTATTTCGCCCTGTTCGGTGCGGGTCTGGGCTACATGATGCGCCTGGTACGCAAGGGGCCGAAAACCGGTGAGGGAGAGGAAACTATCTCCGGAGGGCCAGGCCAGAAACGTACGCCAGCACGGCCGCTGTCGGCTGCCGATGACGATCACGACGATGGCGAGCACGCCAGCCTGAGCAAGGGGAACTGAATCATGGGTATTGATCTTCCACTGATCTGGGCCGTGATCATCATCTTCGGCATTATGATGTACGTGGTCATGGATGGCTTCGACCTGGGGATTGGCATTCTCTTCCCCTTCGTCAAGGGCGAGCAGGACCGTGACGTGATGATGAACACCGTCGCGCCGGTCTGGGACGGTAACGAAACCTGGCTGGTACTCGGCGGTGCAGCGCTGTTCGGTGCTTTCCCGCTGGCCTACGCCGTGGTGCTCTCGGCACTTTACCTGCCGTTGATGCTGATGCTGGTCGGGCTGATCTTCCGCGGTGTGGCCTTCGAATTTCGCTTCAAGGCCACGGCCGAAAAGCGTCACCTCTGGGATAAGGCGTTCATCGGCGGTTCGCTGGCTGCGACCTTCTTCCAGGGTGTGGCCTTGGGCGCCTTCATCGAAGGTTTCGAGGTCGTCGACCGCAGCTTTGCCGGTGGTTCCCTGGACTGGCTGACCCCGTTCAGTCTGTTCTGTGGGCTGGGGCTTATCGTTGCCTACGCCTTGCTCGGCTGCACCTGGCTGATCATGAAAACCGAAGGCAAGCTGCAGCTGCAGATGCATGATCTGGCCCGCCCTTTGGCCTTGGTGCTGCTGGCGGTGACCGGTATCGTCAGTATCTGGACGCCGCTGGCGCACCCGGATATCGCCACGCGCTGGTTCACTCTGCCTAACCTGTACTGGTTCCTGCCGGTGCCGATCCTGGTGCTGGTAACCCTGTACGGTTTGCTGCGGGCGGTGGCACGCAATGCTCACTACACCCCGTTCCTGCTGACCTTGGTGCTGATCTTCCTCGGCTACAGTGGCCTTGGCATCAGCTTGTGGCCGAACATCATCCCGCCGTCGATCTCGATCTGGGAGGCTGCCGCACCGCCGCAGAGCCAGGGCTTCATGCTGGTCGGGACGCTGTTCATCATTCCATTCATCCTTGGCTACACCTTCTGGAGCTACTACGTGTTCCGCGGCAAGGTGACCCACGAGGACGGCTACCACTAGGAGGGCCTGGCGATGACTGGCAAACACACCTTCGATGAAGAGAAAAAACCGCTCTGGCAACGGCTGGGCTGGCTGGCCGTGATCTGGGCCGGCAGCGTGGTGGCCCTGGGGATTGTTGCCTGGCTGATGCGCATGTTCATGGCTGCGGCAGGCCTGAGCACCCACTGACTGTATTTCCCATCCCGCCTTGCGGCGGATTTACAGCCCTTCGCAGCGTGAGCTGCGGAGGGTTTTTTTATGCTGATCGCCGGCTCCTACACCCGCGCTGTTTTACTTGCGCGCCTTGAGCACCACAAACTTGGGCGTCGCCGCCACTTGCTCAACGCCACGGAACAGCCGCGCCAGTTTGCTGTGGTAACCCAGGTGACGGTTACCGACGATATACAGCGCACCGCCGACCACCAGCGCTTCGCGGGCCTGCTGGAACATGCGCCAGGCGAGGAAGTCGCCGACCACCTGCTGTTGGTGGAAGGGAGGATTGCACAGCACTACGTCCAGGGATTGTGCAGGCTGGCCGGCCAGGCCATCGTCGGCGCGTACGCTGACTTCACGATCACCCAGCGCTGCTTGCCAGTTCTCCAGCGCTGACTGGGTGGCCATGTAGGACTCATCGACCAGGGTGTAATGTGCCTGCGGATTGCTCAGGGCGCTGGCGATGGCCAGCACGCCATTGCCGCAACCAAGGTCGGCGACCCGCGCTGAACCGAGGTTGCCGGGCAGGTGGGGCAGGAATGCGCGGGTGCCGATATCCAGGCCTTCGCGGCAGAACACATTGGCATGGTTGAGCAGTTCCAGGCGTGGCGCATCCAGTTGGTAGCGGGTCGGATAGGGGGAGGTGGAAGGCCCCTTGTCCTGCGCCGTGGCAATCAGCAGGCGGGCTTTTTTCTGCGCGAGCGATGCCTGTACCGGGCCAATGTATTTTTCCAGCAGGTCACCGGCAGCGCGTGGCAAGTGTTTGATCATCGCCCCGGCAATCACCTGGGCGCCAGGCGCCAGATGAGCCTGTAAGCGGATCAGTTGTTCTTCGAGCAAGGCCAGGGTCTTGGGCACGCGCACCAGCACCCGGTCGAACGGGCCTTGCCAGGTAGCGTTGGCTGGAATGAACGGCACTGCGTCGAAAACCTGGCCATTGCGCACCAGGTTCTTCTCCAGCGCCAGGCGGGCCAGGTGTGAGTCGCCACTGCTGGTGACCTGCAGATGGCGGCTCAGGCTGATGCCCAAGGCACCGAAACTGTCATTGAGAACCAGCACGTGGGTGCTGGAATCTGGCGACTGTTCGGCCAGATACGCCAGCAGGTACTCGTCGGCGGCATCGAATGCCTGCAGGGGATCGTTGGCTTGCTCGGGCTGGCGAAGCAGATCGAGTTCGGCGAAGGGGCTGGTCAACAAGGGCATGGCGTAAGGCTCTGAGGCATGGTCACGCGGCGCAGTCGGACGCGTTTTACAGGGGCATGATTCTACAGGGCTTTGAGAACTTAGGGGTTAGCCCAGGAGACCGTTCATAGCGGCAATCGCAATAGCGCCGGCTTTGTTGCTGGAGTTCAGCTTGCTGATGATACTGCGGATATGGAAGTTCACCGTGCTTTGCGACAGGGTGAGGATGCAGGCGATGTCGGCAGCAGTCTTGCCGGCTGCGGACCATTTCAGCACTTCGGTTTCACGACTGGAGAGTTGAAAGGAAGAGTGGGGCTTGGTTGATTGTCGGTCAAATATCAGTGTGTGCATCAGGTTGCACAGCCAGATGGTTTTCCCGGCCGTCTCGTAGAACTCATTGGTATCGACCTGCGTATGATTACGGACCACGCTCAAGATGCTTTCATTTTGCCGTAGATCGTGTGCAGATTGGCTCCAGCCGTAACGTAGCCCATGGAGTCGGGCTTGCTCCCAGAGCTCGGGTGTCTCTCGGAAGACCTCGTCCTGCCAGAGAATGGGTAGTATCGATGTATGGCAATGGGCGAGGATCGGGTCGATGCTCAGATAATTACACTGCTGATAGCGTTCATTCCAGGCTTTGGGATAGTTGTTGTAAGTCCTGACCTGCGGTTGCGCAGTCGCGATGTGAGTGCGGGTGACGAATGAAAGATATTCCATGCCCAGCTGTTTTGCCAGGGAGGTCGCCATGTCGAACATCCGTTGTTCATTTGTTTCACTGAGCAGTTGTTGCAGCTGCTCTTCCTTCCAGTGTGGCATGGGGATGGCCTCGCGTGGATTGGATCCAGAACCAGAACAACAGTGTAGGAAATACCTGATAATCTTGCTAAGTTTTTTCGCTACATGCGAGTGAACATTTGGACAACTTGGTTCTTTGACAGTACTGCAAACCTGAGCGTCGACCGTGGTCGCCATGCTGCACACTGCGATGTCACTACAATCCAGCGGTGTTTATCCTGACGCGTTTGCGCGACACTGGGCGCATCTGTTCTTTGGAGTAAGTCATGACTGCCAGCGCTGAAAAGTTCACCCGCCAGACGTTGCTTGACGTCCAGCCGCTGACCCCCAGCCTGTTCAGCCTGCGTACCACCCGTGATCCGGGGTTCCGTTTCCGTTCCGGTCAGTTTGCCCGCCTGGGTGTGACCAAGGCCGATGGCAGCGTGGTCTGGCGCGCCTATTCGATGGTCTCGTCGCCGTATGACGAACACCTGGATTTCTTTTCTATTGTGGTGCCGGGTGGTGAGTTCACCAGTGAACTGAGCCGCCTGAAGGAAGGTAACAGCTTGCTGATCGATCGCCAGGCCTTCGGTTTTCTGACCCTGGATCGCTTTGCCGATGGTCGTGATCTGTGGTTGCTGGCCACCGGTACTGGCATCGCGCCATTCGTCTCGATCCTGCAGGATTTCGAGGTATGGGAGCGTTTCGAGTCGATCAAACTGGTTTATTCGGTGCGAGAGGCGAAGGAGCTGGCTTACCTCGACCTGATCGCCGGCCTTGAGCAGCGCGATTATCTGGCCGAGTACGCGGGCAAGTTGCAGTTCATCCCGGTGGTCACTCGTGAACAGCACCCGGGAGCCCTCAATGAGCGTATCACCAGCCTGATCGAGAACGGCGGGCTTGAGCGTGCCGCAGGTCTGGCGCTGACGCCTGAGCATTCGCGAGTGATGCTCTGCGGCAATCCGCAGATGATCGATGACACCCGCCAGGTGCTTAAGCAGCGCGGCCTGCAACTGAGCTTGAGTCGCCGACCGGGGCAGGTCGCGGTAGAAAACTACTGGTAAGCTGGGCGGTAATGGAAACGGCGCTTTGGGCGCCGTTTTTGTTCCCCGGAATCAGGGCTGCCGATTCTGCGACTTGAGCAAGTCGCGGATTTCGCTGAGCAGCTCTTCTTCCTTGCTGGGCACTGGCGGCAGGGTTGGCGCTTGTGCTTCTTCGCGCTTGAGGCGGTTGATCACCTTGACGCCCATGAAGATCGCGAAGGCGACGATGATGAAGTCGAGGATGGTCTGAATGAACTTGCCGTAGGCCATCACCACTGCCGGAATATCCCCTTCGGCAGCTTTGAGGATTACGGCAAGATCACTGAAGTCGACACCGCCGATCAGCAAGCCGATCGGTGGCATGATCACATCACCGACAAAGGATGAAACGATTTTGCCAAAGGCGGCGCCGATAATGATACCGACGGCCATGTCGACCACATTCCCTTTGACCGCAAAGGCCTTGAATTCACTGAGCACGCCCATGGTTTATTCCTTGTAACAGATGAGGTTGGTAAACGCAGTGTAAATCAGCTACGCGCTTCATGCTCCGCGCGGCCACTACAGACTGCGGTTATATCGAATAGTTTTGTCGTTTTCTGTGGCGGCCCAGGTTCCCGAGGTCAGCTATCATGGTCCCTTTTTTCCGAGGACCGTCCCCATGGCCAAGGCCAAGCGCATGTACGGCTGCACCGAGTGCGGCGCGACCTTTCCGAAATGGGCCGGGCAGTGTGGCGAGTGCGGTGCCTGGAACACCCTGGTCGAGACCGTGCTGGAGAGCGGCGCAGCCGCAGCGCCCAGTGGACGCACCGGCTGGGCCGGACAGCAGGCGCAGATCAAGACCCTGGCTGAAGTCAGCGTCGAAGAGATTCCACGCTTCAGCACCGCCAGCACCGAGCTCGATAGGGTGTTGGGCGGCGGTCTGGTCGACGGCTCGGTGGTACTGATCGGTGGCGACCCGGGCATCGGTAAGTCGACCATTCTCTTGCAGACCCTGTGCGCCATCGCCACGCGCATGTCGGCGCTGTATGTCACCGGTGAAGAGTCCCAGCAACAGGTGGCGATGCGTGCGCGCCGCCTGGGCCTGCCCCAGGATCAGTTGCGGGTGATGACCGAGACCTGCATTGAGGCGATCATCGCCACCGCCCGGGTAGAAAAGCCCAAGGTTATGGTGATCGACTCGATCCAGACCATCTTCACCGAGCAGTTGCAGTCGGCGCCTGGTGGTGTCTCCCAGGTCCGCGAAAGCGCCGCCTTGCTGGTGCGCTATGCCAAGCAGAGTGGTACGGCGATCTTTCTTGTCGGTCACGTTACCAAGGAAGGCGCGTTGGCTGGTCCCCGGGTGCTGGAGCACATGGTCGATACCGTGCTGTATTTCGAAGGCGAGTCCGATGGCCGCCTGCGTTTGCTGCGGGCGGTGAAAAATCGCTTTGGTGCGGTCAATGAGCTAGGCGTGTTCGGTATGACCGATCGCGGTCTGAAGGAAGTTTCCAACCCTTCGGCGATCTTCCTCACGCGTGCTCAGGAAGAGGTCCCAGGCAGTGTAGTCATGGCCACCTGGGAAGGTACCCGGCCGATGCTGGTGGAAGTCCAGGCCCTGGTCGACGACAGTCACCTGTCCAATCCCCGTCGGGTCACCCTGGGCCTGGACCAGAACCGCCTGGCCATGCTCCTGGCGGTGCTCCACCGCCATGGCGGCATTCCGACCCATGACCAGGATGTATTCCTCAACGTGGTGGGCGGAGTCAAGGTGCTGGAGACAGCGTCCGATCTGGCGCTGATGGCAGCGATCATGTCCAGCCTGCGCAACCGTCCGCTGGACAACGGCCTGCTGGTGTTCGGCGAGGTTGGCCTGTCGGGTGAGGTGCGCCCGGTGCCCAGCGGCCAGGAGCGCTTGAAAGAAGCGGCCAAGCATGGCTTCAAACGCGCCATCGTGCCCAAGGGCAATGCGCCCAAGGAAGCACCGGCGGGGCTTCAGGTCATTGCCGTGACGCGTCTGGAACAAGCCTTGGATGCACTGTTCGAATAGTCCTTTGGCGTGCTTTGAAATAAAAAGGGCCGGTGCATGTGCACCGGCCCTTTTGTATCGCCGTAGTGTCGATCAATGTTCCGAGACGGCCTCTCGTCGCGCGGGTGGCTCGCCGTGTTCACCTTCTGCCATCACTGGTACCTCCTTGCCTTCGGCGTTGAACAGCTTGCCGTCCTCGAAGTAGTCGCCATCACGCAGGGCAGAGATATCCGAGTAGTGGATGGTGCGTTCGTAGGCGGCGGCGAATACCGATTGCTGGTCGGAGTTACCCGCAGTGAAGTGGTTGAACACCAGGTTCAGGATAATGGCCATGATCGCCGCCGAGCTGATGCCGGAGTGGAAGATGGTCTCGAACCAGTTGGGGAACTGCGCGTAGAAATTCGGCGCGGCAATCGGGATCATGCCAAAGCCCAGGGAGGCGGCGACGATGATCAGGTTGACGTTGTTCTTGTAGCTGACTTTGGACAAGGTACGGATACCGCTGGCGGCCACGGTGCCAAACAGCACGATACCGGCACCACCGAGCACCGAAGTCGGTACGGCGGCAATCACCCGGCCCATGATCGGCAGCAGGCCGAGTACGACCAGGATCACCCCGCCGGTTGCCACCACGTAACGGCTCTTGACCCCGGTCACGGCGACCAGACCGACGTTCTGGGCGAAGGCGCTCTGGGTGAAGGAACCGAAGATCGGCGCCAGAATGCTCGACGCCATGTCGGCGCGCAGGCCATTGCCCAAGCGTTTGGAGTCGACCTTGGTGTCGATGATTTCACCGACGGCGAGGATGTCAGCCGAGGTTTCCACCAGGGTCACCATGATCACGATGCACATCGACAGGATCGCAGCGATGTGGAAGGTCGGCATACCGAAGTGGAAAGGACTTGGCATTGCCACCAGCGGACCTTCAAGGACCTTGCTGAAGTCAGCCATGCCCAGCGACCAGGCGATCAAGGTGCCGATGACCATGGCCAGCAGGATCGACAGGCGCGAGATGGTGGCGCTGCCCAGTTTGCTCAGTACCAGCACGATGACGAAGGTCAGCGCTGCCAGGCCGATGTTGGCCATGCTGCCGAAGTCTGGAGCCTTGCTGTTGCCGCCCATGACCCAGCGTGCTGCAACGGGCATCAAGGTCAGGCCGATGGTGGTGATGACGATACCGGTCACCAGGGGGGGGAAGTACTTGGTGATGCGCGAGAACACCGGCGTGATCAGAAAACCGATGAAAGACGCTGCCATGACCGCACCCAGGACCCCGGGCAAGCCGCCACCGCCTTCACTGCTGAGGATCGCGCCCATGGTCGCTACACCGGCAAACGAGACGCCTTGCACCAGCGGCAGCTGGCAGCCGAACCACGGCAGCCCGAGTGTTTGTAGCAGGGTCGCCAGGCCGCCGGCAAACAACGAGGCGGCGATCAGCAGGCCGATGTCCGCCGGCGTCAGACCGGCTGCCTGACCGAGGATCAGCGGCACGGCGACGATACCGCCATACATGGTCAATACGTGTTGCAGGCCGTACGCCAGGTTGGCACCTAGGCCCAGGTTCTCGTCTTCGGGACGTGGGGCTGAAGACGTGCTAGGGGAGGACGTATTCATGGGGCGGGGTCTCTGTTTTATTGTTGTGGCGCTACTGTAGACAAGTCAGGCCTATCAGTGCCAGAAAAATTGTATACAATTTTTAGATTGGCGTAGGAACAGTCTGGCCGTCAGTTTGGGTGTGAAACTGAATGCAGTTATCGTTCCAACGCTCGCGCGCAGGCCTCGCAAGGCTGCGTAAAAAGTGACGGGAAGGGGTAGAAAGCTGTCCGAATGGACAGAAACGCGATGAACGGAAAACTAGGTAGCAGGCTAAAAGATTTTAAAGTTCGATCAATTCGCGCAGTTCGCGCATCATTTTGGGGTTGTCGGCCAGGTTGAGCTCCACCAAACGGCGCAAATGGCACGATGAGTCGATATCAGTACGCAGGCAAACAAAACCCAGCCGATTGCCTTCTTCATGGCGCAGTTCCACCTGCATCCATAGCGTTACCTGCTCCCCCAGGTGGACAAGGGCCTCGAAATCCTGGGTCAGGTCAGGGTCCCAGGGTTCCGGGCACTTGATCAGCAAGCCCTTGAGAGACAGGTCAATCAGCTCGACCGGCCAGCGCCGATCACCCTGACGCAATTCGGTGGGGCCATCAAAGGCAACACGCTGGAAACGTCGACGTTCTTGGTGGTCGCTCATGTTCAGGCACTCCGGGGTTCTTCCTGACTATAGCTCAGCTCTTGCCAAGGCCCGTGCAAGGGTGCATAACGAGTTTTGCTCAACCTGCGTTGAAGGCTCTAGACCAACGTGGGGGGTGGTCTTTCCTGTCAGTATCGCTAGACTCGGAGGGCTGTCTTTTATCCACTAGCTGGAAGCAAACCATGAACAACAATAATAGCCTGCTGCGCCACATTCCGTGGCTGCTGCTGGCAGTCATAGGAGCCTGTGCGCTGGGTGTGGTCGCCCTGCGTCGTGGCGAGGCCATCAACGCCTTGTGGATTGTCGTCGCTTCGGTGGCCATCTACCTGGTCGCCTACCGCTACTACAGCCTGTTCATCGCCACCAAGGTGATGCAGCTGGACCCACGTCGGGCCACCCCGGCGGTGCTTAACAACGATGGTCTGGACTATGTCCCGACCAACAAGCACATCCTTTTCGGTCACCACTTTGCCGCTATCGCCGGTGCCGGCCCGCTGGTCGGTCCGGTCCTGGCCGCGCAGATGGGCTACCTGCCCGGCACGCTCTGGCTGATTGCCGGCGTGGTGCTGGCCGGTGCGGTGCAGGACTTCATGATCCTGTTCCTGTCCACCCGCCGCAACGGTCGCTCACTGGGTGACATGGTTCGCGAGGAAATGGGCCGGATTCCGGGCACCATCGCCCTGTTCGGCTGCTTCCTGATCATGATCATCATCCTCGCGGTACTGGCGCTGATCGTGGTCAAGGCGCTGGCCGAGAGCCCATGGGGCATGTTCACGGTCATGGCGACCATCCCGATCGCGATGTTCATGGGCATCTATATGCGCTACATCCGCCCAGGTCGCATCGGCGAGATCTCGCTGATCGGCGTGGTGCTGCTGTTGCTGTCGATCTGGCTGGGGGGCCAGGTTGCCGCGGATCCGGTCTGGGGGCCGGCGTTCACCTTCACCGGTGTGCAGATTACCTGGATGCTGGTGGGCTACGGTTTTGTCGCAGCAGTACTGCCGGTGTGGCTGGTGCTGGCACCCCGTGACTACCTGTCGACCTTCCTCAAGATCGGCACCATCGTTGGCCTGGCCATCGGTATCCTGATCATCGCGCCTGAGCTGAAAATGCCGGCGCTGACCCAGTTCACCGACGGCACCGGCCCGGTCTGGAAAGGTACCCTGTTCCCGTTCCTGTTCATTACCATCGCCTGTGGCGCGGTGTCGGGCTTCCACGCGCTGATCTCCTCGGGCACCACACCCAAGCTGCTGGATAACGAAACCAACGCCCGTTACATCGGTTACGGCGGCATGCTGATGGAGTCCTTCGTAGCGATCATGGCCATGGTTGCCGCTTCGGTGATCGAGCCGGGTGTGTACTTCGCCATGAACAGCCCGGCCGCCGTGGTCGGTTCCGACGTCGTGTCGGTAGCGCAGACCGTCAGCAGCTGGGGCTTTGCGATCACGCCTGACGCGCTGGAAGCGGTGGCCAGGGACATTGGCGAACACACCATCCTCGCCCGTGCCGGTGGTGCGCCAACCCTGGCGGTGGGTATCGCGCAGATCCTGCACCAGGTGCTGCCGGGTGAAAACACCATGGCCTTCTGGTACCACTTCGCGATCCTGTTCGAGGCGTTGTTCATCCTCACCGCAGTGGACGCCGGTACCCGTGCCGGGCGCTTCATGCTGCAGGACCTGCTCGGCAGCTTCGTACCGGCGCTCAAGCGCACCGAGTCGTGGGGTGCCAACCTGCTCGCTACCGGCGGTTGCGTGGCTCTCTGGGGTTACCTGCTGTACCAGGGTGTGATCGATCCGCTGGGTGGCATCAACACCTTGTGGCCGCTGTTCGGCATCTCCAACCAGATGCTCGCCGGTATCGCGCTGATGCTCGGTACTGTGGTGCTGATCAAGATGAAGCGCCAGCGTTACATGTGGGTCACGCTGCTGCCCGCGGTGTGGCTGCTGATCTGCACCACCACTGCCGGCTTCATCAAGCTGTTCGATCCGAACCCGGCGGTCGGCTTCCTGGCCCTGGCCAACAAGTACAGCGTGGCGCTCGACGCCGGGCAGGTACTGGCGCCAGCCAAGGACATCGACCAGATGCAGCACGTGATCTTCAACGCCTATACCAACGCGGGTCTGACGATCCTGTTCCTGTTCGTGGTCTTCAGCATTCTGTTCTTCGCCCTCAAGGTCGGTATTGCCGCCCTGGGCAAAAAAGAACGGACTGACAAAGAGTCCCCGTTCCAGGCGCTGCCGGATGCGTAATCGAAGAGGAATGCAGTGATGTTCAACGATCTCGGTCGACTGGGTAAGTACCTGGGGCAGGCAGCCCGCCTGATGGTCGGCATGCCCGACTACGACAACTACGTCGAGCACATGCAGACCAAGCATCCGGACAAGCCGGTGATGAGCTACGAGGCGTTCTTCCGCGAGCGCCAAGAGGCCCGTTACGGTGGCAAGTCCGGGCCCAAGTGCTGTTGAATGACAGTTACTGACCGCTGTTGAACCTGTGGGAGCCCGGCTTGCCGTGCTCCCACAGTCATTTTCAGTTGAGGAGATTTTCCGTTTGCACGCGCCCATTCCGGTAACAGTACTCAGCGGTTTTCTGGGGGCCGGCAAGACTACCTTGCTGCGCCATCTGCTCAAGGCCGAACATGGCCTGAAGATCGCTGTGATCGAAAACGAATTCAGTGACGCCGGCATCGACACCCAGTTGCTCGGCGATGAGCCGGTGCAGGTCATGACCCTGGCCAATGGTTGTGTCTGTTGCAGTATCCACACCGACCTGACCAAGGCCCTGTACCTGCTGCTCGAACGCCTGGATGCTGGCGAGATCGCCTTCGACCGCCTGGTGATCGAGTGCACCGGGCTCGCCGACCCGGCGCCGGTGGCGCAGACCTTCTTCATCGACGAGGAGCTGCGTGAGCGCTATATCCTCGACGGCATCATCACCTTGGTTGATGCCGCCCATGCCGAGCAGCACCTGACCCAGGCCATCGCCCAGGCCCAGGTGGGTTTTGCCGACCGCCTGCTGGTGAGCAAGACCGACCTTGTCGACCCTGCCAGCTTTCAGGCCTTGAGTGAACGCCTTGCTCGTATCAACCGCCGCGCACCGATCCGGGTGGTTGAGCACGGGCGCATTGATCTGGCTGAACTGCTGGACGTGCGCGGCTTCAACCTCAATGCCGACCTGGGCGGCGGCCTGAATCTGCGCCTGGTCAGCCAGCCAGCCACGCCCGACCGTATCTCCAGTTTGGTGCTGCGTACCGACACGCCGCTGGATATCGACCGGCTCAGCGACTTCATGAACCAGCTGTTGGAAGACCACGGCAAGCAGCTGTTGCGCTACAAGGGCGTGCTGAGCATTGCCGGGGAAGATCGACGCCTGGTGTTCCAGGGGGTGCTGAAGCTCTATGGCTTTGATTGGGATACCGAGTGGGCCGATGGGGAAGCACGAGAGAGTGTGATGGTGTTTATTGCCGATGAGTTGCCGGAGGCGAAGATTCGCGAAGGGTTTGAGGCGTTGAGCCGATCCTGAGGGCCTTACTGCGGGACAACAGATGCAAAAAAGCCCGGCTCAGGAGCCGGGCTTTTTCACATCAAGCGACTGCGATTACTTGCCGTACACCGGCAGCTTGGCGCAGATGGCCTTGACCTTCTCGCGAACGGCGTCAATCACCGCTTCGTTGTTCAGGTCAGCCAGGATGTCGCAGATCCAGCCAGCCAGTTCTTTACACTCAGCCTCTTTGAAGCCACGAGTGGTCACAGCCGGGGTGCCGAAGCGCAGGCCGGAGGTGACGAACGGGGAGCGTGGGTCGTTCGGTACCGAGTTCTTGTTGACGGTGATGAAGGCGCGGCCCAAGGCAGCGTCAGCATCTTTACCGGAGATCTCTTGCTTGATCAGCGACAGCAGGAACAGGTGGTTCTCGGTACCACCGGAAACCACGTCGAAGCCGCGCTCGATGAACACGCCGGCCATGGCCTGGGCGTTTTTCACCACCTGCTGCTGGTAGGCCTTGAACTCAGGCTGCAGGGCTTCCTTGAAGCAGATCGCCTTGGCCGCGATAACGTGCTCCAGCGGGCCGCCTTGGGCGCCCGGGAATACTGCGGAGTTCAGCTTCTTCTCGATGTCGGCGTTGGCACGGGCCAGGATCAGGCCGCCACGTGGACCGCGCAGGGTCTTGTGGGTAGTGGTGGTGACCACGTCGGCGAACGGCACCGGGTTCGGGTACACGCCTGCAGCGACCAGGCCGGCAACGTGGGCCATGTCGACGAACAGGTAGGCACCGACCTTGTCGGCGATTTCACGGAAGCGCGGGAAGTCCAGAATCTGCGAGTAGGCGGAGAAACCGGCAACGATCATTTTCGGCTTGTGCTCGACGGCCAGGCGCTCGACTTCGTCGTAGTCGATCAGGCCATTGGCGTCGATGCCGTACTGGACAGCGTTGTACAGTTTGCCCGAGGAGCTGACATTGGCGCCGTGGGTCAGGTGACCACCGTGGGCCAGGCTCATGCCCAGGATGGTGTCACCGGCCGACAGCAGGGCCAGGTAAACGGCGCTGTTGGCTTGCGAGCCGGCGTGCGGCTGGACGTTGGCGTAATCGGCGCCGAACAGTTCCTTGGCACGGTCGATGGCCAGTTGCTCGACCACGTCAACGTATTCGCAGCCACCGTAGTAGCGCTTGCCTGGGTAACCTTCGGCGTATTTGTTGGTCAGAACCGAACCCTGGGCTTCCATGACTGCCGGGCTGGTGTAGTTTTCCGAAGCAATCAGCTCGATGTGCTCTTCCTGGCGCTGAGCTTCTTGCTCCATGGCGGCAAAGAGATCGGCGTCGTACTTGGCAATGGTCAAATCACGGCTGAACATGGCGGTCCTCAAGGATCGTGCTGAAATAGGCGGGCATTCTACCTCATCAGCTTTTGTCTGGCATATGAAAGGGCATCATGTCGCAGACAAATGGAACTCATGAGCGACAAGCTGCAAGCTTCAAGCGGCAAACTAAAGGCCAAGCGCGCAGCGCTTCTATCTTGCCGCTTGTAGCTTAAGGCTTGCAGCTTCCGGCCTACTCAAACATGAACAGCGTTTCGTTGCTGAACTGCGCTTCGAACTGGTTGGCCGGCATCGGCCGCCCGAACAGGTAGCCCTGCACTTCGTCACAGCCGTGCTCGCGCAGGAACTCCAGTTGCTCGTGGGTTTCCACGCCTTCGGCAATCACTGCCAGGTTCAGACTGTGGGCCATGGCGATGATCGCCCGGGCGATCTGCGCGTCCTGTTCGCCTGCGGGCAGGCCGTCGACGAAGGTACGGTCGATCTTGAGTACGTCGATGGGGAACTGCTTGAGGTAGTTGAGCGACGAGTAGCCGGTGCCGAAGTCGTCGACCGCGATACTCAGGCCAAGCTGCTTCAGGCTGTCGAGGATCACCATGGCCTCGTCAACCTCACGCATCAGGATACTTTCGGTCAGCTCCAGTTCCAGGCACGCCGGTGGCAGGCCGGTGTCCTTGAGGATGGTAGCGATCCGCGTGCCCAACTGGCCGTCGGAGAATTGCCGCGCCGAGATGTTCACCGAGACCTTGGGCACCCGTACCTTGGCCTGATGCCAGGTCTTGAGCTGGCGACAGGCTTCCTTGAGCACCCAGTCGCCAACGTCTACCACCAGCCCCAGTTCTTCGATCACCGGGATGAAATCACCCGGCGGCACCAGCCCGCGACGCGGATGGCGCCAGCGCAGCAGGGCTTCGGCGCCGGTCAGGCGCTTGCCGTCGCCGCTGAACTGCGGCTGGTAATAAAGAATGAACTCGTTCTGCTCTAGGGCATGGCGCAGGTCGCTTTCCAGTTCCAGGCGTTCCAGGGCGCTGGCGTTCATGTCGGCCTGGTAGAACTGGAAGTTGTTCTTGCCGCGCTCCTTGGCGTGGTACATGGCCGTGTCAGCGTTCTTCATCAGTTGGCTGAGCTCGCTACCGTCTTGCGGGCTCAGGGCAATGCCAATACTGGCTGTCACGAAGAACTCGCGGTTTTCCAGGACGAACGGTCGCACCAAGCTGCCGAGAATTTGCTCGGCGACGTGGATGGCGCGGTTCAGGGCCATTTCCCGCGTCGCCCGCGGTTGCAGCAACAGGGTGAACTCGTCACCGCCCATGCGCGCCACGGTGTCGTCATCGTCAACACAGTCAAGCAGGCGCTCAGCCATGTCCTTGAGCATACGGTCGCCGGCGGCATGGCCGAGGGAGTCGTTGATCGGCTTGAAACGGTCCAGATCGAGAAACATCAGTACCACCCAGGCCTTGTGCCGTTCGGCCTGTTGCAGTGCGGTATGCAGGCGGTCCTGGAACAGGGTGCGGTTGGGCAGGTGGGTCAGGGCGTCGTAGTAGGCCAGGCGGTGGATCCGTTGTTCACTGGCCTTACGCTCGCTGATGTCGGTGAAGAAGCACACGTAGCTGGCCAGGTCGCCTTCGTCGTCGAGGACCGCAGTGATGCCGACCCAGGCCGGGTAATGCTCGCCATTACGGCGCTTGAGCCAGACTTCACCTTCCCAGGTGCCGCGCTGGTTGAGCTGCTTGAGCACATAGCGCAGGTGGGCTTCCTGGTGTTCGTCGACGGTGAGCATGCTCGGCAACTGATCGAGCACATCGGCCACGGCATGGCCGCTGACCCGGCTGAAGGCCTCATTGGCCTGGACGATATAGCCGGCCGGGTCAGTGATCAGAATTGCCGATGTCGAGTGCTCGAAAACCGTGGCGGCCATGCGCAGGTCTTTCTCGGCGCGGCGTTGTTGGCTGATGTCGCGGCCGACACCGAGGATGCCTTCGAAGCGTTCCTGATCATCCCAGACCAATACCAGGCGCAACTCGATAGGAATCTTGCGGCCATCGGCGCGCAGGCAGTCGAACAGGAACAACTGGTTCGGCAGTTGAGTACGCAGTTGCTCCAATTGCTCAGGATCGCCCAAGGCTCGATTGACCCGTTCGACCAGACTGTAAATGCCAGTCAACTGCGCCGGGTTGGCGATGGTCGAATGCCAGCCGTTGTCGAAGATCCAGTCGACCTCATAACCCAGCACCGATTGCACCGATGGGCTGACATAGTTGAGTTGCAGTTGGTTGTCGGTGGAGAAGATCACGTCGCTGATGCTTTCGGCGAGCATGCGGTAGCGCTGTTCGCTGTCGCGCAGGGATTCGCTGGCCTCGATCTGATCGGTGACGTCCTTGCCCACGCCGATAATGCGGGTGACAACGCCGCTGCCATCGCGGGTCAGGGCCTGCTCGCGGATATCGAAACGCCGCCAACGTTGATCGTAGTGACGGAAACGCAGTTGGCAATGCAACTGCTCGACACCACCTGAATCGAGCAGCTGCTTGCGTATCTGCTGATACAGCTGTGCATCGTCCGGGTGCAGGAGGATCTCCCAGAAGCGTTCGCCCATCCGTGCCAGTTGCGTACGATCGTAACCCAGGGTCTGGCCCAGGTTGCGGTTGCTGAAGATCATTTGCTGGCTGTGTACATCCTGCACGTACAACTGGTCGGGCACGGTACGCACAACGTCCGACCAGAAACTTTCGCGCTCGAGTAATGACAGCTCGACCTGCTTGCGGCTGGTGATGTCGCTGATGCTGAGGATCACTGCCTGGTAGTCGCGACGCTGCTCGGGGAATTTCACCATCAGCCACAGGTGCAGGTCCTGGCCGCCAGCGATTGGCAGGTGTACTTCCAGCTCCAGCTGTTGCTGGTTGTCCAGCACCGCTTCGAGCAACTGCACGCCAATGCCTTCGATACCGGCACCGGTACCTTCGACAAGGCATTGCCAAGCCTCGTTACAGCAGTTGACGCCCAGCAGTTGCAGGGCTACCTGGTTGACCTCGGTGACCTTCAGTTCCTGCAGCAAGGCGCGGCGCAACGACAGATCGAAGGCCAGGCGCTGTTGCAGGACCTGGCGGTTGCGCAGGCGGTGACGCTCCAACTGCGCAGGCAAGCTGGAGAGGTCCAGGACGCACAGGGCAACGCCAGTGCCTTCGAAAATATCGTGATAGCGCCGACGGCTTTCCTGCAGCATGCGATGGCGGCGACGCATGTTGATCAAGGCGAGCAAGGGCAGCAGGGCGCAAAACAAGCCGAGCACGCACTTGCCGACCAGGGCCGGCAGTAGTTGTTCGCGGGCCAGTCCCGCATCGAACAGGCCGCGTAGCTGCCAGGTACTGTTGTCGAGGAAGGCCAGCATCACGCTTTGCAGCGGTTCGTCACTGCCCGGAGCGGGTTGGTGGCGATTGATGACTTCACCGCTACGGCTGTTTTCCAGGAGCCACAGCGGGCGGTTGGGACGGTCCAGGTGCGAGGTCAGTTCGCTGTAGTACGCCGGTCCCAGGCGCAGCAGCCAGTAGCCCGGCGTATCGCCGGGCTGACGCAGCAACAGGTAGATCTGTCGATTGTCTGCCGAGTTGCTGTAGTAATAGTCGCGGCCCTGATTCAGCCGCAGGAGCTCTTCCAGGGTAGATCGATCAGGGCTATCGCCAAGGCTGTCGACGCCTACGGCGCCACTTGCATCGATCCAGGCCAGGCTTTGCAAGGCAGGCATCTGAGCCTGTAACCGGGCGAGCACGCCCGGCACTTGCGCGGGACTTGGCGACGAACGGTAAGGCTGGACAATATTGTGTGCCACTTGTGCCTTGAGCGACATGTTCAGGGCCATGTGGTCGGCCAGCTCGGCGCTGGCATTGAGGCTGTGCTGGTACTGGTCGGCCTGGGTGTGGCGGTACTGGTCGACCAGTTGCCAGAGCAGCAAGCCGAGCAGTAGCAGCACCAGCAGGGCGAGCGCGCTTTTCAGGGAGCCACGCAATGCCGAACCGGGTGCGCTGGACGGCGTGCGCAGGGATGGCGGCTGAGTGAGATTGGTCAAGCGATGATCCTGCGGTATGGCTGGATGGCAGCTTTAGAGCTGCTGGCTGGCAAGCGCCGCGGTCCTGGCGGCGGCTCTGGTCACGCACTATAAGCCCGACGCCCGAAGGGCGGCTAGCATGCCCGCAAACGTGGCAAAGTGCCAGCCCTATTCGTCGGCGGTTTGCCCAACAAGGCGCATTGCGGTAGCTTTGGCCCTTTCCTGGGGGCAACGGCTCCCTTTATCTGTTTCGCGCTCATTTTTTCGTCTCTGACGCTAGGTTTTTCCATGGCTCAATACGTCTACACCATGCATCGGCTGGGCAAAGTTGTCCCGCCGAAGCGGGAAATCTTGAAGAACATCTCCCTGTCGTTTTTCCCCGGCGCCAAGATCGGCGTGCTCGGCCTGAACGGCTCGGGTAAATCCACCCTGCTCAAGATCATGGCTGGCGTCGACAAAGAGTTCGACGGCGAAGCCCGTCCGATGCCGGAGCTGAACATCGGTTACCTGCCACAGGAACCGCAGCTGGACCCAACCAAGACCGTGCGTGAAGTGGTCGAGGAAGCGGTCAGCGTGATCAAGGACGCCCAGGCGCGTCTGGACGAAGTCTACGCGGCCTACGCCGAACCGGATGCCGATTTCGACAAGTTGGCCGCCGAACAGGCCAAGCTCGAAGCCATCCTGCAGGCCAGTGACGGTCACAACCTGGAGCGTCAACTGGAAGTAGCGGCCGATGCCCTGCGCTTGCCGGCCTGGGAGGCCAAGGTCGAACACCTGTCCGGTGGTGAAAAGCGCCGTGTGGCGCTGTGCCGTCTGCTGCTGTCGGCCCCCGACATGCTGCTGCTCGACGAACCAACCAACCACCTGGACGCCGACTCCGTCGCCTGGCTGGAGCACTTTCTCCACGACTTCCCGGGCACTGTGGTAGCGATCACCCACGACCGTTACTTCCTCGACAACGTCGCGGGCTGGATCCTCGAACTCGACCGCGGCGCCGGTATCCCGTACGAAGGCAACTACTCGGGCTGGCTGGAAGCCAAGTCCGATCGTCTGGCCCAGGAATCCAAGCAGCAGTCGGCCCACGAAAAGGCCATGAAGGAAGAACTGGAGTGGGTGCGCCAAGGCGCCAAGGCCCGTCAGTCCAAGTCCAAGGCGCGTCTGCAACGCTTCGAGGAAATGCAGTCGCAGGAATTCCAGAAGCGCAGCGAAACCAACGAGATCTACATCCCGGCCGGTCCTCGCCTGGGTGACAAGGTCATCGAATTCAAGAACGTCACTAAAGGCTATGGCGATCGCGTACTGATCGACAACCTGTCGTTCAGCATGCCCAAAGGCGCCATCGTCGGCGTAATCGGCGGTAACGGTGCCGGTAAGTCGACCCTGTTCCGCATGCTCATGGGCAAGGAGCAACCGGACTCGGGCAGCATCGAGATCGGTGAAACCGTGCAACTGGCCTGTGTTGACCAGAGCCGCGAAGACCTGGACGGCAGCAAGACCGTGTTCCAGCAGATCTCCGACGGTTCCGACCAGCTGCGTATTGGCACTTACGAGATTCCGTCGCGCACCTACGTCGGCCGCTTCAACTTCAAGGGTGGCGACCAGCAGAAGTTCGTCAAGGACCTTTCCGGTGGTGAACGTGGCCGTCTGCACCTGGCCCTGACCCTCAAGGAAGGCGGCAACGTCCTGCTGCTCGACGAACCGTCCAACGACCTCGACGTAGAAACCCTGCGTTCGCTGGAGGAAGCCCTGCTGGATTTCCCGGGCGCCGCCATTGTGATCTCTCACGATCGCTGGTTCCTGGACCGTGTGGCTACCCACATCCTGGCTTACGAAGATGATTCGCAAGCGGTGTTCTTCGAGGGCAACTACACCGAGTACGAAGCCGATCGCAAGAAACGTCTCGGCGAAGCTGCCGCCCAGCCGCACCGGGTACGGCACAAAAAACTGGCATAACGCTTCGGGGTTTGCACTGAAACGGGGCCTGCGCAGACTGTGTGAAAACACGCTGACAGGCCTTAAGCCAAACGCCCCGACTTGTTCGGGGCGTTTGTTTTTGTGCTGTAAAAGGCCTTTCAGCCCATCAGTTGCATCATTTTTCGGGCACCCAGGAC
>NZ_JBOICA010000036.1:0-48054 GCF_050739775.1 Pseudomonas sp.
CTCCCACAGGTAATGACATTGTGGGAGCGGGCTTGCCCCGCGATCAATTCAACCCAGTCCTCAAGCGTCCTGCAACGCCCGCGGCCGCTTGCTGCGCTTTTCGCTCGCAGGCTTGGGTGCACTGAGCAACTGAAAGTCGAAGTCCATTTCGGCAAAGCGCCCTTGCACCCCACGGGCATCAACTGCCGCCGCATCCTCGACAAAGCGCAGCTCGCCGATCAGCCCATCGCGGGTGGCATAGGCGAAGTCGTCCCACAGGTATTGATCACCCGCCAGGTTGATCTGGGTAGTCAGATGACGATAACCCGGCGCGGAAATGAAGAAGTGGATATGCGCCGGACGATTGCCGTGACGACCCAGCTGGTTGAGCAGCTCCTGGGTCGGACCGTCTTCAGGGCAGCCATAACCCGACGGCACGATGCTGCGTGCGCGATAGCGGCCTTCGGCATCGGTGACGATGCGGCGGCGCAGGTTGTAGTCCGACTGGGTACTGTCGAAGTACGAATAGGTGCCCTGGGTATTGGCATGCCACAGGTCCACCACGGCGCCAGCCACCGGCTGGCCTTGCTCGTCCAGGACACGGCCCTGGAGGAACATCACCGTGCCCGGATCCAGGCCATCGTCCATCCGCACTTCGCCTTCGGCCATTGGTGCACCGGCTACATACAGCGGCCCTTCAATGGTACGCGGGGTACCGCCGCTGATACCGGCTTCGGCATCCTGGGCGTCCAATTGCAGGTCCAGGTAGTGTTCGACGCCCAGCCCGGCGACCAGCAGGCCAGCTTCCTGGCGCGAACCCAGGCGGTTGAGGTAATCCACCGCCTTCCAGAACTCATCTGGGGTTACTTGCAGGTCTTCGATGATGCGCGCCACATCGTTGACGATACGGTTGGTCACCCGCTTCATGCGCGGGCTACCCAGGTCGTTGTTCAGGCCACTGACTTCTTCGAAGAATTTCTGGACATCGGCAATGTGAGCAATCTTCACGGTCATGATAGGTACCTCGAATTGTTGTTATCGGCGTTTCGCGTTCAACGGTCGTCGCTGTGGATCGATGACGGGTGGCGGCACAGGCCATCGATGTCGATGTCCATGTAGGGGAACAGCGGCAGCTGCATCAGGGTGTCATGCAGCGCCTCGACACTGGGCAGGTCGAACACGCTGTAGTTGGCGTAGTGCCCGGCAATGCGCCACAGGTGACGCCAGCTACCTTCGCGCTGCAGGCGCTGGGCCAGTTCCTTTTCGTCTGCCTTGAGCTGCGCGGCTTTGGCCGGGTCCATGTCCAGGGGCAGGTTCACGGTCATTTTCACGTGGAACAACATGGCATCTCTCCTTACGTGCGGCTGAAGAACGCCAGGCGCTCTTCGTCCAGGGTCAGGCCCAGGCCCGGGGTACGTGGTACGTGCAGGGCGAAGTCGCGATACACCGGCGCTTCATTAACGATCTCTTCAGTCAGCAGCAGCGGGCCGAACAGTTCGGTGTGCCAGGTCAGTTTGTTCAGGGTGACAAAGGCATGGGCTGCGGCCAGGGTGCCAATCGAACCTTCGAGCATGGTCCCGCCGTACAAGGCAATTCCTGCGGCTTCGGCAATCTGCGCGGTGCGCAGTACGGCACGCGGGCCACCGTTCTTGGCGATCTTCAGGGCGAAGATGCTGGCAGCGCCGTCGGCAGCCAGACTGAAGGCGTCCTCGACGCTTTCGATGGATTCATCGGCCATGATCGGCGCCGGGCTGCGCTGGTTCAGACGCACCTGGCCGGCACGGTTGATGCGCGAGATCGGCTGCTCGACCAGGTCGATACCGTTGTCGCCCAGCACCTGGCAGGCGCGGATTGCCTGGGACTCGTCCCAGTACTGATTGACGTCGACCCGTACACTGGCGCGCTCGCCCAAGGCGCGTTTGATCGCGATCACATGCTTGAGGTCGTGGGCGACTTCGTTGGAGCCGATTTTCAGCTTGAAGATGCGGTGACGACGCAGGTCGAGCATCTGTTCGGCCTCGGCAATGTCGCGCGCAGTGTCGCCGCTGGCCAAGGTCCAGGCCACTTCCAGGCTGTCGCCCACGCGCCCGCCGAGCAGTTCACTGACCGCCAGGCCCTGGCGCTTGCCTTGGGCATCGAGCAACGCGCTTTCGATCCCGGAGCGGGCGAAGGTGTTGCCCTTGATGGTCTTGTCCAGGCGCTGCATGGCAGCATTGATGTTACTGGCGTCCTGGCCGATCAACAGCGGAGCAAAGTAACTGTCGATGTTCTGTTTGATGCTTTCCGGGCTTTCGTTGCCGTAGGCCAGACCACCGATAGTGGTGGACTCGCCGAGGCCTTCGATGCCATCCGAACAGTGCAGACGGATGATCACCAGAGTCTGCTGCTGCATGGTGTGCATCGCCAGCTTGTGCGGGCGAATGGTGGGCAGATCGACGATCAGCGTCGAGATGCGTTCAATCAGGGGATGACTCATCGAGATCTCCAGAGGCGCTCAGCCGAGGTCGCCGCCGCCAACCGGCAATACCGTGCCGGTGATGTAGGAAGCCTCATCAGAGGCCAGAAAGAGGATCGCGCCAACCTGCTCATCGAGGTTGCCGTAGCGCTTCATCAGGCTGCTATCGAGGGTCTGGTCGACGATCTGCTGGTACCAGACTTTCTCGTCGCCACTCTGCTCGGCGCTGTTGCGTGGCACCCTGCGTGGCGGTGCTTCGGTGCCACCGGGCGCCGTGGCATTGACCCGCACGCCGCGGCCAGCGGTTTCAAAGGCCAGGCAGGCGGTCAATGCGTTCACACCACCCTTGGCTGCGCCGTAGGGCACGCGGTTGACGCTGCGCGTAGCAATCGAGGAAACGTTGACGATGGCGCCGCGACCCTGCTCAAGCATGTACGGCAATGCCGCATGGCAGCACCACAGGGTGGGGAACAACGAACGACGCACTTCGGCTTCTATCTGCGCCGCTTCGTAGTGCTCGAAAGGCTTGGCCCAGATGGTGCCGCCGACGTTGTTGACCAGCACATCGAGGCGGCCGAACCGCCCCACCGCTGCGGCCATCACCCGGCTGCATTCGCCGTATTGCTCCAGGTCCGCCGTCAGGGTCAGCACGCCTTCGCCTTGCAGCTCGTGGACCAGTTCCGAGCGATCCACCGCCACCAGGATCGCGCCTTCTTCGAGCAAGCGCTCACACAGCCGGCGGCCGATGCCCTGCGCCGCGCCGGTAACCAGCGCGACCTTGTTGTCGAATCTGTTGTTCATGACAACCTCGAATAAAAAAGGGACCGACCGTACCCGCACGATGCGCCCGGCCCCATAAAACGGGTTCAGGCAGCGGCAGCGGCGAATTTTTCGTAGTAGAAGTTCGCCGGGGTGATGCCCTGTTCGCGGATGTACTGGCTGACCGCTTCGACCATCGGCGGCGGGCCGCACAGGTACACATCGACATCGCCTTCGTTGAGGTGACGCGGCTCGATGTGCTGGGTGACATAGCCCTTGAGCGGGTGCTGGCTCTCGGGGTTGGCCACGCAGGCGCTGTAGCTGAAGTTGGGGATGCGCGCAGCCAGCGCTTGCAGGCGATCAAGCTCAACCAGGTCGAAGTCGTTGGTCACGCCGTAGATCAGGTGCAGCGGATGCTCACTGCCTTCTTCGGCAATCTTCTCCAGCATCGCGGTGAAGGGTGCGAGCCCCGTGCCACCTGCCAGCAGCAGCAATGGCCGGCGGATTTCACGCAGGTAAAAACTGCCCAGTGGGCCGGCCAGGGTCATGCTGTCGCCGGCCTTGGCCAGGCCAGTGAGGAAACTGCTCATCAGGCCGCCCGGCACATTGCGGATCAGGAAGCTGACTTCGCCGTCCTTCTGCAGCGAGCTGAAAGAGTAAGCACGGGTCTGCTCGCTACCGGGCACGCCGAGGTTGACGTACTGCCCCGGCAGGAAGGCCAGGCGGCTCAAGGCATCGCCCTTGATCGACAGGGCAATGGTGCTATCGGACAGCTGGCGCACCGCGCTGATGCTGGCCTGATAGCTGGACTGCTCGGTCTTGCACACCTGGGACGATGCCGGCACCCGCACCACACAATCACTTTCAGCACGCATCTGGCAGGTCAGCACATAACCCTGGGCGGCTTCTTCCTCGCTCAAGGCGTCTTCGATGTATTCCTGGCCCAGGTCGTAACGACCGGCCTCGGCAAAACACTTGCAGGTACCGCAGGCGCCATCACGGCAGTCCAGCGGGATATTGATGCCCTGGCGGTAAGCGGCATCGGCCACGGTTTCGTCAGCCGTGGCGTCAATGAAACGGGTAACCCCGTCTTCGAAATTCAAGGCGATCTTGTGCATGGCACACCTCGCAGAAAAGCTGGATTCAGATGTGGTAAACGTCGATGACCTGACGCACGTAGTCATTCTTGAGCACGACTTTCTTGGCCTTGATCAGCGGCCGTTCGCCGCGCACATCAAGGGTGTAGAAGCTGGTGCCGAAGTGACTGTCCACTGTCTTGTAGCGAAAGCTCAGGGTGTGCCAGTTGAAGCGCACCTTGCAGACGCCATCGTTCTGTTCCAGCAGTTCGATGTTGCTGATGTTGTGCGAGGTCCGGGTGTCGGGCATGGTCGCACTGGAGCGTTCGGTCTTGATCCGGAACACGCGGTCCTCCAGACCGCCACGGTTGCCGTACCAGATCAGCGAGATTTCCCGTTGCGGGTCTTCGGTGAGCTGGTCGTTGTCGTCCCAGGCCGGCATCCAGAAGGTGGCGTCGGCGGCGTAGCACTCCAGCCAGTTGTCCCACTGGCTGTCGTCCAGGTAACGCGCTTCTTCATAGAGAAAGTCGCGTACTTGCTCGAAGGAAATGCTCATTGCACGGCCTCCACCGGGATCAGCTGCTGGTCGGCGGCGAGGGCCTTGAGCATGGTTTCCTGCCAGTACTTGTGTTGCAGCACGAACAGGCCTTCGTCTTCAGTACGCACACCGCTCATTTGCGGATGCAGGTCGATTTCCTGCGCAGCGGCATCGGCGCCGTCGACCCAGTGGGTTGCCCCACGGGACATATCGTTCCAGCCACGCCCGCCCTGATAACCCATCTGGCACGAGCGGAATTCTTCCAGGTCGTCCGGGGTGGCCATGCCACTGACGTTGAAGAAGTCCTCGTACTGACGGATACGCTGGGACCGGGCCTCGTCGCTCTCACCCTTGGGCGCGATGCAATAGATGGTGATCTCGGTCTTGTCCACGGCAATTGGCCGGGCGATACGGATCTGTGAGCTGAACTGGTCCATCAGGTAGACGTTCGGGTACAGGCACAGGTTGCGCGAGTTCTCGATCATCCAGTTGGCGCGAGCCTGACCGAAGCCGGCGGCCAGCTCATCGCGGCGCTCGAACAGTGGACGGTCCTCGGGGTTGGCCCAACGGGTCCAGAGCAACAGGTGACCTTTGTCGAAGGAGTAGAAACCACCACCGCTCTTGGCCCAGCCGCCAGCGCTCATGGTTTTCACTTCACTGCCTGCCTCACGCTGCTTGCGCTGGTTCTGGGTGGCGGCGTAGTTCCAGTGCACGGCGCTGACGTGGTAGCCGTCGGCACCATTCTCGGCGGTCAGCTTCCAGTTACCTTCGTAGATGTAAGACGAAGAACCGCGCAGCACTTCCAGACCTTCCGGTGACTGATCGACGATCATGTCGATGATCTTTGCCGACTCGCCCAGATGCTCCACCAACGGCACGACGTCCGGGTTCAGGCTGCCGAACAGGAAACCGCGATAGGACTCGAAACGGGCGACCTTGGTCAGGTCATGGGAGCCTTCACAGTTGAAGCTCGCCGGATAGCCGGCATCGACCGGATCCTTGACCTTGAGCAGCTTGCCGGAGTTGTTGAACGTCCAGCCGTGGAACGGACAGGTGTAGGACGAGCGGTTACCGCTCTTGTGCCGGCAGAGCATCGCACCGCGGTGGCTGCAGGCATTGAGGAAGGCATTGAGCACCCCATCCTTGTTGCGCGCGATGAAGATCGGCTGGCGTCCCATGGTGGTGGTGAGGAAGTCGTTCTTTTCAGGAATCTGGCTTTCGTGGGCAAGGTACAGCCAGTTGCCCTCGAAGATGTGTTTCATCTCAAGATCGAACAGACGGGGGTCGGTGAACATCTCGCGCTTGCAGCGAAAGACGCCCTTCTCCTGATCTTCTTCAAGCAGGGAATTAAGGTAATCGAATCCCAGGGACATGGCCGGGGCCTCCGTTGTTATTGTGTTCAGGCCATGTCAGGTTAAGGAGCGAGGGGTACGGCAAATATCCGCTTTGTGCAGACCTTTATCCGTTTTCTGCAAAGTGTCAGGAACGACGCTTGAGGGTGTCGGAGGGCAGTTCGCCGAACAGCGACTTGTAGTTTTCCGAGAAGCGGCCCAAGTGCACGAAGCCATAGTCCATGGCCAACTCGGTGATGCTGCGCACCGGGCAGTTGGGATCGGTAAGGCTGGCGTGGATGCGTTCGAGCTTCTTCTGGCGTATGTAGATTTTTGGCGTGGTACCCGCGTTGCGCTCGAACAGTGCGTACAACGAACGCAGGCTCATGCTGGCCTGACGCGCCAGTTGTTCACTGCAGATATCCAGCTTGAGGTTGCCCTCGATGTAGCCGGCAATCCGGTCGAAGGTCACGGCCTGGCTATTGAGGGCCTCACGGCTGACGTTGGTCGGCATCAAGGTCAGCAGCTTGCTGGCGACGATCTGGCTGTAATGCTCCTGGACCCGCAACAAAGGCTCACTGGCTTCGGCTTCATGACAGACCATGGTCAGCAACCCGGCGAATCCTTCCAGCGCCAGCAGTTGGTAATGGCTGTGGAGAAACCGCACGCCTTCGCCGGGACGCTGCCAGCGTTGTTCATCGCAGACACTTTCCAGCAAGCGGTTGGGCAGCTTGAGAATGAATTTTTCGCAGTCGGCCGAATAGGCAAGGTCGACCGGTTCGTCCGGGTTGATCAACAGCAGCCCGCCCGGCCCCAGCACTCGCTCGGCACGACCGCGCCGCCACAGGCAATGGCCACGCAGCAGGATCTGCAGGTGAAAGACGTTTTCCAGGGCCGGCGACATCACCCGCACTTCGCCACCGTAGCTGATCCGGCACAGATCGAGGCTGGCGAACTTGCGATGATCGAGGCACGCCTCGGGATGCCCGTAACGCGGCAGGCGAATGTGGTGCACCCCCACATGCTGATTGACGTAGGTCGACACGGCATACGGATCGGCACGATCGAAAACCCGGCTGCGCTCACTGAGCAGGGGACGCTCCATACCAGGACACTCGTTGTAGTTATCCTGGCAGTCTAAGCGATAGCGCAGGCCTTCGACCAATTCCCGACGAGCGAGCGCTCGTAATCTGTCATCGTTGAAAAACGATGACAGATTACAAGTTACGTACCTCTTGAGTTACCAGTCGACCGAGTAACTGACGCTCAACGTGCGCCCTTCGGCGTTGGCAAATGGCGCCCGGGCATTGGCCTGGGTGAAGAGGTTCTGGTAGGTACGGTTGGTAAGGTTGTAAACCCCGCCCTCAAGTCGGCCAAGCGGCAGCTCCACCGAACCGAGCATGTCTACCAGGGTATAGCCCTGGATTTCGCGGCCATTGTTGTCTTTGGCGGCCTCGTCGTAGCTGGACAGGTGCATGCCCTGTAGACGCAGGCTGTAGTCGTCCTCGGTAAAGCTGACGAACAACGTGGTTTTGGCCGGTGAAATGCGGGTGGCCGGCAGGTCGATCCATTTGCCGTTCTGTTGGGTTTCACCCTTGGCCCACGCGTAAGTGCCGCCCACCGACCAGTGATCGGTCGCGCGATAGGTCAGGCTGTTCTCGATGCCGCGCACGCGCTCCTTCTGGTTAATCAGGCGTAATACGCGGTCATTGGCGTCGTAGAACTGGGTGACGTCCGAAGTGTTTTCATAAACGGTGACATCGGCCTGCCATTGATCCCACGTCCCACGCCAGCCCAGCTCGTAGCTGTCGACTTTGATCGCCTGGGCGTTGAGGCTCTGGATATCGAAGGTGCTGCTGACGTCGCGCATGAAACGCTGGATGTCCGGCAGCGAAAAGCCCTGGCTGAAGTTGGCAAACACATCCTGGTTTTCGCTCAGGTGATAGACCGCGCCCAGGTTGTACAGGGTAGCGTCATACTTGAGCGTGTCGCCGGGCAACGTCGAGCGCCGGCCGGTCTGAACAATTTCACCGTAGGCGATGCTGTCGGCGACTTCACTTTCGATCCACTCACGGCGTATGCCGCCACGCAGGGTCCAGTCGGCGATGTCCCAGGACATCTGCCCGAACAATGCCTTGGTGGTGGTTTCGATGTCCGGCCCCAGTTCAAAGGTGGTGCCCGTCTTGGTGTAGTTCAGGCCGTTGACCCGGTACTGGTCGCCGCGCTGGCGCGAGCGCTCGTGGTCATAGTCGGCACCCCAAACCAGATTGCCGGTGGCATCGCCGATGGACGGCAACGGGCTGTCGATGGCAGCACGCAGGCCGTACACATCTTGCACGCTGTTGTTGTCCGAGACACCGGCCCTGCCCCGCGCCAGATCGGGAAAGAACAGCGCATCGGCACGGCGCCAGTAGCTTTCGAGCAGCAGACCCTGCCCGTACAAATCCTTGTCGGTGTAGTTGAGGTTGACCGCCTGATTATGGGTATAGGGTTGGTCGTCAAGCTTCAAGCCCTTGACCGCGACGGCTTCGGTGCGGTTTCTCGGGTCCTTGGTGTAGCCAGTGTCCTGCTGATCCTTGTAGTCCTGCAGCGACAGGCTGATTTTTTTGTCGGCATCGAGCTCGTAACCGAACCGACCTTGCAGGTCATAGGTTTCGGTGTCCATATTGCTGCCCTGGGAGGTGTCCTGGGGAATGCGCTTGCCGTTGCCGTCGAACTGGTCATTGCGTTGGATCAGGTCTGCCGAGACATACCAGTCCAGTGCGTCCTGCCGCCCTGTCACACTTTGAAACGCCTCGTAGGCGAAGCCTTTGGGATTGAGGTTGTTGCCGCTGCCCAGGCCCAGTTTGCTGCTGAAGGCGAGGTCCTGGCCCTGGTTGCGTTTGGTGATGATGTTGATGATGCCGCCCGAAGCCCCGGCACCGTAGATGCTGCTCGCGCCGGACACCACTTCGATGCGCTCGATGCTGGCGGGCGAGATGCTGTTGAGTTGACGGAAGTTGTCACGGGTGGCGTTTTGCGACACGCCGTCGATCAACACCAACATGTTGCGCCCGCGCAAGGTCTGGCCGAAGTTGCTCATCCCGCCGCTGGAGGGGGCCATGCCCGGCACCAGTTGTCCGAGGATATCGGCGACCCGGCGACCGGTACCGCTTTGTTCGCGGATCTGCTGTTCGTCGATGACCTGCACCGAACCTGGAATCGAAGCGATGCTCGCTTCGCTGCGGGTGGCCGAGACAACAGTGGCTTGCATGTTCAGGACCCCCGGCTGTTCGACTTCTTCGGCCCAGGTTTGGGCGCTGAAGGAACTGAGCAACGGAATAAGCACGGAGAGTTTGGTTCGAGTCATGGTACGGTCTTTTTTTAGTTGTGATGAGTGTTGGTAGATAAAACAGAGGGCTGAGGCATCGACGCCGACGCCCTTGCCCAGCGGATGCCCAAGGCGGCCAGGGCATAGGTCAGGGCAACCAGCCAAAAGCTATGGGCGAGCCCGACCAAGCCCATGCCGATCCCGCCGAGCACGGTTCCCAGCAGCGCCCCGGCTTTCGCCGCGCTGTTGCCCAGGCCCAGGGCAAAACCTTGTTGGCTGGAGGAAACGGTGTTGGCGATCAAGGCATAGGCCACGGGCAACAAGGCCCCTTGCCAGATGCCCCACAGCAGTCGGGTGGCGAGAAAGCCCATCCATTCGTTGGCCAGGGCGGTCACGGCCAACGTCAACGCACACAGCCACGCCACGCCTTCGATGACGCGCAAGGTGTAGACCGATTCCCAGCGATCGAACAGGCGCCCCCACAGCGGTGCAGAGATCGCCAGAGTCGCCGCGCTGGCGGCGTAGGTGGCGCCAATCAGCCATCCGGGGGCCTGCAGCACGTCGGCGACATACAGCGCATAGAAAGGCTGGGGCATCATCTTCGCGGCCTGGATCAGCACGATCACCAGCATGATTGCGCCCAGCCAGCCTTTGGGCAAAGCCACGCTGGCGGGCGTTTTCTTGTGCGACGCCCGCGCCGTATCGGCGGGCAGAAAGAAACTGCCCAGTGCACACAACAGGCAAATCAGCGTGGCGCCGTAGCAGAGCAGGGCAAAGCCCGAGATATCCATCAGCCAGCCGCCCAGCACTGGCCCCACCAACGAGCCGACAGCGGTTGCCGATTGCAGGCGCGCGAGCGTTTGCCCGCGACTCGAGCTGTCGCAGCAGGCCAGGGCGTAAGCTTGAGCAGCGGCCAGGAACCCAGCCAATGCGCCTTGCATCACGCGAATCGCGACCAGTAACCAAGGGTCGAGCGCGATAGCTGCCAGCCCTTGGCACAAGGCCAGCGCCAGTAGTGCACGGATGATCATCGGCTTGTGCCCGGTACGATCGCCCAACCGTCCCCACAATGGCGTCAGGAGCATGGCTGCAAGCATCGGCCCGGCGTATACCATCGCCGACAGCAAGGCTGTGTAGTGCGCCTGTTCGGGGCCGAGCAGATGTTGAATCTGCAAGGGCCAGAATGGACCGCTCATCTCCATGGCGCCCATGGAGATAAACTGGATCACTATCAACAAGCGCAACGCGCGGCCGTTAGCGGCCATTGGCGAACGTACTCAATGGATTGCTGAGGCGTCCGACGATGTCCGCGTGGCTGTCCAGCAGACGCATGCGCATGAATGACTTGGCCGGCCAGTCGAGTTCGAGCAACGCTTGACGCTCGGTTTCCCAACGCTGCGGTTCAACCCGTTCACGCAGTGTGTCGAAGCACTGCCTGACCTGCGCTGCCAGCTCATCCCACAGAAGGTTTTCCGGCACATTCCAATGACGCGCACAGAGCAAGGCCAGTTCGCCCAAGTGGCACATGAAGGTGGTGTGCAGGAGTTTGTCTCGGACAAAACCGGGCTCGTCGTACAGTGTCATCTTCGGGTCGTGCAGTTGGATATCGAGGCCGTGGGCATGCAGGGCTTTGCGATCAATGCGAATGTCGCCGAAGTCACGCAGCAGCAGGTGACTCAACTGCCCATCGGCCCCCATTACCATAAAGCTGTTTTGCTGGTGAGCTTCGAAGGCCACACCGTAAATCAGGTAAATGCCGAGCAGGCTCGGGACGGCGATCGCCAGATAGTCGCGGAAAAATGCCTGCATGGCCTCGCTGTCATCACGGCCCTGGGCCAATTGCACCCACTGACGAAGCAACGGCTGGTGGTGTTCGTCCACGGCAAACAGGCTGCCAACCGGCACAGCCATTTCACCCGCCTGCAACAAACTCAGCGGGTTGTCCCGGTAGAGTACCGCGGCATGTCGTGAACGTTCGTCATTCACCGGTTGCGGGGCGTAATGCACGCCGATGCGCTCCGGCACGATGTTCAGCAAGCGCCGGATTTGCGGCTCTTGATCGAGAATTTGCAACAGCAGTTGGCTGATGCGTGGCCCCATCCGTGCCGAGCGCGGCGAAACGGTACGCTGCACACTGGTCAGGCGCAGTGCCACCGGCAGCTTCACCATCGGCGCGGTGCGACTGGCATCCGGTACTACCGTGCGGAACGACATGGTGGGATGGCCGGTAAAGGCGACGAGGTCGGTCACGATCAACAGGTTATCGCCAATCTCGTTGGCGAACGATCGCGGCAACTCTTCATGGGCCTGCCAAGGATGCGCGGGAAGCGGGACATAATCCTTTGTATCCAGCCCTCTGCGTTGTAATTCGGCATGCAACTGCGCTGCGGCTTGTGGAAAGTTGGCTTGCCACCAGTCCCAGTAATCCCCGGTCCCGGCCAATGATTCGATGTGAGCGTACTGACGGTGCAGCGCACACAGCACGATCGGAAAACTCGCTTCGAATTCCGGCGAGAACGCAATGACCTGGGCGGCGCTCAAACCTAGTTTGGTCTTGTAATTCGGATGCCAGGGGTGACCCAGAGTGCCCCACTGTTCAAGCAGTGAAGTCGGATTCTGCTGCGAAGAGCTGGCTTTGAGCCAGGCCAGTAGATTATCGCCGTGCTCCGTACCCACCTGCTCTTTCAGTTGCAGGGTCCAGCCGTGATGGAAAGCCAGGCAAAGGGTGTCATTGCTGAAACTGTCATCGAGTTCCTCAGCCAGACGCTGCAGTACTTCGCTAGAGGCCGGAGGGTTGAGGCGGGTGCTGAGATGGGCAAGCAGTTCGGAGGGCAGCAGGATTTTGTGAGTCAAACCGGTAGGGCTATGCAGGGTAATGCTGCCACGCACGTCCCAACTGTTCATCCGTCCAGCTGACAAATGTTCAAAACAAAGTTGGCGGCCATTGTCCAGCGGTAACCAGCAGCGGTTGTGTTCGTCGTAGCTGCAATCATCGGGGGTGATCAGGCCTTCGCGAAACAGGGCCTGGAGCAGACGTTGAAAGCTACGCTGCGAAGCGGGCGCTAATGCATCGCTCAAATGATCGAGGGTTATCCGATAGGATCTGAAGGCTGGGGTGCCAAGCGCTTCGCTCCAGCGTGCGAGCAATTGCTGCTGTTTTTCCGGGTAGACGTGTTTCAAATCCGACTCCACATGGACAAAATCAGTTACAAAACGCGAAGAGAATACGCTCCAAAGAAAATAATGCCAATGATAACTATTACTAATAGTTTTTTTAAAGGGTCCTTGAATGCATCACGCCGCATGTAGTGCTCTTCACTACAACAACGTCCAGGTGTAACTCAGGATCACCCGATTCTCATCAATATCCGAGCGGTAGTTAGACCGCGCCATGGCATTACGCAAGCGAACCCCCAGCCCCTTGAACAGCCCGCTCTGCACCGCATACCCAAGATCCAGGTCGCGCTCATGCTCCTTGCCCTCGAAGCCGAGCCCGGTGTCGACATTGTTGCCCTTGAGATAACGCACGGTCGCCGTCAGCCCCGGAACACCCATGGCCACGAAGTCGTAGTCATAACGCACCTGCCAGGAGCGCTCATCAGCATAAGAAAACTCATAGGTCGGCACCTCGTTACCCAGCGGCGAAATGTTCGGAAACACTCGAGGAAACGCATTCTCGCCATAGATCCCCTGGTAACCAGCGCTGAACGTATGCCCGCCACGCTTGGCTGACAGCAGCGAATAGAACGCCTGGTTGTCGACATCTCCGATGCGGCTTTGCCCCTGCTCCTTGGCGCTGAAATAGCCAAGGTTGGCACCTAGCACCCAATCGCCCACCGGCTGGCTGTGCTTGAAGCCGACAAAGCCCTGCTGATAGATATCCTCCAGACGCCCGTACCAGAGGCTCACAGAGCTGCGGTTGGCATTGAAGCTGTAGTCGCCACCGGCAAAGTTGAAGGCATCGCTGTCGGCCTGACGCTGAGGCAGGTGCCCGAGCATGGCGATCAGTTTTTCATCGCCTGCTTCGTTGCGCAGGCTGGTGGAACTCAAGTGGCCTGCCTGTAGGGTCAGGCCGTTGATCTCGGACGAGGTGATGCTGGCGCCCTGATAGGTTGGCGGCAACAGGCGCGAATCGTTGTACTGGAGGATGGGCAAGTTGGTTTGCAATTCACCGACCTTCAGTTCGGTCTTCGAGTAGCGCAGCTTCAAGGTCGCACCTGCCCGGCTGTATTCATCGGCCGCGTGGCCGTCATCCTGTACCGGCAACAGGCCGGTGCCGGTACGGTCCGGGCTGCTGTCGAGCTTGAGGCCGAGCAGGCCGATGGCATCGACGCCAACGCCAACTGTTCCCGGGGTGTAACCCGACTTGAAGTTGAAAATGAAGCCCTGGCCCCACTCCTCGGCCCTGGACTGCGGGTTGGCGCCGACGATGCCGGAAAAATCACGGCTGAAGTAGTAGTTGCGCGCTTGCAGGGTGGCCGTGGCATCCTTGAAAAAGTCAGGTTCGGCGGCCTGAGTGGTGAAACTCAGGGCGAGCAAAGGTAGCAACCCGGTTGGACGGAGGTTGTTCATGGTTGGAGTGCTCTTTTTTATTGTTGTTTTTGACTGAATATCTGCGGTGCCTGCGATTGGGCCAACACGGTTGCTGACTAGGCCGCTGATTGCAGCTCCGCCCTGCCCCTGGCTGTGCCGCGGCTGGCAAACACCATCATCGCCACCGCCGCGACCGCTCCCGGCACTGCAAAGGCCATGAAATTCAGCGCCAGCGGCAACTGGATCCCTAGCAGCAGGCCACCAAGGATCGGGCCGACGATTGCCCCACTACGACCAATACCCGATGCCCAACCAAGCCCTGTGGAGCGAATACCCATCGGGTAGAACTGGGCGACACAGGCATAGGCCAGGATCTGGGTACCAATAGTGGTTGCCCCGGCAATGGCGATCAGCAGGTACAGCACCGGTGTCGAGCTCTTGAAACCAAGCAGGCTGATCGACAACGCCGCCACCGCAAAGAACACCACCAGCACGCGCTCGAGTTTAAAACGATCGCCGATCCAGCCACCGCCGACAGCGCCGAAAATCGCCCCGAAGTTGAGCACCAGGAGGAAAGCCAGGCTCGATCCCAGACCGTAACCGGCATTGTTCATCAGTTTTGGTAGCCAGGAGTTGAGGGCATAGACCATCAGCAGGCAGCAAAAGAACGCCACCCAAAGCATCAAGGTGCTCAGCGCCCGGCCTTCACGGAACAACTGCGGCACCGAACCACCGGCCTGAACGCCAGTCACTACTTCCAAGCGGTCGTCCGGCTGGGGTTGATAGCTGGGTTCGACCCGCTGTAGCAATTGGCTGGCCTGTTCGGTACGCCCCTGGCGCACCAGAAAACCCAGGGACTCCGGCAGGAAGCGCAAAATCAATGGCAACAGCAGCAAAGGGATGACTGCTACGTAGAACACTGACTGCCAACCGAAGGTCGGCAGCAACACGATACCCAGGCCGGCCGAGAGCATACCGCCCACCGAGTAACCGCTGAACATGATTGCTACCAGGGTGCTGCGCATACGTTTAGGGGCGTACTCGTTCATCAATGCCACGACGTTGGGCATCACCCCGCCGATTCCAAGGCCCGCCAGAAAGCGGCAGATACCGAATTCGGTAGGGTTGCGGGCGAAACCGTTGAGCACCGTAAAACCGCTGAAGAGAATCACGCAGATCATGATGGCCTTCTTGCGACCGATGCGGTCGGACAACGGGCCGAACACCAAGGCACCGAACATCATGCCGAACAGGGCGTAGCTGCCCAGGGCTCCGGCCTGCAACGGGGTCATGCCCCACTCCTGCATCAAGGCCGGCAACACCACGCCATAAATGACCAGGTCATAACCGTCGAAGATGATAATCAGCGCGCACCAGAACAGCACACGCCAGTGAAAGGCATTGAACTTCGCCTGATCGATCAGGCTGTTGATATCGATAGCTCGCATGTGGCGTGTCTCTTTTGTTGTTGTTATCGAAACCTGAGTGGCGAACCTGCCAAGCAGTGTTCGCGATTTCAGGTTAGGAGCAGTACAAAAGGGCCAATAGCCGTTTCCTGCGAATCGCTATCCAGTTTGCGCAAGGACTGACCAGGGGTCAGCGGTGACGTTTGAAGGTGGCCGAGGGCAGTTCGCCGAAACGCTGGCGATAGCTTTCGGCAAAGCGCCCCAGGTGAAGAAAACCGTAGTCCAGAGCGATCTCGGTAACGTTGCGCACGGGACTTGCCGGGTCCTGCAACGCGGCATGAATCCGCTCTAACTTGCGCTGGCGCACATACCCCTTGGGGGACAACCCGGCATGACGTTCGAACAGCGAATACAAAGAGCGCTCACTGACCCGCGCCACATTCATCAGTTGGGCGACACTGATGTCCTGGTCCAGGTGGGCGTCGACATAGGCTGCCAACTGCTCGAACGAGTGAGTCTGCTGCACCGGCTCACCACGCTGAACGTTGTTGCCCAGCAAGCTGAGCAACTTGCTGGCAACGATGCGCCCGTAATGCTCCTGTACCTGCAGCAACGAGTCAGCGGATTCCGCCTCTTCACAGATCAGCCCGAGCAAGCCGATAAAACCTTCCAGCTCGCCGGTGGCATGGCGCGCGCTGTTGAAGCGAATGCCACCTTCGGGCAACTGCCAGCGCTGTTCCAGGCAGGCCTGCTCCAGCAGGCTGACCGGTAGCTTGAGGATGAATTTCTCGCAGTCGGCCGAATAGGTCAGGTCCACGGGATCGTCCGGGTTGATCAACAACAGCTCACCAGGTACGTAGTAATGTTCATTGCCGCGATCGTTGGACTGGCAGTGGCCCTTGAGCAGAATCTGCAGGTGATACAGCGAACCCAGGGCGGGTGAGGTGATCCGCGCCTTGCCACCGTAGCTCAGGCGACACAGGTCAAGGCTGGCAAACTTGCGGTGGTTGATGCTCGCCTTCAGGTCGCCGGTTCTGGGCAGGCGCAGGCTATGGCCACCGACATGCTGGTTGACGTATTCGGACACGGCATAAGGGTCGGCGCGCTGAAACACACAGCTGCGCTCGCTCAACAGGTGGCTGCTCATGGGCTGCCCTCTTCTTGTTCTTGCTGGACGATATCCACAGGGTCTGGTTATCCACAGGGCACCAGCTTGCGTCAGCCCTGGCAGGCAGTCCAATATCTGTTGGGTAGGCAATAATACCCTGGAGGTATCATGGAACTCCGCCATCTGCGTTACTTCCGGGTGCTCGCGCAGACCCTGAACTTCACCCGCGCCGCCGAGCAACTGCACATTGCCCAGCCGCCTTTGAGCCGGCAAATCCGTCAGTTGGAGGAAACCCTGGGGGTCGAACTGCTGGAGCGCAGCCGTCCGCTGCGCCTGACCGAAGCCGGGCGCTACTTTTACGAGCAGAGTGCAATGCTGCTCGAGCAACTTGAGCAAATTTCTGAAGGTACCCGGCGTATCGCCAACAGCGAGCGCCAATGGCTGCGCATCGGCTTCGCGCCCTCGACTCTCTACGATCTGTTACCTGAGCTGATTCGCCAATTGCGCCGTAATCCGGAACTGGAGCTTGGCCTGCAGGAAATGATTACCCTGCAGCAGGTCGAAGCCTTGAAAGCCGGACGCATCGATATCGGCTTCGGCCGCATCCACATCAAGGACCCGGCTATCGACCAGCAGGTACTGCGCGAAGACCCGCTGGTGGTCGCCCTACCCTGCGGCCATCCGCTGATCGGCCAGCCCATTGACCTGGTACGCCTGGCTTTTGAACCCTTCGTGCTCTACCCCGCCACGCCGCGCCCGAGCTACGCCGACCACATCATGGCGTTGTTTGCCGGCCAGGGTCTGAGCGTGCAGGTGATTCAGTGGACCAACGAACTGCAAACCGCCCTCGGTCTGGTGGCCGCCGGCCTGGGGATAACGTTGGTACCCGCCTCGGTGCAGCGCCAGCACCGCGACGATATCGTGTATGCACCGCTGAGCGAGTCGGCGGCAGTTTCACCGATCATTCTCAGTCGCCGGCTTGGGGATAACTCGCCACAGGTCCGGCACTGCCTGAGCCTGATTGAACGCATGACCGGCCACTAGGGCCGGTCACACATCGCTCAGGCCAAGGCGACCTGAGGTTTATCCACAGGCCCGGCATGGAAGCGCTCGGCCAGGAACGGAGTGATATCCACAGGCGAGGTTTCCCCATTGAGAACCTTGTCGATCATCACACCGGTGATCGCCGAAGTCAGGATGCCGGTGCGAAAGTGTCCACAGGCATTCAGGTAACCGGAGACTTCCGGCACCGGCCCGAGGATCGGCAACTCATCCGGTGACCCTGGGCGCAAGCCAGCCCACGTGCGTTTGAGGTTGATCTGCGCCAGCTCCGGAACACAGCGAATTGCGCCCTGCACCAGGTCGTTGATTTCCGGGAAGGTGTTGCTGACGTCGAAACCCTTGTCTTCGGTGGTGCTGCCGATCAGGATCTCGCCGTTATCCTTCTGCGCCATGTAGCAATCACTGGTGGTCAGGCAGCCCTGCAGCAACTTTGGCATGCGCTCGGTGAGAATGATCTGCCCCTTCACCGGATTGACCGGGATACGCAGGCCAGTGGCTTGTTCGCTGAGGTCGGCCGCCCAGGCACCCGCAGCATTGATCAGGGTCTGGCAATGAAAGGTACCCTCTTCAGCGGTTTGCACCCCGCTGACCCGTGAGCCCTGGTGCAGCACCGCGGTGATATTGGTGTTGTGAAACAGGTCTACACCGTTCTGTCGCGCAGCTTCCATATAGGCGTCGGCCAGCCGGAAGGGGCTGACCTGGTGATCGCAAAGAAACTCCAGGGCACCACGCGCCTGATGGCTGACCGCCGGTTCCGCCTGGCGCAGGGCCTCGCGGTCGAGCCAGCGCACCTGGTCGGCCAAGTGCGGGATCTGCGCGACGATATGCTCGGCGTATAGCTGGTCTTCATCGTCGTAGATCACATACTTCAGGCCCGTGCGCTCGAACTTGAAGTCCATACCATGACGCTCGATCAGTTCGCGGTGCAGCTGTGGATAAAGGGCATTGGACTGCAGGGCAAAGTCGAAGAACGACTGCGGCAGGATATGCGGAGTGTTGGCATCCACCGCCACCGCAGCACCTTGGGCCTGGCGCTTGTGCTGGGCCGACATCATGCGAAAGAAAATCACCCCGCAGCCCAGCCCGACCGACTCGCCAATCGCCCACAGGCCACCGGCCGAAGCGCGTGTGGCATTACCGGGACGCTTGGCATCAATCAGAGCGATTTTCAGGTTCTTGCGTTTGGACAACTGGTAAGCGCAGGAAGCGCCGATCACGCCACCGCCAGCAATTACTACGTCGTAGGTTCTGTTCATGTTTCAGGCTTCCGTGCCAGGTTGCTGGAATGCAGAGAACGGTATCGGGTCTATTGGAAAACGCGGGCGCAACCAGCCGACGTCAACGCGGCCCGTGGCTTCGCGCAAACGGTCGCTGCAGTAGCCAACACACATGCGCCCCTGACAATCACCCATGCTCACCCGCGTGCGCATCTTCAGCCCGGCCATGTCTCGCACACCCTGTTCCAGGGCCAGGTCGATATCACCACGGGTTACATGCTCGCAGCGGCAGATAACAGTATCGGCCCGGGGCAACTCGATCTGCCGAGTGCCACGCTGGGTATAGCGCTCTACCCCGGCACGAAAGCGTTTGATGGCTGCCAACTGGCCCAGGTACCGCTCACGCAGCTCAATGGCCTGCTCGGCATTGAGCACTTCGCGCTGTAGCAGGATCGACACCGCAGCGATGCGCCCGGTCAGCATCGCAGCCTCACCCCCACGGATACCGCCCATATCACCGGCCAGATGAATGTGCTGCTGGCTACTCTGTTGCCAGACGTTGCTCTTGGCGCACAGGTAGCCGTCGTCACTGAAGCCGTGCTCCAGTCCCAATTGCTGGCTTAGCTGGGTACGCGGAATAAAACCGTAACCCACCGCCAGGGTTTGCGCAGGCTCGCGCTGAGCACGGCTGTGGTCGGGCTGCCAGTTGTTGTCGTAAGGCGCGAGGGTGACTTCAGCGAGTTCGCCTTCGCCCTTGGCCTCGACCACACCCCAGCCGTAATACATCGGAATGCCATTAAGCTTCATGTAGCCGAGCATGCTCAGGCCATCGAGGAACAGCTGCGGCTTGTTGAGTAGCGCCAGGCTTTCCTTGGCGATCTTACCGAACGCGCAGGCTTCATAGACGCCGACAACTTTCGCCCCCGCAGCGTGCAGCTGGCAGGCCACCAGCGGCAGCAACGGGCCGGTACCGGCAATCACCGTGCTACCCAGCGGCTTGACCACACCGCTCTTGATTTGCAACTGCAAGCCACCGAGTAGCTGCACGCCGGGCAGAGTCCAGCCAGGAAAAGGCACGTTGCGCTCATGGCAACCCGCCGACAGCACCAGGTGCGAGTAGTCGATCTGGTGCAGACGCTCTTCAGCATCGAGCACCATCAGGCGTTGCTCGTCACCGCCCACCACCCGGCTGTTCAGGCGCATGTCGATACGCTCGGCGCAGGCAGAAAATTCCTTGTGCAGGGTGTTCAGGGCCTTGCTGTAGCGCGCGCCCAGATACCCCAGGTCAACGCCTGCACGCAGCGGTCCGCGATACACCACCCCGCCCGGCCGCGATGCCTCATCAAACAACACACTGGGCACACCGTGACGCGCCAACTCAATAGCGGTCGCCATACCTGCCGAACCACCACCGACAATCACAGGACGCAGACTCATGGCGCCTCCTGCCCGGCAAAGCGGTTGCTCAGGGTTTCCACCTGCATACCGGGCTGGACCACGGTTTGGCAGGCGCGGCGTTTGGGCCGGCCGTTGATTGAAACCAGGCAACAATGACACACGCCCATACCACAAAAAGCACCGCTCAGTTGCGCGTGATCGTTGCGCGCCACCTGGCGCAGGCCCACGGCGTTGAGTACGGTGAGCACTGTTTCACCGGCGGCGACTTCGATGGGCTGGCCGTTGAGTTGGATAGTCATGTCAGCCCGCGACAGGGGCTGGATATCGAGTTTCCGATCCAGTACTTGCATAGCGCCTTTCATCCGTGAAAAGGGAAATAGGGACTTGGCAGACTATGCGAAGTGGACACGGCGACTATTGATCCAGGCCAGCTTTCGACTGACTTGAGCGATGAACTGGCAAAAACACAAAACCCCCGATAAACGGGGGTTCTGTGTTAACAGCAGCGATCGTTACTCCACTGTCACAGATTTTGCCAGGTTACGCGGCTGGTCGACGTCAGTGCCTTTGAGCACGGCCACGTAGTACGACAGCAGTTGCAACGGAATGGTGTAGAGGATCGGCGCCAGGGCATCAATGATGTGCGGCACAGCGATCACATGGATGCCTTCGCCATTGCTCATACCGGCGTGTTCGTCAGCAAAGACAATCAGTTCACCGCCACGGGCCCGTACTTCCTGCAGGTTGGACTTGAGCTTTTCCAGCAGTTCGTTGTTCGGCGCCACGGTGACCACGGGCATGTCGCTGTCCACCAGCGCCAGCGGGCCGTGCTTGAGCTCACCGGCCGGATAGGCTTCGGCATGGATATAGGAAATTTCCTTGAGCTTGAGCGCTCCTTCCATCGCCACCGGGAATTGCGCGCCACGGCCAAGGAACAAGGTGTGGTGCTTGTCAGCGAACAGCTCGGCGGTTTTCTCGACGATGGCGTCCATGGCCAGGGCTTCACCCAGGCGCGTCGGCAGGCGGCGCAATTCTTCGACCAGCTCGGCTTCGACACCAGCCGCCAACGTGCCACGTACCTGGCCCAGGGACAGGGTCAGCAGCATCAGCGACACCAGCTGGGTAGTAAACGCCTTGGTCGAGGCCACACCGATTTCCGGACCGGCCTGGGTCAGCAGGGTCAGGTCCGACTCGCGTACCAGCGAGCTGATGCCAACGTTGCAGATCGCCAGGCTGCCGAGGAAACCCAGTTCCTTGGCGTTGCGCAATGCAGCCAGGGTGTCGGCAGTTTCGCCAGACTGAGAAATCGATACGAACAGGGTGTCCGGCTGCACCACTACCTTGCGATAGCGGAACTCGCTGGCCACTTCCACCTGGCATGGAATACCCGCCAGCTCTTCAAGCCAGTAACGCGCAACCATACCAGCGTGATAGCTGGTACCGCAGGCGACGATCTGCACGTTGCGGACCTTGGCGAACAGCTCGGCGGCTTGCGGACCGAAGGCCTGGAGCATGACGTGGTCCTTGCCCAGACGCCCTTCCAGGGTGCGCTGCACCACGGTTGGTTGCTCGTGGATTTCCTTGAGCATGAAGTGGCGATAGGTGCCCTTGTCGGCGGCTTCGGCGCCTTCGTGGTACTGCACGGTTTCGCGCTGGACCTGATTACCGGCCAGATCCCAGATGGTGACCTGGTTGCGGCGGATCTCGGCGATATCGCCTTCCTCCAGGTACATGAAGCGGTCGGTAACCTGACGCAGAGCCAATTGGTCCGAAGCCAGGAAGTTCTCGCCATGGCCCAGGCCAATTACCAGCGGGCTGCCGCTGCGGGCGGCCAACAGACGATCAGGCTGATGCGCACTGATCACCGCCAGGCCATAGGCACCATGCAGTTGCTTGACCGCAGCCTTCAAAGCGTCAGCCAAGTCGGGAACGGTTTTCAGGGTGTGGTGCAGCAGATGAACGATGACTTCAGTGTCAGTCTCGGAGCTGAACACGTAACCCAGACCTTTGAGCTTCTCACGCAGCTCTTCGTGGTTCTCGATGATGCCGTTATGCACCACCGCCAGATCATTACCGGAGAAATGCGGGTGCGCATTACGTTCGCTTGGTGCACCGTGGGTCGCCCAACGAGTGTGGGCAATACCCAACTGGCCCACCAGCGGATCGGCGGCGACAGCGGCATCCAGCTCACTGACCTTACCGATGCTACGACGACGCTCCAGGATCCCTTGCTGGCTGTAAACCGCCAGACCTGCGCTGTCATAACCGCGGTATTCCAGGCGCTTGAGGCCTTCGATGAGGATGGAAGTGATATTACGTTCGGCGACGGCACCAACGATTCCACACATTAGTTATGCTCCTTGGAGAGTGCGGCACAAATCACATGGACGCCGCGGGCTTCAATTTGTTCGCGCGCCTCAGCGGGCAAGCGCTCATCGGTAATCAGGGTGTTGACGCTGCCCCAAGGCAGCTCGAGGTTGGGAATCTTGCGCCCGACCTTGTCCGACTCGACCATCACGATCACTTCCCGGGCCACTTCGGCCATGACCCGGCTCAGGCCAAGCAACTCATTGAAGGTCGTGGTGCCCCGCGCCAGGTCGATGCCATCGGCGCCAATGAACAACTGGTCGAAATCGTAAGAGCGTAGTACCTGCTCGGCGACTTGCCCCTGGAAGGATTCGGAATGCGGATCCCAGGTTCCGCCGGTCATCAACAGCACGGGCTCGTGTTCCAGCTCACTCAAGGCACGAGCGACATTCAGCGAGTTGGTCATCACCACCAGGCCCGGCTGGTGGCCCAGCTCGGGAATCATCGCCGCTGTAGTACTGCCACTGTCGATGATGATGCGTGCATGTTCGCGGATGCGCCCGACTGCAGCCCGAGCAATCGCTTGCTTGTAGAACGAGACCGGCTGGCCCTGATCTGCGATCAGTTCCTGGGGCATGGTCACCGCACCACCGTAGCGACGCAGCAGCAAGCCGTTGGCTTCCAGGGCAGCGAGGTCCTTACGAATGGTCACTTCCGAGGTTTCGAAACGTTTGGCTAGCGCATCAACGCTCACTTCCCCCTGCTCGTTGAGCAAGGCAAGGATGTTGTGGCGGCGCTGGGGGGTGTTACGTTTCGACATGGCGTCTTTAAGTTTCGATTCGAAAGTTAGTAATGCCAATCAAAACCTAAAGGCCGAAAAGCGTCAAGCAGAGAGATGAAAAATTCACCTGTGAATAACTTAATCCACCTAATCTGTTTATCCACAAATAAAAAAGGGCCGACTTATACACAATCCAGTCGGCCCTCATTCATTGCTGTGTATAACTTCAGCTCTTTTTGAGCTTCTCCGGCCGCTTCCAGCCATCGATGTTGCGCTGGCGCGCGCGGCCGACCGCCAATTGCGCCGCTTCGACGTTCTGGGTGATGGTCGAACCGGCAGCGGTGGTGGCGCCGGCAAGGATATCCACAGGCGCAACCAGAGAGTTGTTCGAACCGATGAACACGTCCTCACCGAGGACGGTCTTGAACTTGTTGGCGCCATCATAGTTGCAGGTGATGGTACCGGCACCAATGTTGGTACGCGCACCGACTTCGGCATCGCCCAGGTAGGTCAGGTGACCCGCTTTGGCGCCTTCACCCAGATGGGCATTCTTCAACTCGACAAAGTTACCCACATGGGCACGGGCTTCCAGCACGCTGCCTGGACGCAGACGGGCAAATGGGCCGGCATCGCTGCCTTCCCCCATGATCGCGCCTTCGAGATGGCTGTTAGCTTTAACCACGACACCTTTGCGCAAGGTGCTGTTCTTGATCACGCAGTTCGGGCCGATCACCACGTCGTCTTCAATGACCACACGGCCTTCAAGAATGACGTTGATATCAATGAGTACGTCGCGACCGACGGTCACTTCGCCACGCACATCAAAACGCGCTGGGTCACGCAGGGTCACGCCCTGGGCCATCAGACGACGCGCTTCACGCAGCTGGTAATGACGCTCCAGTTCAGCCAACTGACGACGATCATTGGCACCCTGCACTTCCATCGGGTCCAGTGGCTGCTCGGTGGCGACCACCAGGCCATCGGCAACGGCCATGGCAATAACGTCGGTCAGGTAGTACTCACCCTGGGCGTTGTTGTTCGACAAGCGCCCCAACCAGTCGGCCAGGCGTGCAGCCGGTACCGCCAGAATGCCGGTATTGCCTTCCTTGATGGCTTTTTGCGCTTCGCTGGCATCCTTATGCTCAACAATCGCCGTCACCTGACCCTGGGCACCACGGACAATGCGACCGTAGCCGGTTGGGTCATCAAGGTTGACCGTCAACAGGCCCAGTTGCTCAGGCGAGGCCTTGGCCAGCAGGCGCTTGAGGGTATCGACCTCGATCAGCGGTACATCACCATAGAGGATCAGCACCGTATCGGCAGTCAGTGCCGGCAAGGCTTGCGCTACCGCATGGCCAGTGCCCAGCTGCTGGTCTTGCAGGACAAAATTCAGGTCGTCTGCCGCCAGACGTTCACGCACCCGCTCAGCACCGTGCCCGATCACCACATGAATGCCTTGCGGCTGTAGCTGGCGGGCGCTGTGGATAACATGGCCAAGCATGGAGTCGCCGGCAACCGGATGCAGTACCTTGGGCAGCGCAGAGCGCATCCGGGTACCTTGGCCTGCGGCGAGAATAACGATATCGAGAGACATTGACGGGCTACCAATCCTGGAAGGTCAGTGAGGTGACCAGAATATAAAACGCAGAAAAAGAAAAAGGGTAGCCGAGGCTACCCTTTAACTCAATCGCAACAGAGGTCATCGGCGAACGCCGAATTATCTGCCTTTGCGCAACTGCTGGACGGTACGCAGCTGGGCTGCGGCTTCGGCCAGACGTGCGGCGGCGGCGCCGTAGTCAAACTCCGCGCCTTTATCGTGCAGAGCGTGCTCAGCAGCCTTGAGGGCTTCCTGAGCCTGAGCTTCGTCCAGGTCGGCAGCACGTTGCACGGTATCGGCAAGCACCTTGACCATGTTCGGCTGGACCTCGAGGAAACCACCAGAGATGTAGAACACCTCTTGGGCACCACCCTGCTTGGTCAGCGTGATCGGACCTGGCTTCAGATTAGTGATCAGCGGCGCGTGGCCTGGAGCGATACCAAGATCACCCAGGTTACCGTGCGCAACCACCATCTCGACCAGACCGGAGAAAATCTCTCCTTCCGCGCTGACGATATCGCAATGGACTGTCATAGCCATCTGCTTGCCTCAACCTGATTAGCGCCCCTTGCGGGGCGCCGGGATTACAGTTTCTTGGCTTTCTCGACCGCTTCTTCGATGCTGCCGACCATGTAGAACGCTTGTTCTGGCAGGTGGTCGTAGTCACCTTTGAGGATGCCGCTGAAGCCAGCAATGGTGTCTTTCAGGGAAACGTATTTGCCTGGAGAACCAGTGAAGACTTCTGCCACGAAGAACGGCTGGGACAGGAAGCGCTGGATCTTACGAGCACGGGATACCAGTTGCTTGTCGGTCTCGGACAGTTCGTCCATACCCAGGATCGCAATGATGTCCTTCAGCTCTTTGTAGCGCTGCAACACGTACTGAACGCCGCGAGCGGTGTCGTAGTGCTCGTTGCCGATGACGTTCGGGTCCAGCTGGCGCGAAGTCGAGTCCAGTGGATCGACCGCCGGGTAGATACCCAGGGAGGCGATGTCACGGGACAGTACGACAGTGGCGTCCAAGTGGGCGAAGGTGGTCGCTGGCGACGGGTCGGTCAGGTCGTCCGCAGGTACGTATACGGCCTGGATCGAGGTGATCGAACCTTCCTTGGTCGAAGTGATACGCTCTTGCAGAACGCCCATCTCTTCAGCCAGGGTCGGCTGGTAACCTACTGCCGAAGGCATACGGCCCAGCAGTGCGGATACTTCGGTACCGGCCAGGGTGTAACGATAGATGTTGTCGACGAACAGCAGAACGTCGTTACCTTCGTCACGGAACTTCTCAGCCATGGTCAGGCCGGTCAGCGCTACGCGCAGACGGTTTCCTGGTGGCTCGTTCATTTGGCCGTATACCAGAGCAACCTTGTCCAGTACGTTGGAATCCTTCATCTCGTGGTAGAAGTCGTTACCCTCACGAGTACGCTCACCCACACCAGCGAACACGGAATAACCGCTGTGCTCGATGGCGATGTTACGGATCAGTTCCATCATGTTTACGGTTTTGCCTACACCGGCACCACCGAACAGACCAACTTTACCACCCTTGGCGAACGGGCAAACCAGGTCGATAACCTTGATACCGGTTTCCAGCAGGTCGTTGCCGCCTGCCTGGTCAGCGAACGATGGCGCTTCGCGGTGGATGCCCCAACGCTCTTCTTCACCGATCGGGCCAGCTTCGTCGATTGGGTTACCAAGGACGTCCATGATCCGGCCCAGGGTCGCTTTACCGACCGGTACGGAGATGGCTGCGCCGCTGTCGACAACGCCCAGACCGCGCTTCAAGCCTTCGGTCGAGCCCATCGCGATGGTACGGACTACGCCGTCGCCCAGCTGCTGCTGAACTTCCAGGGTAGTTTCCGCGCCTTGTACTTTCAGTGCGTTATACACACTCGGAACGCTGTCACGTGGGAATTCCACGTCGATGACGGCGCCGATGATTTGAACGATACGTCCGCTACTCATAGCTGGATCCTCTGAATATTTGAACCGTTAAACCGCGGCAGCGCCGCCGACGATTTCCGAGATCTCTTGGGTGATCGCAGCCTGACGCGCCTTGTTGTAGATCAGCTGCAATTCGCTGATCAGGTCGCCGGCGTTGTCGGTGGCGTTCTTCATCGCGATCATCCGGGCAGCTTGTTCAGCTGCGTTGTTCTCGACCACCGCCTGGTAGACCTGCGACTCCACGTAACGCACCATCAGGCCGTCCAGCAGCTCTTTGGCGTCAGGTTCGTAGAGGTAGTCCCAGTGGTGCTTGAGTTCTTGATCCGGGGTTGCAACCAACGGAATCAACTGCTCGACCGTTGGGGCTTGCGTCATGGTATTGATGAACTTGTTCGATACCACGGACAGACGATCAATACGACCATCCAGGTAAGCGTCCAGCATGACCTTGACGCTGCCGATCAGATCGTTGATCGACGGCTCTTCGCCCAGGTGGCTGATCGCTGCGACGACGTTACCGCCGAAGCTGCGGAAAAACGCCGCACCCTTGCTGCCAACCACGCAAAGATCGATCTCGATACCTTGCTCGCGGTTGACCGCCATGTCCTTGACCAGGGCCTTGAACAGGTTGGTGTTCAAGCCACCGCACAGACCACGGTCACTGCTCACGACGACATAACCGACGCGCTTTACTTCGCGTTCGATCATGAAGGGGTGGCGGTATTCCGGGTTGGCGTTGGCCAGATGACCGATAACCTGGCGGATACGCTCCGCGTAAGGACGGCTAGCAGCCATGCGCATTTGTGCCTTGCGCATTTTACTGACCGCCACTTTTTCCATGGCGCTGGTAATTTTTTGCGTGCTTTTGATGCTCGCAATCTTACTGCGAATCTCTTTTGCGCCTGCCATGTAACACCTATCAGGTTAGCAAGCGGGGGCCGCAAAGCCCCCGCTGCGGCTTACCAGGTTTGGGTGGCCTTGAACTTCTCGATACCGGCTTTGATGCCAGCGTCGATTTCGTCGTTGAAGTCACCCTTCACGTTGATCTTCGCCATCAGTTCGGCGTGATCACGGTTGAAGTAAGCGATCAGCGCTTGTTCGAAGCTACCGATCTTGGCGATTTCAACGTCGGTCAGGAACCCACGCTCAGCGGCATACAGCGACAGCGCCATGTCTGCGATGGACATTGGAGCGTATTGCTTCTGCTTCATCAGCTCGGTAACACGTTGACCGTGCTCGAGTTGCTTACGGGTGGCTTCGTCCAGGTCAGAAGCGAACTGGGCGAATGCCGCCAGTTCACGGTACTGAGCCAGAGCGGTACGGATACCACCGGAGAGCTTCTTGATGATCTTGGTCTGAGCGGCACCACCCACACGGGATACCGAAACACCGGCGTTCACTGCAGGGCGGATGCCCGAGTTGAACATGGCCGATTCCAGGAAGATCTGACCGTCGGTGATGGAAATCACGTTGGTCGGAACGAACGCGGAAACGTCGCCAGCCTGGGTTTCGATGATCGGCAGTGCGGTCAGGGAACCGGTCTTGCCAGTTACAGCACCGTTGGTGAACTTCTCGACGTACTCTTCGGAAACGCGCGATGCACGCTCCAGCAGACGGGAGTGGAGATAGAACACGTCACCTGGGTACGCTTCACGTCCTGGTGGACGGCGCAGCAGCAGGGAGATCTGACGGTAGGCAACGGCCTGCTTGGACAGGTCATCGTATACGATCAGCGCGTCTTCACCGCGGTCACGGAAGAACTCGCCCATGGTGCAACCGGCGTATGGCGCCAGGAATTGCAGTGCGGCGGATTCCGAAGCACTGGCAACCACCACGATGGTGTTGGCCAGGGCGCCGTTTTCTTCCAGCTTGCGAACGATGTTGGCAACGGTGGAACGCTTCTGGCCGACGGCAACATAAACACAGAAAATACCGGAGTCTTTCTGGTTGATGATGGCGTCGATCGCCATGGCGGTCTTACCGATCTGACGGTCGCCGATGATCAGCTCACGCTGGCCACGGCCGACCGGGATCATGGCGTCGACGGATTTGTAGCCAGTCTGTACAGGCTGGTCTACCGACTTACGCCAGATCACGCCCGGAGCAACTTTCTCGACCGCGTCGGTCTCGGTGTTGCCCAGAGGGCCTTTGCCGTCGATTGGGTTACCCAGTGCATCGACAACGCGACCCAGCAGTTCCTTACCAACAGGAACTTCGAGGATGCGGCCAGTGCACTTGGCGCTCATGCCTTCAGCGAGGGTGTCGTAGGCGCCCAGGATTACCGCACCAACGGAGTCTTGCTCCAGGTTGAGGGCCATACCGAACACGCCACCTGGAAACTCGATCATTTCGCCGTACATTACGTCGGCCAGACCGTGAATCCGCACGATACCGTCAGAAACGCTGACGACGGTACCCTCGTTGCGGGCTTGGGAGGTCACGTCGAGTTTCTCGATGCGACCCTTGATGATGTCACTAATTTCGGAAGGATTGAGTTGCTGCATTGCTCTGCTGCCCCTTCAAACTCAAGATTTCAATGCTTCGGCCAGTTTCGCGATTTTGCCGCGAACCGAGCCATCGATTACCAGGTCGCCGGCGCGGATCACGACACCACCGATAAGGGTGGCGTCCTCCGTCGCATGCAGGCGCACTTCCCGGCTGAGCCGTGCACTGAGAACCTTGGCGAGTTTGTCTTGCTGTTCTTGGTTCAACGCAAAAGCACTAGTGACTTCCACGTCCACGGATTTCTCTTGTTCGGCCTTGTACAGCTCGAACAAAGCCGAAATCTCCGGCAATAGCAGGAGACGGTCGTTTTCCGCGGCAACATGAATGAAATTCTGTGCCTGTGCATCGAACTTGTCACCGCACGCGTCAATAAACGCGGCGGCCTTTTCTGCGCTCGTCAGTCGCGGGGCCTTGAGCAGGCGCTGCATGGTGTCGTCTTCCGACACTGCAGCAGCCAGGCCGAGCATGGCTGACCAATTGGCCAGTTGCTGATGGGCCTGGGCGTGCTCAAAGGCCGCCTTAGCGTAAGGTCGGGCCAACGTGGTCAGTTCTGCCATGATCGCCCTCGCTTAAATTTCAGCGGCCAGTTTATTAACCAGCTCCGCATGCGCGTTTTGATCGATTGTGGCGCCAAGGATCTTTTCAGCACCGCCGACAGCCAGCAGACCCACTTGGGCACGCAGGGCGTCTTTGACACCGTTAATTTCCTGTTCGATCTCGGCTTGAGCCTGAGCCTTCACACGGTCAGCTTCGACGCGGGCCTGATCACGGGCTTCCTCGACGATCTGAGCACCGCGTTTCTTGGCTTGCTCAATGATTTCGGCTGCCTGAGCTTTCGCTTCGCGCAGTTGCTGACCCGCTTTATCTTGGGCCAACTCCAGGTCGCGAGCTGCTCGGTTGGCAGCGTCCAGTCCATCCGCGATCTTCTTCTGACGTTCTTGCAATGCCGCGATGACCGGAGGCCACACGAACTTCATGCAGAACAGCACAAAAATGAAGAACGCAACGGACTGACCAATCAGGGTTGCATTAATGTTCACGCCAACACCTCGCTCGTTCTTTGTCCATCACACCAAACCACTCGAGAATTCGAGTGATTAGCCGGCGATTTGACCAACGAAGGGATTAGCGAAGGTGAAGAACAGAGCGATACCAACACCGATCATGGTTACGGCGTCGAGCAGACCGGCAACGATGAACATTTTAACTTGCAGCATTGGAACCATCTCTGGCTGGCGAGCAGCGCCTTCCAGGAACTTGCCGCCCAGCAGGCCGAAACCAATGGCGGTACCCAGGGCACCCAGGCCGATCAGCAGAGCAACAGCGATAGCGGTAAGACCAACTACAGTTTCCATCTTTCCTCCCGACTTTTACGTCGTATTGGTTAGGTTTTTTAGTTTGAAGCGGTAAAACAAAATCGTTTGGTACAGCTGCCCTTGCGGACGTTTTCGACCCTCCCCGAAACCTGCAGAAGGGTCATCAGACACGCCAGGCGGTCTTAATGGTTATCTTCGTGAGCCATCGACAGGTAGACGATGGTAAGCACCATGAAGATGAACGCTTGCAGGGTGATGATCAGGATGTGGAACACAGCCCACGCCCATTGCAGCACCACACCCAAGCCACTGAGCCAGAGCAGGCCACTGCCGAACATCACCGCGATCAGGATGAACACCAGCTCGCCGGCATACATGTTGCCGAACAGACGCAGCGCCAGCGAAATTGGCTTGGCGATCAAGGTGACGAACTCCAGCACGAAGTTCACCGGGATCAGCAGGATCTGCAGGAAAATGTTCTTGCTGCCAAACGGATGCAGCGTCAGTTCACCGAGGAAACCGCCGATACCCTTGACCTTGATGCTGTAGAAAATGATCAGCGCGAAAACCGAGAAGGCCATGGCCAGCGTTGCGTTGACGTCAGTAGTCGACACAGCACGGAACGGAATGTGCGGATCACCGGAGATCAGGATGGCCAGCTGCGGAATCCAGTCGACCGGGATCAGGTCGATGGCGTTCATCAGGAAGACCCAGACGAAAATGGTCAGCGCCAGTGGGGCGATCACCGGGCTGCGACCGTGGAAGCTGTCCTTGACGCTGCCGTCGACGAACTCAACCATCACTTCAACGAAGTTCTGCAGGCCGCCAGGCTGGCCGGAAGTCGCCTTCTTGGCTGCCATGCGGAACAGGAATACGAACAGCAGACCCAGTGCGACCGACCACCCCAGGGTATCCAGGTGGAAAGCCCAGAAGCCCATTGCCTTGGCTTCTGCTGCGGAATGGGCAAAGCCCCAACCGCCGTCTGGTAGTTGACCGAAGGTCAGGTTCTGCAAGTGGTGCTGGATATAGCCCGAAGCGGTTTCTGCTGCCATGGTTGCCTCAAACGCCCTAAGGTCTCGAAAGTCTTATATTCATCAGCAGGGGCGCGAACCAGCTGACCAACTGGGTCAGCAGAAAGACACCGAAGACTGCTAACGGCGCCAATGGCTTCACTCCTGCAAACGTCAGTGCAAACAGCACTGCCGTCAAAATCAATTTGCCTGCTTCGCCAGCGTAAAACGACTTGACGATAGCCTGCGCTGCCCTGGCTCCCGTGTAACGAAAAGCCTTCCAGGCGAAATACACATTTGGCAGCCAGGCAATCAGTCCTCCACAGAGTGCTGAATATCCACTGACTGCCCCGTGCCACTGCCACACTGCCAAAGTTGCCAGCAGAAACACGACACATTGAGCCAACAGTACCGGAAAAACCGCCCAGCGATGGAAAGGCAAGCGGTTTGGCGTGCGGGTTTCCATCACAACTGCTCCTCGAAAGTCGACCAACCAGTCAGCTATGACTTGGCATAATTTGTGCCGACAAAATGCGCGCAGAGTATAGGGGCGGTTTAACCCCTATTCAACTGCCGGGTAGTGATTTCCGACTACACGCTACAAAAGGAATTGTTTCAGCGGATGTGAGCTAGCACACCTTGCAACTCATCTAACGAGTTGTAGCGGATAACTAACTGGCCTTTGCCCTTGTTGCCGTGACGTATCTGTACTGCCGAGCCCAAACGCTCTGCCAGACGCTGTTCAAGGCGGGTGATGTCCGGATCCGGTTTGGCCGCTTCGACCGGCTCCGGCTTGCCATTGAGCCACTGGCGCACCAGGGCTTCAGTCTGGCGCACGGTCAGACCACGTGCGACAACATGACGCGCCCCGTCGACCTGCTGTTCTTCCGGCAAGCCAAGCAGTGCCCTGGCGTGGCCCATTTCCAGATCGCCGTGGGACAGCATGGTCTTGATCACTTCCGGCAGCGAGATCAGGCGCAGCAGGTTGGCCACGGTTACCCGCGACTTGCCCACAGCATCGGCAACCTGCTGCTGAGTCAGCTGGAACTCCAGCTGCAGGCGCTGCAAGGCGATGGCCTCTTCCACCGGATTGAGGTCTTCGCGCTGGATGTTCTCGATCAGCGCCATGGCGATGGCCGCTTCATCGGGTACATCGCGGACCATGGCCGGAATGGTGTCCATCCCGGCCTGCTGACTGGCGCGCCAGCGGCGCTCGCCGGCGATGATCTCGTAGCGGTTGTCAGCGATCGGGCGCACCACGATCGGCTGCATCACGCCCTGGTTCTTGATCGACTGAGCCAGTTCTTCCAGCGCTTGCGGGTCCATGTCCCGACGCGGCTGGTACTTGCCGCGCTCGATCAGGTCGAGCGGCAGATGTTGCAGTTCTTTCTGGTCGACCTTCACAGCCTGCTCTTCGAGCGCGCTGACGGTAGGACCACTGAGCAGTGCATCCAACCCACGTCCGAGACCCCGTTTCTTAACGGCCATACGGATTCCTTAAGTTGTTTGTGCAGTGCGTGATGGACGGCGCTGACGGCGTACGAGTTCCCCAGCCAGCGCCAGGTAAGCCAGTGCGCCGCGCGATTGCTTGTCGTAAGCCAGGGCCGGCATGCCGAAACTCGGCGCCTCGGCCAAGCGAATGTTGCGCGGGATCACCGTGTCGTACAGCTGGTCGCCGAAGTGCTCCTTGAGCTGCGCGGAGACATCGTTGATCAGGCTCAAGCGCGGGTCGTACATGGTCCGCAGCAGGCCTTCGACCTTCAGCTGCGGGTTCAGGCGTTCGCCAATGCGCTTGATGTTATCCACAAGGTCACTCAGCCCTTCCAAGGCAAAGTATTCACATTGCATCGGAATGATCACGCCATCGGCGGCAACCAGGGCGTTGAGGGTCAGCATCGACAGCGATGGCGGGCAGTCGATCAGGATGTAGTCGTAGTTCTCGCGGATCGGCGCCAGCGCGGTGCGCAGGCGGCTCTCCTTCATCTGCATTTCCAGCAGGACCACTTCCGCGGCGGTCAGGTCGCGGTTGGCCGGCAGCAGTTGATAACCACCGTGCTCGGAGAAGTGCATGGCCTGGGCCAGATCGCATTCACCGATCAACAGGTCGTAGACCGAATGTTCCAGGACGTGTTTATCCACTCCGCTACCCATGGTGGCGTTGCCCTGTGGATCGAGATCGATCAACAGCACCCGGCGCTTGGTTGCGACCAGCGATGCTGCGAGGTTGATACAGGTGGTGGTCTTGCCCACACCACCTTTCTGGTTCGCGATAGCGAATACCTTAGCCATTCTTGCTTGTGTTCCCAATCATGCCGTGCGGCGCAGTATCAGCAGATGACGCTGGCCTTGGCAACCCGGAACGGTCAAGGCCTGCTCGCTATCTACTCTGAAATCTGCCGGCAATGCTACCAGCTCATCGGCAGGATGCAGCCCTTTCATTGCCAACCACTGCGTCTGCTCGTCGCCAAGGTGGCGCGTCCAGTTGGTGAAGTTCTCCATGCTGCTGAAAGCACGGGAAACAATTCCGCTGAAAGGCTGTTGCGGTTGGAACTCCTCGACCCGCTTGTGGATAACTGTGAGGTTCTCCAGTTTCAGTTCGAGCTTCACCTGGGTCAGGAAGCGGGTTTTCTTGCCATTGCTGTCGAGCACCGTAACTTGCTTCTCCGGGTGCAGGATAGCCAGGGGAATACCGGGCATGCCGCCACCGCTGCCGACATCAAGCCAGCGCTCGCTGTGGATAAACGGCATGACGCTCAGACTGTCGAGCAGGTGGCGGGAAACCATTTCGTCCGGATTACGCACGGCGGTCAGGTTGTAGGCCTTGTTCCACTTGATCAGCAAGGCCAGGTAGGCCAGCAATTGCGCATGCTGCGCCTCGCTCAGCTCGACACCGAGCTGGCGGGCACCTGTGGACAACTCTTCGGCGTGTTGAGGGGTGACCTGAGAACTCAAGCGCTTTGCTCCAACTCGCGGCCTGCGCCGCGTTTTTTCAGATGAATCAGCAACAGGGAAATCGCCGCCGGGGTCACGCCGGGAATACGCGACGCCTGGCCCAGGGTTTCAGGGCGGGTCTGGCCGAGCTTGCCCTGAATTTCCTTGGACAGACCGGAAATACCGCTGTAATCGATATCGTCGGGCAGGCGGGTATCTTCGCTGGCACGCAGCCGGGCGATTTCTTCCTGTTGCCGGTCGATGTAACCGGCGTATTTGGTCTTGATCTCAACCTGTTCAGCCACTTGCGGATCAATCTCACTGCCGCCGGTCACTTCCATCAGGCCAGCGTAGTCGATTTCCGGGCGGGTCAGCAGGTTGAGCAGGTTGTATTCATGACTCAACGGCGTGCCAAATTTCTCGGCAATGGCCTGACCTTGCGCGGTGTCCGGACGAACCCAGGTGGATTTCAGACGCTGCTCTTCCACGGCGATAGCTTCGCGCTTGGCGCAGAAAGCGGCCCAGCGTTGGTCATCGACCAGACCCAGCTCGCGGCCTTTTTCGGTCAGGCGCAGATCGGCGTTGTCTTCACGCAGGATCAACCGGTATTCGGCGCGCGAGGTGAACATGCGGTACGGCTCCTGGGTACCCAGGGTAATCAGGTCGTCGACCAGCACGCCGATGTACGCTTCGTCCCGACGCGGGCACCAGCTTTCGCGGCCCTGGGCACGCAGTGCGGCGTTGGTACCGGCGAGCAGGCCTTGGGCACCGGCTTCTTCGTAGCCGGTGGTGCCGTTGATCTGTCCGGCGAAGAACAGACCGCCGATGACTTTGGTTTCCAGGCTGTACTTGAGGTCACGCGGATCGAAGTAGTCGTACTCGATGGCGTAGCCTGGGCGCACGATGTGGGCGTTCTCCATGCCGCGGATCGAACGGACGATCTGCAATTGCACATCGAACGGCAAGGATGTGGATATCCCGTTCGGGTACAGCTCATGGGTGTTCAGGCCTTCCGGCTCGATGAACACCTGGTGGCTTTCCTTGTCGGCAAAGCGATGGATCTTGTCTTCGATCGACGGGCAGTAGCGTGGGCCAATGCCTTCGATGACACCTGAGTACATCGGCGAACGATCGAGGTTCGAGGCGATGATCTCGTGAGTACGGGCGTTGGTGTGGGTAATCCAGCAGCTGACCTGACGCGGATGCATGGCCTTGTCGCCCATGAACGACATGACCGGGATCGGCGTGTCGCCCGGTTGCTCGGTCATTACCGAGAAATCCACAGAGCGTCCGTCGATACGTGGCGGAGTGCCGGTTTTCAGCCGGCCGACACGCAGCGGCAATTCACGCATGCGATGGGCCAGGGCGATTGCCGGCGGATCACCGGCGCGACCGCCGGAGTAATTCTGCAGACCAATGTGGATAAGTCCACCGAGGAAGGTACCGGTAGTCAGCACCACGGAGTCGGCGAAGAAACGCAGACCCATTTGTGTCACCACGCCGCGTACCTGGTCTTGCTCGACGATCAGGTCATCGCAGGACTGCTGGAATATCCACAGGTTGGGCTGGTTCTCAAGAATCTCACGCACTACCGCCTTGTAGATGGCGCGGTCGGCCTGGGCGCGAGTAGCGCGCACGGCCGGGCCTTTGCGGTTGTTCAAAACGCGGAACTGGATACCGCTCTTGTCAGTGGCCAGCGCCATGACGCCGCCGAGCGCATCGATTTCCTTGACCAGGTGGCTCTTGCCGATGCCACCGATAGCCGGGTTGCAACTCATATGACCGAGGGTTTCCACGTTATGGGTCAGCAGCAGGGTTTTTACGCCCATGCGTGCAGACGCAAGCGCAGCCTCGGTACCGGCATGGCCGCCGCCGATGACGATCACTTCAAAACGGGAAGGGAAATCCACCACGCACCTCGTGCCTGTTTCGGGAATAGATAGGGATAACGCACAAGTATAGGGACTTCCCCCCCTCTAAAGGAACCTTTTGCACAAAATTTAACCAGGCTGTGGATGAATGGCGAGCAATAGAAATAAAGAGAGAGAAATTTATTAAAGCTTTGTTTTTATGTTTATTCTTATGCACCACCTTTTCTGTGGATAAGGTTCTACAGGCCTTTATTTATCTTATGTACAGAGGTTCAAAACCCTGTGGTCTACCGGCCATGAGCGTTCTGGATAAGCGCTTTAAGCCTGTGGATTAAATGGCTACTTACCCACAGACGCAGTTATCTCCAACCTTGAAGGCCAGTTATCAACGGAGCTGAAGGTGGGTTTTCCACAGGGCTTATTTCACAGAATTGTGGATAGGCGCGCAGGCGAGAAGGCAGGACCCGCGCATTGGCGGTCCTGACAGGAAGGGAAAATAGAAGGAAGGGAGACAGCAGCCAGGCCTGTTGCAGACCCGGCTGTGGAAAAGGATGCTTACTTGCCGATGCAGAAGCTGGAGAAGATTCGACCCAACAGATCGTCGGAGCTGAAAGCACCGGTGATTTCGCCCAGAGCTTGCTGAGCCTGGCGCAGATCCTCAGCCAACAGTTCACCGGCACCTGCAAGGGTCAGCTGGGCGCGACCGTGCTCCAGGTGTGCGCTGGCCTGGCGCAGCGCCTCCAGATGGCGCCTACGGGCGCTAAAGCTGCTTTCAGCCGTCTGTTCATAACCCATGCAGGCCTTCAGGTGCTCACGCAGCAGCTCGAGTCCCATGTCGGAATCCTTGGCGCTGAGAGTGATGGTGACATGGCCATCTTCACTCTCCTCCATGGTGATGGCCTCGCCACTGAGGTCGGCCTTGTTACGAATCAGCGTGACTTTGGCAAGATCCGGACGCAGATCGAGGAATTCCGGCCACAAGGCAAAGGGATCACTGGCCTCCGGCGCCGTAGAATCGACGACCAACAGCACCCGATCGGCTTCGTTGATGGCCTTGAGTGCACGCTCGACGCCGATCTTTTCCACATGGTCATCGGTATCGCGCAGTCCGGCAGTGTCCACAACGTGCAGCGGCATACCATCGATGTGGATATGTTCGCGCAGAATGTCCCGAGTGGTGCCGGCGATGTCGGTGACAATCGCCGCCTCGCGCCCGGCCAGAACGTTGAGCAGGCTCGATTTACCGGCATTCGGCCGACCGGCGATCACTACGGTCATGCCATCGCGCAACAAAGCGCCCTGCCCGGCCTCACGCTGCACTGTGGATAAATTCGCGCGCACGTCATCGAGCATGCCCAGTACATGGCCATCGGCGAGGAAGTCGATTTCCTCCTCAGGAAAGTCGATAGCCGCTTCGACATAGATCCGCAGGCTGATCAATTTCTCGGTGAGGTTATCCACACGACGGGAAAATTCACCCTGCAGCGAGCGCAACGCGTTGCGCGCCGCTTGTGCAGAACTGGCTTCGATCAGGTCAGCGATCGCTTCGGCCTGGGCCAGGTCGAGTTTGTCATTGAGGAATGCGCGTTCGCTGAATTCACCTGGGCGGGCCAGTCGGCAACCCAGTTGTACACAGCGCTGCAGGAGCATATCCAAAACTACCGGGCCACCATGGCCCTGGAGCTCCAGCACGTCTTCACCGGTGAAAGAGTTCGGCCCAGGAAAAAACAGGGCGATGCCTTCATCGATGACCAGGCCATCGTCAGCACGAAACGGTCCGTAATGGGCATGCCGCGGCGTCAGTGACTTCCCACAGATAGCCAGCCCGGCTTGCTGCGCCAGGGGCCCGGAAAGCCGTACGATCCCCACGCCCCCACGTCCCTGGGCAGTAGCGATGGCGGCAATGGTTTCACGCACAGTGTTCATGCTCGAAGGCCTCACGACAAAAAACGACAGATAGCAAAACGCCCCACGAGGGGGCGTTTATCCACAGGTTAGCTGGCTAACCCGTCAAGCAGCGGCTTTCTTGGTAGCATTTTCGATGCTGCGGGTGATGTACCACTGCTGTGCGATCGACAGGCAGTTGTTCACAACCCAGTACAGCACCAGACCTGCAGGGAACCACAGGAAGAAGAAGGTGAAGATGATTGGCATCAGCTTCATCACCTTGGCCTGCATCGGATCCGGCGGAGTCGGGTTCAACTGCTGCTGGATGAACATGGTCGCACCCATGATGATCGGCAGGATGAAGAACGGATCCTTGATCGACAGGTCGGTGATCCAGAACATCCACGGCGCCTGACGCATCTCGACGCTTTCCAGAAGTACCCAGTACAGCGAGAGGAAGACCGGCATTTGCACCAGAATCGGCAGACAGCCGCCCAGTGGGTTGATCTTCTCTTTCTTGTACAGCTCCATCATGGCTTGCGACATTTTCTGCCGGTCATCGCCATGCTGTTCTTTCAGGGCTGCCAATTTTGGTGCCACAGCACGCATGCGCGCCATCGATTTGTAGCTGGCGGCGGACAACGGAACGAACAGCAGCTTGATCAGCATGGTCAGGACGATGATCGACCAGCCCCAATTGCCGAGCAGGCTGTGGATATGTTGCAACAGCCAGAAGATCGGCTGAGCGATGAACCACAGAATGCCGTAGTCGACAGTCAGTTCCAGACCTGGGGACAACTCTTTGAGTTTCTCCTGGATCTTCGGACCGGCGTACAACATGGTGCTGGTTTCGCCTTTGGCGCCAGCGGCTACATTCAGCGCCGGGCCAGTGAAACCGATGATGTAGTTGCCTTGGCTGTCCTTGCGGGTCTGGACAATGTTGTTGTCAGACGCGTTTGGAATCCAGGCGGTAACGAAGTAGTGCTGCAGCCAGGCTACCCAGCCCCCGGTAACATTTTCTTTCAGATTTCCCTTGTCGATGTCTTTCATCGACACTTTTTTGTAGGGTTCCGAACTTGTCCACAGGGCAGCACCCAGATAGGTCGCGGTACCGGTCGCAGTGCTCGAGGACGGATCCGAGCTTGCGTCGCGCTTCAGTTGCGCAAACAGGTTACCAGTCCAGGGCTGTGCGCTCTGGTTGTCGATCAGGTAGGTAACGGTCAGGTCGTACTCACCGCGCTTGAAGCTGAAGCGCTTGATGTAGTTGACCCCGTTATCGCTGAACTTCAGCTCGACGACCAGTTGCTCCTGGCCATCGGCCAGTTGATAACTTTTCTGATCAGCGGCATACAGCGGACGACCGCTCGGACGGGCATCCGGACCATTGGTGCCGGTAAGACCGCTTTGCGCCAGATAAGTGCGCTCGCTACCGTTGTCGAACAACTGGAACGGAATGTCCGGATGATCCTGACGGCGCGGATACTTGGGTAGCATCAGCTGGGCGATGTCACCACCGTTTGGATCGATAGCCAGGTCGAGGACATCAGTTTTGACCCTAATCAGGTCTTTGCTGACGGCAACCGGAGCCAGTTCGGCAGGGTTGGATTCAGCGTTGGCGCTCGGCACATCGGCGCTGGCGCCAGTGTTGCCGGCCTGCGCGGTGTCCGGCAACGCCGGAGCAACGTTGCTGGCAGCAGTATTCTGAGTCGGCAGGGCAGCCTGGCCGTAGTCCTGGTTCCAGTTAAGGACCATGACGTAGGACACGATTGCCAGGGCGACGATCAGGATCGTGCGTTTAATATCCATGATTACTCGGCTATCGAAGAAGAACGGGAAGAGGGAGCTGGCGGAACCGGGTCAAAACCGCCGGCATTCCACGGATGACAACGCCCCAGGCGACGAACGGTTAGCCACCCGCCGCGTAAAAGGCCATGGTTTTCGATGGCTTCTAACGCGTAACAGGAGCAACTGGGGTAGAAACGACAGTGACTGGCCATCAGTGGACTAATGGCATAACGGTAAAACTGGATCGGAACGAGTGCCAGTTTACGCATCTTGACTGTCTACCCCCACAGAGTCGGTGTTAACCACTGGAGCGGGCCGACTGCGTGCGAGGCGCTTCCAGAGCTTGCCAAAATGTTGGTGCAATTCTGGGTTTTCAATCTCGCCCAACCCTTTGCGCGCGACGATCACGATATCCCAACCTGCAAGCAAGTGCTGGTTCAGGCGAAACGAATCGCGCATCAGGCGTTTCAGGCGATTGCGTTGAACGGAGAGCTTGACGCTCTTTTTCCCGATCACAAGCCCCAGGCGAGGGTGATCCAGGCCGTTCTCGCGGGCAAGGAGCAGCAGGTTTTTCCCTGGAACCTTGCCGGTTGGGGAGTCGAAGACCGCTTTGAAGTGTCGGGGGATAAGCAGACGCTTTTCCCGACTGAAGTCCTGACTCACCACCTGTGCCGAAAAATCAAACTGCCAGGCGCTTACGGCCTTTGGCACGGCGACGCGACAGAACGGCACGACCGTTCTTGGTGGCCATACGGGCACGGAAACCGTGAGTGCGAGCGCGCTTGATGGTGCTTGGTTGGAAAGTACGTTTCATGGCGTGTTACCTGGTTCGTCGACTACGGGCCGGAATGGCCCCCGTTTTAAGAGACCGGCGATTCTAGAGAAAGCGCAGCCATAGGTCAATTTCCAACCAGCTTTTCCTTATGGACGGGAAATCACCCGTTTCAGGTCAGGGGTTCAGGGAGGAGAACCATCACACGCTTAAACATAAAAAAAGAGAGAGGAATTATTTAAAGCTTTTCTGTAAATCCTATAAAGCTTATGCGGTCTATATCTGTGGATAGAACGCTACAGGCCTTGATCTACGTCATGTACAGAGTATTGAAACCTTGTCGAGAAGAGGTGCTCTGACTGTGTCGAAGCCTCGGAAAAGCTGTGGATCAAATCGTCTGTTATCCACAGGGCGGTTATCCACCGATTTCAACCCCCAGTTGTGCAAAGACCTCAGGTACGGTTATCCACAGAGCTTATTCACAGCACTGAAAGGTCATATTGGCCACTAAGCTGCTGATTTATCGCCATCCTCAACCCAGCTGCATGTGGATAACTGCGCTGGTGCTCGGTACAATGGGGGCTTGTTTTTGCCTCACCGGCTTTCAACTCAGGGGATATCCGTGTCAGTGGAACTTTGGCAGCAGTGCGTGGAGCTTCTGCGCGATGAACTGCCTGCCCAGCAATTCAACACCTGGATCCGTCCGCTACAGGTCGAAGCCGAAGGCGACGAGTTGCGCGTCTACGCGCCCAACCGTTTCGTTCTCGATTGGGTTAATGAGAAATACCTGAGCCGTCTGCTCGAGCTGCTGGGTGAGCATGGCAACGGTATTGCACCTGCCCTTTCCTTATTAATAGGCAGCAGACGCAGTTCGGCTCCCCGTGCCGCGCCCAATGCACCGCTGGCCGCCGCTGTAGCCGCGTCCCAGGCGCAAGCAGCACAAACCGCCGTGGTCAACGAACCCGTTAGCGCACCTGTTGCCGCACCGGCTGTGGCCGTAGTCGAGCAAGCGCCCTCGCGTGACAGCTTCGACGCCATGGGCGAGTCCAGTGCTGCCCAGGCACCAAGTGGCCGTACTGAACAACGCACCGTGCAGGTTGAAGGTGCGCTCAAGCACACCAGCTACCTGAACCGCACCTTTACCTTCGAGAACTTCGTCGAGGGTAAGTCCAACCAGTTGGCCCGCGCGGCTGCCTGGCAGGTCGCCGACAATCCCAAGCATGGCTACAACCCGCTGTTCCTCTATGGCGGTGTAGGTCTTGGTAAAACGCACTTGATGCACGCTGTGGGTAACCACCTGCTCAAGAAGAACCCGAATGCCAAGGTGGTCTACCTGCATTCCGAGCGTTTCGTGGCGGACATGGTCAAGGCACTGCAGCTCAATGCCATCAACGAATTCAAGCGCTTCTACCGCTCGGTGGATGCACTGCTCATCGATGACATCCAGTTCTTCGCCCGCAAAGAGCGATCCCAGGAAGAGTTTTTCCACACCTTCAACGCCTTGCTCGAAGGCGGTCAGCAGGTAATCCTGACCAGTGACCGTTACCCGAAAGAGATCGAAGGACTGGAAGAGCGTCTGAAGTCGCGTTTCGGCTGGGGCCTGACCGTAGCGGTCGAACCGCCGGAACTGGAAACCCGCGTCGCGATCCTGATGAAGAAGGCCGACCAGGCTAAAGTAGACTTGCCCCATGATGCTGCCTTCTTTATCGCCCAGCGCATTCGCTCCAACGTCCGTGAACTTGAAGGTGCGCTGAAGCGAGTCATCGCCCACTCGCACTTCATGGGACGCGACATCACCATCGAGCTGATTCGTGAATCGCTCAAGGATCTTCTGGCACTGCAGGACAAATTGGTGAGTGTGGATAACATCCAGCGCACCGTGGCTGAGTACTACAAGATCAAGATCTCCGATCTGCTGTCCAAACGTCGCTCCCGTTCGGTTGCCCGGCCGCGTCAGGTGGCCATGGCCCTGTCCAAGGAGCTGACCAACCACAGCCTGCCGGAAATCGGTGACGTCTTCGGCGGCCGCGATCACACAACCGTGTTGCATGCGTGCCGCAAGATCAACGAACTCAAGGAATCCGACGCGGATATTCGCGAGGACTACAAGAACCTGCTGCGGACTCTGACGACGTGATTGACGTCAGCGCAGCTTATTAAGGCAAGGGACTAGACCATGCATTTCACCATTCAACGCGAAGCCCTGTTGAAACCCCTGCAACTGGTCGCAGGCGTCGTCGAGCGCCGCCAGACCTTGCCGGTACTGTCCAACGTACTGCTGGTTGTTCAGGGTCAGCAACTTTCACTTACCGGTACTGATCTGGAAGTGGAACTGGTTGGCCGTGTTCAACTGGAAGAGCCTGCCGAGCCAGGCGAGATCACCGTACCTGCGCGCAAGCTGATGGATATCTGCAAGAGCTTGCCAAACGACGCGCTGATCGACATCAAGCTCGACGAGCAGAAGATCGTGGTCAAGGCCGGGCGTAGCCGTTTCACCCTGTCGACCTTGCCAGCCAATGACTTCCCGACTGTCGAGGAAGGCCCGGGTTCGCTGACCTGCAGCCTTGAGCAAAGCCGTCTGCGTCGCTTGATCGAACGCACCAGCTTCGCCATGGCTCAGCAGGACGTGCGTTATTACCTCAATGGCATGCTGCTTGAAGTGTCCGCCGACACCCTGCGCGCGGTAGCCACCGATGGTCACCGTCTGGCCATGTGCTCCATGCGTGCCGACATCGGCCAGGCCGACCGTCACCAGGTTATCGTGCCACGGAAAGGTATCCTTGAGCTGGCGCGCCTGCTCACTGAGCCTGATGGCATGGTCAGCATCGTGCTGGGCCAACACCACATTCGTGCCACTACCGGTGAGTTCACCTTCACCTCCAAGCTGGTCGACGGCAAGTTCCCTGACTACGAGCGTGTTCTGCCTAAAGGCGGCGACAAGCTGGTAATCGGTGATCGTCAGGCGCTGCGTGAGGCGTTTAGCCGTACCGCAATTCTTTCCAACGAGAAGTACCGTGGTATTCGTCTGCAGTTGGCTAGCGGTCAGTTGAAGATCCAGGCGAACAACCCTGAGCAGGAAGAGGCGGAAGAAGAAATCAGCGTCGACTACAACGGTAGTTCGCTGGAAATCGGTTTCAACGTCAGCTATTTGCTGGACGTACTGGGCGTCATGACCACTGAGCAAGTTCGCCTGATCCTGTCGGACTCCAACAGCAGTGCCCTGCTGCAGGAAGCTGACAATGACGACTCCGCTTACGTTGTCATGCCGATGCGCCTGTAATTTGTTCAGCAGACTCTAGATGTCCCTCAGTCGCGTTTCTGTCACCGCGGTGCGTAACCTGCACCCGGTGACCTTCTCTCCCTCCCCCCGCATCAATATCCTGTACGGCGCCAACGGTAGCGGCAAAACCAGCGTGTTGGAAGCTGTTCATCTGCTCGGCCTGGCCCGTTCCTTTCGCAGCACTCGTCTGACGCCTGTCATCCAGTATGAGCAATTGGCCTGTACGGTTTTTGGCCAGGTTGAATTGAGCGAAGGTGGTTCGAGCAACCTGGGTATTTCGCGGGATCGGCAAGGCGAGTTCACTATCCGCATCGACGGGCAGAACGCCCGCAGCGCAGCGCAGCTGGCAGAGATTCTGCCGCTGCAATTGATCAATCCGGACAGCTTTCGCTTGCTTGAAGGCGCGCCGAAAATTCGCCGGCAGTTCCTTGATTGGGGGGTGTTCCACGTGGAACCACGCTTCATGGCCACATGGCAACGCCTGCAGAAGGCTTTGCGGCAGCGGAACTCATGGTTGCGGCATGGTACACTTGACGCTGTTTCGCAAGCGGCCTGGGACCGGGAGCTGTGCCTGGCCAGTGCTGAAATAGATGAATACCGCCGAAATTACATCAAGGCCTTGAAGCCCGTCTTTGAGCGAACCCTGAGCGATTTGGTCGAACTCGAAGGGCTGACCCTGAGTTATTACCGTGGCTGGGATAAGGACCGAGAACTCAGTGAAGTACTTGCTTCTTCCTTGCAACGTGATCAGCACATGGGCCATACCCAGGCTGGACCACAACGCGCTGATTTGCGCCTGAGACTCGGCGCTCATAACGCCGCCGATATTTTGTCTCGGGGCCAGCAGAAACTTGTGGTCTGTGCATTGCGCATCGCCCAGGGACATTTGGTCAGCCAGGCTCGACGCGGCCAATGTATTTATCTAGTGGATGACTTGCCGTCAGAATTGGACGAGCAGCACCGCCGCGCACTTTGTCGCTTGTTGGAAGACTTACGCTGCCAGGTGTTTATCACCTGTGTAGATCACGAATTATTGAGGGAAGGCTGGCAGACGGAAACGCCAGTTGCTTTGTTCCACGTGGAACAGGGCCGTATCACCCAGACCCACGACCATCGGGAGTGAAGGCATGAGCGAAAATCAAACGTACGACTCCTCCAGCATCAAGGTGCTGAAAGGGCTAGATGCCGTGCGCAAGCGTCCCGGTATGTACATTGGCGACACCGATGATGGTAGTGGCCTGCACCACATGGTGTTCGAGGTGGTCGATAACTCGATCGACGAAGCACTCGCCGGCCACTGTGATGACATCACCGTAATTATTCACCCGGACGAATCCATCAGTGTTCGCGACAACGGTCGCGGCATTCCAGTCGACGTGCACAAAGAGGAAGGTGTATCCGCCGCCGAGGTCATCATGACCGTCCTGCACGCTGGCGGTAAGTTCGACGACAACTCCTACAAAGTATCCGGCGGTCTGCACGGTGTAGGTGTGTCTGTGGTTAACGCCCTCTCCGAGCAACTGATCCTGACCGTTCGCCGCAGTGGCAAGATCTGGGAACAGACCTATGTTCACGGTGTACCGCAGGCACCGATGAAAATCGTTGGCGAGAGTGAAACCACCGGTACCCATATCCACTTCAAGCCGTCGGCCGAAACCTTCAAGAACATCCACTTCAGCTGGGACATCCTCGCCAAGCGGATTCGTGAACTGTCGTTCCTCAACTCAGGCGTGGGCATTCTGCTGAAGGATGAGCGTTCGGGTAAGGAAGAGCACTTCAAATACGAAGGCGGTCTGCGTGCCTTTGTTGAATACCTGAACACCAACAAGACCCCGGTGAACCAGGTGTTCCACTTCAATGTTCAACGTGAAGACGGTGTGGGTGTGGAAATCGCCCTGCAGTGGAACGACAGCTTCAACGAGAACCTGTTGTGCTTCACCAACAATATTCCGCAGCGCGACGGTGGTACCCACCTGGTCGGCTTCCGCTCGGCGTTGACCCGTAACCTGAACAACTACATCGAGCAGGAAGGTCTGGCCAAGAAGAACAAGGTCTCGACCACTGGTGACGATGCCCGTGAAGGTCTGACCGCGATCATCTCGGTGAAGGTGCCGGATCCTAAGTTCAGCTCCCAGACCAAAGACAAGCTGGTTTCTTCGGAAGTGAAAACTGCCGTGGAACAGGAGATGGGCAAGTACTTCTCCGACTTCCTGCTGGAGAACCCGAACGAAGCTAAAGCAGTTGTCGGCAAGATGATCGATGCTGCGCGGGCCCGTGAAGCAGCGCGCAAGGCGCGGGAAATGACCCGCCGCAAAGGTGCGCTGGATATCGCCGGCCTGCCAGGCAAACTGGCTGACTGCCAGGAGAAGGACCCTGCCCTCTCCGAACTGTACCTGGTGGAGGGTGACTCCGCAGGTGGTTCGGCCAAGCAAGGCCGTAACCGCAAGACCCAGGCCATCCTGCCGCTCAAGGGTAAGATCCTCAACGTCGAGAAAGCACGTTTCGACAAGATGATCTCGTCTCAGGAAGTGGGTACCCTGATTACCGCACTGGGCTGTGGTATCGGTCGCGAAGAGTACAACATCGACAAACTGCGTTATCACAACATCATCATCATGACCGATGCTGACGTCGACGGTTCGCACATCCGTACGCTGCTGCTGACCTTCTTCTTCCGTCAGCTGCCGGAGCTGGTCGAGCGTGGCTACATCTACATCGCTCAGCCACCGCTGTACAAGGTCAAGAAAGGCAAGCAGGAGCAGTACATCAAAGACGACGAGGCCATGGAAGAGTACATGACCCAATCGGCTCTGGAAGATGCCAGCCTGCACCTGGACGAATCGGCACCAGCGGTTTCCGGCATTGAGCTGGAGCGCCTGGTCAACGAATTCCGTACGGTGATGAAGACTCTCAAGCGTCTGTCGCGCCTGTACCCTCAGGAACTGACCGAGCACTTCGTTTATCTGCCGGCCGTATCCCTGGAGCAGCTGGGTGACCATGCTGCCATGCAGGAATGGTTGGGCAAGTTCGATGAGCGTCTGCGTAGCAGCGAGAAGTCCGGCCTGTTGTACAAGGCTAGCCTACGTGAAGACAAAGAGCGTAATGTCTGGCTACCGGAAGTGGAAATCACCTCCCATGGCCTGGCCAGCTACGTCACCTTCAACCGTGACTTCTTCGGCAGTAACGACTACCGCACCGTCACCGTCCTGGGCGCACAGTTGAGCACCCTGCTCGGCGAAGGTGCCTATGTGCAACGTGGCGAGCGCAAGAAGGCGATCACCGAGTTCAAGGAAGCGCTCGACTGGCTGATGACCGAAAGCACCAAGCGTCACACCATCCAGCGCTATAAAGGTCTGGGTGAGATGAACCCAGACCAGCTGTGGGAAACCACCATGGACCCAACCGTGCGCCGTATGCTCAAGGTGACTATCGAAGACGCGATCGCTGCCGATCAGATCTTCAACACCCTGATGGGCGATGCGGTTGAGCCTCGTCGTGAGTTCATCGAAAGCAATGCCCTGGCGGTGTCTAACCTGGACTTCTGATCAGGTGTAGGTTCACAGAAAATCTGCAATTTTTCACAAATAGATGACTGGTCGAGCCAGGATGTAAGCCTCGCCGGTCACCACCAAGCCCGCTCAAGCGGGCTTTTTTTGTCCAGATTTTCAAGCTGCCCGACTCTTCCATACAAGAATGCGCTGTTGGACTGTTCACTGATGCGAGAGTCTGACGATGCAGCCGGAGGGGGGATTGCTTCGTTAAGGGAAGCGTAAGCTAGTGTTCTGTCTCAGATAAAACATTCTCTACGGGCGTACCCGCCATGACCTCTCGGGCACGCTGGATCTTGCGCAAAATGTCTTCACCTTTCGCGCTCCAGACGTACCGGCAGGGCTGAGCGTT
>NZ_JBOICA010000037.1:0-46065 GCF_050739775.1 Pseudomonas sp.
GCCGATTAACGCTGCGTCGTTCATGGTGATGGCCTCCAGAGTAAAAACACCCTGCGAAAGCTTAGGCTCCGCAGGGTGCCGGGGTGACCATCTCATTAAGTAGGCCGCCGTAAAGGCGGAAGGGGCCGGCAGCGGCGCTGCATTGAATGGATAGGCTCGCAGCCTCAACGTCCCAACCCAACCCAACCCAACCCAAGGATCCTAGCCCCCAGGATTCCGTGAAGAGCCAAAAAAACCGCACCCTCCTCGCAGAGGGTGCGGCCCGCCTCATCAGCGCAAAACTTCAATCAACTGCCATAGACCTTCTGCGCAGGCAGCACCCGAGCCAGCAGCTGCTCCACCGCCGCGCCGACCTCGGCGACCGCCCAACGGCCCCGGTTGTCCAGCTCCGGTCCACGTCGCCAGCCATCGGCAATCGACAGCTTGCCGCCCTCGACCTCGAACATCTGCCCACTCACCGCTTGCGAGGCCGACGACCCCAACCAGACCACCAGCGGCGCCACATTCTCCGGCGCGAAGTAGTCGAAGCCCTCTTGCGGCCGTTTCATGACCTCGGCAAACACCTCCTCGGTCATCCCCGTGCGCGCCGCCGGGGCCAAGGCGTTGACAGTGATTCCATAACGCCCCAGCTCAGCTGCCTGGACCAGGGTCAGGGCAGCAATCCCGCCCTTGGCCGCGGCATAGTTGGACTGGCCAATGGAGCCCTGCAAGCCGGCTCCAGAACTGGTGTTGATGATCCGCGCAGTCAGGCTGGCGCCACCCTTGGCCTGCTCGCGCCAATAGCGCACGGCATGGCTGGACAGGCAGAAATGCCCCTTCAGGTGAACAGCCATCACCGCGTCCCAGTCCGCCTCGGTCAGGCTGGCGAACATCCGGTCGCGACAGATGCCAGCGTTGTTGACCACCACATCCAGGCCAGCAAAGGTCTCGATGGCCTGGCGCACGATCAGCGCCGCATCGTCATAGCGGGTGATGTCGTTGCTGTTGGCCACCGCCACGCCACCCTCGGCCTGGATCTGCGCGACCACCGATTGCGCCGCCTCACGGTTGATGTCGTTGACCACCACCTTGGCGCCTTCGGCGGCGAAGGCCTGGGCATAGGCGCGGCCCAACCCGCCACCGGCACCGGTGATAATCACTACACGGTTCTCGCAGCTGTGCATTGTCGCTTTCCCCTTGCTGATGCTGTGCGCCTACAGGCGCTCGATAATGGTCACGTTGGCCTGGCCGCCGCCTTCGCACATGGTTTGCAGACCATAGCGGCCACCGCTGCGTTCCAGCTCATGCAACAGGCTGCACATCAGCCGCGTTCCGGTGGCACCAAGCGGATGGCCGAGGGCGATGGCGCCACCGTTGACGTTGGTCTGTGCGTGCGGATAGCCGGTCTCCTTGAGCCAGGCCATAGCCACCGAGGCGAAGGCTTCGTTGATTTCTACGCAGTCGATATCCGCCAGGCTCATCCCGGCGCGCTTGAGGGCATGGACAGTGGCCGGCATTGGCGCGGTCAGCATCCACACCGGGTCGTCCGCACGCACGCTCATGTGATGAATACGCGCACGCGGGGTCAGGCCATAGCGTTTCAAGGCGGCTTCGGAGACGATCAACAGGGCGCTGGCGGCATCGCAGGTCTGGCTCGACACTGCGGCGGTGACCCGGTCACAGCCGAACAGGAACTCAAGCTCAGCCATTTTCGCCAGGCTGGTCTGGCGCGGCGTCTCATCATGGACGACACCGGCCAGTGGCACGATCTCGCGTTCGAAGCGACCCTGTTCGATGGCACGCAAAGCGCGTTGATGGGACTCCAGCGAATAGGCTTCCAGGTCGGCCCGGCTCAACCCCCACTTCTCGGCAATCATCTGCGCCGAACGGAACTGGGTCGGCGGCTGCGCGCCATAGCGTCGCACCCAGCCTTCGGAACCGCTGAACGGGTCTTGGAAACCCAAGGGTTCGGCGGCGGTCATGGCCGAGGAAATCGGGATCTGGGTCATGGTTTGCACGCCACCGGCAATCACCACGTCCTGGGTGCCGCTCATCACCGCTTGCGCGGCAAAGTGCACGGCCTGCTGGGAGGATCCGCACTGGCGGTCAATGGTGGTGCCGGGCACCGCCTGGGACAAGCCGGCGGCCAGCCAGCTGGTGCGAGCGATGTCGCCGGCCAGCGGCCCGATAGTGTCGACGCAGCCGAAAATCACGTCGTCGTAGTCGTCATCGGGAATACCGTTGCGCGCAACCAGCGCGCGCAATACATGGGCGCCCAGGTCGGCCGCGTGGATCTGGCTCAGGCCGCCCTTGCGCCGCCCGGTTGGCGTGCGCAGGGCGTCGACGATGTAGGCTTCAGGCATGATCTACCTCACGAGGGGAACAGGGTCAGAAGGTGCTGCCGGCGCCAATGGCCAGGCGGTTGTCAAACAGCGCGGCACGCACCCGCGCCTTGTGCAGGCCACGGTCACCCCAGAGCTTGTCGAGGGCCCAGGCACGCTTCATGAACAGGTGCAGGTCGACCTCCCAGGTGTAGCCCATGGCGCCGTGCACCTGGATGGCGTTCTTCGCCGCCAGCGCCGCCGCTTCAGCACACGCCAGCTTGGCGTGGGACACGTGTACGGCCTGGCCCGGCAGGTCGTGGGCAACAGCATAAGCGGCGCGGTACAACGGCCCTTTGGCGAATTCAATCAGCACCGCGACATTGGCCATCAGATGCTTGACCGCCTGGAACGAACCGACCGGCTTGCCAAACTGCTTGCGCTCAAAGGTGTAATCCACCGCCAGATCGACCATGCGCTTGGCCAGACCGAGCAATTGCGCGGCGTTGCCCAACGCGCCACAGTTGAAGGCGCTGGCCCACAGCTGCCGCGCCTGCTCGCCAGTGGCCACGCAGGTGGCGGCGCTGGCGTTCCACTGCACCTGGAACAACTGGCGGCTGGGATCGACCGACGCATTGCGCGTAAGGCTCACAGCGCTGCGCTCCACGGCATGCAACGCGTCGCCATGGGCCAGCAATAGCAGGTCAGCGACATGCGCGTCGCTGACCAGCGGGTTGCCCGGCTCGGCCACCGCCAGGCGCGCCGTACCTTCGGCGACCCGCGCCAGCCAGTGCTGCTTGAGCGAGGCGTGTTCTGGGTCGAGGCCTGCGAGCAGCGGCACGCCGACCAGCATGGTCTCCACCAGCGGCTCGGGCAACCCGGCATAGCCGCACTCCTGGGCGATGAGGATGAAGTCGAGCTCGTTCATGCCCATGCCACCGTCAGCTTCCGGCACGGTGATGGCGCTCAGGCCCAATGCCACCAACTGTTCCCAGAGCGCATCGCATCGCCCGCTGTCGCTGTGCCACAGTTCGCGCAGGCGCTCCGGCGTCACTTCATTGAGTAGAAAGCTGCGCACGTTGTCCTGGAACAGCAATTGATCGCTGCTGAAACTAAAATCCATGGTCTGTTCCTCAGGCGCGGGGCATGCCGAGCATGCGTTCGGCGATGATGTTGCGCTGGATCTCGTTGGTGCCGGCATAGATCGGTCCGGCCTGGGCAAACAGGAAACCGTCCAGCCACTGGCCGACGTCGCCGGCGGCTGGCGCCTCGGGCAACAGCTCGGCGCGCAGGCCGAGGATGCTCAGGGCGGTTTCGTGCATGCGCAGGTCAAGCTCCGACCAGAAGATCTTGTTGGTCGAGGACTCCGGCCCGATCTTGCCGCCCTTGACCAGCTGCGAGGCGGTCATGTAGGTCGCCAGGGTGTAGGCCTCGGCGTCCAGCCAGGCACGCATCACGGCCTCGGCGATAGCCGGGTCGCGGTCAGCAGCCTCGCGATTGTCCAGGTACAGCTGCACCAGGCGCCGTGCGGTTTCCTGGAAGCGCGCCGGCGAGCGCAGCATCAGCCCGCGCTCGAAACCGGCGGTGGACATCGCCACATGCCAACCCATGCCCTCGCCACCCAAGGCGTTCTCCACTGGCACCTTGACGTCGTCGAAGAAGATCTCGGCAAAGCCCGGCAAGCCATTGAGCTGGGGGATCGGCCGCACGCTGATGCCCGGAGTATCGAGCGGCAGCAGGATGAAGGTCAGGCCGTGGTGACGCTGGGAGTTGGGGTCGGTACGGAAGATACCGAATACCCAATCGGCCCATACTGCTCGCGTCGACCAGGTCTTCTGGCCGTTGATGACATAGTGCTCGCCAACCCGCTCGGCTTTGCAGCGGATTGCCGCCATGTCGGAGCCTGCGCCCGGCTCTGACCAGCCCTGGGCCCAGATGTCCTGGCCGGTGGCCATGCGCGGCAGGAAACGGGCTTTCTGTGCCTCGCTGCCGAATTCCATCAGGGTCGGACCGAGCAGAAAAATACCGTTCTGGTTGACCCGCGCCGGCGCCCCGGCACGGTAGTACTCTTCTTCAAAGATCAGCCATTCGATCAGGTCACAGCCGCGCCCGCCCAGTTCAGTCGGCCAGGTGACCATGCCCCAGCGTCCTTCGTTGAGCCGCGCCTCCCAGGCCCGATGCTCGGCAAAGCCTTGCTCGGTGTCGAACGATTGCAGCGGATGGGCAGGTACATTGGCCTCGAGCCAGGCCCGCGCTTGGGCACGGAAAGCCTGTTGGGCCGGAGTATAGGTAAGGTCCATGACGGTGCCTTCAGCCGGTGAAGTGGGCATCGCGTTTCTCGACGAACGAGTCACGTGCTTCCTGGGAATCCTGGGTGCGATAGGCTTCGAGGGTGAAGCCCTGCTCCCAGCGGTATTTGTCTTCGAGGTTGCCGTCCTCGATGCCGTTGAGCGCCTCCTTGGCCAGGGTAATCATCGCCGGACTCTTGGCGGCGATGCTGCGCGCTATCTGCAAGGCGGCGTCACGCAGCCCCTCGCGCTTGACCACGCGCTCAACGGCGCCCAGGCGATAGGCTTCGGCGGCGTCGATCATTTCGCCGGTGAAGTACATATGGCGCACCTTCTGCACCGGGAACAAACGCTGCAGGTGGGCACCGCCGCCCATGGCGCCCCGGTCCACCTCCGGCACGCCGAAGCGCGCACAGTCGGCGGCAACAATAATGTCGGCAGCACCACAAATGCCGATCCCGCCGCCAAGGACAAAGCCATGCACGGCGACGATCACCGGTTTCGGGTTACGGTGAATGGCCTTGAAACTGTCGTAGTTACCCTTGTTCACCGCCACGATCAGGTTGCCGTCGGCAGCCAGTTCCTTGATGTCGACCCCGGCACAGAAGCCGCGCCCTTCGGCGCGGATGACGATCACTCGCACCTGTGCATCGCGGCCCAGGGCCTCGATGGCGCTGGCGATGTCGGCCCAGCCCTGGCAGTCGAAGGCATTGACCGGCGGGCAGTCAAAAACCACCTCGGCAATACCGTTGTCGATGTTGACGCTAAATGCTTTCATGCCCTTCCCCTTCACGAAATACGGCGACTCAGTTCACCCAGGCGCGCTTCGGCGTCACGGACAATCTGTTCGATCAACTCGGCGCAGCTCGGCAAGCTGTGGATGCTCGCCGCTACTTGACCTGCAGGCAGCACGCCGGCGGCAGGCTGGCCGTCGACCATGGCCTTTTGGATAACCATCGGCGCGTTGGCGGCCATCAGGCTCTGCGCGGCGCTGAGCTCGCCACTGCCGCGCATCTTCAGCGCACTGGCGAGCAGCTGCGTCAGGCTGGTGCCGCTGTGACGGCGGTAGGCCAGGCCACTCTTGAGTGCCAGCAACCAGCGCTTGAGACTGCCGCTGGCTTCCAGCTCATCGAGCAGCTCGTTGCGGATCATCCGCTGCGGCATGCCGTCGATGGCGCGGCTGACAATGACCGCCGCCGGGTCCTTGACCGCCAGGTAGCGGGCCAACGTCGCCGCGGGTACCGGGCTTTCGGCGCTCATCAGAAAGCGCGTGCCCATGGCAATGCCAGCGGCGCCATAGGCCAAGGCCGCAACCAGACCCTGACCGTCCTTGAAACCACCGGCGGCCACCACCGGCACCTTGAGCGCATCGACCGCCTGGCCAAGCAGCAACGAGGTCGGTACCGAACCGGTATGACCGCCACCCTCGCCGCCCTGGATAGTCACCGCGTCGGCGCCCATCTCCACCGCTTTCTGCGCATGCTTGAGGGCGCCGACAGTCGGTATGCAGACCACCCCGGCGTCCTTGAGCCGGGCAACCATCTGTTTGCCCGGCGAGCGGCTGTAGCTCACGGCCTTGACCTTGTGGCGCAGGACCAGCTCGACGATGTCGCCAGCATTGGCCTGGTACATGTGGAAGTTGACCCCGAACGGCTGATCGGTGAGGCGCCGGGTTTCGATAATCGCCGCCTCCATGCGTGAAGGCTCGATGGTTGCCCCGGCAAGGAAGCCGAAGCCACCGGCATTACTGGTGGCGGCCACCAGTCTTGGCTCTGCGACCCAGCCCATGGCGGTCTGGATGATCGGGTAACGACAGCCCAACAGTTCAGTGAGCGGCGTCTGCAGGCAAACCGTCATGCTCAGGCCCCCTGCTGCTTGCGTTGCGAACTAGCCATGGCGCGGGCGTCGTAGCCGCCCAGGCGGTCACCAGAGACCAGTTCGTTGTGGGCATGGGCGAAGTGATGCAGGCCGAACACCATGTCCATGGTCGCGCGCTTGCCCATCAGGTCTTCGGCGTTGTTCACCGCCTGCTTGCTCAGCTGCAGGCCCAGGCGCGGCATCTGCGCGATGCGCTCGGCGATGGCCAGGGTTTCCTGCTCCAGCGCCTCGCGTGCTACCACGCGGTTGACCATGCCCATCTGGTAGGCCCGCGGCGCCGGCATCGGCGTGCCCATGAAGAGGAACTCCTTGGCGATCCGCGGGTTCAGCTCATGCACGTGGGCAAAGTACTCGACCCCGGGAATGCCCATGCGCACCACCGGATCGGTGAAGTAGGCCTCTTCACTGGCCACGATCAGGTCACAGACCCAGGCCAGCATCAGGCCGCCGGCGATGCAGGCGCCCTGGACCATGGCGATGGTCGGCTTGGGCATCTCCCGCCAGCGCCGGCACATGCCCAGGTAGACCTCCTGCTCGCGGGCGTAGAGAAACTCACCACCCGGCTTGTCAACATGGTCGTACCAGAGGCTGACGCGCTCGAAACTCTGGTTGACGTCACGCTCCGGCGTGCCGATGTCATGGCCGGCAGAAAAGTGCCGGCCAGCACCCCGCAGGACAATGACCTTGACCGCATCGTCAGCGCAGGCCCGGCGAAACGCCGCGTCCAGCGCATAGGTCATCCGCGAGTTCTGGGCATTGTGGTATTGCGGGCGGTTCATGGTGACGATGGCAACCGCACCACGTACCTCGTACAGCACCACCTCGGCCTGATTATTATTCTGCTCGCTCATCGATTGCTTCTCCGGCAAGGCGTACGACCCGGGCCACGTTCAACGCAGGTTGCGCTGGCCCGCTGGGTTGTCTTTCAACTGGCTGGCCCGCAGGTTGTGCGGGTCAAGACGGCGGATCAGCTGCAACTGCGCTTCGCTCGGCGCCGCCGTGGTCGGGCAATCAGCTGGCACCTGCAAGGCAAAGCCGGTGTTATCCAGGACCTCGTCGACGCTGACGCCCGGGTGCAGCGAACGGATCCGCACCTGATGCTGCGGGCCCTGGAAGTCCAAGACACACAGGTCGGTGACGATCAGGCGGATATCGACCTCCTCCAGCGACCAGCCACGGGCCAGGCGCGCCGGGTTGTAGCCGATCGAGGAAACCATATCGACCTCTCCTTCGACGAACACCCGGCGGTTGTGGCTGGGCACAAAGAAGGAGTTGGCGTGGCTGATCGAGTTGCCCGGCAGGCCGCGCACCCCGAGCATCTGCGCCTTGGGTCTGGCGTAGTCGCCGATGCACGACAGGTTGGCCTGGCCAAAGCGGTCGACCTGGATCGGCCCGACCAGGGCATGGCGCTTGCCGCCCCAGACGTTGTCGAAAATCCGTGAGAAACCCATCCAGCTGTCGCGTTTGACCTGGTAGCCATTGCGCGCGCCGAGGGGCACCGGTTCGGCGACCAGGTAGGCCTCGGAATCGGTCATCAGCAACTGCGGATTACTGCTGAGCATACTCAAGGACGCGGCCAGGCGCGGGATCACCCCAATGCCGGTGGCCAGGACCTCACCGTCACCGCGCCAGGCCTCGGAGGCGGCACAGATCATCAATTCGGCAAGGCTGTAAGTCGTTGCTGGCGTGGTCATAAGGAAACTCGCTTAGAAAACCGGCAGGGGAAGCTGGCGAATGCTGGCCAGGCCACCGACCTGTTCCAGGTACTGCTCGTGGGAGCAGGCGACAAATTGCTCGACATAAGCGCGCCAGCCATCGTCGGCCTGGGCCGAGGCGGTGTAGGTCTTGAAGTGCGGGACGTCGAAGCCATACAGCGGCGCGCAGGACGACGGATGGGCGCCACCGGGTACGTGGGCAACCGCGGTCGTCAGGTTGCGCTCCCAGAACACTTGATGCGCGCGCTCCGGTGCACTGTGGAAGTAGTCGCTATCGACCAGGTGGTCGCAGGTCACGTAGCTATGGGTCGCGGCGCGCACGAACACATCATCCATGTAGTGGTCCGGGCCACTGATCTGGCAGACGCCCCGGGCATCGGCGCGGTCGACGTGAATCAGCGCGGCATCGAGCTTGAGCGCCGGCATTGCGACCCAGTCCTTGCCGTCGGCATAGGGCGAGGCAACCAGCTTGATCTGCGGGTTGTGACGCAGCACATCGGTGCCCAGCCCCACCGCGGTGGGAATGAACGGCACGCCCATGGCGGCTGCGCGCAAACCGAGCAGCAGCATGCCTTCATCGATTTCCATCACCTCGATGGCCGCGTCCTGCCGGGCTTTGCGAAAGTACGGCTCGAGCGGAATGAAATCGAGGGAGACGAAGGCGAACACCAGCTTCTTGACCTTGCCGGCGGCGCACAGCATGCCGACGTCGGCACCGCCGTAGGCGACCACCGTCAGGTCCTTGAGATCCGAGCGAAGAATCTCGCGGATCAGCGCCATCGGCTTGCGCCGTGGGCCCCAGCCACCGATGCCGATGGTCATGCCATCGTGCAACTGCCCAACCATCTGGGCCGTGGTCATTTGTTTGTCCATCGTTGTTGTCCTTATTGGCGACCGACACTGAAGTCGTGGCCCCAGTGGCTGACCACTGTGCTTTCGAAGGGGGTGTGCAGGTCCCAGTCGACCACCAGGCCATCACAGCCGTACTCCAGGTCGAACCCGGAGGGGGTTTTCATGTAGAACGAGACCATCTGGTCATTGGTGTGCTGGCCGAGAGTGGCCGACAGCTTGACGCCGTTGGCGTGCATGCGATCCAGCGCGAGGCCGACCTCGTCCAGGGCGTTGACCTCAACCATCATGTGCACACAGCCGTGAGGCACCGGGCATTCGAAGATCGCCAGGGAATGGTGGCGGCCGTTGTTGCAGTGGAGAAAGTGAATACGTTTTTCCGGCTCGGCCGGGTCTGGGGTAAAGCGTACTTTCATCAGGTCCGAGAGGCCGAAGCCCAGCACCCGTTGGTAGAAGTCCCGGCAGCGATCGAAGGCCGGGGCTGGCAGCACGACATGGCCCATGCCCAACTCATTGGTGACAAAGCCCTTGACCCCGACGGGCGAGACGAACCGGGCAAAATCCTGGCGCGGTCCCCAGAACAGTTCGTGGCGGTTGCCGTCCGGGTCACTGAACAGCGCCAGCGCCTGCACCTTGCGCAGCTCGGCCTGGGCGGCACTGGCGCGCTCGACCGGCACACCGGCCTGTTCCAGCTCGGCAAGCGCCTGATCGAAGGCAGCCTCGCCGGCCAGCTCCCAGCCGCAGGCAGCAAAGCTGTCCTGCTCGCTCTTGAGTACCAGGATGCGGTACGGGCGCTCATCCATCTTCAGATAGAGTCGCTCGTCCTCAGCGCCATCTTCGACCACCATCATGCCCAGTACCTGGCTCGCGTAGTGACGCCATTGCGCCAGGTCGGTGGATAGCAGGGTGACGTAACCCAGACCGCGGATATCCATGCTTGTTATCCTTGTGTTGATCGACGTGTTGATCGCCATTCAAACCAGTTGCGCCAAGCCCGGCATCGTCTGATGGGACTAGCGGGATTGGGGGGGATTTCGCGGGATAAGCCCGCTCCCACAGTGTGTGTGAGCGGGCTTGCCCCGCGATGATCACTGCTTGCGAAAATGCGGGATCACCTTCTCGCCGATGTTGCGCAGGGTCTCAAGCTGGGCCCATTGCGGTACGGTGCCCATCTGGCAGATGAACAGGATTTCATCGGCGCCGGCGTCGATCAGGCGCTGCACATAACCGATGCAATCCTCGACCGTGCCGTAGGCATGGTTGGGGTTCATCATCGCCATGGTCGGGTCGGAGAAGTCGACGCTGACCTCCTCGGAGGCGAAGCGTGATTTGATGACGCTCTGGCCATTACCATCGACGTAGGTGTCGTCTTTCCATTTTTCCGGGTCCGGACGCTCGCCACCGCCATACCAGTAGCCCAGCGACTCCATGAAGTAGCGCTGACCACGAATGCCGATACGACGGGCCATTTCGTTGTCGTCCAGGACGATGGCCGGGCACAGCGCAGCGATGTGGCGGTTGGGACGGAAGCCCACCTGCTTCTTCTCGTCACGGCTGTCCCAGGCCTGATGGTAGACCTCGACCTTCTTGGCGATTTCTTCCGGTCCGCCAAAGCCCAGTACCAGCGCGCCCATGCCGCGACCGCCAGCGTTCTTCAGCGATTCGGTGTTAGTGCAGGCCAGGTACATCGGCGGATGTGGATCCTGGTACGGCTTGGGGTGGATCGGCCGCTTGGGGATCTGCACGAAATCGCCGTGGTGCTCGATCTCGTCTTGCACGAACATTTTCGGGATCAGGTACATGGCTTCATCGATCTGCGGTTGCAGGGTCGCCAGGTCGTAGCCAAAGGTGCCTGCCTCCTGCTGGGTACCGCCCTTGCCCACGCCGAAATGCACCCGCCCCTTGGACAGCAGGTCGAGGGTAGCGATGCGCTCAGCCACCTTGACCGGGTGGTTCATCGCTGGCGGCAGGCAGACCACACCATGGCCAATACCGATGCGCTCGGTCTTGCCGGCAACAAAGGCGAGCATGGTTTCCGGCGCCGACATGTGCGAGTAGTTGCTCAGCGCGGTGTGTTCCACGCACCAGAAGGTGTCGAAACCGAGCTGGTCGGCCAGCACCGCTTGCTCGACGGTGTCATCGAAGATCTTGCGGTCGCCCTCGCGGCTGGAGTCCACCGTCTGCGCTTCGTAAATCAATGAGAATTTCATGCGTGATCCTTTGTTCTTGTTAACGGCTCGGTCGGCGCCAGTGACCCGCGCCTTGCCCCCATGCTCGGGGATCGCCACAAGGCTCGAATCCCGCAAACGGACTAGCCGGTTTCAGTGATCGATCGCGGGCAAGCCCGCGCCGTGGTTCAGAGGAAGAAGTCGCTGCTGTCCTGGCCCATGCTCACGCCCCCCAGGTTCCAGGCGTACTTGGCCGGGTTGTTGGCCACGTGGGCGCGGCCGGTGTGGATGTCGCGGAAGCTGCGGTTGATCGCGTGGCTGCGGAAAATGGTCGACGCACCGCTGTTGAACATCAGCTCGGCGACGGCCTTGGCGCACTTGTCGACGACCAGCGCCGAGTCGTAGCGCATCTTCACCCGTGCCTGCATGTCCAGTGCTTCGCCCGCCTTCGCCGCGTGCAGCATGAAGTCGAAATTGCGCAGCAATACGGTCTTGCACTCATCGACACAGACCATGGCATTGGCCAGGGCCGTCTGCGCGGCCGGGTCCTGGAGCATCTTGCGCCCGTCGTTGACGCCGACACGGCTGCGGTTGTGTTCAACGAACAGATCAACCGCGCCCTGCAAGGCACCGATGGCCGAAGACGACACGGCGCGCACGAAGATCTGTCCGAACGGCAAGCGGAACAAGGGTGCGCTGTTGACCACGTTACCCGGGCTGTTCTGCATAAAGCCGTCGATGGCGCGGTGAGTGCGGTGTTCCGGGACAAAGGCGTTTTCCACCAGGATATCGTGAGAGCCGGTAGCCTCCAGGCCCATGACGTTCCAGTTGTCGAGGATCTGGTAGTCACTGCGTGGCACCAGGAAAGTCCGGTAATCCGGCGCCCCGCCCGCTTCTGGCGACGGCACCAGGGCACCCAGGAACACCCAGTCGCAATGCTTGCTGCCCGAGGAGAACCCCCAGCGTCCGCTGAGTTTGAAGCCGCCCTCGACCCGCTCGACTTTGCCCACCGGCATATAGGAGGACGAAATCAGCACACTCGAATCCTTTCCCCAGACATCCTGCGCCGCGCGATCGTCGAACAGCGCCAGCTGCCAGTTGTGGATGGCCACCACCCCCAGCACCCATGCCGAAGACATGCAGCCTTCGGCCAGGGTCATCTGTATCTCGAAAAAGTCCCGAGGCTCCAGCTCGTAACCTTGCCAACGCGCCGGTTGCAGGATGCGGAAGAAACCGGCCTGGTGAAAATCCTCCAGAGTGTCCTGCGGCAGCTGGCCCAACTGGGCGGCATGGGCGGCACGCTCACGCAGGATCGGTACCAGCTCGCGGGCACGCTGGCGCAGACGCTGGCGTATCAGGTCTTGATTGAGCATCTTGTTATTCTCCTCTGATCACCCCATCCGCCGGGGCGCGCGTGCAGCAGAGGCGCAAGCGGCCTCCTGCCCGGCATTCAAACAAGGCCGAAGGGGAGCCAACATCCCTCAAACGGACCATGCCGCGGCGGCGTGCCTCGACTAGTCCCCTCGGACGATGTTGGGGGTTGAGGTCGTTGCAAGAATTCATCGCACTCCAAGCCAACCAGAGGCCGTGCGATGAACAACAACAATCTCAAAGCCGACATGCTCCAGGCCATGCGCCGCCTGGCCAAGTCCGTGACCATCATCAGTACCAGCAACGGCACCGAGCGCTTCGCCATGGCCGCCACAGCGGTCGACTCCCTGAGCACCGAGCCGCCTTCGCTGCTGATCTGTGTGAACACCAGCGCCTCGCCTCATGCCACCCTGGCAACCGGCGCGGACTTCTGCGTGAACATCCTCGGACTCGAACAGCAAGACCTGGCGCACCTGTGCAGCGGTGCGATCAAGGGTGAAGCGCGCTTCGAACGCGGCAACTGGCAAACCAGCGAGGAAGGCATTCCTTACCTCGCCGACGCCCAGTCGTCGATTCTCTGCCGCCAGGACGGACACATGACCTATGGCACCCACACCATTTTCATCGGACGCATCCTGCGCATTCGCACCAGCGCCACCATCACCCCGCTGGTCTACCTCGACGGCAGCTACACCACCACCGCAGCCCCCGCCCGCCCAATAGCAGCCGCGAGCTGAGGGGCCGCCATGGATCGCCTGACGGCGTTGACGCCACTGCGTGTGAGCAGTGCCGAGCAATTGCGCTGGGACGAGCAGGCCGAGCTGCTGGTGGTCGGCTTCGGCGGCGCTGGCGCATGCGCCGCCATCGAAGCGGCCAGCCACGGGCTCAGTGTGCTGGCCCTGGACCGTTTCGACGGCGGCGGTGCCACGGCGCTCAGCGGTGGCGTGGTCTACGCCGGTGGCGGCACGCCCTACCAGCAGCGTGCCGGCTATCAGGACAGCGTCGAGGCGATGTTCAACTACCTGCGCCAGGAGGTCGGCGACGCGGTTGGCGAGACCACCTTGCGCGACTTCTGTGAACGTAGCCGCGAGCAACTGACCTGGCTGGAACGCCAGGGGGTAACCTTCGAGGCCAGTGTGCCGCCGCAAAAAACCTCGTACCCCAGCGACCAGTACTACCTGTATTACTCAGGCAACGAAGCCGTACCGGCCTATGCCGCCCACGCTGCCCCTGCGCCGCGCGGGCACCGGGCCAAGGGGCCGGGGATGTCCGGTGCCAGTCTGTTCGCGCCATTGCGGGCCAGCGCCTTGCGCCAGGGCGTGCGCTTGCGCAGCCAATGCGAAGTTCGCCAGCTAGTGCTGGATGACAGCGACCGGGTCCTGGGCGTCGAAGCCTGGCAACTAGCCCCGGGCAGCCGCGCCGCTCGCCGCCATGCCCGTCTGGCACGCTGGGCCAGCGCCATTCATATGTACGCCCCGGCGCTGGCCGAGCAACTGCGCAAACGCCTGCGACGGATCGAACAGCGTCATGCCGTGCGCACCTTGATCCGCGCCAGCAAAGGCGTATTGCTCAGCTGCGGCGGTTTCATCTTCAACCGTGCCCTGGTCAAGCATCACGCGCCGCAGTACCTGGCGGGCCTGCCGTTGGGGACTACCGCCTGTGACGGCAGCGGCATCGCCCTGGGCCAGAGCGCCGGTGGCGCGCTGGCACGCATGGACAAGATCAGTGCCTGGCGCTTCATCAACCCGCCGCTGGCGTGGGCCCGCGGGATGATCGTCAACGGCCAGGGCCGGCGCTACTGCAACGAAGAGGTCTACGGCGCCACCCTCGGCCATGCCATGGTCGAGGAACAGAATGGCCGGGCCATCCTGATTCTCAACCGCACCCTGGTGCGCGAAGCGCTCAGCCAGGTGGGCCCGGGCAAGGTCTGGCAGTTCCAGCGCGTGCCGGTGCTGCTCAACCTGCTGTTCAACGTGCGGCGCAGCAAGAGCCTGGAAACCCTCGCCAAGCGCTATGGGCTGCCGAGCGACAGCCTGCGCCAGAGCGTGGCGGCTTACAGCTGCGCGGCGCGCGGCGAAATGGCCGATCCGCTGGGTAAATCGCCGGCCATGCTCAGCTCGCTGGAAGCCGGGCCCTGGTACGCCCTCGACCTGTCCTATGACAGCCGCCTGTTTCCCTGCCCAGCCATCACCCTTGGCGGCCTGCGTGTCAATGAACGCAGCGGCCAGGTATTGGACCTGCACGGCGCGCCTATCGCCGGGTTGTACAGCGCCGGGCGCAGCGCGGTGGGCATCGCTTCCAATCTGTATGTCTCCGGCCTGTCGCTGGCCGACTGCATCTATTCCGGTCGGCGTGCGGCGGCGCACATCGCCGCGCTCACCGATCCCAACAGCGCTACATCAGGAGTACAACCATGCAACGTGTAGAAGGCAAAGTCTGCATTGTCACCGGCGCCGCCAGCGGCATCGGTCGCGAAGATGCCCTGCTGCTGGCCAGCCAGGGCGCCCGGGTGGTGCTCACCGACCTCAATGAACAGGCCGGTCGTGAGGTCGCCGCCGAGATCGGCGCCAATGCCCTGTTCATCCGCCATGACATTGCCAGCGAAGACGATTGGCAACGGGTGATCAAGACCACGCTGGAACACTTCGGGCGCCTCGATGTGCTGGTCAACAACGCCGCCATCCTGGTGCCAGGGACCATCGAAGACACCTCGCTGGAAGTCTGGCAGAAGGTGCAGAAGATCAACGGCGACGGTTATTTCCTTGGCTGCAAGTACGCCATCGCGGCGATGAAGGAAAGCGGCGGCTCGATCGTCAATATGTCCTCGGTGGCGGCCCTGGGCGCCATGCCGATGTTCTGTGCCTATTCCGCCTCCAAGGGCGCAGTCGCGGCGATGACCCGCTCGATTGCCCTGCACTGCAAACAGAAGGGCTACCGCATCCGCTGCAACAGTGTGCACCCGGACGGGGTCAACACGCCGATGACCCAGGCCCTGACCGGCGGCCAGGTAATCGACCAGGCACTGCTCGACCAGGACCCGATGAACCGTATGTGCGCACCACGGGATATCGCCAATGTGGTGCTGTTCCTGGCCAGCGATGAGTCGCGTTTCGTCAACGGCGCCGAGGTGCGCGTCGACAACGCTCAATTGATCAGCGGTATTTGAGGTCAGGATGAACATGGGCATGCAAGCGCTTGAGCAGGACTCGCTCGCTTCCACCAGCGCGGGAAGCTATCGGCTGCAAGTCAGCGCGGTGATCGACGAAACCGCCGACGCGCGTTCACTGGTACTGGAGGTGCCGGCGCCACTGCGCGAGCGGTTTCGCTACAAGCCAGGCCAGTTCCTCAGCTTTCGCGTGCCCTGCGCCGGCAAACTCCTGACCCGCTGCTACTCCATGGCCAGCTCGCCGGTTTGCGATGCCCAGCCCAAGGTCACCATCAAGCGGGTTGCCGGCGGCCGGGTGTCAAACTGGATGAATCAGCACGTGCAGGTCGGCGACTGGCTCGAAGTGCTGCCTCCCGCCGGGCACTTTTGCCTGGGTGAACAGCACGCTGGCGACAGTGCACGGCCGCTGGTGCTGTTCGGCGGCGGCTCCGGTATCACCCCGGTGATGTCCATTCTCAAGTCGTCGCTGCACACCAGCAAGCGACGGATCAAACTGATCTACGCCAACCGCGACGAAGCGTCGGTGATCTTTCGCGACGAGCTGCGGCAACTGAGCCAGGACCATCCGCATCGGCTGGAGATCATTCACCTGCTCGATTCGCTCCAGGGCTTTCTCAGCGAAGCTCAGGTGCGCCAACTAGTGCAGGGTCAGCGTGGCGGCGATTATTTCATCTGCGGTCCGGGGCCGTTCATGGATACCGTCGAACGTAGCCTGCTGGCCCTGGGTGAAGCTGCCCAGTGCATTCATGTCGAGCGCTTTGTCTCGCCGCCCGACCCCGATGAAGTCGCGGCGCAAGAGGCCATTGCCCGTGCGGCGAGTATCGGTTCGGCCTGCCAATTGCTGCTAGTGGAGCTGGACAGCCAGCAACACGAAATCCCCTGTCGCCCCGGCGATACCTTGCTGCAAAGCTGCCGGGCCGCCGGCCTGGACGTGCCGTCGTCTTGCGAGGAAGGTTTCTGCGGGGCCTGCATGTGCACGGTGCTGGAGGGTGAGACGCGCCTGGCGCGCAACGATGTGCTCAGCGCCCGGGAGTTGCAGGACGGTTGGACCCTGGCCTGCCAGAGCCGTCCGCTCGGCGCCCGGGTACGCTTGAAGTTCCCCGGTTGAGGCGGCGTGCCCGCTAGTCTCAATGGACGATCACCTCGTACGTGTCTGCGGTTAGACTCGGCGTCAGGAAGCTCCACAACAATAAGAGAGGTTCAGTTATGGCTCGTTTGCACAACAAGGTCGCCGTGGTCACCGGTGGCGCATCGGGTATCGGCCTGGCGTGCGTGCGCCGCTTCAGCGCCGAGGGCGCCCAGGTCGTGGGCCTGGACATCGGCGAGGCCCCGGCGGACTTTCCCGGCCTGTTCATGACCCTGGATGTGCGCGATGAGACGCGGGTGCAACAGGTGATGGGCGAAGTCATCAGCCGCTTCGGCGGCATCGACGTGCTGGTCAATGCCGCCGGTGTCGCCGACCAGGGCAGCGTGACGCAAACCAGCACCGCCAACTGGCAGCGGGTACTGGACATCAACCTCACCGGCAGCATGCTCACCAGCAAGCACGTGTTGGCGCAGATGGAGTCGCAGCGCAGCGGCTCGATCATCAACATCGGCTCGATCTTCGGCCTGCAGGGCTGCGACGGCAACGTCGCTTACAACGTCTCCAAGGGCGGTATCAACCAGCTGACCCGCTCCATGGCCATTGATTACGGCTATGCCAATATCCGCGTCAATGGCCTGTGCCCCGGCCTGATTGAAACACCGATGACCAGCATGGTCCGCGAACAACAGGCGTTCCATGCGTTCTTCGCTTCGCAGCACATGCTCAACCGCTCCGGGCAACCGGACGAGGTGGCGAATGTCGCCCTGTTCCTCGCCTCGGACGAGTCCTCTTTCGTCAGCGGCCAGATGATCGCCGTGGACGGCGGCTTCTCCGCCGGCCGCCGCTTCGCCCCACCCAGCGCCTGACCACGTCGGCCGGGCGCCCTGCCCGGCCGTTTTTCCTGCTCCTTCATCCTCTGCCTGAGGAGGCATCATGCCGTCTGTCGAAAACGCTCTGACCATCGCCCAACTGTTCGCCAACGCGGCCCGTGTTTACGGCGACAGCGCGGCCATCGAGGATGGCCAGCGCATCAGCTACCGCCAGCTCGAACAGCTTCGCCAGCACGCCGCCCGCGCCTTGCTGGCCCTGGACGTGCAAGTGGCGGACCGCGTGGCGATCTGGGCGCCCAATCTCTGGGAATGGATTGTCGCGGCCGGCGCCCTGCAGAGCATCGGTGCCACCCTGGTGCCGCTGAACACGCGAATGAAGGGCAGCGAGGCCGGGCATGTGCTGCGTGAGAGCAACGCCTGCGTGCTGTTCAGCATCAGCCGCTTCCTCGGCACCGACTACCCCGGCATGCTGGCCACCGAAGCCTTGCCGGCGTTGTGCCAGGTCATCCACTTGCGCCCTGAAGCGCCCGTGGCGGGTGGCCTGGGCTGGGATGAGTTCATGGCGTTGGCCGAGCAGGTGCCAGAAGCCACGCTGCAAGCCCGCGAACAGTGCGTCGGCCCCCAGGTGTTATCCGACCTGCTGTTCACCTCCGGCACCTCCGGCACGCCCAAGGGCGTGATGACCCAGCAGGGGCAGAACCTGCGCGTGGTACGGGACTGGAGCGAGATCGTCGGCTTGCGCGCGGGGGATCGTTACCTGATCGTCAATCCGTTCTTCCATTCCTTCGGCTACAAGGCCGGCTGGCTGGCAGCGCTGATGCGCGGCTGCACCATCGTGCCGCAGCAGGTGTTCGAGGTGCAGGCGCTGCTCGATTGCGTCCAGCGTGAGCGCATCAACGTGCTACCTGGCCCGCCGACCCTCTACCAATCGCTGCTGGCCCATCCGCAGCGCCAGGCGTACGACCTCAGCTCGTTGCGCATCGCGGTCACCGGAGCTGCGGCGATCCCGGTGGAGATGATCCGGCGCATGCGCGATGAACTGGGCTTTGCCACCGTCGTCACCGCCTACGGCCTCACCGAAGTCTGCGGCTTTGCCAGCATCTGTCGCCCTGGCGACAGTGCCGAACGCGTCGCCAACACCAGTGGGCGGGCCATGCCTGGGGTTGAAATCCGCTGTGTGAACAGCAACGGCGCCAGGGTGCCGGCCAATGTGCCGGGTGAAGTGCTGATCCGTGGCTACAACCTGATGCAGGGTTACCTCAATGACCCGCAAGCGAGCCAGGACGTCATCGATGCCGAGGGCTGGTTGCATACCGGTGATATCGGCGTGCTCGATGAAGACGGCTACCTGCGTATCACCGACCGGCTCAAGGACATGTTCATTACCGGTGGATTCAACGTCTACCCGGCAGAAATCGAGCAGTCGCTGCTGCTGCATCCCAGCGTCGCCCAGGCGGCGGTGATCGGCATTGCCGACGAGCGCATGGGGGAAGTAGCCATGGCGTTCCTGTTGCCGGTGCCCGGGCAGGAGATTGATCCGCTGCAGTTCGTTGCCTGGTGCCGGGAGCAGATGGCCAACTACAAAGTGCCACGGCGGGTGCAGGTGATTGAAGCCATGCCGCTCAATGCCACGGGCAAGGTGGCCAAGCAGGTGTTGCGTGAGCGCTGGGTTTAGTTTCGGCTCTTCACGGAATCCTGGGGACTATGATCCTTGGGTTGGGTTGTTGAGGCTGCGAGCTTATCCATTCGCTGTGGCGCCGCTGCTGGCCCCTTCCGCCTTTACGGCGGGTCCCTTTTGTCTTGGCAAAAGGAACCAAAACCGCTCGCTCCTGCATACGGCCCTACGCTGCGCTCCGGGTTCCCTCGCTTCGGTGTCTTCCAGGGGCATCGCGGCCTACGACTTGCTGCGCCAAGTCTACGGCTCGCGACTTCGGCTTACGCCGAAGGGTGCTGCGCACCAGCCCCCTCCAGACACCTCCGCTCGGCCTCCTGAAGTCGCGAAGTTACGGGCGGCGCCTGCGCTGGCGTATCTTCGAAATCAGATGTTGGCGGAGCCAGGCTGACGCCATCGCGGGACAAGCCCGCTGGTAAAGAGAGTACCGACTCGCTCTCGCTCTTGATCTTCATGCACACAAGTTCAGGCGCCGTAGCGAGGGGACCCGGAGCGCAGCGTAGGGCCGTATGCAGGAGCAAGCGGTTTTGGTTCCTTTTGCCAAGACAAAAGGGACCCGCCGTAAAGGCGGAAGGGGCCAGCAGCGGCGCCGCATTGAATGGATAAGCTCGCAGCCTCAACAACCCAACCCAACCCAAGCCAACCCAAGGACCATACTTCCCGGGATTCCGTGAAGAACCTTAGTTTCTCAGGGAAATCCGCTGGGAGCAGGCTCGCCCCCACCAGACACCCGATTCAGATCACCCGCGCAGGATGCTGTTGGCGGGGATCGCCCAACAGTGACCGGTGGGAAGGCGGTTGGCGTCCGCCAGCCTCACTGATGCCGTAACGCGGGGCGATTTCGGCGCTGATCAGGGTCTGGCCTGAGTAACTCATCAATTGTGGATCATTGAGCAAGGCGTGGATGATGCGTCCGTTGAACTGCGGGGTTTCAGCATGGGCCAGAAAGGCTTTGTATTGCTCGCCATGTTGCTCTGCGGCAATGCGCGTGCGCGCTGTCAATTGCGGGCCCAACCAGAGTGACAAGGCCGCCACGCCCCGGTTCTCGAAGTCGACCGCCATGTCCGCGGCCAGCTTGTCGCAACCAGCCTTCTGCGCGCCATAAGCCGGGCCGTGCATGTAGCAACCGGCACCAAACGATGAGGTAAAGCAGATCAGGCCCTGGCGGCTACGCAGCAACAACCGGGCGGCATGGTAGCTGGCGACATAGGCCGAGCGCAGACCGACATCAAGGATGCGCACCAGATCCAGCGGCTTGTTCCAGAACGGTCCCGGTTCGATCAATTGGTCATGGATGAAGGCGGCATTGTTGACCAGCAGATCCAGGTGTCCGCATTCGCGTTCAACCTGGGCGAACAGTGCCTCGACCTGGACGTCGTCATGGTGATCGCAGACTACCGCGATACCCTGCCCGCCCACGGCGGTAATGGCCCGGGCGGTATCCTCCAGGTCACCGTCCAGGGCATGCCCATGCAACCTCGAACCGCCCTGCCCCGGCGCCCGTCCGCTGACATAGACGGTCATACCGGCAGCGCCGAGCGCCAGTGCAATTCCCTGGCCGACACCCCGGCTGGCACCGGTTACCACAGCGACCTGACTATGATCTTTGCTCATTTTCACTGTCCTCAAGAGGCCTGTGCCGACGGGCTTTGGCATGTGCTTGGGTGTTGGCTTTGCAGACCAATATGGTTGGCGGCCAGGTAGCCGAAGGTCATGGCCGGGCCGAGGGTGGAGCCGGCGCCGGGATAGGTACGCCCCATCATCGACGCCGCGCTGTTACCGATGGCATACAGGCCGAGAATCGGTTGGCCATCTTCGTGCAGCACCCGTGCATGCACGTCCGTCAGCAGCCCGCCCTTGGTGCCGATATCGCCGGCATCCACGCGCACCGCATAGAACGGCGCTTTGAGCAACGGCGCCAGGCAAGGATTAGGCTGCACACCAGGGTCGCCGTAATAGCGGTCGAACAGCGATTCTCCCTTGCCGAAGTCAGCATCCCGACCGCAGCTGGCCATGGTATTGAAACGCAGCACGGTACGTGCCAGGCCAGCCGCCTCGACGCCGATGCTGGCGGCCAGCGTTTCCAGGCTAGCGGCCTTATGGAAGTAGCCGCGCAGGTGCCGGGGCAACTGCCAGTCGCGCTGGGCATAGCCTGGCAACAAGGCGCCACAGGGGTATTTACGGCGAAAACTGGCATCGAAGACCATCCAGCACGGCACGCTGCTGGCATCTTCGCGATTGTTGGCATACATGGCATAGACGATGTCGGTGTAGGGCGCGGCCTCGTTGACGAAGCGCTCGCCGGCCGAGTTGACCAGGATGCAACCGGGCAAGGTGCGCTCGACGAACAGTGCTCGCTGTTTCTCCTCACCCTGCACATGGGTGGTCGGTGCCCACCAGCTGTGCGCCATCAGTGCAGTACGTGCGCCGAGCGCCTGGCCGGCACAGATGCCGTCGCCGGTGTTGCCAGGCGGCGTAGCGCTCCAGTCGGCCTGCGAAGGCTGAGGGTGGTACTGGCTACGCATCGCCTGGTTACGCTCGAAGCCACCGGCGGCAATGATCACCCCGTGGCGCGCCTTGATCCTCAGCACTTTGCCGTCACGGCAAACCTGGGCGCCGCCGATCCGCTCACCGACGATCAGCAACTGCTCCAGCGAGCAGTTGAGCCACAGCGGCACCCCGCGATCGAGCAACGAACAACGCAAGGCACCGACCAGGGCGTTGCCCAGCGTCAGGTAGCGGTCGCGGCGCGACAGCTTGCGACCTTCGCGGTCCCGCCAGTAACGCCACATCACCCGCAGGGTCAGCCCCAGCCAGCCCTTGCCGCGACAGAGCAGCACCTGCGCTTCCTTCATGGTCATGGCCATGCGCCCCATCATCAACGTGCCCGGTGACGGCGCGCGCATGCGCAAAAACTCTTCACCCAAGGCGGCGGCATCGAACGGTTGCGGGTCCATGGAGCGATAACCGGCCTTGCCGCCAGGCACCTCAGGGTAATAGTCGGCATAGTGCGGCTGCGCCTCGAAGCGCACCCGGGAATGCTGTTCGAGGTATTCGACCATCTTGCGGCCCTGCTCCACATAGGTCTCGATGCGCCCATCGTCGATCTCGCCACGGGTGACGGCTTTGAGGTAGGCGATCGCCTCCTCGGCCGAGTCCTGCCCACCCAGGGCGCTGATGCGATGGTTGTCGGGGATCCAGATACCACCGCCGGACACCGCCGAGGTACCGCCGTATTCGCTGCTCTTCTCGATCACCAGAGCGCCAAGCCCCAGGTCATGGGCACGCAGCGCCGCGGTCATGCCGCCGGCCCCCGAGCCGATCACCAGTACGTCGCAACATTCGTCCCACTTGATCCCGGCATCGTTCATGCGCTCACCTCCCACAGGCAACAGAAAGCCGCGCCGGCCGCCGGCCGGGGGCAATGGCCCGCTGATTGTTGGCGGCCCGACGCCGGCCAACATCGTCCAATGGGACTAGCGCCAGCACCCCGCTCACTCGGCGACTGCACTTAGTCCGCTTGGACGATGTTGCGCCATCAAGGGGATTCCATAGTCGCCCCAGCTTCACCTCCCACCTTGAAACAAGTCGGTCGGGCAGGTCTGACCGCTGCATGAGGACGACATGATAAAAACAACAATCGCCCCACCTCCACTGAACACCTGCGTGCGCCTGGGACTGTTGATGCTGGTCGGCGGGTTGGGCAGCCCGGCCAGTGCCTTGACCTTCCAGGCCAACGATGACCTGAGTATCGACTGGGACACCACCCTGACCTACAGCCTGGCCTGGCGGACCGAGGGACGCGACCACAAGCTGGTGGCCAACGCCGACGGCAACGATGGCGACAACGCGTTCGACAAGGGCAGCCTGATCACCAACCGCGCGGGCTTCCTCACCGAGGCCAACCTCAAGTGGCAGAACGACTACGGCCTGTTCGTACGGGCTGCGGGCTTCTACGACAATGTCTATGACCAGGGCAACGACAACGGCACCGGTGCCTCCAATTGCCTGGCCAGCGGCAACTGCCGGCGCGCCGACCGCTTCTCCCAGGACACCATCGACCAGCACCGCGATGACCTGCGCCTGCTCGACGCCTATGCCTACGGCAGTTGGGACGTCGGCGGCCACAACCTCAACCTGCGGCTGGGTGACCAGGTCGTGAGCTGGGGCGAAAGCCTGTTTTACCCGGGCATCTCCGCTGCACAGAGCCCGGTCGATGCGACCAAGGCCACCACTCCCGGGGTTGAGGTCAAGGAAGTGCTGCTGCCGGTGGGCCAGGTGTTCGGCCAGTTCAGCCTGACCGACGCGCTGGAGCTGCAGGCCTACTACCAGTACAAATGGGAGAAGACCGAGCTGTTCGGGGTCGGCAGCTACTTTTCGAGCACCGACTTTATCGACCGTGGCGGCTTCAGCGACGCCAGCGGCTTCGTCACCCGCCTCAAGGACGACGAACCGAGTGACAGCGGCCAGTATGGCGTCGCCCTGCGCTACACCGCCGAGTCGCTGAACAACACCGAGTTCGGTATCTACTACTCGCGTTACCACGATAAGAACCCATCTCTGGACTTCCAGAGCGACCTGGGCCACTACCGCGTGCGCTACTTCGACAACATCGATCAGTACGGCGCGAGCTTCGCCACAGTGCTCGGCGACACCAGCATCGCCGGTGAAGTCAGCTACCGCGACGGCGCACCAGTGATGGTCGACAACGGTTTCTCAAGCCCCGTGCGGGCGCAGACGCTGCAGGCCCAGGTGTCGATGATCCATGTGGTTGGCCCCACCGCCTTTGCCGACAACACCACGCTGGTCGGCGAGCTGGTCTACAACACCGTGTTCGATAACGACGCCTCAACCCCGGTAACCCTGGCCCCCGGCCTGACCCTGCCCGGCACCGACAGCCTGGTGCTGGACCGTGACGCCTGGGGCTACACGGTGCAGGCGAGCTTCGACTACAACGACGTGTTCAGCGGCTGGGACATGTCGGTGCCACTCACCTACAGCAGCGCCGCCCAGCATGACAGCGCCCTGACCGGCTCGATCAACGCCGGTCAAGGCGATGAGCGCGCGAGCATCGGCAGCAGCTGGCGCTACCTCGGCAACTTCACCGTCGAAGCGCTCTACAACGCCTACCTTGGCAACGCCAACAACTCGCCTCTGGCCGACCGCGACAACGTCGCCCTCAACTTCAAATACCGCTTCTGAGCCCCTGATGGAGGAGCACCGCATGTCTACTCTCAAGCACCCCTGGTTGCGCACCACGCTCGCCGTCGCCCTGCTCGGCGCGAGCCTGGCCCACGCCAACGTCAGCAATGACGATGCCGCCCGTCTGGGCAAGGATCTGACCCCGGTCGGCGCCGAGCGTGCCGGCAATGCCGACGGCAGCATTCCGGCCTGGACCGGTAAGTGGCGCGGCCTGCCAGCGCAACTCAAGTTCGCCGGGCCCGGCAGCCCTTACCCCGACCCTTACGCGGACGAAAAACCACTGTTCGTCATTACCGCGCAAAACGTCGAGCAGTACGCCGCCAACCTCACCGACGGCCAGAAGGCGCTGTTCAAGCGCTACCCGAACTCGTTCAAGATCCCGGTCTACCCTAGCCATCGCGATTTCCGTGTCGACCAGGCCAGCGAAGACGCGCTCAAGCGCAATGCCCTCAATGCCACACTCAGTAGCGATGGCAACGATGCCCTCAACGCCTTCGGTGCCTCGCCCTTCCCGATCCCGAAGAGCGGCAATGAACTGATCCTTAATCACAACATGCAGGCGCGCGCCGTCACCGAAGAGGCCAACTACCAGCAAGTGGTGGTTTATTCCGATAACAACAAAGCGCTGGAAAAGGTCAACTACAAGATCTATTCGCTGTGGTCCGACCCCAAACAGAATGCCGAAAGCGTCAATGGTGTATTCACCGACTTCCTGCTTACCACCCTGGAGCCGGTGCGCAAGAAGGGCGAAATCATCGTCGGCCACGAGTTCATCAACGCCGCCGCCCAGCCCCGCCAGGCCTGGCAGTACACCCCAGGCCAACGCCGGGTGCGCCGCGCGCCCACCGTCGGCTACGACTCGCCGACAGGTGCCGGTGGCTTTCGCGTCTATGATGAAGACCGCCTGTTCAACGGTGCGACCGACCGCTATGACTGGAGCATCGTCGGCAAGAAAGAGATCTATATCCCTTACCACAACTACAAGATCGACAGTCCGGAGGTAACAACGGCGCAAATCCTGTCGTCCAATGGTCACATCAACCCGGACCTGATGCGCTACGAAAAACACCGCGTGTGGGTGCTGCAGGCGACGCTCAAGCCCAATTCCCGGCATATCTACGCCAAGCGCCTGATCTACATCGATGAGGACAGCTGGGCGGCAACCCTGGCCGACAACTTCGACGCCCGTGGCCAATTGTGGCGGACCAACATGCAGACCTCGATCTACGCCTATGAAATCCAGCGCTTCCACGCCCGCCTGGGGGTCTACCATGACCTGATCGCTGGCTCCTATCTGGTCGACCGCCTGCTCGACGAGCAGAAACCGGCCAAGCTCAATGCCAGCAACTTCAGCGCCGACGAGTTCACCCCCGGCAACCTGCGCAAACTCGGTACCCGCTGACCTGCCACGCCCCGTCCGACCCGGTCGGGGCGTTGCCCCTTCCGGAGCCTCCCATGAACAAACTGCTTACCGGCGCCTGCGCCCTCGTCGGCGCCAGCCTCTCCTTCAACGCCTCAGCCCTGAACATCCTCCTGACCAACGACGACGGCTGCCGCGCACCGGGCATCGATGCGATGTACCGGGCGCTGAGTGCCGCCGGCCATCAGGTCACCCTGGTCGGCCCGCAGCACGACAGCAGCGGCATTGGCGCCGCCAGCGTGGTCATCCCCGGCCAGGCCATGGCGGTGACGGAACTGGCGCCGAACAAATACTGTGTCGGCCCACCCCCCGGCTACCAGCCGCCCGCAGGCAAGACTGCGGCCATCGGCACGCCGGTGGATGCCGTCAACGTCGGTCTGGATGTGCTGCTCAAGGACCAGCGCCCGGACCTGGTTGTCTCGGGCAGCAACTTCGGCGAGAACGTCGGTCCCCTGACACAGATGTCCGGCACCCTCAACGCCGCCGTGCGCGCCATGATCAAGGGCGTGCCAGCGGTAGCGGTGTCGACCGCGGTCGACCTGGACCTGATCATGCGCGACCAGCAGGCCGGCTACCGCAAAACCCTGGACGCCATGGACGACACTGCGCAGTTCGCCACCCGGGTGATTGCACAGGCCATCGCTGCCGGCAAGCACAGCAAAGGCAAGTTGAACGTGCTCGGCCTGCCAGGCACCAGTGGCTTCAACATCAACTATCCGGCGCTTGCCGCCGCCCAGGTCAAAGCGCTGCGCTATGCGCCAATCGGCACGTGGGACCGGGTCAACTTCACTGCCCAGCGCGACGCCGACGGCACGGTGCGCGCCAACCTGATGGCGCCGCCTGCGCCCAGCGCCGCCGAGCAGCACAGCGATGCCTACCTGTTGTGGAAAGGCCATGCGGTGATAACAGTAATCGACAGCAACCTGACCGCGCCCGCAGCTGTTCAGGCGCAGGCGCGTCAGTTTTTGCAGGGGATCAAGCCCTGAGACGTAACCAGGTCAGCGGTAGCAATCAAGTAGATGTGCGGCGACTTCAGGCAAGTCGCCTTCGGACAGGCGATTGATGTCGGCCGCACGCTTGCGCACGCCACCCGTAGGAAATTGAAAACCAAGTTGTACAAACAGTACACTCTTTTACTTTGAGCGAGCACTCGTTAGCGCCGGATCACTGCCTGTTCAGCGTAAAAACAAGGTTGAAGTGACTGCATTTTCGAGATCAGAGGAAAAGACCTGCACTCACCCATTGATTTACTGTATTGCTGTTTCATACCTCGACGAAAAGTAAAGGTTTCATGCGAAAACTTCTGTTAAGCGCCCTGGCGCTGGTTGTCATTGCTGCGCTCTGTGGCTACGGGCTCTGGACTGAGCAACGGCCGGCAGGGCATTACCTGTCGGACCTGCGCATCGAGCTGGCCCTGAGCGCAGGCGTGCCCGCCGACCACGGCAACCTGCTGGGGGTCGAGCCGCAACTGTTTCCCAGTGACTATCAGAACCTGCAACGCCTGCACCGCAAGTTGGCCGCCTACCTGGAGAAGGCTCGCGGCCAAGGCCTGATCAACGCCCGGACCATTGTCATCCTGCCCGAGCACATCGGCACCTGGCTCTGGGCTCGGGGCGAAAAAAACCAGCTGTACCAGGTCACTCAACGCCGTGAGGCCTGGCAATGGCTGGAGGCAAGCAACCCGATCAGCTACGGCCTGGCCATGCTCAATGCCCAGGGCGATGACCGCCGCGCCGATGCGCACCTGCGCATGAAGGCGCAGCAGATGGCCAGCGACTACCAGCATGTGTTCGGCGGCCTGGCCAAGGAATTCGGTGTCACCCTGGTGGCGGGCTCGATTGTCTTGCCATCACCCTATGTCGAGCGCGGCACCTTACGGGTCGGCTCTGGCGCCCTGTACAACAGCAGCCTGGTGTTCGCCGGCGACGGCTCGGTACTCGGCCAGCCCCAACTTCAGCAACACCCGGACAGTGAAGTGCGCCGCTTTATCGACAGTGGCATCGACCAGCCACCACAAGTGCTGCAGACCCCGGCCGGACGCCTGGGCGTGCTGATTGGCAGCGACAGCTGGTACCCAAGCAACCAGCAACAGCTGGCTAACCAATCGGCGCAGATTATTGCCAATCCGGCGTTCCTGGGTGGCAAGGACAGCTGGAACGGACCCTGGCGCGGCAACCGCCATCAACCCCTGGCGTCCTCGCTACCGTTCAAGCCCGGCGAAGTCAGTGAAGCCCAAGCCTGGCAACAGCTGACCCTGAATGCCCATCCCACTGACATGAGCAGCATGAGCGTATTCTTGCGTGGACGTTTCTGGGATGTGGTCGCCGATGGCCAGGGTTTTGCCAACCGCGCCGGCCTCAACCTGAACGGCAGCGGCACCCCGGGTGCTCGCATGCTGAACCTGTGGCTGTAGGCCGGCCATGAACCGCCCACGGATGCGCCTGGGAGACCTGTCAGTCGGTTTTATCCAGAGCCTCAGTGAAGCCCTGCAGCAACGCGGCATCGAGCCCACAGCGCTGCTGCAGCGCTACGGCCTGGACACTGCACGCCTGGCTGAAGCCGGCGCGCGCTTGTCCATCCCGCGCTACATGCACCTGGGCCATGCGGCCATCGAACTGACCGGCGACCCGGCCCTGGGCCTGCAGATGGGCCGTATCAGTCGCCTCAGCCAGGCGGGCCTGGCCGGTGTCACCGCGGCCCAGGCCCCCAGCGTCGGTGAAGCAGCACGCACCTTGCTGCGCTTCGAGCCGTTGTATGCCGCCAACTACCGTGGTCATTCGAGCTTCCATGAAGACAGCAGCGGTGCCTGGCTGCGTTTTTACTCCATCAGCCCCTACAACGCCTACAACCGCTTTGTGGTGGATTCCCTGCTGTCTGGCTGGCTGACGCAGTTATCGAGCCTGGCCGGTGTGAACCTTGTGGCCGAACGGGTGGAGATCGAGTTCGAAGCCCCCGCCTATGCCAGCCACTATCAAGCACTGTGCAGCAACCCGGTGCAGTTTGGCGCCCAGACCAACCAGTTGCGCCTGAGCCGAGCGAGCCTTGCGCTACGCAACCCGGCGCATTGCCCAAGCACCTGGCGGCATTTGCTCAATCTGTGTGAGGCAGAACTGGAACAACTGACACGAATCCGTAGCCTGAGCGAACGCATCGCCCATTTGCTCGGACCACTGCTCAATGGCGGACGGGAACCGGATCTGGAGGAAGTGGCGCGGCACCTGCAATTGCCGACCTGGACACTGCGACGCAAGCTGGCCGAGGAAGGCACGCAGTTTCGCGCCATCCTCAACGACACCCGGCGCGACCTGGCCATGACCTACATCCGTGACACGGAACTGGCCTTTGGCGAGATTGCCTACTTGCTCGGATTTGCTTCGGCCGAAGCCTTTCAGCGCGCGTTCAAACGCTGGAACAGCATGACCCCGGGAGCGTTTCGCCGCAGTCAGCGGCGTAGCGCCTGAGATTACAGCTCGGTGGCGTCTTCGGCAGGCTCGGGTGGGTCGAGCTCAAAGGCGCGGTATTCGAGTAGTTCTTCTTGATAGTCGTCCATCGTCTGCTCCGTCGTTTCTCATTGATTTCATTGATTCGTCATCGAGCCTAAAGTGCCGCGATGAAAGAAAAATGACAATGATGCGTATCAAGACAACGTAGCAGCTGATGGAAAAATTATCCGCGCCTACTGCGGCGCCTGTTCAGGGCTGCTGACAGGGGCCACCGTCGACACCGGTTCAGCCGCCGCGGGCGCAGGCTGCCCGACATTGATCGGCGTCGCCTCAACAGGCGGTGCCACAGGCTTGGAGCCGGCGCTGTCGTCGACTACCGGTGCCGGCGCGGCCTCGATAACCGGCACCTGCTGGGCTGGCGCCGGAGTCTGCTCAATGACCGCCGGGGCTGGTACAGGAGCAGGTGCTTCGACCGGGGCCAGGGCTGCGGGTGCCGGCGCAGGGGTACTTTCAGGCATCCCCAGCGCTGGCGCGGGCTTCTCTTGCGCTTTATTCAGCGAGGTCTTTTTCTTCTGTTCCTTGGGCAGGAAACTCTCGACCAGCGCGAAATAACGCTCGTAGAACGTGGCCGAGGTCACCGTTTCGCTAGCCACCTTGACCATGGAATCGTCAGTGGAGCCAATAGGCATCGACAACGAACCCAGCACGCCCACCCCGACGCTGGCCGAGGTGTTGGATTTTTTCAACGCGTAGCGGTCCTGCAAGGCGTTGGCAAACATGGTCGAGCGTTGCTCGTCGCCGCTGTCGCTGGCACAGACCACGTTGAAGCTGATCTGCAAGTGCGACTCGCCAGTCTGCTGGAAGCTCTTGTTGCCACTGACCTGCCCGGCATCGCTGCTGGTGATGATGTAGCCCTGACTGAGCAAGGCACGACGGGCCGCTTCACAGGTGCTGGCTTCGCTGACCGCAAAGCTGCGCGAATAGGTACCCGAGTCGTCGAAATTCTCGTGTTCGTAAATGGCAGCTTTCTTCGAAGAACAGCCGGAAACACCCGCCAGCACCAGGGCCAGCCCGAGCGCACTGAAGACGGTTGACTTTGACATTGCAAATCCTGAGTAAAACGATCAACGCCTATTGTGCAACACATCGGCGGATCACTGAAACCGCAGCGGGGCAATCACCACAGAAAATTTATCGGTGAGGCAGCAAATCAAGCGGATGACGAGGGGTGCCACTGGTCGAGAAATCTTAAGTTCATTCAGAAGGCACTTATTGAAAATCCGTATTGATCTCGCTTCTTCCCCGGCCAATGTCCGACTACGCTGGCAAGTAGCCATCGCCCACATAGACAGGCCAACAGGAGTTACCTCGGTGAAAAACGTATCGGTGAAAATGAAGCTGGTGCTCGGCTTCACCCCCATTCTGGTGCTGATGGTGCTCCTCGCCGTCACCGCCATCAACAGCCTGAACACCTTGACCCAGCGCGCCGACCGGCTGGTGTCGGTCAACTACATTCTCGACAACCTCAATGAAATGCGGGCGGCCCAGCTGAGCTTTGAGCAACGCCACGAAGCCATCTTCGCCAACCAGTTGAGCAAGGCCTATCAGCAAACCAAGCAGTTGCTCGACGAAAACCTCAAGTACCTGACTGACGCCGACTCGCAGCGACTGCTGAGTACCACCCGGGAAGACATGCAGCGCTACCTGGAGCAGTTCCAGCAGCTGCAGGCAGCACCGATCAACAGCCCGCAACAAATACAGCTCCATGACCAGTTGCTGGAGAAGGTGCACAAGGGCCTGGAGGCTATCAATCAACTGATCAGCCTGCAAAATCAACAGAGCAACGAGGAATCCAGCCACAGCCGCACGCTGATGCTTGCCCTGCTGCTCTGCACCCTGCTACTGGGTGTGATCATCAGCGCAGTGATCATTCACCAGATCACCCAGCCTTTGCGCCGGGCCGTGGCGATCGCCCGACGTATTGGTGAAGGCGACCTGACCAATACCGCCAGCGAACCGCGTCGCGACGAGTTCGGCCAGCTCCTGCAGGCGCTGGAGCAAAGCGGCAACAACTTGCGCGAGATGCTTGGCCAGGCCGGCAATGTCACCCGTCAGTTGTCCACCGCCGCCGAAGAGCTGTCGGCGATCACCGAACAGACCAGCGCTGGCATCAGCAGCCAAAAGGTCGAAACTGACCAGGTGGCCACGGCGATGAGTGAGATGGTCGCCACCGTACAGGAAGTGGCACGCAACGCCGAAGAAGCCAGCGAAGCCACCCGTCAGGCCAACAGCCAGGCCAACCAGGGCAATCAGGTGGTGCAGCGGGCGCTGACCCAGATTGGGCAACTGGCCAATGACATCGGCAGTTCCGCCAATGCGGTTAACCAGCTGTCGGAAGAGAGCGAGCGCATTAGTAGTGTCATGACCGTGATCAACGCCATCGCCGAGCAGACCAACCTGCTGGCGCTCAACGCCGCCATCGAAGCGGCGCGGGCTGGCGATGCCGGCCGCGGCTTCGCCGTGGTGGCCGACGAAGTGCGCGGGTTGGCCAAGCGCACCCAGCAGTCCACCGCACAGATCGAAGCGTTGATCGTCTCACTGCAACAAGGGGCACAGAAAGCTGCGGAGATGATGCACAGCAGCCATCAGATGGTCGGCACTACAGTGGAGCTGGCCAATGAAGCGGGAATCGAGCTGCAAGCCATCACCCAGACGGTCACCAGCATCCAGACCATGAACCTGCAGATCGCTACCGCTGCCGAACAGCAGAGCGCTGTGGCCGAATCGATCAACCGCAGCGTGCTCAGTGTCCGCGATGTGGCTGAACAGTCTTCAACGGCCTCACAGCAGACCGCGGCCTCCTCAGTAGAACTGGCGCGTCTGGGCGGCGAGTTGCAGCAACTGGTGGCGCGGTTCAGGGTCTAGGACTGTTGCTTCCCCTCAAAACGCTTCCAAATTTCAGGCACAAAAAAAGCGACCCTTGGGTCGCTTTCTTCGTTACTTCAATATGGCGCAGCGGACGGGACTCGAACCCGCGACCCCCGGCGTGACAGGCCGGTATTCTAACCGACTGAACTACCGCTGCGTGTCGTGCAGGCCTGGATTGCGCAACCGCCGCTAATCTCAGGCACAAAAAAAGCGAACCTTAGGTCGCTCTCTTTGTTGCTTCGAGGAGTTCAAGGGCCTCAAAGCGAATATGGCGCAGCGGACGGGACTCGAACCCGCGACCCCCGGCGTGACAGGCCGGTATTCTAACCGACTGAACTACCGCTGCGTATCGCACAAGCTTGCGCCTGCTTGAAACTGGGATCTGGCCTGAAGGCTTCGGTGCCTTCCGACCTCAAACCGGTGATTAAACCGATCTGGAGAAAAGTGGCGCAGCGGACGGGACTCGAACCCGCGACCCCCGGCGTGACAGGCCGGTATTCTAACCGACTGAACTACCGCTGCGCATATGGACTTGCGTCCGGTTCCTCTCTGGTAACACCTTCTGGCGAAAGTGTCGGGTCAGGAACATCTCAGGAAGTGGTGGGTGATGACGGGATCGAACCGCCGACCCTCTGCTTGTAAGGCAGATGCTCTCCCGGCTGAGCTAATCACCCGTGTGCTTCGCTGAGGTGGCGAAATTTACGCAGGTATCGAACCTAAGTCAATACCCCTGTTGAAGTTTTTTTCAAAAAGGGCAAAAAAGCGCTGCTATGTGTAGATCATCTTCTTGGTCATACCGCCGTCGACCACGAACTCCTGGCCGGTGACGAAGCCGGCATTGCGCGACAACAACCAGGCAACCATGGCCGCCACGTCTTCTACCGTCCCTACCCTGCCCGCCGGATGCTGGGCATGATCGGTTTCGCTCAGGGGTGCAGCGCGACGCTGGGACGGGTCCCGTGCATCGATCCAGCCTGGGCTCACCGCATTGACGCGGATCTCCGGCCCCAGACTCATGGCCAAGGCATGGGTGAGGGCCAGCAAACCGCCCTTGCTCGCCGCATAGGCTTCTGTGTCGGGTTCGGATTGAGCTGCGCGAGTCGACGCCAGGTTGACGATGGCGCCACCGTGGGCACGCAGATAAGGCGCACAGTGCTTGGCCAGCAGCATCGGCCCACCGAGGTTGACCGCCAGCACGCGGTTCCAATGAGCAAGGCTCAGGGTTTCCAGGGTGGTGTTGTGCGGATCGGCGATGGCGGCGTTGCACACCAGCGCGTCGAGACGACCGAACTGGCCAAGCACCTCGGCCACCCCGGTCTTGACCTGGGTTTCATCGGCAACGTCCATGCCGATGAACCAGGCATTGTCTCCCAGCACCTTGGCCGCCTTGGCGCCGCGCATACGATCCAGGTCGGTGAGTACCACCTGCCAGCCCTCGGCGATCAGCCAGGCGGCAATGCCCAGGCCGATCCCCCGTGCCGCACCGGTCACCAGGGCGACGCGGCCGTTATGGCTGCTGTCGCCCACCGACCAGTCGATCACAGCGCCGCCAGACCGCGGGCCAGGTCGGCCTTGAGGTCAACCACATCTTCCAGGCCTACTGCCACGCGGATCAGGCTGTCGCGAATGCCTGCGGCTTGACGTTCCTGCGGCGACAGACGGCCGTGGGAGGTAGTGCCCGGATGGGTGATGGTGGTCTTGCTGTCGCCCAGGTTGGCAGTGATCGAGATCAGCCGGGTGGCATCGATAAAGCGCCAGGCGCCCTCTTTACCGCCCTTGACCTCAAAGCTCACCACGGCACCGAAGCCGCTCATCTGGCTTTTCGCCAGGGCATGCTGCGGATGGCTCTGCAGTCCGGCATAGTGAACCTTTTCAATACCTTCCTGCTGCTCCAGCCACTCGGCCAGGGCCTGTGCGTTGGCGCAGTGGGCACGCATACGCAGATTGAGCGTCTCCAGGCCCTTGAGGAAGATCCAGGCGTTGAACGGGCTCAGGGACGGCCCGGCGGTGCGCAGAAAGCCCACTACTTCCTTCATCTGCTCGCTGCGCCCGGCAACCACGCCGCCCATGCAACGGCCTTGGCCATCGATGAACTTGGTGGCCGAGTGCACGACGATGTCGGCGCCCAGCTTCAGCGGCTGCTGCAAGGCCGGGGTGCTGAAACAGTTGTCGACCACCAGCTGTGCGCCCTTGGCGTGAGCAATCTCGGCCAATGCGGCGATATCCACAAGCTCGGCCAGCGGATTGGATGGCGACTCGACGAACAGCAGCTTGGTGTTGGCCTTGATTGCCCGCTCCCAGCCAGCGAGATCCACCAGTGGCACGTAGTCGACCTGCACACCGAAACGCTTGAAGTACTTCTCGAACAGGCTGATGGTAGAACCGAACACGCTCTGCGAGACCAGCACGTGATCGCCAGCACTGCACAGGGCCATTACCGTGGACAGGATCGCCGACATGCCAGTGGAGGTGGCCACCGCTTGCTCAGCGCCTTCCAGGGCGGCAATGCGCTCTTCGAAGGCACGTACGGTCGGGTTGGTGTAACGTGAATAGACGTTGCCTGGAACCTCGCCGGCGAACCGTGCAGCGGCATCGGCCGCTGTCCGGAACACGTAGCTGGAGGTGAAGAACAGCGGATCGCTGTGCTCACCTTCCGGCGTGCGATGCTGGCCGGCGCGTACCGCCAGCGTGTCGAAAGCGACCCCTTCGAGGTCGCTGTCCAGGCGCCCGGCATCCCATTCCTGTGTCATGCCGCTGCTCCTAAATTAATTATTGTAGAGGTCGATGATCGCGCTGACCGCCTGGTTCTTGACCTTGGAGACGTCGTTGCGCGCCTGCTCGATCTTGTCCAGGTAGGCCTCGTCGATGTCGCCGGTGACGTACTTGCCGTCGAACACCGCGCAGTCGAAATGCTCGATCTTGATCTTGCCACCGCCAACCGCTTCGATCAGGTCCGGCAGGTCCTGGTAGACCAGCCAGTCGGCGCCGATCAGCTCGGCGACGTCCTCGGTGCTGCGGTTGTGGGCGATCAGTTCATGAGCGCTCGGCATGTCGATGCCGTAGACGTTGGGGTAGCGTACAGCTGGCGCTGCCGAGCAGAAGTAGACGTTCTTCGCCCCGGCTTCGCGGGCCATCTGGATGATCTGCTTGCAGGTGGTGCCACGGACGATCGAGTCATCCACCAGCATCACGTTCTTGCCGCGGAATTCCAGCTCGATGGCGTTGAGCTTCTGGCGCACCGACTTCTTGCGCGCGGCCTGGCCAGGCATGATGAAGGTACGGCCGATGTAGCGGTTCTTGACGAAGCCTTCACGGAACTTGACGCCCAGGTGATTGGCCAGCTCCAGCGCCGCAGTACGGCTGGTGTCGGGAATCGGGATGACCACGTCGATGTCGTGCTCCGGACGCTCGCGCAGGATCTTCTCGGCCAGCTTCTCACCCATGCGCAGGCGCGCCTTGTAGACCGAGACGCCGTCGATGATCGAGTCTGGACGCGCCAGGTAGACGTGTTCGAAGATGCACGGCGACAGTTGTGGATTGGTCGCGCACTGACGGGTGTGCAGCTTGCCTTCTTCGGTGATGTACACCGCTTCGCCCGGGGCCAGGTCGCGGATCAGGGTGAAGCCAAGCACATCCAGGGACACGCTTTCGGAGGCAATCATGTACTCCACGCCTTCGTCGGTGTGACGCTGGCCGAAGACAATCGGACGGATGCCGTTCGGGTCACGGAAACCAACGATGCCGTAGCCGGTGATCATCGCCACCACCGCATAGCCACCGACGCAACGGTTGTGCACATCGGTGACCGCAGCGAACACATCTTCTTCGGTCGGCTGCAGCTTGCCGCGCACTGCCAGCTCGTGGGCGAAGACGTTGAGCAGGACTTCGGAGTCGGAACTGGTGTTGACGTGGCGCAGGTCGGACTCGTAGATCTCTTTGGCCAACTGTTCAACGTTGGTCAGGTTGCCGTTATGCGCCAGGGTGATGCCGTACGGCGAGTTGACGTAGAACGGCTGGGCCTCGGCCGAAGTCGAGCTGCCCGCGGTCGGGTAACGCACATGACCAATGCCCATGTGCCCGACAAGGCGCTGCATATGGCGCTGCTGGAACACATCACGGACCAGGCCGTTGTCCTTGCGCAGGAATAACCGGCCATCATGGCTGGTCACAATACCGGCAGCGTCCTGGCCGCGGTGCTGGAGGACGGTTAGCGCGTCATACAGCGCCTGATTGACGTTCGACTTACCGACGATACCGACGATGCCACACATGCGACGCAACCCCTACTTAATGAAACTGGACTGAGCAGCTCTCAAGGCGTTTTGGGCCCCAGGAGCTGATCCTTGAACGGCAGATCAGCCGGTGCGCTGATCCCGCTGGCTAGCCACTGGCTGGTGAACCCCAGAATGAGGTTTTTCGACCAGTCAGCCACCAATAGAAATTGTGGTACCAGGCGAGACTCCTGCCACCACTGATCCTGTTGTACCGGCCCCAGGCTCAACAGCCCGACAGCCACCACCACCAGCAAGGCTCCACGGGCGGCACCGAAGGCCATGCCCAGGAAGCGGTCGGTCCCGGAAAGCCCGGTGACGCGAATCAGCTCGCCAATGAGAAAATTGATCATGGCCCCCACCAGCAGGGTGGCGACGAAAAGAATGGCACATCCGGCGATGACCCGGGCCGAAGGCGTCTGGATGTAAGACTCCAGGTACTGCGACAGCGAGCCACCGAACATCCAGGCCACAGCGCCGGCAATGATCCAGGTAAGCAGCGACAAGGCCTCTTTGACGAAGCCGCGCTTGAGACTGATCAGCGAAGAAATGGCGATGATCGCGAAAATCGCCCAGTCGACCCAGGTAAATGCCACAGTGTTGCCTGCAAACGGATAAGGCGGCGCATTTTACCAGAGCGGCGGGCTGTCGGTAAGCAGTGATTTGCCGCCCGGCACTGGCCGGGCGACGAGCACTCAGCTGCGCTCGGGCTGGAAGCGCACGACAATGCCGTTCAGCTTCTGCTTGCGACTGATCACGTCTCGCAAACGCTCGGCCTCGGCGCGTTCGATCAACGGCCCGACATACACCCGGTTCATGCCGCCGGCTGAGCGGATATAGGCGTTGTAGCCCTGGCTGCGCAGAGTTTTCTGCAGGGTGTCGGCACCGGCCCGATTAGACAGGCTGGCCAACTGTACCGACCAACTGATCGGCAGGCCATTGGCGTCGATCTTGCCCGCTGCAGGCTTGACAGCACTGGCAACGGCAGGAGCCGGCTTGACCGCAGGCGGCGGCGCTACAGGCTTGGCCGCAACGGCTGGCGCGGGCGCTGGTACAGGGACCGGCTGTGCGGCGGGTGCTGGAGCGATCGGCGTGCCCGGCGCCTGGGCTGGCACCGTGGACTCGTCGACGATCACCGGGGTTTCTTCAGGCAATACCTGAGGTTCAGGCACCTGCACAGGTTCGACTTGCACCTGAGGCATGCTCGGCGCCGCGGGTGCTTCAGGCGCCTCGACGCGCACCTGACGCATCTCGTCTTCCCGCGAGAACAGCATCGGCAAGAAAATCACCGCCAGTGCCACCAGCACCAGCGCACCTACCATCCGTTGCTTGACCACTTTATCCAGCAATGCCATTTGCCCCATCCTCCGTGGCCTGCCGATCCAGCCACTGCAGGGCCTCGCCGACACAGAAAAACGATCCGAACAGCAGGATTTCATCCCCTGCCGTTGCCAGCGCGCACTGACCTTCAAGGGCTTGTGCCACGCTGGAGTAAGACTTCACATCAGCCCCAAGGTTCGCCAGCGCCGCTTCAAGTTCGCTCGCAGGGCGACTGCGGACAGTGTCCAGTGGCGCAACCGCCCAACACTGAACCGCACCCTGCAAGGGCTGCACCACCCCAGCCAGGTCCTTGTCAGCCAACAGGCCGAACACCGCCAGACGTTTGCCCGGCACTGGCCGTGCGCTCAAGCGCTGGGCCAGGTACTCGGCAGCGTGTGGGTTGTGGCCGACATCCATAAGGATAGTCAATGCCTTGCCTTGCCAGCTAAACGCTCGACGATCCAGGCGACCGACCATCCGTGTGGACTTCAGGGCTGCGGCAATTTGCTCGGCATCCCAAGGTAGGTCCAGCAACAGGTAGGCTTGCAGCGCCAGCGCGGCGTTTTCCATCGGCAGGTCGAGCAATGGCAGGTCATGCAGTTCGACCACCTGACCGCTGCTGTCCACGCCCCGCCACTGCCAGTACTGGTCAGTGCTGGCAAGATCGAAATCACGCCCGCGCAGAAAAAACGGGCAGCTCAGTTCACGGGCCCTGCCCAGCAGCGGTTGTGGCGGATTCAGGTCACCGCACAGCGCAGGCTTGCCCTGACGGAAGATGCCGGCCTTTTCAAAGGCCACCGACTCACGGGTATCCCCCAGGTAATCGGTATGATCGATACCAATGCTGGTGACCAGCGCCACATCGGCATCGACAATGTTGACCGTATCCAGGCGCCCGCCCAGACCGACTTCAAGCACCACAGCATCCAGCGCCGACTGCTTGAACAGCCAGAACGCAGCCAGGGTACCGGCTTCGAAGTAGGTCAGGGAAATGCCACCCCGGGCAGCATCAACGGCGGCAAACGCCTCGCACAGCTGCAGATCGGCGGCTTCTTTGCCGTCGATCTGCACCCGTTCGTTGTAACGCAGCAGGTGCGGCGAGCTGTAGACCCCGACCTTGAGCCCCTGGGCACGCAACAAGGCCGCCACAAAGGCACAGGTCGAGCCCTTGCCATTGGTGCCGGTCACGGTAATCACCCGTGGCGCCGGCTTGTCCAGCCCGAGCCTGGCCGCAACCTGTTGCGAACGCGCCAGACCCATGTCGATGGCCGAGGGGTGCAACTGCTCGAGATAGGCGAGCCAGTCGCCCAAGGTACGTTGGGTCATACGGTGGCAGGCGCCGGTGGCACGACGATCGGCTCGAGCACAGGCGCGACGAACGTCGGCGTCGGCAGACCCATCATCTGTGCCAGCAGGTTCCCCAGGCGCTGACGCAACTCCTGACGCGGGATGATCATGTCGATAGCGCCGTGTTCCAGGAGGAACTCGCTGCGCTGGAAGCCTTCTGGCAGCTTCTCACGCACGGTCTGCTCGATCACGCGCGGACCTGCGAAGCCGATCAGGGCTTTTGGCTCACCGACGATAACGTCGCCGAGCATGGCCAGACTCGCGGAAACACCACCGTAGACCGGGTCGGTCAACACCGAGATGAACGGAATGCCTTCTTCGCGCAGGCGTGCCAGTACCGCCGAGGTCTTGGCCATCTGCATCAACGAGATCAGCGCTTCCTGCATGCGCGCGCCACCGGAGGCGGAGAAGCAGACCATCGGGCAGCGGTTTTCCAAGGCGTAGTTGGCTGCGCGAACGAAGCGCTCACCGACAACGGCACCCATCGAGCCACCCATGAACGAGAACTCGAAGGCGCTGACCACGATCGGCATGCCCAGCAGAGTACCGCTCATGGAGATCAGTGCGTCTTTTTCGCCGGTCTGCTTCTGCGCGCCGACCAGGCGATCCTTGTACTTCTTGCCATCACGGAACTTCAGGCGGTCGACCGGTTCCAGGTCGGCACCCAGCTCAACGCGGCCTTCGGCATCCAGGAAGATGTCGATGCGCGCACGTGCGCCAATGCGCATGTGGTGGTTGCACTTGGGGCAGACATCCAGGGTCTTTTCCAGCTCCGGACGATACAGGACAGCTTCGCAGGACGGGCACTTGTGCCACAGCCCTTCAGGCACCGAACTCTTCTTCACCTCGGAACGCATGATCGAAGGGATCAGTTTGTCTACTAACCAGTTGCTCATGCTTTCTTTCTCCAGTAACGGCGACCGGCAGGCTTTGGCTGCCAGGTTCACGCGTATGCCCTTGAGCTCAATTCATGTATGACGCGATGATGGAGCGGCTCCGGCGCTGCGCGTACAGCGAGGCGCCCCGATACCGCTCCATCGTCAACCTGTAAGGGCGACGCCTGTGGCGTCACCCGGTAATTTCGACCGGCCCATGGGCGCGATCCGGCAGCACCGGCTGCGAAAACTATGGACGATGGCGCGCGGCCAGCCGTCACATCCGCAGCATTCAGCTATTTCACGCCTGCTTGACCGCGCGGATAAACGCCTCGATCCGCGCCGGGTCCTTGATGCCCTTGGCCTGCTCCACTCCCCCGCTGACATCCACCGCGTAAGGCCGTACCTGGGCGATGGCCGCAGCCACGTTGCCGGGGGTAAGGCCGCCAGCGAGGATGATCGGTTTGCTCAGGTGCCTGGGCACCAGCGACCAGTCGAAGGCCTCGCCAGTACCACCGGGCACCCCGGCCACATAGGTATCGAGCAGAATGCCGCTGGCCCCGCTGTACAGCTTGCAGCTGGCTTCCAGGTCATCGCCGGGGCGTACCCGCAAGGCCTTGATCCACGGCCGGTTATGGCCGGCGCAATCTTCTGGGGCTTCATCGCCATGGAATTGCAGCAGGTCCAGCGGCACCGCTTCGAGGATCTCGGTCAACTCGCAGCGGCTGGCATTGACGAACAGGCCCACAGTGGTCACGAACGGCGGCAACGCCGCGATGATCGCCCGCGCCTGTTGCACGTCGACCGCCCGCGGGCTCTTGGCATAGAACACCAGACCAATGGCATCAGCGCCCGCCTCAGCCGCAGCCAACGCATCCTCGATGCGGGTAATCCCACAGATTTTGCTGCGAACGGCGCTCATGAGCTGTGAACCTCGGCTGATCTGGAAAGTCCTGGATGTTAGCAAATGGCTTGTGGGTCGTCAGCCGTCAGCAACTCGTAACCGGTGAGAAAGTGTGGACCGATGTAACGGTCGGGCAAGGCGAACTCGTCTTGGTACTCCACCTGCACCAGGTACAAGCCGAACGGATGCGCGGTGACACCACCGGTGCGCCGCTCACGACTCTCCAGCACTTCCCGGGCCCACCCCACTGGACGCTCGCCGGCACCGATGGTCATCAACACCCCGGCGATATTGCGCACCATATGATGCAGGAAGGCGCTGGCGCGGATATCCAGGACAATCATCTTGCCGTGGCGGGTCACCCGCAGGTGATGAATGTTCTTGATCGGCGACTTGGCCTGGCACTGACCGGCGCGGAAGGCACTGAAGTCATGGGTGCCCACCAGATACTCGGCAGCCAGGGCCATGCGCTCGACATCCAGTGGCCGGTGGTTCCAGGTGACTTCCTGGCCCAGGTGCGCCGGGCGGATCTGATCGTTGTAGATCACATAGCGATAACGTCGGGCGATGGCCTTGAAGCGGGCATGAAAGTTCGCCGGCATCTCCTTGGCCCAGGCCACGCTGATGTCGTGAGGCAAGTTGATATTGGCGCCCATGGTCCAGGCCTTCATGCTGCGCACCACTTGGGTATCGAAGTGCACCACCTGACCGCAGGCATGCACGCCCGCGTCGGTACGCCCGGCGCAGAGCAGTGAAACGGGCGAATCGGCAACTTTGGACAGGGCCTCTTCAAGGGTCTGCTGGACGCTCGGTACGCCATTGGCCTGGCGCTGCCAGCCACGGTAACGCGAGCCTTTGTATTCGACGCCCAGGGCGATGCGGAAGAAGCCTTCGGCCGCCGATTCGGCAACCGTGTTATCAATGATTTCCAAGAAGATACAGCCTGTCGATTAAGCAGATGACGGGAATTATAACGACAACGGCAGCCACCAGGGCTGCCGTCGGACGTACAAGGGCAGGACTCAGACCAGACGCGAAAGCAACTCGTCGGCTTCCTGGCGCTGGACATCACTGCCGTCCTTGCGCACTTCGTCGAGGATGTCGCGGGCACCGTCGTGGTCGCCCATGTCGATATAGGCGCGGGCCAGGTCAAGCTTGGTGGCCACTTCGTCGGCGCCGCCGAGGTAGTCGAAATCATCGTCCAGGTCATCACTCAGGACGGCATCTTCGGCGGTGAAGTGCGGCTCGATCGACGGCTGCTCCAGACTCTGCGACAGCTTGTCGAGCTCGGCGTTGACGTCATCGAGCTCCGAGGCAAAGCTCTTGGCCGCATCAGATTCGTCATCCAGGGACAGCGACAGGTCGAAGTCTTCCGGCAGTTCCAACTCGCTCAGCGGGTCGAATTCCGGCATCGCCTCGTCGAAGGCCGCCAGTTCTGCTGCAATATCGACTGGCTCGATGCCTGGCAGTACGACCGCCTGATCGTCGGCAACATCGAGATCGAAATCGGACAAGTCGTCGAGCGTTACAGACGTTTGCTCGACAGGTTGCTCGACAGGTTGCTCGGCCAGCATGTCGAATTCCGGCTCGGCAACCGGCGTTTCAACCACAGGCTCGGACCCGACTTCCACCTCAATCTCAGACGCAGACTCGCCAAGCTGTAGCGGCTCGTTCAGCTCCAGGTCTTGCAGGTCATCATCCAGGCTCAGGTCGAAGGCGCTGTCCAGCTCATCCGCGATAACCGGCTCCAGTTCCGGTTCAAGCTCGGCGACCGGTGTGGGCACTGGCTCTGCTTGCACCTCTGGCTCGGCCTGCGGCTCATCCTGCAACAATTCCTGGACGTACTGGGCATCCAGCTCGGCAGCCAGAGCTGCCGCCCCGATGCCAGCCGCTGCCGCCAATGCGACCATGGCCGGGAAACGGCTCTTGAGCGCTTCGACATCAGCATGGTTCCGGCCCGTGGCGATCAGTTGGCGTTCATGACCGACAAAGGCGTCACGGTCGCCCTGACGGGCATAGACTTCCATCAGTTTCAGACGCAGGTCGCTACGCTCCGGCGCAGCGGCCACAGCAGGCTCCAGCAGATCAGCGGCATGGTTCAGGCGGCCACGGGCAATGCTCAACTCCACTTCGTCGAGCAGCGCATCAGCGCTAAGCGCTGGCGCGGCATCGGCGGCGGCTGCCACCAGGGGTGCAGCCATTGGCTGTGCCTGAGCAGGCGCTTGTTCAAGCGCTTTTACCACGGCCTGCCTGGCTTCCACGGCAGGCGCTTCGGCAGCGCTGGCCGCCGCAGCCGAGGCGGCCACGACTGCCGGCGCCAGGGTCACGCTTGGCGCTGGCACTTCCAGGCCCTCGAAGCTGCTCGGCGGCAGGTCCAGGTCCGGGCTGCGCTCACCCTCTTCAGCCAGTGCGCGGGCCATGCGCAGGTGCTTTTCCGCTTCCTGGCCGGCCTTGCGCTTGCGCGCCAGCAGCAATAGCAACAGGAGCAGCACCAACAAGGCGGAAGCGGCGATCAGCGCCAGCAACACGGGGTTGCCGAGCAGGTCGTCGAGCATCTTGCTGGAACTGCCAGAGGTAGCCTTTTCGCTGGCAGGAGCAGGGGTGTCGAGCGCTGTTGCATCGACCGCCGCAGGCGCTGGGGTAACCACCGGTTCACTCGGCGCTGGCTGCAGCTCGGCGGAAATGCTCGACTCGGGAGTGTCTGCAGCAGGCACCTGACCGGCAGCCCCCTGGGCCTCGAGCCTGGCCAATTGATCGTTTTTCAAAGCGATGAGACGCTCCAGCTTGTCCAACTGGCTCTGCAAATCGCTCATGCGGCTTTTCAGCTCGGCATTGTCACGCCGAGTGGTATCGAGGCTTTCCTGAGCTACCGCGAGTTTATCGCTGACGGCTTTGCCGTCACCGGCAGCCGCCTTGCCGCCGGGTGTTACCAGGCGCAAGTTGTCCTGGTTGGCGATCCGCGCCGGAGCCGCCTCGGTGCCGGTACGGCGAGTGGCGTCCAACTGCCGGGCACGAGGGCCCAGGCGCCGGCCTTCTCGCCAGGCGGCGTACTGCTCGGCCACTTCCGTCACAGCCTGGCCTTGGGGAATGCTCATGACCTGCTGCTGGTCGGGAAGGCGCAGGACCTGTCCGGTTTTCAGCAGGTTGATGTTGCCGTTGATAAAGGCATCGGGGTTCAAGGCCTGAATGGCCAGCATGGTCTGCTGCACCGAGCCGCCCTGACGCGCTTTCGACGCGATCTCCCACAGGGTGTCACGGCGCACCGTGGTGTAGTTGGCGGGCGCGCTGACTGCCGGGGCAATCGCTGCTTGCGGCTTGGCACCTGGCAGCGCAGCCTGGTTGACCAGCACGCTGTAGTCGCGCAACAGGCGCCCACTAGGCCACATCACCTGGACCAGGAACTTGACCATCGGTGCCGGCAGCGGCTGACTCGAGGTCACCCGCAACACACTCTTGCCGTTGGGGTTGATAACCGGCGTAAACGTCAGATCGTTGAGGTAGGCCTGGCGTTCAATCCCGGCCTTGGCGAACTCTTCGGGCGGTGCCAGGCTCGGGGCCACTTCAGCGGCGGTGAGATCGCGCACATCGAGCAGTTCGATCTCGGCATCCAGGGGCTGATTCTGCGCCGACTTGAGGGTCAGTTCGCCCAAGCCGAGGGCATGCGCCATACCGGACGACAGCGCCGACGCCGCGGCTATTGCTAAGACCAGTTTGCGAATTCGAAGCATGACCTCTTCCTTTGAAAGAACCGTCCCCGGCCACCGAGCAATATCTCGGTAAAAATTAGCTGCAAGTATCTTTTACACAACATGTTTTATCAACAATTGCGCCAACTGCACGGCGTTCAACGCCGCGCCTTTGCGCACGTTGTCAGTGGTCAACCAGAGGTTGAGCTGCTCGACTTCGTCGATTCCACCGCGCACCCGTCCAACATAGACCACGTCTTGTCCGACTGCGTCACCGACCGGTGTCGGATAATCACCCTCCTCGACCAGCTCGATGCTGTCAGCGGCCTCCAGCGCAGCATTGACTACCGCCAGGTCGATCGGCTCACGGCTTTGCACCGATACACTGTAGCTATCGCCGAAAAACACTGGGACTTGAATACAGCTGACGGAAATCTTCAGTGCCGGCAAGTCCAGCACTTCGCGCAACTCGCTGACCAAACGACGCTCCAGCGCACCATGGCCCTCGGCATCGTTGGCGCCCACCTGGGCGAGCACATTGAAGGCCATTTGCCGGTCGAAGAAGCGCGGTTCCAGGGGGCGAGCGTTGAGCAGTTCGGCGGTCTGCCGGGCCAGTTCATTGACAGCCTCGCGACCTTGGGCCGAGACCGCCAGGCAGGCCGTGACATTGATCCGCTCGATGTCGAGCAGGCCCTTGAGGGGTGCCAGGGCAACAGCCAGCGCCACTGCGGCAGCGCTGGGGCTGCTCACTTGCAGCGGTTTAGGCAGGTTTTCGAGCCGTGCGGCGTTGGCCTCAGGGACCAAGGCTGGCGCCTGCTCGGCCGCCAAGCCGCCAGACAGATCGATCACGGCGCAACCGGCCGCCTGGGCCCGCGGGGCAAAACTACGGGTAACGGCTGGACCAGCAGCGAAAAAGACCAGTTTGACTTTGCTGAAATCGAAGCTGTCGACCTCACGAACGCGCAGGCTCTTGCTACGGAACATCACACCACTGCCGGCTGATTCGTTACTGGCCAGCAGATGCAGGGTGCCCACCGGAAAATCCTGCTCTTCAAGAATCTGCACAAGGGTTTCCCCGACAGTGCCTGTGGCACCGATCACGGCGATATCAATAGGCTGGCTCATGGGGGAAATCCTCTGCTGGAACGGCGGGAGCGGCACTTTACTTGGATTTCACTCAGGCCTCCACTGCTCCTACAGGTGTTCGCGCTGGCCCGGGAATCGGCATAGGGGGCGGCCTTCATAGGCCGCGCCCCTGCCACACCACCCGGCATGCGGGTCCGCACCGGGCGGTTCGAGAGATTGAGGTTATGAGAGACGCACCAGACCCATCCTGTCGAACCAC
>NZ_JBOICA010000038.1:0-44751 GCF_050739775.1 Pseudomonas sp.
AGGTGGCAGCCAGCTCATGCAGTTGGTGGCGCAACAGCCGCTTTGAGCTCAACCGAGTGCTGAACGTAGCGTGGTTTGACAGGATGGGTCTGGTGCGTCTCTCATAACCTCAATCTCTCGAACCGCCTGGTGCGGACCCGCATGCCGGGTGGTGTGGCAGGGGCGCGGCCTATGAAGGCCGCCCCCTATGCCGATTGTCTGGGTTTTGATTGAGTTGCGTGGGAGCCGTTTTAGCGGCGCGCTGCTGGCTTGGGAATATACGCGCAATACCCCGGCCGCGGTCCGATCCGCGGGTGGTTACGGCAGGTGTCCGGGCGCTTGTCATAAATGGTGCACATGCGACTTTTACGATCCAGATAGAGGCAATCGTCGTTGCTCATCTGCGCCAGGGTGAATATCCCCGACTTCTGGTTGAATCGCTGGATGATCCCGTCCTTCTGTAAACGCTTGGCAATGTTCTTCGGCGGCTCGCCCACCTCGAACTCGTCCACCACGCCCATGCGGATCAGGTCTTTGATTTTCACTTCCGTCGGCAAGGTGCAGCAGGTCGAGTTGCAGCCTCCGCACATATGGCTTTGGTACTTCTGCCAGGTTTCCAGGCGGTCGACTTCGGCGGCGGCAATCAGGGTCGGTTTCATCAGGTTCAGGTTTTAGATGTTCTGGTGGGCGCGCGATCATACCGGAGTTGGTCAAAATGTGAACAGCCATTTGCCGGTTCCACCAGCCCTGACCGCTGTTTTTGCACAGAAACTCCAGAACCTGCGCTGTCGATCTGTGTCGAACGGTCTAGGCTGAACAGTCTCCATCCGCATTCGTCAACTTGCCCGAGGACGTCGCATGTCTCAGGAACCACTCGCTCGTGACGCAGAGGTGGCCGCTTTTCGCACCGCTGTGCTGGACAAATTGACCTACGCGGTCGGCAAGGACCCGGAGCACGCCTTCGAACATGACTGGTTTGAGGCCATTGCCCTGGCAGCCCGTGATCACATGGTCGATCACTGGATGGACCACACCCGACAGATCTATCGCAAGAGCCAGAAGCGGGTGTACTACCTGTCGCTGGAGTTCCTCATCGGGCGCTTGCTGTACGACAGCTTGAGCAATCTGGGCCTGCTGGATATCGCCCGTGAGGCGCTGAGCGGCCTGGATGTCGATCTTGAGCGGATTCGCTTGCTGGAGCCGGATGCGGCCCTGGGTAACGGTGGCCTTGGGCGTCTGGCGGCGTGCTTCATGGAGAGCATGTCGACCTTGGGCATCGCTGCCCACGGTTATGGCATTCGCTACGAGCACGGCTTGTTCCGCCAGGCGGTGGTCGATGGCTGGCAGCAGGAGCAGACTGAGAACTGGCTGGATTTCGGCAACCCCTGGGAGTTTGAGCGGGCCGAGGTGATCTACCCGATCAGTTTCGGTGGCAGCGTCGAAACCGTGCATGACGCCAACGGCCAGCAACGCCAAGTGTGGTGGCCTGCCGAGACTGTACGGGCGGTAGCCTATGACACGCCGGTGGTCGGCTGGCGTGGCGCCAGTGTCAACACCTTGCGTCTGTGGCGGGCACGGGGGCTGGAAGAACTGCACCTGGAGCGATTCAACGCCGGCGACCACCTGGGCGCTGTGGCCGAGGTGGCCCGCGCCGAAAGCATCTCGCGGGTGCTGTACCCGGCCGACAGCACCGAGGCCGGCCAGGAGCTGCGCCTGCGTCAGGAGTACTTCTTCGTCTGCGCCTCGCTGCAGGACCTGCTGCGCCGTCACCTGAACATGCACGACAGCCTGCTCAACCTACCGCAGCAGGCGGCGATCCAGCTCAACGATACGCACCCTTCGATTGCGGTGGCCGAGCTGATGCGTTTGCTCGTCGACCAGCACGAAGTGCCATGGGACACGGCCTGGCAGTTGACCGTCGACACCCTGGCGTACACCAACCACACCCTGTTGCCCGAGGCCCTGGAAACCTGGCCGGTCGGCCTGATGGAGCGCATGCTGCCGCGGCACATGCAGATCATCTACCTGATCAATGCCTTTCACATCGACGCCCTGCGGGCCAAGGGCATCCATGATTTCGATGTGCTGCGCGCTGTGTCGCTGATCGAGGAAGACAACGGCAGGCGAGTGCGCATGGGCAACCTGGCGTTTCTCGGCTCGCACAGCGTCAATGGCGTGTCGGCGCTGCACAGCAAGTTGATGCGCAGTACGGTGTTCGCTGAACTGCACAAGCTCTACCCCGAGCGGATCAACAACAAGACCAATGGCATTACCTTCCGTCGCTGGCTGTATCAGGCCAACCCGCAACTGACCGGCATGCTGGTCGAGGCCCTGGGTGAAGACGTGCTCGACAACCCGCAGGGCCGCTTGCGCGACCTCGACCCCTTTGCTGACAAGGCGTCGTTCTGCAAGCAGTTCGCCGAGCAGCGGCTGCACAGCAAGAAGGCGCTGGCCAATCTGGTCCAGGAGCGCTTGGGCATTAGCGTCAACCCGCAAGCGTTGTTCGATGTGCAGGTCAAACGCATTCACGAGTACAAACGCCAGTTGCTCAACCTGCTGCACACCGTGGCCCTGTACCAGGCGATGCGCGCCGAGCCCGGTAGCGGCTGGGCACCGCGGGTGAAGATTTTCGCCGGCAAGGCGGCCGCCAGTTATCACCAGGCCAAGCTGATCATCAAGTTGAGCAACGACATCGCCCGGGTGGTGAACAACGACCCGACCGTGCGCGGCCTGCTCAAGGTGGTGTTCCTGCCCAACTACAACGTCAGCCTGGCCGAGAGCATCATCCCGGCGGCGGACCTCTCCGAGCAGATCTCCACTGCCGGTTACGAAGCCTCCGGCACCAGTAACATGAAGTTTGCGCTCAATGGCGCCCTGACCATTGGCACCCTGGACGGCGCCAACGTCGAGATGTGTGAGCAGGTGGGGGCCGAGAACATGTTCATCTTCGGCCTCACCGCGCAGCAGGTAGAGGCGCGCAAGCGCAGTGGCGACTTTGGTGCCAGTGCGGCGATCAGCGCCTCTTACCGACTCAATGACGTGCTCCAGGCTATTCGCAGCGGGGTGTTCTCCCCAGATGACCCGGCCCGTTACATGGGCCTGGTGGACTCGCTGGTGGCCCATGACCGCTTCCTGGTCTGCGCTGATTTCGATGCCTACTGGGAGGCTCAACTGCGTGTCGAGGCGCTCTGGCATGATCCCAAACAGTGGTGGCGCACCGCCGTGCTCAACACCGCGCGAATGGGCTGGTTCTCGTCGGACCGGACCATTCGCGAGTACGCCACGCAGATCTGGAAAGCCCTCGACTAAGCTGTGCGTGACGGCCCGGGCAGGGTGAACTCTCGGGCCAAAGTGCCGTCTGATCGGGCAAGCGTGTCGGATAGCTCGCTAGCGCTTCACTCTCCCTGTAAACTGCGGGGGTTTTTACTACCCTCTTCCTTCGGAGCCTTACATGTCCCGCGTTACCCTGAGTCGCTATTTGATTGAGCAGACCCGCAGCAACAGTACCCCTGCCGATCTGCGCTTCCTGATCGAAGTGGTGGCGCGTGCGTGCAAGGAGATCAGCCACAACGTTTCCAAGGGCGCCCTGGGTGGTGTTCTGGGCAGCATGGGCACCGAAAACGTGCAAGGCGAAGTTCAGAAGAAACTGGACGTGATTTCCAACGACATCCTGCTCGAAGCCAACGAGTGGGGCGGTCACCTGGCCGGCATGGCGTCCGAAGAAATGGACAATGCCTACCAGATCCCGGGCAAGTACCCGAAAGGTGCGTACCTGCTGGTGTTCGACCCACTGGATGGTTCGTCGAACATCGACGTCAACGTCTCGGTCGGCACCATCTTCTCGGTACTGCGTTGCCCTAACGAATACCTGAGCCAGAACGAAAGCCTCAACGAACAGGCCTTCCTGCAGCCGGGTACCAAGCAGGTTGCCGCCGGTTACGCGATCTATGGCCCGCAGACCATGCTGATCCTGACCCTGGGCAATGGCGTCAAGGGTTTCACCCTGGACCGCGAACTGGGCAGCTTCGTGCTGACCCACGAGAACATTCAGGTGCCGGAAACCACCGCCGAGTTCGCCATCAACATGTCCAACCAGCGTCACTGGGAAGAGCCGGTGACTCGCTATGTGGGCGAGCTGCTGGCGGGTGAGACCGGCCCGCTGAAAAAGAACTACAACATGCGCTGGATCGCCTCGATGGTTGCCGACGTGCACCGCATCCTGACCCGTGGCGGCTTGTTCATGTACCCACGTGATGCCCGTGAGCCTTCCAAGCCTGGCAAGCTGCGCCTGATGTACGAAGCCAATCCGATGTCCTTCATCATCGAACAGGCCGGCGGTGCCTCCACCGACGGCCGCCAGCGCATCCTCGACATCCAGCCAGAGAGTCTGCACCAGCGCGTAGCGGTGTTCCTCGGCTCCAAGCAGGAAGTCGAGCGCGTTACCGGTTATCACCAGGAGTAAGTCATGCTCGCACCTTGGCAGCCGTTACTGGAGTGGTGGTTCGGATGGGGCACCAGTCCCCAGGGCGTCGCTGACGAGAAGAGCACGCTGTGGTTCGGCAAGCACCACGATGGCGAAGCGCAAGAGCGTTTCGGCGATCTGGTCGAGCAGGCCCTGGCTGGGGGTCTGGACGAGTGGCTGCAAAGCCCTCAGGGCTGGCTTGGTCTGGTCCTCTTGCTCGACCAGCTACCGCGGATGATCCACCGCGACACGCCGCGGGCCTTCGATGGCGATCGGCGTGCCCAGGTGCTGGTAATGCAGGGTCTGGACAAGGCTTGGGATTACCAGCTGCTGCCGATCCAGCGGGTGTTCATCCTGCTGGTGCTGGAGCATGCTGAAGTGCTGGATTGGCAGAACATCAGTGTCGAACGTTATCAACTGTTGCTTGACGCTCAGCCAGATACTGACCGGCGTCTGTTCGAAGGCTTCCTCGACTATGCCGAACAGCACCAACGGGTGATCGCCCGGTTTGGCCGGTTCCCGCATCGCAATCTGGTTCTGAATCGGCCGAGTACCGATGATGAGATGGATTTTTTGCTGGAGCCTGGGTCGCGGTTCTGAGTTGAATTCAATCGCGGCGCAAGCCCGCTCCTACAGCTGTAGGGGCGGGCTTGCGCCGCGATAGCTTCACTCAGATTCGGAAGCTCCCCACCAATTGCTTCAACCGGTTGGCCTGATTCTCCAGGTCATTGCAGGCCCGCAAGGTCGCCTGCAGGTTCTCTACCCCTTCCTGATTCAGCGTATTGATCTCGGTGATGTCGACATTGATCGACTCGACCACGGCCGTCTGTTCTTCGGTCGCGGTGGCTACCGAGTGGTTCATGCCATCGATCTCGCCGATACGCTGGGTCACACTGCCCAGGCGTTCACCGGCCTGATTGGCAATGCCGACGCTGTGCTGGCTGTGGCTCTGGCTTTCGGTCATGGTGCTGACCGCTACCTGGGCGCCAGCCTGCAGTTCTTCGATGATGCGCTGAACCTGTTGCGCCGAGTCCTGGGTACGGTGAGCCAGGTTGCGCACCTCATCGGCGACCACGGCAAAGCCGCGTCCTGCCTCGCCGGCACGGGCCGCCTCGATGGCGGCGTTGAGCGCCAGCAGGTTGGTCTGCTGGGAAATGCCGCTGATCACTTCGAGGATCTGGCCAATGTTCACCGTGTTGGCATTGAGGGTCTCGATGTTGTCGCACGAGTCGCTGATCTTCGCCGACAGCTGGTTCATCACCTCGATGGTCTGTTCGACCACCTGCTGACCTTCTTCGGCCAGGTTGCGCGCATCGCTGGAATGCTGCGAGGCGAGGGCGGCGTTCTGGGCAATCTCCTGGGCCGCGGCGCCCAGCTGGTTGATGGCTGCGGCAACGCTGCTGGTACGGTTCGATTGCTGGTCGGCGTTATGGATCGAGGCGTTCGAAGCACTGATTACGCGCAAGGCGACTTCGTTGACCTGGCCGGTGGCCGAGGACACTTCACGGATCGACTCATGGATACGCTCGACAAAGCGGTTGAACGACTGGCCGAGGCTGCCGAATTCGTCCTGGCCGTGAATGCGCAGGCGGCGGGTGAGATCGCCTTCGCCTTCAGCGATGTCGTGCATAGCCCGACCCATGACGTGCAGCGGTTCCATCAATACGCGGATCAGCAGGCCAAGCAGGGCGATAATGATCAGCACTGCAATCACCGTAGCGACAATCGCCGAGGTGCGCAGTTCGCTGAGCATGGCGAAGGCGAAGTTCTGCTCGAGCACCAGCGCCACATACCAGTCGGCCGAGGGCACGCCGTTGACCTTGGTGAAGGTGATGAACTGTTGCTGACCTCCTTGTTCGGCCTCCTTCAGGCCGCTGCCGATCTGCGGGGTGTTCTGCGGGTAGGCTTCGCTGAGGTTTTTCAGCACCAGCTTGCTATCGGGGTGCACCAGGATCTTGCCGTCGCCGTTGACGATGAACGCCTGGCCGTGACCGTCGAAGTTCAGCGCGTTGATGAGTGCGCTGATGCTGCCCAGGTCGGTGTCGGCGCCGTTGACGCCGATCAGCCGGCCTTGGTGCTGCACCGGCGTGGCCAGGGTGATCACCAGCTTGTTCGCGGATGCCGAAATGTACGGCTCGGTGACGATGGTCTGGCCGGCGCTGCTGGCGGCCTTGTACCAGCCGCGTACGCGCGGATCATAGTCGGCAGCGCGGCTGCCCAATGGCACCGACTGCATATAGCCATCCTGGCCGCCGAAATAGGTCAGGAGGAAATTGCTGCTGTACACCGGCAGGTTCAGGCTGCGGGTCAGGCTGTCCTTGCTGGCGCCATCGACGGCCACTTGCTGGGACAGCGACTGCAGGATCTGCATGCGGCTTTGCAGCCAGGTCTGGATGTTGCTGCTGGTCAAACTGCCAAGTTCCTGCATGGAGGCCTCGGTATTGCTGCGCAGGGTCTGACGCTGGCGGTAATCGTTGAACAGGACAAAGCAGGTAAAGGCAACTGCGACCACCAGGGCGGCGGCGAGCAGAATCTTGTGGCTGAACTTCAGGTTTTTTGTCATTGCGAGGTCTGTCTGCACACGGCGGGTCAACGGGGATGGCGCGGCAATAGGTCGCAGCGCCTACCTGTGTCGTCCATTGAGGAAAAAAGATTAACCGCCTGATCGGTCTATACGACCAAAGGCAGGGAATTGGCGTCAGGAAAGCGCAAAGGCTCGGGAACCAGAGTCGCTTTTTCCCTTCTAAGCTGTCGGTAGGCCATTGCGCCTGCACCCTCATGTCCAGGAGTGACCCTTCATGTCGTTGCGTTCCCTCGCCCTGCTGTCCTTGTGCGTGTTTCTGACTGCGTGCAACAAGATCAACCAGGAAAACTATTCACAGCTCAAGGCCGGCATGGCCAAGGCCGAGGTCGAAAAGCTGCTCGGTACGCCTAAGGAGTGCTCCGGCGCACTGGGCATATCCAGCTGTACCTGGGGTGACGAAAAGAGTTTTATCAGCGTGCAGTACGCCGCCGACAAGGTACTGATGTATTCCGGGCAGGGACTCAAATGAAACGGCTGCACCTGCTGCTGGCCCTATGTGCCGGGCTGCTCCTGGGGGGCTGCGCCAACTCGGGCACGGGGCCGATACCGCCGAAGACGGTCGGCAACGTCGATCTCAAGCGTTACCAGGGAAAATGGTTTGAGCTGGCGCACCTGCCGATGTTTTTCCAGCGCGATTGCGCCCAGTCCGAGGCGCACTACAACCTCAAGCCGGACGGCTCGATGGGGGTGCTCAACCGCTGCTTGACCCTTGATGGCGAGTGGCAGGAAGCCAGTGGCAGCGCCACACCACAAGTCCCGGGCAAGACCGACAAGCTCTGGGTAGCGTTCGACAACTGGTTCTCGACAGTGCTGCCGGGGGCGGCCAGGGGTGAATACTGGGTGCTCTATGTCGGCGACGACTACCAGACCGCGCTGGTCGGCAACCCGGATCGCAAGTACCTATGGATTCTTTCGCGCAAGCCGACCGTTCCGGCCTGGCAGCGTGAAAGCCTGCTGGCCAAGGCACGCCAGCAAGGCTATGACACCAACCGCTTGATCTGGCGGGTGGCGGACAGAGACATGGCTGCGCGCAGGCCTTGAGGGGCATTGTGGGAGCGGATTCATCCGCGAAGGGTCGCAGCGCGGCCCCAAAACCGGGACTGCTGCGCAGTCCTTCGCGGATGAATCCGCTCCCATGGCTTGTGACCATTCAGCCCAGCAACGCCCGCAGCACTCCGGCAAACGCCTGGGCACTTTCTTCTTCCTGGGCATGTCGCCCCTGGCGCACCACCCACTGACCGTTAACCATCACATCACGCACCTGACGATCGCGGCCAGCAAACAGCCAGCGGTTGAGAATGCCATCCTCGCTGGCGGTCGCCAGATACGGATCGCTACCATCGAGCACCAGCCAGTCCGCCCGCTTGCCTACCGTCAACTCGCCAATCGGCTGCCCCAGTGCCTGGGCGCCACCGCTGAGGGCGGCGTCAAAGAGGGTGCGGCCAACCATCGGCTGGTCGCCGCGATAGAGGCGATTACGCCGCTGGTCACGCAGGCGCTGGCCATACTCCAGCCAACGCAATTCCTCTACAACGCTCAACGACACATGGCTATCGGAGCCAATACCCAGGCGACCGCCCTGGGCCAGGTAGTCGACCGCGGGGAAGATACCGTCACCGAGATTGGCTTCGGTAGTCAGGCACAGGCCAGCGACTGCGCCACTGCGGGCCATCAGCTCGACTTCGTCAGGTTTGGCATGGGTGGCATGCACCAGGCACCAGCGCTGATCGACTTCAGTGTTTTCGTACAGCCATTGCAGGGGGCGGCGTCCGCTCCAGGCCAGGCAGTCGTCGACTTCCTTTTGTTGCTCGGCGATATGGATGTGCACCGGGCAGGCCTTGTCACTGGCAGCCAGCACATGGGCAATCTGTTCCGGGGTGACAGCGCGCAGGGAGTGGAAGCACAGGCCCTGCGTTTGTGCGGGCTGCTTGGCCAGTAGCGGCGCCAAGCGCGATTGCAGGTTCAAGTACTGTTCGGTGCTGTTGATAAAGCGCCGCTGGCCATCATTCGGCGTCTGTCCGCCAAAACCTGAGTGGCTGTACAGCACCGGCAGCAAGGTCAGGCCGATGCCGCTGACGCTGGCCGCCTGGCTGATGCGCAAGGACAGCTCGGCCGGATCGGCATAGGCCTGGCCCTGGGTGTCATGATGTACATAGTGGAACTCGGCGACCGAGGTGTAACCGGCCTTGAGCATTTCGATGTACAGCTGGCGGGCGATGACCTGCAGCTGCTCGGGGCTGATCTTGCCGACCAGGCGGTACATCAATTCACGCCAGGTCCAGAAGCTGTCGTTGGGGTTGCCAGCAACCTCGGCCAGCCCGGCCATGGCGCGCTGGAACGCATGCGAGTGCAGGTTGGGCATGCCTGGCAGCAGTGGGCCGGCCAGACGCTCGGCGCCTTCAGCTGAGCCTGCGGCCTGGATGCTGGCCAGCAGGCCATCGGCGCCGACCTCAATTCGGACGTTTTCGGCCCAGCCCGTAGGCAGCAGAGCGCGCTCGGCAAAGAAGACGGACATCGATGCAACACCTCGTTGTGATTATTTGTATATACATATACAGACGTTTGCCTGCTGGGTAAACTCCGGCAAGCTACCGTTCATTCAATCGAACAAGGACATTTTTCGTGCCGACACCTCCTGTCTCCGCGCTGGTTGCCCAGATGGGCGAGGGGCCGGCGCCGCTGTATGCCCGGGTCAAGCAGATGATTGCCCAGCAGATCCAGAATGGCAGCTGGCCGCCGCACCATCGGGTGCCGTCGGAAAGCGAGCTGGTCAGCCAGTTGGGCTTCAGCCGCATGACCATCAATCGCGCCTTGCGTGAGCTGACCGCCGAGGGGCTGTTGGTGCGCATGCAAGGCGTCGGCACCTTCGTGGCCGAGCCCAAGACCCGCTCGGCGCTGTTCGAGGTCAATAACATTGCCGATGAGATCGCCGCCCGCGGGCATCAGCACAGTTGCCAGGTGATCACCCTCGCCGAGGAAACTGCCGGTTCCGAGCGCGCCCTGGCCCTGGATATGCGTGAAGGCCAGCGGGTGTTCCACTCGCTGATCGTTCATTACGAGAACGGCATTGCCGTGCAGATCGAAGACCGCTTCGTCAACGCGCAGATCGCCCCGGACTACCTCAAGCAAGACTTCACCCAGCAGACGCCTTACGCCTATCTGTCCCAGGTTGCGCCGCTGACCGAGGGCGAGCACGTGGTCGAGGCGATCCTCGCCGAGCCGGAAGAGTGCCGCTTGTTGCAAATCGAACAGGGCGAGCCATGCCTGTTGATCCGTCGTCGTACCTGGTCGGGCCGGCAACCGGTGACTGCCGCTCGTCTGATTCATCCCGGTTCCCGTCATCGTCTGGAAGGACGCTTCAGCAAATGAGCCAGTTGCAGGTTTTACGCGCCAAAGACTATCCCCGCATGCCGTGGAAGAACGGTGGCGGCAGCACCGAAGAGATCGCCCGCGATGCCGGTGAAAGCCTTGAGGGTTTCGGCTGGCGACTGTCGATTGCCGACATCGCCGAGTCGGGTGGTTTTTCCAGTTTCGCCGGTTATCAGCGGATCATCACCGTGCTCGAAGGCGAGGGCATGCGTCTGCAGGTCGATGGCCAGCCCACACGGCCGCTGTTGCCGTTCGATGCCTTTGCTTTCAGTGGCAAAAGCCAGGTCAGTTGCGCTTTGCTTGGCGGCTCGATTCGCGATTTCAACCTGATCTATGCCCCCGAGCGTTATCGTGCACGCCTGCAGTGGCTGGATGGCAGTCAGCGAGTGTTCAGTGCAGCTTCGACCCTGTTGCTGTTTGCCGCTGCTTCCCAAGTGGAAGTTGCGCTGGCCGGGCAGGGCGAACAAATTCTCGGACGCTACGACTGTTTGCATCTGCAAGGTAACGCCAACCTGCAGACCTTGAATGTGCAGGGCCGCTGCTGTCTGATCGAGCTGACAGCGTACTGAAATTGTTACGCCTCGGCCGAGCACGTCGGCTGAGGCTGTTACCGATTGACCCAAAGTGGTGCAACGCCACTGGTCGGTTTCACTTCACCGTTTATCCCCTCAATTTTTTTCTGCTCGCCAAAGCCAGGCGCTGCGGGGCTCTGGCACCTGCATTTCAGCCTGACAAGGCCCTCTCATGATGAGTTGGCACTTCAATTGCCTATGCTTGTACATACAAGTAAAGATGTGTTTGTATAAGTACCCATGACACACCCAATGCCTGGGTTGCCTTGGACTGATTGCTTAGGAGCCATTTCCGTGACTGACAACAACTTCAAGAAATTCCGTGACGTCGAAATCCGCGCTGCACGCGGCAACAAGCTGACCGCCAAAAGCTGGCTGACTGAAGCGCCGTTGCGCATGCTGATGAACAACCTCGACCCGGAAGTCGCAGAGAACCCAAAAGAGCTGGTGGTCTACGGCGGTATTGGCCGTGCCGCGCGTAACTGGGAGTGCTACGACAAGATCGTCGAGAGCCTGACCAACCTCAACGAAGACGAAACCCTGCTGGTGCAGTCGGGCAAGCCGGTCGGCGTGTTCAAGACCCACAGCAACGCCCCGCGCGTGCTGATCGCCAACTCCAACCTGGTACCGCACTGGGCCAACTGGGAGCACTTCAACGAACTGGATGCCAAGGGCCTGGCCATGTATGGCCAGATGACTGCCGGCAGCTGGATCTACATCGGCAGCCAAGGCATCGTTCAGGGCACCTACGAAACCTTCGTTGAAGCCGGTCGCCAGCACTACAACGGCAGCCTCCAGGGCAAGTGGGTACTGACCGCTGGCCTGGGTGGCATGGGCGGCGCCCAGCCTCTGGCCGCGACCCTGGCCGGCGCGTGCTCGCTGAACATCGAATGCCAGCAGAGTCGTATCGACTTCCGCCTGAGCAGCCGTTATGTCGACGAGCAGGCCAAGGACCTGGATGACGCCCTGGCGCGTATCGCCAAGTACACCGCCGAAGGCAAAGCCATCTCCATCGCCCTGCTGGGCAACGCCGCAGAAATTCTGCCTGAGCTGGTCAAACGTGGCGTGCGCCCGGACATGGTCACCGACCAGACCAGCGCCCACGACCCGCTCAACGGTTACCTGCCAGCCGGCTGGACCTGGGAGCAGTACCGCGACCGCGCGCAGACCGAGCCCGCTGCAGTGGTCAAGGCTGCCAAGCAATCCATGGCGGTGCATGTCAAAGCCATGCTCGAGTTCCAGAAGCAGGGCGTGCCGACCTTTGACTACGGCAACAACATCCGTCAGATGGCCAAGGAAGAGGGCGTGAGCAATGCCTTCGACTTCCCAGGCTTTGTACCGGCCTACATCCGTCCGCTGTTCTGCCGCGGCATCGGTCCGTTCCGCTGGGCGGCGCTGTCGGGTAATGCCGAAGACATCTACAAGACCGACGCCAAGGTCAAGGAACTGATCCCTGACGATGCTCACCTGCACAACTGGCTGGACATGGCCCGCGAGCGCATCAGCTTCCAGGGCCTGCCAGCGCGTATCTGCTGGGTAGGCTTGGGCCTGCGCGCCAAGCTCGGCCTGGCGTTCAACGAAATGGTGCGCAGCGGCGAACTGTCTGCCCCTATCGTTATCGGTCGCGACCACCTCGATTCGGGCTCGGTATCCAGCCCTAACCGCGAAACCGAGTCCATGCAGGATGGCTCCGATGCCGTCTCCGACTGGCCGCTGCTTAACGCCCTGCTCAACACCGCCAGTGGCGCGACCTGGGTTTCCCTGCACCACGGTGGTGGTGTCGGCATGGGCTTCTCGCAGCACTCGGGCATGGTCATCGTCTGCGACGGTACTGATGAGGCGGCCGCGCGTATCGCCCGCGTCCTGCACAACGACCCGGCCACCGGTGTCATGCGCCACGCCGATGCCGGTTACCAGATCGCCATCGACTGCGCCAAGGAACAAGGCTTGAACCTGCCGATGATCACAGGCTGATCTGCGGTAAATGGTTGATACTGATATCTATGCAGGCCAAAGCGCCTCACGAGTACGGAGCATTAACGTGACTGAATTGACCCTCAAGCCCGGCACCCTGACCCTGGCTCAGCTGCGTGCGATCTACCAGCAGCCGGTAAAACTCAAGCTGGATGCCAGCGCCGATCAGCAGATCGACGACAGCGTCGCTTGTGTCGAGCAGATCCTTGCGGAGAATCGCACCGCCTACGGCATCAATACCGGTTTTGGCCTGCTGGCTTCGACCCGCATCGCCAGCCACGACCTGGAAAACCTGCAGCGCTCGCTGGTGCTGTCCCATGCCGCAGGCGTTGGCCAGCCCATCGACGATGCCCTGGTACGGCTGATCATGGTGCTCAAGGTCAACAGCCTGAGCCGTGGCTTCTCCGGCATTCGCCGCAAGGTGATCGACGCGCTGATCGCCCTGATCAACGCCGAGGTCTACCCGCACATCCCGCTCAAAGGTTCGGTGGGCGCTTCCGGCGACCTCGCACCGCTGGCGCACATGTCGCTGGTGCTGCTCGGTGAAGGCAAGGCGCGCCACAACGGCCAATGGCTGTCGGCTACCGAAGCCCTGGCGGTTGCCGGCCTTGAGCCGCTGACCCTGGCGGCCAAGGAAGGTCTGGCGCTGCTCAATGGCACCCAGGCATCCACTGCCTATGCCTTGCGCGGTCTGTTTGAAGGCGAGGACCTGTACGCCGCTGCCACCTCGATCGGTGCCCTGACTGTCGAAGCCGTGCTTGGCTCACGCTCGCCATTCGATGCACGTATCCATGCCGCGCGTGGTCAGCGCGGCCAGATCGATGCTGCCGCCTGCTACCGCGACCTGCTCGGTGACGGCAGCGAAGTTTCGGCCTCTCACGAAAACTGCGGCAAGGTCCAGGACCCATACTCGCTACGCTGCCAGCCACAGGTCATGGGCGCTTGCCTGACCCAGCTGCGTCAGGCTGCCGAAGTGCTGGTGATCGAAGCTAACGCCGTGTCCGACAACCCGCTGGTGTTTGCCAACGAAGGTGACGTGATCTCCGGTGGCAACTTCCACGCCGAGCCGGTGGCCATGGCCGCCGACAACATGGCCCTGGCTATCGCCGAGATCGGCTCGCTGAGCGAACGCCGCATCTCGCTGATGATGGACAAGCACATGTCCCAGTTGCCGCCATTCCTGGTGGCCAATGGTGGGGTCAACTCCGGCTTCATGATCGCCCAGGTTACCGCCGCGGCGCTGGCCAGCGAGAACAAGGCCTTGGCCCATCCGCATAGCGTCGACAGCCTGCCGACCTCGGCCAACCAGGAAGACCACGTGTCGATGGCCCCGGCTGCCGGCAAGCGTCTCTGGGAAATGGCCGAAAACACCCGCGGCGTACTTGCTGTGGAGTGGCTGGCGGCTGCCCAGGGCCTGGACCTGCGCGAAGGCCTGAAAACCTCGCCGAAGCTGGAGCAGGCGCGTCAGGCCCTGCGTGGCAAGGTCGCTTTCTACGAGAAGGACCGTTTCTTCGCGCCAGACATCGAGGCGGCCATCGCCCTGCTGGCCGAAGGTTCCCTGACCGCTCTGCTGCCGGCCAAGGTCCTGCCTAGCCTGTGACTCCTGGGCTGGCCTTGCAGCCAGCCATCTGCCGCACGGACCCTTGCCGGTCCGTGCCGCTTTTCGCTTACAACAAAAACAGGACGCGAAATGCAATCTCAAGCTCAAGGACTCAAGCGCGGGCTCACCGCGCGTCACATTCGCTTCATGGCGCTGGGGTCGGCTATCGGCACCGGATTGTTCTACGGTTCTGCTGCAGCCATCCAGATGGCCGGCCCCGCGGTGCTGCTGGCCTATCTGATCGGCGGTGCGGCGGTGTTCATGGTTATGCGCGCACTGGGCGAGATGGCCGTACACAATCCGGTCTCCGGCTCGTTCGGCAGTTATGCCACCACCTATCTGGGACCGATGTCGGGTTTCATTCTGGGTTGGACCTATGCCTTTGAAATGATCATTGTCTGCATTGCCGACGTGACCGCTTTCGGCATTTATATGGGCTTCTGGTTTCCGGAGGTGGCCCGTTGGATCTGGGTGCTGGGCATCGTCTTCCTGATCGGCGGCCTGAACCTGTGCAATGTCAAGGTCTTCGGCGAGATGGAGTTCTGGTTGTCGCTGCTCAAGGTCGGCGCTATCGTCGCGATGATTCTGGCTGGCTTCGGCATCATGATCTTCGGCCTGAACAACGCCAGTGCCGAAAACGCCGTTGGTATCAGCAACCTGTTCGCCCATGGCGGCTTCATGCCCAATGGTATTGGTGGCCTGATCGCATCGCTTGCCGTGGTGATGTTCGCTTTCGGCGGCATCGAGATCATCGGCATCACCGCCGGTGAGGCCAAGGACCCGCAGCGGGTGCTCCCCAAGGCGATCAACGCCGTCCCCATACGCATTCTGCTGTTCTATGTTCTGACCCTGTTCGTGCTGATGTGCCTGTATCCGTGGCCGCAGATCGGCAGCCAGGGCAGCCCGTTCGTGCAGATCTTCAGCAACCTGGGGATTGGCTCGGCAGCCGCCGTGCTGAATATCGTGGTGATCTCGGCCGCGGTGTCGGCCATCAACAGCGATATCTTTGGCGCCGGACGCATGATGTACGGTCTGGCCCAGCAGGGCCATGCACCCAAGGGCTTCGCGAAAATCTCCCGTCACGGCGTGCCGTGGATGACCGTGCTGGTCATGGGCGTGGCCTTGCTTGGTGGTGTGGTGCTCAACTACCTGATCCCGGAAAACGTGTTCCTGCTGATCGCCTCGATCGCCACCTTTGCGACCGTCTGGGTCTGGCTGATGATCCTGGTGACCCAGGTCGCCATGCGTCGCAGTATGAGCCGGGAAGAAGTGGCAGAGCTCAAGTTTCCTGTGCCGTTCTGGCCCTACGGCCCGGCGGCGGCGATTGCCTTCATGCTGTTCGTGTTCGGCGTGCTTGGCTACTTCCCTGATACTCAGGCAGCGCTGCTGGTCGGCGTGGTCTGGGTACTGTTCCTGGTCGCCTCCTACCTGCTGTGGTGTAAGCCGCGGGCAGCGAAAGGCGAGGTGCCGCTGGCCTAGGATCCTTCTCAACTTCAGCGCTAGAAACGGAGAGATTGCATGAAAACCCTCTGGCAGCACTGCCATGTGGCGAGCATGGCCCAAGGCACTTACTCGATCATCGAGGACGCGGCGATCGTCACCTGCGCCGGTCACATCGAGTGGATCGGCCCGCGCCAGTCGCTGCCGGCCCTGAGCGCTGACAGAACCGTGGACCTGGGCGGCGCCTGGGTCACCCCGGGCCTGATCGATTGCCACACCCACGCGGTGTTCGGCGGCAATCGCAGCGGCGAATTCGAGCAGCGCCTGCAAGGGGTCAGCTATGCCGAGATCGCCGCACAGGGCGGTGGCATTGCCAGCACCGTGCGGGCTACCCGGGCCGCCAGCGAAGAAGAACTGTTCGGCAGTGCCCGCCAGCGGGTCCAGGCGTTGCTGCGTGATGGCGTCACCACTCTGGAGATCAAGTCCGGCTATGGCCTGGACCTGACCAGCGAGCGCAAGCTGCTCAAGGTCATTCGCCGTCTCGGTGAGGAATTGCCGCTGACCGTGCGCAGCACTTACCTGGCGGCCCATGCCTTGCCGCCGGAGTACAAGGATCGGGCTGACGATTACATCAGCCATATCTGCGACGAGATGCTTCCGGCCCTGGCGGCCGAGGGACTGGTCGATGCCGTGGATGCCTTCTGCGAGTACCTGGCCTTTTCCCCGGCCCAGGTCGAGCGGGTGTTCATCAAGGCACGTGAGTTGAAGCTGCCGGTGAAGCTGCATGCCGAGCAACTGTCGTCGTTGGCCGGTTCCAGTCTGGCGGCGCGCTACCAGGCGCTGTCGGCCGATCACCTGGAATTCATGACCGAGGACGATGCCATTGCCATGGCGGCGGCTGGCACCGTTGCGGTGCTGTTGCCCGGTGCGTTCTACTTCTTGCGCGAGACCCAACTGCCGCCGATGGACGCTTTGCGCAAGCACGGGGTGAAGATGGCCATCGCCAGTGACCTGAACCCCGGCACTTCGCCGGCGCTTTCGCTGCGGCTGATGCTGAACATGGCCTGTACCCTGTTCCGCATGACGCCAGAGGAAGCCTTGGCTGGCGTCACCACTCATGCCGCAACTGCGCTGGGGTTGGGCAACAGCCACGGCTCGCTGGAAGTGGGCAAGGTGGCCGATTTTGTTGCCTGGCAAATCGAGCGTCCGGCGGATCTGTGCTACTGGCTGGGAGGTGACCTGCCCAAGCGGGTGGTGCGCCTGGGCCGTGAAGTTTTCAATTGAAGGAGGGCCTATGGGCAAGGTACTGAGTTTTCATCAGGGCAGCCTTCCGCTGCTGATCAGCATGCCTCACGCTGGCCTGCGCTTGACGCCAGTGGTCAAGGCCGGGCTGGTGGCGCAGGCGCAGAGCCTGCCCGATACCGACTGGCATATCCCGCAGCTGTATGATTTTGCCCGTGAGCTGGGGGTCAGCGTGGTGGCGGCCGAGTACTCGCGCTTTGTCATCGACCTGAACCGCCCGGACGACGACAAGCCGCTGTACGTCGGGGCTACCACCGGCCTGTACCCGGCCACCTTGTTCGAGGGCGAGCCACTGTTCCAGGCTGGCAAGGAACCGTCGGCAGAAGAGCGGGCGGAGTACCTGGACGGTATCTGGCGGCCTTATCACGACACGATTCGGCGTGAGCTGGCGCGCCTGCGCGAGCAGTTTGGCTACGCGCTGCTCTGGGATGCCCACTCGATCCGTTCGCACATCCCGCACCTGTTCGAAGGCAAGCTGCCGGACTTCAACCTCGGCACCTTTAATGGCGCCAGTTGCGATCCTCAGCTGGCCGAGCGCCTGCGTGGCGTCTGCGCGAAGGCCGAACAGTACAGTCATGTACTCAATGGCCGCTTCAAGGGTGGGCATATCACCCGTCACTATGGCGACCCGGCCAACAACATCCATGCGGTGCAGCTGGAGCTGGCGCAGAGTACTTATATGGAGGAGGTTGAGCCGTTCAAGTACCGCGAGGACCTGGCCCAGCCGACTCAGATGGTGTTGCGCCAGTTGCTGGAGACGGTACTGGCCTGGGGCAAGGGTCGTTACCAGGCTTGAGACCGGCTTGACCCGCGATAGAGCCCTGAAGAACAACACAGGTACATGCTCAAAGCGCAATTCAGGTTTATGATGCCCAACGGCAGAATAATTCCCCACACGGAGTGCGTAATGCAGACCTTGTACCCGCAGATCAAACCCTACGCCCGGCACGATCTGGCCGTGGAAGCACCGCATGTGCTGTATGTCGACGAGAGCGGTTCGCCGGAAGGTCTGCCGGTGCTGTTCATTCATGGTGGCCCGGGCGCCGGCTGCGATGCCCAGAGCCGCTGCTACTTCGATCCCAATCTGTACCGGATCATCACCTTCGATCAGCGCGGCTGCGGTCGCTCGACCCCCCATGCCAGCCTGGAAAACAACACCACCTGGCACCTGGTCGAAGACATGGAGCGCATCCGCAAGCATTTGGGCATCGACAAGTGGCTGCTGTTCGGCGGCTCCTGGGGCTCGACCCTGGCCCTGGCTTACGCCCAGACCCACCCCGAACGCGTTCACGGTCTGATCCTGCGCGGCATCTTCCTGTGCCGCCCGCAAGAGATCGAGTGGTTTTATCAGGCCGGCGCCAGCCGCCTGTTCCCGGACTACTGGCAAGACTACATCGCGCCGATCCCGGCCGAAGAGCGCGGTGACCTGGTCAAGGCTTTCCACAAACGCCTGACCGGCAACGACCAGATTGCCCAGATGCATGCGGCCAAGGCTTGGTCGACCTGGGAAGGGCGCACCGCAACCCTGCGGCCTAACCCGCTGGTGGTTGACCGTTTCTCCGAGCCGCAGCGTGCATTGTCGATCGCCCGCATCGAATGCCACTACTTCACCAACAGTGCCTTCCTCGAGCCAGACCAACTGATCCGCGACATGCCCAAGATCGCCCACCTGCCGGCGGTTATCGTGCATGGTCGCTACGACGTGATCTGCCCGCTGGACAATGCCTGGGAACTGCACCAAGCCTGGCCGAACAGTGAGCTGAAGGTGATTCGCGACGCCGGCCATGCCGCCTCAGAACCCGGAATCACTGACGCCCTGGTGCGTGCTGCCGACCAGATGGCCCGACGCTTGCTCGACTTGCCCCTGGAAGAGGCATGAAGGGGCTGCTGCAGCGCGTGCGTGGCGCGCGGGTAGATGTCGAAGGCAAGACCGTAGGGGCAATCGACCAGGGCCTGCTGGTACTGGTCGCGGTTGAGCCCGGCGATACCCGGGTGCACGCTGAAAAACTGCTGCACAAGCTGCTCAACTACCGGGTGTTCAGCGATCCCCAGGGCAAGATGAACCTGTCGCTCAAGGATATTGGCGGCGGCTTGTTGCTGGTGTCGCAGTTCACCCTGGCCGCCGACACCCAGAACGGCCTGCGCCCGAGTTTTTCCACGGCGGCGCCACCGGCCCTTGGCGCGGAGCTTTTCGACTATTTGCTGGCCCAGGCGCAGGTGCAACATGCCACGGTTGCCAGTGGTCAGTTCGGGGCTGACATGCAGGTGCATCTGGTCAATGATGGCCCCGTAACATTTATGTTACAAATATGAGGGCAAAAAACCCCTGTTTGCAGGAAAACAAGGGGTTTTGTAGCATAAATAGTTGCTTTGGCCTGATGCGTTGTAACGCGGCCTACTGGATAATCGCGCGCTATGTGGACCTGCGTTCGTGGGTTCGTTTCACTCTGACTTGAGACTGTCCGGAACCGTTTGGGGAATCATTGCGCCCTTTCGGAGTCCGAACAGTGCTCGCCAACTTGGCATATGTCGCTGGCCGTTGGTTTTTTGATCTGTTTTCGGCGAGGGTTGCTCGTGATTGTAAGTCCCTGTAATGCACCAAGAACCTCTGGCAATCGGCTGCGCAAGGCCGTGTTGGCAGGCGCAACGCTGGTAGGCCTGTTCAGCGCAGGCCAGCTCTGGGCGTTCAACCTTGACGATGTTGCGGCCAAGGCGAAGGATCTTGCCGGACAGAAGTACGAAGCGCCGAAAAGCAATCTGCCGGCCGTGTTCCGTGACATGAAGTACGGTGACTATCAGCAGATTCGTTTCCTGTCGGAAAAGGCCGAGTGGGCCAAGGACAAGACCCCGTTCAAGCTGTCCTTCTACCACCAGGGCATGCATTTCGACACACCGGTGAAAATCAACGAAGTCACCGCGGCCAAGGTCGAGGAAATCAAGTACGACCCGAGCCGCTTCGATTTCGGCAACGTGCAGTTTGACCCCAAGGCCACCGAGAACCTGGGTTACGCTGGTTTCCGCGTGTTGTACCCGATCAACAAGGCCGACAAGCAGGATGAGATCATGACCCTGCTTGGCGCCAGTTACTTCCGCGTGGTTGGCAAGGGCCATGCGTATGGCCTGTCCGCTCGTGGCCTGGCCATCGACACCGCGCTGCCGTCCGGCGAAGAGTTCCCGCGTTTCACCGAGTTCTGGATCGAGAAGCCCAAGCCCGCCGACAAGCACCTGGTGATCTACGCGCTGCTCGACTCGCCACGCTCCACCGGTGCCTACAAGCTGACCCTGCGTCCGGGCAGCGACACCATTGTCGACGTCAAGTCCAAGGTGTTCCTGCGTGACCATGTCAGCCGCCTGGGCATTGCCCCGCTGACCAGCATGTTCCTGTTCGGCGGCAACCAGCCATCGAAGGTGCTCAACTACCGTCCGGCCCTGCACGACTCCGAAGGCCTGTCGATCCATGCGGGCAACGGCGAATGGCTGTGGCGTCCGCTGAACAACCCGAAACACCTGGCCGTGAGCAACTTCAGCGTCGAGAATCCGCGTGGTTTCGGCTTGCTGCAGCGTCAGCGTGAGTTCAGCCAGTTCGAAGACCTCGATGACAACTACCAGAAGCGTCCAAGCGCCTGGATCGAGCCCGTCGGCGACTGGGGCAAGGGTACTGTCGACCTGGTCGAGATTCCGACCGCCGATGAAACCAACGACAACATCGTTGCCTTCTGGAGCCCGGAAAAACTGCCGGAGCCCGGTACGCCGTTCGAGTACGCCTACCGCCTGCACTGGACCATCGACGAGTCCAGGCTTCACTCGCCGAACCTGGGCTGGGTCAAGCAGACCCTGCGCTCGACCGGTGACGTCAAGCAGTCCAACCTGATTCGTCAGCCGGACGGCAGCCTGGCCTTCCTGGTCGACTTCGAAGGTCCGGTGCTGGCCAAGCTGCCGGAAGACACCGCCGTACGTAGCCAGGTCAGCATCGGCGACAACGCCGAGCTGGTCGAGAACAACCTGCGCTACAACCCGGAAATCAAAGGCTGGCGCCTGACCTTGCGGATGAAGGTCAAGGACCCGAGCAAGTCCGTGGAAATGCGTGCAGCGCTGCTGCGTGACGTCCCGGCCGAGCCGGCCAAGCCTGCCAAAGCGAGTAAACAGGACAAGGCCGCGGTCAAGCCTGTCAAGGCTGAGAAGCCTACCGAGCAACCTGCCGCCGATGCGGCGTCCACCACTGGGGCACCGGCCACCACCGAACAGGTGCTGACCGAGACCTGGAGCTATCAGTTGCCTGCCGATGAGTAACTCTCAAGCCCGGCCAGAATCGCTTGGCGAATACCTGGCCCACTTACCACTGAGCGATGAGCAGCGGGCAGAACTTGCCAGCTGCACCTCGTTCAGCGAGCTGCATCAACGTTTGTCGGCCCAGCCGGGCACCCGCGATGCCGAAGCCGTGCAGGCTTCGGTAGGCGAACGGCTGACATTGACCTGCGCTCAAGACCTGCAAGACGCCGAGATGCTTGCGCTGGATGGCAGCGGACGGATCTGTCTCAAGGCCACGCCGCCGATCCAGCGTACCCGGGTGATCCCTGAGCCATGGCGCACCAATATCCTGATCCGCGCCTGGCGCCGCCTGACCGGGCGCACCAACGCCCCGGCACCGGCCAAGCGCGAGCTACCCAAGGCGCGTTGGCGCTGGGTCGGCTCCACGCGCCGCTACATCCTCCTGGCGCTGATGCTGGGCCAGACCATCGTTGCCGGCTGGTACATGAAAGGCATCCTGCCGTACCAGGGCTGGTCGTTCGTTGATCTCGACGAAATCACCCACCAGCCGCTCCTGCAGACAGCCACCCAGGTCTGGCCTTACGCGTTGCAGACCAGCATCCTGATTCTGTTCGGCATCCTGTTCTGCTGGGTGTCGGCCGGTTTCTGGACCGCATTGATGGGCTTTCTCGAGCTGTTGACCGGCCGCGACAAGTACCGCATCTCCGGCAGCAGTGCCGGTAACGAGCCGATCGAGGCTGGCGCGCGTACGGCCATCGTCATGCCGATCTGCAACGAAGATGTGCCACGGGTGTTTGCTGGCCTGCGGGCGACCTTCGAGTCGGTGGCCGCCACCGGTGACCTCGACCGTTTCGACTTCTTCGTGCTCAGTGACACCAACGACAGCGATATCGCCGTGGCCGAGCAGCAGGCCTGGCTGGAAGTCTGCCGCGAGGCCAAGGGCTTCGGGCGGATCTTCTACCGTCGCCGCCGCCGCCGGGTGAAGCGCAAGAGTGGCAACCTCGACGACTTCTGCCGTCGCTGGGGCGGCGACTACCGTTATATGGTGGTTCTCGACGCCGACAGCGTGATGAGTGGCGAATGCCTGACCAGCCTGGTGCGGTTGATGGAAGCCAACCCCGACGCCGGGATCATCCAGACCGCGCCGAAAGCCTCGGGCATGGATACCCTGTATGCACGCATGCAGCAGTTCGCCACCCGCGTCTACGGTCCGCTGTTCACTGCCGGCCTGCATTTCTGGCAGTTGGGCGAGTCGCACTACTGGGGTCATAACGCAATCATCCGGATGAAACCCTTCATCGAGCACTGCGCCTTGGCGCCGTTGCCGGGCAAGGGCGCTTTCGCCGGTGCGATCCTCTCCCACGACTTCGTCGAAGCGGCGCTGATGCGCCGGGCCGGCTGGGGCGTGTGGATTGCTTATGATCTGCCGGGCAGCTACGAAGAACTGCCGCCGAACCTGCTCGACGAACTCAAGCGCGACCGGCGCTGGTGCCACGGCAACCTGATGAACTTCCGCCTGTTCCTGGTCAAGGGCATGCACCCGGTGCACCGCGCGGTGTTCCTTACCGGGGTGATGTCGTACTTGTCGGCGCCGTTGTGGTTCTTCTTCCTGGTGCTGTCGACCGCGTTGCTGGCGACCAACACCTTGATGGAGCCGCAATACTTCCTCGAACCGCGCCAGCTCTATCCGTTGTGGCCGCAGTGGCACCCGGAGAAAGCCATTGCGCTGTTCTCCACCACCATCGTGCTGCTGTTCCTGCCCAAGTTGCTCAGTATCATCCTGATCTGGGCCAAGGGTGCGAAAGAGTTCGGCGGGCGCTTCAAGGTGACGCTGTCGATGTTGCTGGAGATGCTGTTCTCCATGCTGCTGGCACCGGTGCGGATGATTTTCCACACCCGTTTCGTCCTGGCCGCGTTCCTCGGCTGGGCCGCGACCTGGAACTCGCCGCAGCGTGACGATGACTCCACACCGTGGAGCGAAGCGGTGCGCCGCCATGGTCCACAGACCTTGCTGGGCGTGGCCTGGGCCTTGCTGGTGGCCTGGCTGAACCCGAGCTTCCTGTGGTGGCTGGTGCCAATCGTCGGTTCGCTGATGCTGTCGATCCCGGTTTCGGTGATTTCCAGCCGGGTGCACCTGGGCCTGCGGGCCAAGGACGAGAGCCTGTTCCTGATCCCTGAGGAATACGCCACGCCGCACGAGTTGTTGGCAACCGACCAGTACACCCACGAAAACCGCTGGCATGCCATGCATGACGGTTTCGTCCGGGCTGTGGTCGACCCGCAGCAGAACGCGCTGGCCTGCGCCCTGGCTACGGCGCGTCACGGCGTCGCGGCACCGATCGAATCGTTGCGTGCCGAACGGATCGGCGAGGCGCTGGATCTTGGCCCAAGTGGCCTGGACGGCAAAACTCGACTGGCTTTGCTCAGTGACCCGGTCGCCCTGGCGCGTCTGCACACACGCGTTTGGGACGAGAAGAACGAGGCCTGGTTGGGCGTCTGGCGTCAGTCGATCGCCAACGACCCGCACTCGCCGTTGTTGCCGTTGCATCCGGAGCCTGTGGCGCAGCCTTCATTGGCCAGCGCCTGATTTATCGCGGGGTAAGTCGAGTCGCCGCACCGCCGCTCCCACCCTGTGGGAGCGAGCTTGCCCCGCGATTTGTTTCAACCCTTTTTCTGATACCAACAACGCCGCCCATGCGTTAGCATCCCCCCCCGAATATCTCGCACCCGTCTGTAGGACGGTTCGCGCCAAAAATAAAATTCGAGCTTTCTTGCTGGGGGATCTGGTGATGTTGAAAAAATATCTGTCGATGCTGCTGGTCGGCGTCACCGCGCTGATCGCGGTCAATGCGGCCCAGGCGGCCGGCGCCATCGACGACGCGGTCAAGCGTGGCACCCTGCGTGCAGGCATGGACCCTACCTACATGCCGTTTCAGATGACCAACAAGCGTGGCGAGATCGTCGGCTTTGAAGTCGATATCCTCAAGGCCATGGCCAAGTCCATGGGCGTCAAGCTGGAGATGGTCTCCACCTCCTACGATGGCATCATCCCGGCACTGATGACCGACAAGTTCGACATCATCAGCAGCGGCATGACCCTGACCCAGGAACGCAACCTGAAGCTGAACTTCAGCGAGCCCTTCATCGTCGTCGGTCAGACCCTGCTGATCCGCAAGGAGCTGGCAGGCGAGATCAAGTCCTACAAGGATTTGAACAACGAGAAGTACCGCCTGACTTCCAAGCTCGGCACCACCGGCGAGATGGTCGCCAAGAAGCTGATCGGCAAAGCCAAGTACCACGGCTACGACAACGAGCAGGAAGCGGTGATGGACGTGGTCAATGGCAAGGCGGATGCCTTCGTCTACGACGCGCCGTACAACGTGGTGGCGGTGAACAAGGCCGGCGCCGGCAAGCTGCTGTTCCTGGACAAGCCGTTCACCTTCGAACCTCTGGCTTTCGGCCTGAAGAAGGGCGACTACGACAGCCTGAACTTCATCAACAATTTCCTGCACCAGATCAAGCACGACGGTACCTACGATCGAATCCACGACAAGTGGTTCAAGGACACCGCCTGGCTCAAGGACATGGAATAAGGCCACGGCGTAACGCCTGGTTTGAAACCCGACGCGCAGGCTGGCCCTGCGCGTTCGCTTTTACGGAAGTCCCCTTAAGTGATCAAACACAAAAAAGCCCAGTGGCCCTGGCACGGGCTCACCGCGCTGGTCCTGGTGGGCCTGGCGTTGAGCCTGTATTACGCGACCTCGATGATCTCCTACGAGTGGAGCTGGAACCGGGTGCCGCAGTACTTCGCCTACCAGGCTGAAGTCGCCCAGCGTGCCAGCGAGAACGGCACCATTGAATCGATCACCCCCAAAGGCGACATGGCCACCGTCACCCTGCGTGACGAGAGCGGTACCGAGCAGGTGTTCGAGGTTGAACAGGCCAGCGTGCAGCTGTCCCGTGGCGATGATATCGCCGAAGGCGACCTGATCGGCGTGACCCATCACTGGGCCGCCGGACCGTTGGCCTGGGGCCTGTGGACCACCGTCTGGATCTCGCTGGCCTCTGGCGTGCTGGGCCTGGTGATCGGTCTGTTTGCCGGCCTCTGCCGCTTGTCGAACAACCCGACCCTGCGTGACCTGTCCACGGTCTACGTCGAGTTGGTGCGCGGTACGCCACTGCTGGTACAGATCTTCATTTTCTACTTCTTCATCGGCACCGTGCTCAACCTGTCCCGCGAGTTCGCCGGGGTGGCGGCACTGGCGTTGTTTACCGGTGCCTATGTCGCCGAGATCGTCCGCGCCGGTGTGCAGTCGATTGCCAAGGGGCAGGGCGAAGCTGCTCGCTCGCTGGGCTTGAGTGCTGGTCAGTCGATGCGTCACGTGGTGCTGCCGCAAGCGTTCAAACGCGTGCTGCCGCCGCTGGCCGGGCAGTTCATCAGCCTGGTCAAGGACACCTCGCTGGTGTCGGTGATCGCCATTACCGAACTGACCAAGAGCGGGCGCGAAGCGATCACCACCTCGTTCTCGACCTTCGAGATCTGGTTCTGTGTCGCCGGCCTGTACCTGTTGATCAACCTGCCGCTGTCGCACATGGCCAGCCGGCTTGAGCGGAGGCTTGCGCAAAGTGATTGAGGTCCGTGATCTGGTAAAAGTCTTCGATACCCGTGGCCAAGTGGTGCGCGCGGTCGATCACGTCAGCACCAACGTTGCCAAGGGCGAGGTGTTGGTGGTGCTCGGGCCGTCGGGCTCGGGCAAATCGACCTTCCTGCGCTGCCTCAATGGCCTGGAGTCGTTCGATGAGGGCACCGTGGCCATCGATGGCCTGCAGCTGGCTGACCCGAAGACTGACGTCAATGCCTATCGTCGCGAAGTCGGCATGGTCTTCCAGCATTTCAACCTGTTCCCGCACATGACCGTGCTGGAGAACCTGTGCCTGGCGCAGAAAGTCGTGCGCAAGCGTGGCAAGGCTGAGCGCGAGGCCAAGGCCCGGGCGTTGCTGGAGAAGGTCGGCATCGGCCAGAAAGCCAATGAGTATCCCTCGCGCTTGTCCGGTGGCCAGCAGCAGCGGGTCGCCATTGCCCGGGCCCTGGCCATGGACCCGAAGGTGATGTTGTTCGATGAGCCGACTTCGGCGCTCGACCCGGAAATGGTCGGTGAAGTGCTCGACGTCATGAAAACCCTGGCCCTGGAAGGCATGACCATGGTCTGCGTGACCCACGAGATGGGCTTTGCCCGGGAAGTGGCGGATCGGGTGCTGTTCTTCGATCATGGCAAGCTTCTGGAAGACTCGCCGCCCGAGGCGTTCTTCACCTCACCGAAAGACCTGCGCGCCCAGGCGTTCCTGCGCCAGGTGCTCTAGTTCCGTGGACCTGTAATCAATGTAGGAATGTTCAGCAATTAAGCTAAGGAAAATGGCTGAAACGGCGAGGGTGTAGGAAGGTTGCCCAGGGGCAGATAGCAGAAAATGTACAACAGCCCAACCTGCGCTGCCCGAGATGGCAGCACAGGTTGTTTAACCTCAGAGCTGGAATTTGCCAACCAGGCCCTGCAGGTGGGTGCCCAGGCGCGCCAGTTCGACGCTGGAGGCGGCCGTTTCTTCGCTGGCGGAAGAGGTCTGGTCCGAGACATCGCGCACGTTCATCACGCTGCGGTTGATCTCTTCAGCCACCGCGCTTTGTTGCTCGGCTGCGGCGGCGATCTGCTGATTCATCGCCTGGATCGACGAGACGGTGCGGGTGATGGTGTCCAGTGAGGTGCCGGCGCGACGGGTCAGCTCGACGCTGCTGTCGGTCAGGTTGCGGCTGGTATCCATGGTACTGACCACCTGTTGGGTGCCACTTTGCAAGCCGGCAATCAACGCTTCGATCTCTTCGGTCGATTGCTGGGTGCGTTGGGCCAGGCTGCGCACTTCATCGGCCACCACTGCAAAGCCACGCCCGGCTTCCCCGGCGCGGGCGGCTTCGATCGCTGCGTTGAGTGCTAGCAGGTTGGTTTGTTGGGCTACCGACTTGATTACATCGAGCACGCTGCCGATCTTGTCGCTCTCGCTCTTGAGCTGGCCCATGGCTTCGCTGGAGTGATTCATTTCACTCGCCAGACGTTCGATCTGGGCGATGGCTTCAGCGACCACCCGATCACCCTCACGGGCCTGCTGGTCGGCTACCAGCGCCGCTTCCGAGGCCTCTTCGGCATTGCGCGCGACTTCCTGCACGGTGGCGGCCATCTCGTTCATGGCGGTGGCTACTTGATCGGTCTCGACCTTTTGGTTGTTGACCCCTGCGCTGGTCTGCTCAGTCACCGCCGACAGCTCTTCAGCGGCACTGGCAATCTGCGTGACCCCATCGCCAATGCCGCCAATCAACTCGCGCAGGCTGACCGTCATGTGCTGCATGCTGCGTTGCAGCTGGCCAAGCTCGTCGCGACGCTCAACGTTCAGGTCCTGGCGCAGGTCGCCACTGGCGACCCGGTCGGCGGCGTTGAGGGTCTGGTGCAGGGGAATGACGATCTGGCGGGTGATGACCCAGGCGGCGAGCAGGCTGAACAGCAGGGCCAGGACAGTGGCCAGGGTGAGCATCGACTTGGCGTGCTGCGATTCATCGTCACGCAGCTGGGTCAGGGTGATAATCAGTTGCTGGCTTTGTTCGATCAGGGTCTGACCTAGTGTGACCATCTGCTGCGCCGCCTGCTCTGCTGCGGCTTGCGCAACACCGAACTGGATGACCGCCGCCCGGTAGCTGTCGAGGGCGCGTGCTGCCTGCTGGAAGCTGCTGGTGAAGTTCGCTGGCAAGACTTCCGCCAGGGTCCGCAGTTGCGCGCCCGCCTGGTCGATGGCATTGAGTGCCGCCTGTTGAAACTCGGGGTTACCGCTGTAGGTGTAACCACGAACCTGGAACCGCGCCTGTTGTAGCAGTTTGCCGGCTTCTACAACGCTATTGAACAGGCTCAGATCAGTACCGCCTAGCAACTGCTGCTCAACCTGGGCGATCAGTGCCGCAGCCTGGTCGGCGCTGTTGCCGAGCACTTCGCGGCTGGCTTGGCGTTGCTGGGCAGCCTTGTCGGCACTGCCCAGGGCCTGGCGGTATTGTCGGGCGGCGTCGATCTGCTGGTCGAAACGCTGACGGTCCTGTGCACGGGTAATTCGCTGATCGACCTGCTGCAGTTGCCGATCAAGGTCTGCCAGGGCGTTGTTGAGGTTCTGCGCCGCAGCCTCGTCGCCTTTGAGCTGGTAGCTCTGTCGAGCAATGCGCAGCTCAAGGGTTGCCTCAAGCACCTGGGAGATGCCACCAAGGGTGTCGCCACGCTGGGTGATGCCGTTGATGCCCTGCCAGCCGGTCAGGGTGATACTCAGGGTCAGTAGAAGGACCAGGCCGAAGCCGATGCCGAGTTTTCGATTGACGCTCACGTTACCCAGGTGCTGGGCTAACCAACGGTACATGGTAGGACTCCATTGCGATCGGCAGGGGCGATTTTATTGTTCTGGTGCCCATGCATCGGCGCCGGATCGCAAAACTGAAGTCAGAACAGACGGGCGAGCAGGGCGGTCACCGCCGTCTCCACGCGCAGGATGCGCTGGCCAAGTTGTACCGGGGACAGTCCGGCCTTGCCCAGCAGGTCGATTTCGTAGGGAATCCAGCCGCCTTCAGGGCCGATCGCCAGGGTCACCGGCTCGTCCAGGCCGCGAGGGCAGGGCGGGAACGGGCCGGGGTGGCCGACCAGGCCGAGGGTGCCCTGGGCAATGGTTGGCAGGCGGTCTTCGACGAAGGGTTTGAAGCGCTTCTCGATGACGACTTCGGGCAGGATCGTGTCGCGGGTCTGCTCCAGGCCCAGGATCAGCTGCTCGCGAATGGCCCCGGGTTCGAGGAAGGGGGTCTGCCAGAAGCTTTTCTCGACCCGGTAGCTGTTGACCAGGATCAGCTTTGGCACACCCATGGTAGCGACAGTCTGGAACACCCGGCGTAGCATCTTCGGTCGTGGCAGGGCCAGCACCAGGGTCAGCGGCAGCTTGGCTGGCGGATCGCGGTCGAAGCTGACCGACAGTTCAGCCTCGTGGCCTTCCAGGCGCAGCACCTGGGCTTCGCCCATCAGTCCGCCAATGCGTCCGACGCGCAGGCTGTCGCCTACCGCCACGCGGTGGATGTCCTGCATGTGGGTAAAGCGCCGATCGGCCAGAACGACGCGATCGGCCGCGATAAAGTCGGCCTCTTCGAGCAGCAGCAGGTTCACGGCTGGGTCGCTGGCGGCTGGTCGTTGTGGTCGGCGTCTTCCTGATGCTCGCTGCGTTTACGGATCAGCCCGCCAAACAGTACGCCGATCTCGAACAACAGCCACATCGGCACGGCCAGCAGGGTTTGCGAGAAGATGTCCGGCGGCGTGAGGATCATACCAACCACGAAGCAGCCGATGATCACGTAGGGGCGGATCTTCTTCAGGTACTTCACATCGACCACGCCGATCCACACCAGCAGCACGACCGCCACCGGGATCTCGAAGGCCACGCCGAAGGCGAAGAACAGGGTCATGACGAAGTCAAGGTAGCTGGCAATGTCGGTCATCATCGACACCCCTTCCGGGGTGGCACTGGCGAAGAAACCGAAGATCAGCGGGAACACCAGGAAGTAGGCAAAGGCCATCCCGGCGTAGAACAGGATGATGCTGGAGATCAGCAGCGGGATAGCGATGCGCTTTTCATGGCGGTACAGGCCGGGGGCGATAAACCCCCAGATTTGCTGGAGGATCAGCGGAATGGCCAGGAACAGCGAGACGATCATGGTCAGTTTGAACGGCGTCAGGAACGGCGAGGCCACGTCTGTGGCGATCATCGTTGCGTTGGCCGGCAGGTGCTCGCGCAGCGGGGCCGAAACCAGGGTGTAGATCTGCTGTGCGAAGGAAAACAGCCCGGCGAAGATCAGGAAGATGGCCGCGACGCAACGCAGCAGGCGAGTACGCAGCTCGGTAAGGTGCGAAACCAGCGGCATTGGCTGGTCGTTTTGCGGAATATCGCTCATGGGGCTCGCGGTGGCTGTGTCGGTTCGGTGGTTGCGCTGGCGACCGGCGTGGCCTGGGCGCTGGCTGCAGTCGCTGGCGCGGTGGCTTCACTGCTGGCAACCGGGGTCGCAGGTGGTTCAGGCGTCACGCTCTGCGGGTTGAGGATCTTGCGTGCTTCCTGCTCCATGGCGAGGATGTGCTCGTTGTGCAGCTGGCGGCGGATGTCATCGGCGCCGATCTCACGCTCCACTTCCTGTTTGATCGCATTGAAGCTGCGCTTGAGGCGACCGATCCACAACCCGGCCGTACGCGCGGCACCCGGCAAGCGCTCAGGGCCGAGCACCAGCAGGGCCACCAGGCCCACGAGCAGCAGTTCGCTGAAGCTGATCCCGAACATTGATCAATCTTTCCTGATCGGCTCTTCGACCTTGTGCGCCTGGCCGTCGATGGTCTGCGGCTGGTTCAGCGGCGAAGCGGCCTGTGGCTGGGCGGGTTGCACCGGTGGTGGCGTCTGTTCGGCAGGCTTGGATTCTTCTTCGTTCATGGCCTTGCGAAAGCCCTTGATCGATTCGCCCAGATCGCTGCCGAAGTTCTTCAGCTTCTTGGTGCCGAATACCAGTACCACGACGACCAGCAGGACGACCCAGTGTTTCCAGTCAAAAATACCCATGATGCAATCCCTCGAAATAATTCAGTTAGGCCGATGGCTGACGCGCTGCTTTCTCGGCGTGCCCGGACAGGCCGAAACGGCGGTCCAGCTCATCCAGCACCGCCTGTGGGTGCTGACCCAGTTGGGCGAGCATGACCAGGCTATGGAACCACAGATCGGCGGTCTCGTAGATGACATCGCTGCAATCACCGCTGTGGGCGGCGTCCTTGGCAGCAATGATGGTCTCGATCGACTCTTCGCCGAGCTTTTCCAGAATCTTGTTCAGGCCCTTGTGGTACAGGCTGGCCACGTAGGAACTGTCAGGTTCGGCGCCTTTGCGCGCTTCCAGCACTTCGGCCAGGCGGGTCAGGGTGTCGTTCATGTCAGTGTCCTGCGTTGTAGATGGCATGGGGGTCTTTGAGGACCGGATCGACGGTCTTCCACTCAGCGTTTTCGTAAACACGGTAGAAGCAGCTTTCGCGGCCGGTATGGCAGGCGATATGCCCCAGTTGCTCGACCATCAGGATGATTACGTCGGCGTCGCAGTCCAGGCGCATTTCATGCAGTTTTTGCACGTGCCCGGATTCCTCGCCCTTACGCCACAGTTTGCCACGCGAGCGTGACCAGTAGATGGCCCGCTGCTCGGCGGCGGTCAGGGCCAGCGACTCGCGATTCATCCAGGCCATCATCAGCACGCGCCCGGTTTTGTGGTCCTGGGCGATAGCCGGTACCAGGCCATCGCTGTTCCAGTTGATCTCGTCCAGCCAGTCTTTCATGTACGACTCCAAAACTAGAGGCCCGATCCTCTGCCGACCCCTTGCGCTAGTGTGCCAGTCACAGGCCCGGCTGGCTATCGACGCACGATCAGGTAAAGGCCGGCCGCGAGCATCAGCCAGGCTGGCCAGGCAGCCGGGGCACTAAGGCTGAGAGCGCCGGCAGCCAGGGTCGCGCCACCGCCGAGCAACCCGGCGCCGAGCAGGCGCAAGGCCCAGCTATCGCCCTTTTGTTGCCAGGGGCTGGGCGGGTCGGCCAGGTGCGGCTGCGACATGCGCTCGAGCAGGTCGCGGGTCATGTCGGCCAGATGCGGGATTTGTTCGACCTGGCCGTGCAGGTTCTGCAGCAGTGTTTTGGGGCTGACCCGCTCGCGCATCCAGCGTTCCAGGAACGGCTGGGCAGTGCTCCACAGGTCCAGCTCGGGGTAGAGCTGACGCCCCAGACCTTCGATGTTCAGCAGGGTCTTTTGCAGCAGCACCAGCTGTGGCTGGACTTCCATGTTGAAGCGCCGCGCAGTCTGGAACAGGCGCATCAGCACTTGGCCGAAGGAAATATCTTTTAACGGTTTTTCGAAGATCGGCTCGCAAACGGTACGGATCGCCGCCTCGAACTCGTTGAGCTTGGTGTGCGCCGGCACCCAGCCCGAATCGATATGCAGCTGGGCGACGCGGCGGTAGTCGCGTTTGAAGAAGGCAAACAGGTTGCGCGCCAGGTAGTCCTGGTCTTCAGGCGTCAGGCTGCCGACGATGCCGCAATCAATGGCAATGTACTGTGGGCTCCATGGCTTGACGGTGCTGACGAAGATGTTGCCCGGGTGCATGTCGGCATGAAAGAAACTGTCACGGAAAACCTGGGTGAAAAAGATCTCCACACCACGTTCGGCGAGCATTTTCAGGTCGGTGCGCTGGTCGGCCAGGGTTGCCAGGTCGGTGACCTGGATGCCATAGATGCGTTCCATCACCAGCACCTTGGGGCGGCACCAGTCCCAGTACACCTGGGGCACGTACATCATCTCCGAACCTTCAAAGTTGCGTTTGAGCTGGCTGGCGTTGGCCGCCTCGCGCAATAGGTCGAGCTCGTCGTAGATGGTTTTCTCGTAGTCGCCGACCACTTCCACCGGGTGCAGCAGGCGGGCATCGGCGGACACCCGCTCGGCGCCGCGGGCGATCAGGAACAGCCAGGCCAGGTCCTGGGCGATGACCGGCTTGAGGCCCGGGCGCACGACCTTGACCACCACTTCTTCACCGCTCTTGAGTTTGGCCGCGTGGACCTGAGCCACCGAGGCCGAGGCCAGCGGTTCGACGTCAAAGCGGCTGAACACTTCGCTGATCTTCGCGCCGAGCTGTTCTTCGATCAGGGCCACGGCTTTTTGCGGATCGAACGGAGGCACCCGATCCTGCAGGAGCATCAGCTCGTCGGCGATGTCTTCAGGCAGCAGGTCGCGGCGGGTCGAAAGCAACTGGCCAAACTTGATGAAGATCGGCCCCAAGTCCTGCAGGGCCTGGCGCAGCCGGGCGCCGCGACTGAGATCCAGGGTTTTTCGTGGCAGCCAGCGCCAGGGCATCAGGTGCCGCAGGGCCATCAACCACCAAGGCAGCGGCAGTTCGAACAGCAGGTCATCGAGGCGGTAGCGGATGACCACGCGCTGGATGTGAAACAGACGGCGGACGGCAAGCAGCTTCATGCGTTATCGCTGGTATCAAGGGGGCGGGCAAGGCGCGCAATGCGCGCCTCGAGGCGTTCGATGTCGACTTTGAGCGTGTCGAGCTCGCTGAAACGGGCTTCGGCTTCGCGTTGGCCGACCAGGGTGCGAGCTTCTCCGGCCAGGTACTCGGAGAGGTTCTGGTTGAAACTGGCCAGGCCTTGGCGTGTCCAGCTGGCGCGGCTGCGCAGATGGCCGCTGAGCAGTTGCGTGGCGACCGGTCCGAGCCAGCGCGAGAGCTCGTACTCCCAGTCCAGCTCCAGGTCCTGGAGCACAGCGACCAGATCCAGCAGCACGGCACTGTCGCCTTCGAGCTCGACCTGCGGACTGTGCAGCACGGCGCTCTTGTCCTGGCTCATGGCCAGGCGCACCAGACTGCTGGCCGGGGCGCGCAGGGTGCAGTCGGCCTCATTGGCCCAGTGCGCGGCGAGCATCAGGCCTTCGCCGCTGGGCAGAATGAACAGTTGCAGGGCTGGCTGGCGACAGTCGATGGCAATCACCTTGCCATCGAGCGGGCGCAAGCGCGGCAGTGCCGTGCTGTCCAGGCGCAGGACACGGTTCAGGCCGTGCTCGACGCTGGCAAGAAGGCCGGCCAGGAGCATCAGGGCTTGATACCCCGGTGCAGGGCAACGATGCCGCTGGTCATGTTGTGGTAGGTGACACGGTCGAAACCGGCCTCGATCATCATCGCCTTGAGGGTTTCCTGGTCAGGGTGCATGCGGATCGATTCGGCCAGGTAGCGGTAGCTTTCCGAGTCGTTGGTGATCAGCTTGCCGGCCAGCGGCATGAAGGCGAACGAATAGGCATCGTAGACCTTGGACATCAGCTTGCTGGTCGGCTTGGAGAACTCCAGCACCAGCAGGCGGCCACCGGGCTTGAGCACCCGCAGCATCGAGCGGATGGCATCTTCCTTGTGGGTCACGTTGCGCAGGCCGAAGGCGATGGTTACGCAATCGAAATGGTTGTCCGGGAACGGCAGCTTTTCCGCATCGGCCTGGACGAATTCGATGTTGCCGGCCACACCCCGATCAAGCAGGCGGTCGCGGCCGACCTTGAGCATCGACTCGTTGATATCGGCCAGCACTACCTGGCCGGTCGGACCGACCAATTGCGAGAACTTGGCGGCCAGGTCACCGGTGCCACCGGCGATATCCAGTACCCGGTTGCCGCTGCGCACACCGGACAGTTCGATGGTGAAACGCTTCCACAGGCGGTGCATGCCACCGGAAAGCACATCGTTCATCAAGTCGTACTTGGCCGCTACCGAATGGAAAACCTCAGCGACTTTCTCTGCTTTCTGGCTTTCCGGCACGTTCTGGTAGCCGAAATGGGTGGTGGGTTCGGCGTGGTCGCCTTTGCGCTGGTCGTTCATATCGCTTCACCGGGAAAAATTACTGGCCATTCTAGGGCGTACGGTCGGATTTGTCTTGGCAGGGTGTGTCGCAGGTCGGGGTGCGGGCATAATAGGAGTATGCCTCTGACCCCAGGATTGAATGAATGACCCAGATCAGCGTTGAGCGCAAACACAGCCTGGGCCGCGACGCGGCCCGGGAAAAGGCCCAAGCCCTGGTCGACAAGCTGGCCCGCGAATATGACCTCACGGCCCGCTGGGATGGCGACCGGGTCGAGGTCAAACGCAGTGGTGCCAATGGCAGCGTGCAGATCGGTGAAGACAGCATCAGGGTCGAACTGAAGCTGGGCATGATGCTGTCGATGATGAGCGCGACCATCAAGAGCGAGATCGAGCGGGCTTTGGACAAAGCCCTGGTGTGACTCTGTAGGAGCGGATTTATCCGCGAAGGACTGCATAGCAGTCCTATATTTTAGGGCCGCTACGCGCCCCATCGCGGATAAATCCGCTCCTACTAGGGTGAGGATTCTAATTTTTCTCCCTACCTTGTGCTCAAGCCCAAATTCAATGGGCAGTTCCTCCATATCTTTTCGAGCGTGAGGTGCAGAGCATGGCCAAAGTGACCCTGAAGAAGAAAGACGACGCCCAGAGCACGCTGGGTGAGGTGCGCGGCTACGCGCGCAAGATTTGGCTGGCAGGCCTGGGGGCCTATGCCCGGGTCGGTCAGGAAGGTTCCGACTACCTGAAAGAACTGGTCAAGGCCGGCGAAACCGTCGAGAAACGTGGGAAGAAACGCATCGACCATGAGCTTGATGCAGCCAACAGCCAGATCGATTCGGTCAAGGGCGAGATCACTGGCGTCAAGGGCAAGGTCGAAGTTCAACTCGATAAAATCGAAAAGGCTTTCGACACACGGGTTGCCAGCGCCTTGAATCGTATCGGCATTCCGTCTAAACATGACGTGGAGACACTCTCTGCCAAGCTCGATGAGCTGACGGCATTGCTTGAACGTGTCGCGCGTAACCAATAAGGAGAGCAGGATGGCTGGCAAGAAGAGTAGCGAAAAAGAAGGCAGCTCCTGGGTCGGGGGGATCGAGAAGTATTCCCGCAAGATCTGGCTGGCTGGATTGGGTATCTACTCCAAGATCGACCAGGACGGCAACAAGCTGTTCGAGTCCCTGGTCAAGGACGGTGAGAAGGCTGAAAAGCACGCCAAGAGTTCCGTTGACGCGGCCAAGGCTTCGGCCAAGTCGGCCACCTCGCGGGTGGGTGACGTGAAAGACCGTGCGCTGGGCAAATGGAGCGAACTCGAAGAGGCTTTCGACAAGCGTCTGAACAGTGCCATTTCGCGTCTGGGCGTACCGAGCCGCAATGAAGTCAAGGCGCTGCATCAGCAGGTCGATACCTTGACCAAGCAGATCGAGAAACTGACCGGTGCTTCGGTCAAGTCGGTCTCCAGCAAGCCGGCAGCGACCAAGACAGCGGCCAAGCCACTGGCCAAGGCAGCTCCGAAAGCGGCAGCCAAGCCTGCGGCAGCGAAAACTGCAGCGGCCAAAGCAGCAGCGAAACCGGCAGCAGCCAAGCCTGCAGCGGCGAAAAAGCCAGCGGTGAAGAAAGCCCCGGCCAAGCCCGCCGCCAAACCAGCAGCACCTGCGGCCAGTGCAGCACCGGCACCAAGCGCGGTGCCAGCGGCAACGGTAGCACCGGCCACGCCGACACCATCGGCTTCGGTCAGCCCGATCAGCCAATCCTGATTCGGGCCTTATCGCGGGGCAAGCCCGCTCCCACTGACTACTACGGTGGGAGCGGGCTTGCCCCGCGATGCTTTTCAGCCATCCAGATACCTCAAGGCAATCTGCTCAGCGGCATGCCGCGACCCCGTATCCAGATGCGGCGCCACCAGCATCATCACCTGGTACACCACCACCCCGACCTCACCCTCGCGCGCCAGCACCCGCTGGTAATCCAGGGAGAATAACAGCGTCAGGGTGATCTGCTCCACCAGTTGTCCTAACGCCCGGGTGTCGCTGACCACCTGGCCCTGGGCCTTGAGGCTGGCGAGCAGGGCGGCCAGGGTGCGCTTGAGGGCGTTGAGCAGGTTACGCATGCCACGGGCCAGCTTGGGCAGGCGTCCGGTCAGGTTTGACAGGTCCTGGAACAGGAAACGGTATTGGGCCATGCGCTCGACGATCAGGTGCAGGAACAGCCAGTAGTCCTCGGCATCCAGGCGCACCTCCAGAGGTGGGTCGAGCAGGGGTGTCAGTTCGTCTTCGAAGCGCTCGAACAAACCCAGGACCAGCGGCTCCTTGCCGTGGAAGTGATAGTACAGGTTGCCCGGGCTGATCCCCATTTCATTGGCGATTTCCAGGGTCGAGACATTCGGTTCGCCCTGCTGGTTGAACAGCTGCAGGGCACACTCGAGAATACGGTCGCGGGTTTTCATCCGTTCTACTTGTTCAGCGCGCCTGGACGTAAGTACCGGGTGCGGGGTCCATGGGGGGGTAGTTCTGGTTGCCCAGGGTCATCAGGGTCTCGCGCTGGGTGCCGGAGCGCGCCTGAATCCACTCTAGCCACTGCGGCCACCAACTGCCGTCGACTTGCTTGGCATCGTAGAACCAGGCCCGTGGGTCACTGCTCAGGCGCGGGTTGTCGACATAGTGCGCCTTGGGGTTGCCGGGCGGGTTGAGGATACTTTGCACATGGCCGCTATTGGCCAGGATGAAACGCTTGTCGCCGCCCAGCAGCAAGGTCGAGCGGTACACCGCATCCCAGGGAGTTATGTGGTCGTTGTTGCCGGCCACGCTGAAACTGTCGACGTTGACCTTCTGCAGGTCGATCGGTGTGCCGCATACCTCAAGACCGGCGGCATGGGCCAGCGGGTTGTGCTTGAAGAAGTCCAGCAGGTCACCGTGCAGGGCGGCCGGCAGGCGGGTGTTGTCATTGTTCCAGTAGAGGATGTCGAAGGCCGGTGGCTCCTTGCCAAGCAGGTAGTTGTTGACGAAGTAGTTCCAGATCAGGTCGTTGGGGCGCATCCAGGCGAAGACCTTGGCGATCTCCCGGCCATCAAGCACGCCCCGCTGGTAGGAGCGGCGCTTGGCCGCTTCCAGGGTCTGCTCGTCGGCGAACAGGCTGGCCGGGCTGTCGATCTGGCTGTCGAGCAGGCTGACCAGGTAGGTGGCGCTGCTGATCCTGCGCAATTGTCGCTTGGCCTGCAGGTGACCTTGCAGGGCGGCCATGGTCAGGCCACCGGCGCAGGCGCCCATCAGGTTGACCTCGCGGCTGCCGGTGATTGCCCGGCAGACATTCATGGCTTCTTCCAGGGCCTCGACGTAACTCGACAGGCCCCATTCGCGGTGTCGCGGGTCGGGGTTGCGCCAGCTGATCATGAAGGTCTGCAGGCCATTTTTGAGCATGTATTGAACGAAGCTGTTGGCCGGGCTCAAGTCGAAGATGTAGAACTTGTTGATCTGCGGCGGCACCACCAACATGGGGCGGGCATACTGTTTTTCGCTCATCGGCTTGTACTGGATCAGCTCCAGCAGCTCATTGCGAAACACCACCGCGCCTGGGGTGGTGGCCAGGTTGCGACCCACCTCGAACGCATGGGGATTGACCTGGCGCGGCAAGCCATCGTTGTGGCGCAGGTCATCGAGCAGGTGGCTCAGGCCGCGTACCAGGCTCAGGCCCCCTGAGTTGAACAGTTCCTTGACGGCGGCGGGGTTGAGCAAGGAGTTGCTCGGTGACATCGCATCGTTGAACAACGCAAAGAGGAAGTGCGCGCGAGCCCGGTCATCGGCGGCCAGCTGGCTTTCATCGATCCACTGCCGGGTCTGTTTCTGCCAGGCGAGATAAGCCTGTAGTCCACGGCTGTAGAAGGGATTGAGATTCCAGGTCGGGTCCTTGAAACGATTGTCCCGTGGGCTGGGCTGGTGCGGCGTGTCACCCAGCAGTACACGCCCCAGTTGGTTGCCCAGGGCGAGCATGTGCTTGGCCGTGTGCAGCGGGTGGCGCAGGTTGTGGCGGCTGACATTGCGTAACGTGGAAAGCAGGTCGCGGCCACGCAGGCCGGTGATCGCACTCTGCACGTTCATATAGGAGGCGGGGACCGGTACCGGTCCCTTCGCGGGTTTGTCTTTCATCAGGCAACACTCCGTCGTCAGGCCATCAACAAACAGATCAATGCAAGAGCGACACCAACCTCGTGCCGCGCACCAGGCTACCGGGTGTCCTGCCACGGGCTCGAACGATCACAGCGTCTTAGCTGGGGGCTGGCCGAGGGTGCATGACGGCGCGTTGGCGCTCTTGCTGGAGAAACTTCATGATGATCGGGGCAACGGTTTCGGCCCGGGTAATCAGGAACAAATGACCATCGTCGATTATGTGTAGTTGGGCATTGGGAATACGCCAGGCCAGCAGACGCATATTGATCAGCGGAATCAGCGGATCATCGTCGCCGGCCAGCACCAGGGTTGGCTGCTGGATCTTGTGCAGCCAATGGATGCTGGTCCAGCCAAGCCCGGCGAACAGCTGCCAGTAATAGCCGAGCTTGCCCGAGGACCGTACCTTGGCGGCGTGCGCCATGGCCAGGTCCGGGTCGCGGCGAAAGGCGCCACCATAGATCTGCGGGGCGATGCGGATGACATGGGAAGGCTGGATGTAGCGTCTGGGACTGGCCATCAACCACAGCACCTTGGGCTTGCCCGGGACCATCACCGTGCCAGCCGCGGTGGCCGCCAGCACCAGCTTTTTGCAGCGCTCGGGATAGTCATGGGCGAACTGCTGGGCCAGCGCACCGCCCCAGGACACGCCAATGACGTTGACCTGCCCGTAGTCGAGGTAATCAAGCATGCGCGTGGTGAGCTTGGCCAGCCCGGGAAAGCGGTAGGGGTGTCTGGGCGTCGACGAACCACCGACACCAGGCACATCGAAGGCGATGACTTCCAGGTCCGGGTCCAGGGCCTGGATGAAGGGGAACACCAGCTCCAGGTTGGCGCCGATGCCGTTGAAAATCAGCAAGGGCGTCAAGTGCGGCTTGCCAGGGCGAACCGCGGTGCGGATGGACTGGCCATCCAGGTCGACGGTTCTGAATAGGTACGGTTGCGGCATGCGCGAAGCCCTGTGGTGGATGATTCGCCGTGGCCCTCAATCGGACCACGGCACCCGTAAGCAATCAGCGCTCGTGCACGTATGTTCCCGGTGCGGCCTCGGCGGCGGCATAGGCCTTGTTGCCCAGGCGTGTCGGTGCTTTTTTCATCTCACCCGAGCGTTCGGCCAGCCAGCCCTGCCAATGCAACCACCAGGAATCGGTGTGCTTGCTGGCATTCTCTTGCCAGTCGGTGGCCAACGGCGGCAGTTCGGTGCCTGTCATGTAGCGTCCCTTGGGATTGCCTGGCGGGTTGAGAATGCTCTGGATGTGCCCGCTGTTGGACAGGACGAACTCGATATTGCCGCCGAACAACTGGGCCGAGCGGTAGCAAGACTGCCAGGGCGTGATATGGTCGGTGTTGCCGGCAACGCTGTAGATGTCGCTGGTGACTTTCTTCAGGTCGATCGGAGTGCCGCTCACTTCCAGTGCATCGGCACGGGTCAGTGGATTATTTTTGAACATTTCGATCAAGTCGCCATGGAAGGCGGCCGGCAGACGCGTGGTGTCGTTGTTCCAGAACAGGATGTCGAACACCGGCGGCTCATTGCCCAGCAGGTAGTTGTTGACCCAGTAGTTCCAGATCAGGTCGTTGGGGCGCATCCAGGCGAACACCTTGGCCATGTCGCGACCCTCGAGTACGCCGGCCTGATAGGAGTGGCGCTTGGCGGACTCCAGGGTTTGCTCGTCGACGAACAGCGCGACCTGGTTGTCGAGGGTGGTGTCGAGCACACTGACCAGCAGGGTCAGGGCGTTGACCTTGGTTTCACCCAGTGCGGCGTAGTGACCCAGCAGTGCAGTGCAGGTGATGCCTCCGGAGCAGGCGCCGAGCATGTTCAGGTCTTTGCTGCCGGTGATCGCCAGGATCACATCGACGGCTTCCTTGAGCGCATCAATGTAGGTCGACAGACCCCATTCGCGCTGGGCTTTGGTCGGGTTGCGCCAACTGACAATAAAGGTCTGCACGTTGGAGCGCAGGCAGAAACGCGCCAGGCTCTTCTCCGGGCTCAAGTCGAAAATATAGAATTTGTTGATTTGCGGCGGCACCACCAACAGCGGGCGGGCATGCACCTGTTCGGTGATCGGCTGGTACTGGATCAACTCCAGTACGTCGTTGCGATACACCACCGCGCCTTCGCTGGTGCCCAGGTTCTTGCCGACCTCGAAGGCCGCCATGTTCACCTGGCTGGGCATGCCGCCGTTGTTGACCATGTCCTTGGCCAGGTTCGACAGGCCGTCGAGCAGGCTTTTGCCACCGGTTTCGAAGAAGCGTTTGACCGCTGCCGGGTTGGCAGCGGTATTGGTCGGGGCCATGGCTTCGGTCATCAGGTTGATGACGAAATGACCGCGGCTGATGTCCTGGTCCGACAGGGTGCTGGTGTCGATCCAGTCGTGCAGTTCTTTACGCCAGGCAAGGTAGGTCTGCAGATAGCGGCGATAAAGGGGGTTCTGGCTCCAGGCCGGATCATTGAAGCGACGATCGTCGCTCTCCGGTTGCAGGGCCGACTTGCCGAAGATCACATTCTTGAGTTCCAGGCCGAAATGCGCGACATGCTTGGCACTGTGCAGCGGCTGGCGAATGGCCTGGCCCAGCACCATTCGCGCAGATGTCAGCAAATCCTTGCGGCGCAAGCCAATCACCGGGTTCAGGCCCAGTGTGTTTTCCGAGGCTTGGCGCTGCAGGTCATCGTTGTTCTTGTTACTCATCTACGACGCTCCGTTGTCCTGAGACGAGTACCGGCCTGCTGTGCGCGTTACACAGACGAGTGCCCGGTACTGCTGCTCGGGTGACCAGTAATAACGAACTGCGGTCCTGCGGCCGGATGCAAACGACGATGAGCCCTGCGGGTTTTTTCTGCTTGAGAAGACTGCCTGCTTTCGCTCGCGACCTCTACATACCGGCCAGACCCTGCTGCACATCAATGCAGGGAACTTGCCAGATCTATTGGTTACCCGACTTTCGAGTGTTGCGCAAGACGGCCATTCATTGGCCGTTGAGCAGGCATTCAAGCAAATAGAATTAGAAAATGCGCTCTAAACCTTGGAAGGCCTGAGCTAGAGCATCAGCTTGACGATGGACTCGGAGGGGTCGCGGGATTTTCCGGCTTTTGCCAGCTCGTTGAGATAGTCATCCCAGAGCGCCTGTTGGCGCAGACACAACTGCTCCAGGTACTCCCAGGTGAACAGGCCGCTGTCGTGGCCATCATCGAAGGTCAGTTTCAATGCGTACTGGCCGGCCGCTTCGATCTGCTTGAGGCCGACGCCCAGTTTGCCGAATTGCAGGATGGGGTTGCCGTGGCCCTGGACCTCGGCGGAAGGCGAGTGCACGCGCAGGAACTCGGCGGGCAGGTGGTACACCTCATCGGGCCCGTAAGTCAGGCTCAGGGTCTTGGAGGCTTTGTGCAGGTTGATGCCGGTAGGGAGTCTGGCCATGTGGTTCAGGGCCGCAAGCGGCCCTGCCTGTAAGAGAGTGAGGCTTACAGAATATAACGAGAAAGGTCTTCGTTCTGCGCCAATTCGCCGAGGTGGCTGTTGACGTAGTCGGCGTCGATACGGATCGGCGCTTCGTTGTGGGCACTGGCCAGGTCACCGGCGCTGAACGACACCTCTTCGAGCAGGCGCTCGAGCAGGGTGTGCAGGCGACGCGCACCGATGTTCTCGGTCTTCTCGTTGACCTGCCAGGCGATCTCGGCCAGACGCTTGATGCCTTCGGCGGCGAACTCGATGTTCAGGCCTTCGGTCTTGAGCAGTTCGCGGTATTGCTCGGTCAGCGAGGCGTGCGGTTCGCTGAGGATGCGCTCGAAGTCTTCCGGGCTCAGGGCCTTGAGTTCGACGCGAATCGGCAGACGGCCTTGCAGTTCCGGTACCAGGTCGCTCGGCTTGCTCAGGTGGAAAGCACCGGAGGCGATGAACAGGATGTGGTCGGTCTTGACCATACCCAGCTTGGTGTTCACCGTGCAGCCTTCGATCAGCGGCAGCAGGTCGCGCTGTACGCCTTCGCGGGAGACATCGGCACCGCCGACGTTGCCACGCTTGGCCACCTTGTCGATTTCGTCGATGAACACGATGCCGTGCTGCTCGACCGCTTCCAGGGCCTTGGCCTTGAGCTCATCTTCATTGACCAGACGGCTGGCTTCTTCGTCGCGCACCAGCTTGAGCGCTTCCTTGACCTTGAGCTTGCGGCTCTTGCGCTTGCCCTTGCCCATGTTGGCGAACAGGCTCTGCAGCTGGTTGGTCATCTCTTCCATGCCCGGTGGCGCGGAAATGTCGACACCCATGGCTTCGGCCACTTCGATCTCGATTTCCTTGTCATCCAGCTGGCCTTCGCGCAGGCGCTTGCGGAACAGCTGGCGGGTGTTGGAGTCCTGGGTGTTGACCTGGTCCTCGTTGAAGCCGGTGCGTGCCGGTGGCAGCAGGGCGTCAAGAATGCGCTCCTCGGCAGCGTCTTCGGCACGGTGGCCGACACGGACGATCTCCTGCTCGCGCAGCATCTTGATCGCGGCATCGGCCAGATCGCGAATGATCGACTCGACGTCACGACCGACATAGCCGACTTCGGTGAACTTGGTCGCTTCGACCTTGATGAACGGGGCATTGGCCAATTTAGCCAGGCGCCGGGCGATTTCGGTCTTGCCGACGCCGGTCGGGCCGATCATCAGGATGTTCTTCGGGGTGACTTCAACGCGCAGCTCGGCAGGCAGTTGCATGCGCCGCCAGCGGTTGCGCAGGGCAATGGCGACGGCGCGCTTGGCGTCGTCCTGGCCGATGATGTGGCGGTTGAGTTCGTGAACGATCTCGCGGGGGGTCATGGGCATGATTGTGGTGGTCCTTGGGCTCGATAAGTCAGCGTGGAAAAGCCCGGCCGCCGGGGCCGGGCGCCAGAACAGCTGAATTACTCGGCCAGGTCCTGCTCCTCGATAGTCAGATTGTGGTTGGTGAACACACAGATGTCACCGGCGATGTGCAGGGCGGTCTCGGTGATTTCACGGGCCGAGAGATCGGTCTTCTGCAGCAGGGCGCGGGCCGCGGCCTGGGCGTAGCCGCCACCGGAACCCATGGCGATCAGGCCGTCTTCGGGTTCGACCACGTCTCCGTTGCCGGTGATGATCAGCGAAGCGTCCTTGTTGGCGACCGCCAGCATGGCTTCCAGGCGACTCAGGGAACGGTCGGTACGCCATTCCTTGGCCAGCTCCACGGCGGCACGGATCAGATGGCCCTGGTGCTTTTCCAGCTGGCCTTCAAAGCGTTCGAACAGAGTGAATGCGTCGGCGGTGGCACCGGCGAAGCCGGCGATGACCTGACCGTGGTACAGGCGGCGGACTTTTTTGGCGTTGCCTTTCATCACGGTGTTGCCGAGCGAAACCTGGCCGTCGCCGCCCATGACGACTTTGCCGTGGCGGCGAACTGAAACGATGGTGGTCAAGGGAGAGTCTCCACGCAGCGGGGCGAAAATGCCTGATGCAGACTCATATGGGGGTGGTGGGAAGGATTTCAACCTTGAAGGACAGGCGGCAGGTCGGGATAGGACACTGTAGGAGCCGGCCTTGCCGGCGATGCAAGGCAAAGCCTTGCCACATTGGGGCCGCTACGCGGC
>NZ_JBOICA010000039.1:0-42169 GCF_050739775.1 Pseudomonas sp.
ACACCGACGGCGGCATGGGCCTGAGTTTCGAACTGCGCGGCAAGCCGGTGCGCGACGTGGTGCAAACCACCTTCCTGCTCAACGGCCAGCGGCATGCCTACTTCAACCAGAAAGAATTCTGGCAGCGCTTCAGCTGGCCGGGCTTCAGCGATCATCCCGGGGCGCGGCTGACCTAGACCAGCGTGCGCACCGGCGAGCGCCTGTTCGGCGACTACCAGGGCACCTGGGGCTTGATCCGCCTGCTGGAGCAAGCCCGGGTCACGGTCCTGGACGACAGCGCCACGCGTTACCGGCTGGTGCTGGAGGCACCGGATGGCCTGGGCCTGACCTGGCACCTGCGCACCGAGCTGGGTGCCGGGCCGCTGGCGCTGCTCAAGCTGCGCAGTTTTCGTTTGCCGCAGCAGATATTTCTCGCCGCCGGTGCGGGTACTTGAACGTGAGCGCGCGTCGGGTTGATGAGATGACGGCGGGCTTGCGGTGGGAGCCGGGCTTGCCCCGCGAGGCTCTGGCTACTCCACCCGCGTCTCCCCGCTATACACCAGGGTATGCCGGCAGCGCCGGCACAGATACCGACGTCCCTGGCGCACCAGGCTGTGGCGCTGGGCCGAGAAGGGGAAGTCGCTGCCGGCACAAGGGCAGCGGTAGATGTACCGGGTCAGCGTACGGCGTTTGACTTCATAGTTATGGCAACGGTTAGGCGGCAGTTCATAAACCCCGCGCATGATCAACTGCCACTCCTCGCCATGCGGCTGGATGCGGTCGCCAAACAGTTGGTGGGCGACCAGGTGGGCGACTTCGTGGGCAACGGTCTGTTTGAGAAAGTCTTCACTGTTTTCGCGATACAACTGCAGGTTGAAGCGCAGCAGGTTTTCATGCAGATGGGCAACACCGGCCTTTTGCCCACGCAGCTTGAAACTGACTTCAGGGCGCGGGAAGGGGCGTTTGAAAAAGATTTCGGCTTGCTGGTAACAGGTTTCGACGCGGGATTTGAGCAGTTCGGGCATATCGGGGAACACTCCTGGCCGACAATTATGCCGCAACCGCCACAAAGCTGCCGAGCCACCTGTCAGCGCCCAGCCTCAGGCCGCCTTGCGGCGGCCTGAGGGTTACTGCGCCTATGTTGCTGCTTTCTTATTGATTACTCTAGTTTGTATAGACAGGCCCCACGCCAAGTCCCCAGACGATCACGGTGAAGGCCATGATGGCTACCAGCACCACCAGGCCGACCGCCAATACCGAACTCGAGAACAGGAAGCCTTCATCCGAAGGTATGTTCATGAAGGTCGGCAGGCCGACATAGAGCAGATAAACCGTGTAGCACACGGCTGCCGTGCCGACGATCATCCCCAGCCACAGGTGGGGGTATAGCGCCGCCAGGCCGCCAACGAACAGCGGCGTCGCGGTGTAGGTGGCAAACGCGATGCAGCGGGCCATGCTCGGGTTGGCGTCGTAGGTGCGCGCCATCCAGTGAATGAACGCGCCCATCACCGCGACGCCAGCCAGCATTGCCAGGTACGACATGATGGTCATCCATAGCGCGCTTTCCTCGGTCAACATGACCGGGGCGCGATCGCCGATGACCCAGCCAACCTGGGTTGTGCCGATAAACGCCGATACCGCGGGGATCGCCGCCAGTATCAGTGTATGGGTCAGGTACATGTGGCTGATGCTTTCTTCCTCGCCACGGATTTCTTTCCATTCTTGGTCAGGATGGGTAAACAGCCCCAGAACGTGATGGATCATGCCAGTCACTCCTTCCGTTGTTGCCATCGCCCCCCAGCGGAGCGCTTGCGACCCCAAGTGATGGGGGCCAGAGGATCGAGGCCACCTTTACTGTGGCCTTATGTCGCAGTATAGGAAGGAGTTAGCCGCTCAAAGCCGGCTTTTTAGAGCAAATCGCGCTGTCAGCGCGGCGGCTAATCACCTTGCAGTCTTTATCGGATTGGCCTACGCCTGCCGACGGTTTGTGCGTAAAATATGCCGCTTTTGTCACACCTCGCGGATTCCAAGCGCTATGGGCACCCTTTCGGTCAACCAGAACAAACTGCAAAAACGCCTGCGTCGTCTCGCTGGCGAAGCCATCACCGACTTCAACATGATCGAAGACGGTGACAAGGTCATGGTCTGCCTGTCCGGCGGCAAAGACAGCTACACCATGCTCGATGTTCTGCTGCACCTGCAGAAAGTGGCGCCGATCAAGTTCGAGATCGTCGCGGTGAACATGGACCAGAAGCAACCAGGCTTCCCCGAGCACGTACTGCCGGCCTACCTCAAGACCCTGGGCGTCGAGTACCACATCGTCGAGAAAGACACCTACTCGGTGGTCAAAGAGCTGGTTCCGGAAGGCAAGACCACCTGCTCGCTGTGCTCGCGCCTGCGTCGCGGTACCCTGTACACCTTCGCCGACGAGATCGGCGCGACCAAGATGGCCTTGGGGCACCACCGCGACGACATCGTCGAGACCTTCTTCCTCAACATGTTCTTCAACGGCACCCTCAAGGCCATGCCGCCGAAGTTGCGCGCCGATGATGGTCGCAACGTAGTGATCCGTCCGCTGGCCTACTGCAGCGAAAAGGACATTCAGGCCTACTCGGACCTGAAGGAATTTCCGATCATTCCGTGCAACCTCTGCGGCTCGCAGGAGAACCTGCAGCGCCAGGTGGTCAAAGACATGCTGGAGGAGTGGGAGCGCAAAACCCCGGGGCGTACCGAGAGTATCTTCCGCGGTCTGCAGAACGTGGTGCCGTCACAGCTGGCTGACCGCAACCTGTTCGACTTCGTTAATCTCAAGATCGACGACACTGCACCGCCACGTTTTCTCGACGTGCTGAACATCTGACCGGCATGCGCGACTATCAATGGCTGCATGAGTACTGCCTGAACCGCTTTGGTTCTGCTGCGGCGCTGGAAGCGTACCTGCCCCAGGCGAAAACCGCCGAGCAGTTGCGCGCGATCAGCGCCGACCGCTACCTGTCGACCCTGGCCTTGCGGGTGTTTCGCGCTGGGCTCAAGCACAGTCTGGTGGATGCCAAGTGGCCGGCCTTCGAAGAAGTGTTCTTCGGCTTTGACCCGCACAAGGTCGTGCTGATGGGGGCCGAGCACCTCGAGCGGCTGATGCAGGACACGCGGATCATCCGGCACCTGGGCAAGCTCAAGAGCGTGCCGCGCAATGCGCAGATGATTCTCGATGTTGAAAAGGAGAAGGGCAGCTTCGGTGCCCTGATTGCCGACTGGCCGGTAACTGATATCGTTGGCCTGTGGAAGTACCTGGCCAAGCATGGCAACCAGTTGGGCGGGTTGTCGGCGCCGCGTTTTCTGCGCATGGTCGGCAAGGATACCTTCATCCCCACCGATGACATGAGTGCGGCGCTGATTGCCCAGGACATCATCGACAAACCACCGACCAGCCAGCGTGATCTGGCATTGGTGCAGGCGGCATTTAACCAGTGGCATGCCGAAAGTGGGCGACCGCTGTGTCAGCTGTCGGTGATGCTGGCGCATACCGTCAATCACTGAAGTAGATCGCGGGGCATGCCCCGCGATCAGTTCGAGCCCTCTCCGGCCAGCCGCCGGTCATACTGAAAACGCCAGCGTACATACAGCAAGGCACTGACGAACAGCGCCAGGCTGATCGCCACTTCCAGCCAGCCGAACAGCGCCCGTGCCGGGTCGAACGCGGCCAGTACCCCTTTAATGAAGTACAGGTTGACCACGAAGCAGGTCCAGGCATGGGCGCGCGCGTTACCCAGGAGCATCCCCGGCAGCAACAGCGCCAGGGGCACCAGCTCGACCGCGAGGATCACGCCGGTGCGCGCGCCATGCAGGTCGGCGAACAGCAGGTTGTTGATCGTCAGCAGGGCAATCAGGCCGAAAAAGCTCGCCAGGCTCAGCGCCCGGGCCAGGCGCAGGCGCGGTGCCAGCCAGTCGATCGAGGGCAGCACCTTGGGCTTTTTAGCCACGGCCGTTCTCCAGCAGTTTGGCGGTGCTGGCCAAGCGTTGTCCCAGGGCGCGGCACAGGGTGATTTCGTCAGCATCCAGGTCGCGCTTGCCGTCAGCCCCAGCGTGATGGCTGGCGCCATAGGGCGTGCCGCCACCACGGGTTTCCAGCAACGCCGACTCGCTGTAGGGCAGGCCCATGATCAGCATGCCGTGGTGCATCAGGGGCAGTAGCATCGACAGCAGGGTCGACTCCTGGCCGCCATGCAGGCTGGCGGTAGAGGTGAAGGCCGCTGCTGGCTTGCCCACCAAGCCGCCGCTGAGCCACAGGCTGCTGGTGCCATCGATGAAGTACTTGAGCGGCGCGGCCATATTGCCGAAGCGGGTCGGGCTGCCCAGGGCCAGGCCCGAGCAGTGGCGCAGGTCGTCCAGGGTCGCATACAGCGCGCCAGACTCCGGGATGTCCGGGGCCACGGCTTCACATTCGGTGGAAATGGCCGGGACCGTACGGATCCGTGCTTCCAGGCCGGCCATCTCGACACCGCGGGCAATCTGCCGGGCCATTTCGCTGGTCGAGCCGTGGCGGCTGTAGAACAGGATCAGGATGTAGGGCGCGCTCATGGCAGGATCTCCAGGATCTTCTCCGGCGGGCGGCCGATCACGGCTTTGTCACCGGCAACCAGGATCGGCCGCTCGATCAGTTTCGGGTGCTTGACCATGGCGTCGATCAATTGCGCATCGCTCAGGGCCGGGTCAGCCAGGTTCAGGTCCTTGTACTCGTCTTCACCACTGCGCAGCAGTTGGCGCGCACCGATGTCCAGCTTGCCGAGCAGGGCCTTGAGGGTCGGGGCGTCTGGCGGGGTTTCCAGGTAGCGGACCACGGTCGGGGTCAGGCCACGGGCTTCGAGCAGTTCGAGTGCGCCGCGGGATTTGGAGCAGCGCGGATTGTGATAGAGAGTCAGGTCAGTCATGTTCGGGTCGCATCCAGCAGGGTGTGGCGGCTATTCTAACCGCAGCGACTTCGCATTTTGCTTGAATCTTCGAGAAGGATTGACCCATGACAAGGCGTTTGGCAGCAGCACTGGCCATCACCGCGAGCCTGTTGCTCGGCGGGTGCGGTGCAGATTATGGCCTGGACCAGAACGGCCAGACCGTGAAAGCTGAGCAGATCGACGGGCACTGGTTGGTGCTCAACTACTGGGCTGAATGGTGTGGCCCGTGCCGGACCGAAATACCGGAACTCAATGCCGCCGCCAAGCAATGGCAGGCACAAGGGGTAAAGGTCCTCGGTGTGAACTTCGACGGCCTCCAGGGCGAGGAACTGAAAAAGGCCAGTGAAGCCCTGGGCATCGGTTTCACCGTGCTGGCCAGCGACCCGGCTGAGCGTTACGAACTGCCGCGTAGCGAGGCCTTGCCGGTGACTTACATCATTGATGACAAGGGCAAGGTGCGTGAGCAACTGATGGGTGAGCAGACGCTTGAGGGGTTGAATCAGAAGTTGGCAGCGCTCAAAGGCGCCAAAGGCTGAGTCTTACTGTGAGAGCGGATTCATCCGTGAAGGGGCGCAGAGCAGCCCCAATTCTGGGACTGCTACGCAGTCCTTCGCGGATGAATCCGCTCTCACAGGTTTGCATCAGCCTTCTTCAGGCCAGAAGCGCAGCGGCTTGCCCTCGGCAGGCCAGAAGCGCACCTGTTCGATCGGCGAGATATCCCAGCGCTGGACGGTTTCCAGGGCCTGGAGGAAGCGCTTTTCCTGTTCCATCAGTGCCGGCGCGCACATCTTGCGGGTGCTGCCGATCTTGCCGAAGGTGAGTTTGTCGCCGTCGAGTTGGTAAGGCGCGAACCAGTGGTTGCAACCTCCATTGCCATAGGCCCGGCCGTCCGCTGCCAGGGTCAGGGTCAGGTGGCTGTAGTCCATCAAAGGACGCTCACCGATCCATTCCAGCAAGTAGCTGCGCTCCTGCTCAAGCTTCATCGGCTCGGCGGCGCAACCCAGCAGGGCGGTACCGGTCAGGGCGCAGAGCAGCAGGTTTTTCACTCGGCCGTCTCCTTGCATTTCGGGCACCGGTGCTTGTCGCCACGGCTGCTCCAGCCAAGTTCTGCGATGCGCGCGGTGGCGGTGGGTTGCAGGGCTTTCTTGCCAAGCTTGGCATCAACCGCGAACTCGAAGCTCAGGTTGGCCTGGCAACTGTCGCAATTGACTTCCCAGGTGTGGATCGCCAGCTCGCCGAATACCGGGCCGCTGGCCACCGCGACCCATTGGCCGGTCGGGTTGATCAGGTGGCGTACGGTTTCCACGGTCAGGCGCATGGACAAGTCCTTGCTGCCCTTGAGGGTTACCAGCAGGACATCATTCTTCTGGATCGAGCCACCATTGCCGGTCACTTGATAGCGGCCTGGCACCAGGGCGCGGCATTCGATCAGGGTATGTTGCGGGTTAAACAGGTTGTAGCGGAAATCGTGTTCGACCATGGGTCCTCCAAATCTGCCGCGTATCCTAGCATCAACCTTCGACCAAGTTTTGCGCATTGCCTGCCGCCCAGCGGGTAATGTTGTCCAGCGTCGTCGCGGCAATGGCCGCCAGCGCCTCACGGGTGAGGAAGGCCTGGTGGGCGGTGACGATGACGTTGGGGAAGGTCAGCAAGCGGGCCAGTACGTCGTCCTGGAGCGGCAGGTCGGAGCGGTCCTCGAAGAACAGCTGGGCTTCTTCTTCGTAGACATCCAGGCCCAGATAGCCCAATTGGCCATCCTTCAAGGCCTCGATCAACGCCGGGGTGTCGATCAGGGCGCCGCGACCGGTATTGATCAGCATGGCGCCCGGCTGCAACTGCGCCAGGCTCTGTGGGTTGATCAGGTGGCGAGTCTGTTCGGTCAACGGGCAGTGCAGGCTGATGATCTGTGCCTGGCGCAGCAGTTCTGGCAGCTCCAGATAGCGGGCGCCCAGGGCCAGCAGTTGAGGATTGGGGTAGGGGTCGTAAGCCAGCAACTGGCAGCCGAAACCAGCCATGATCCGGGCGAAGGCGGCACCTATCTGGCCAGTGCCGACCACGCCGACGGTTTTGCCGTGGAGGTCGAAGCCGGTCAGCCCGTGCAGGCTGAAATTGCCTTCGCGGGTGCGGTTGTAGGCCCGATGCAGGCGACGGTTCAGGGCCAGGATCAGGGCGACGGCATGTTCAGCCACGGCATGCGGTGAATAGGCCGGTACACGTACCACGGCCAGGCCCAGGTGTTTTGCCGCCGCAAGGTCGACATGGTTGTAGCCGGCCGAGCGCAGGGCGATCAGGCACGTTCCGCCAGCGGCAAGGCGTTCGAGCACCGGGGCACTGAGGTCGTCGTTGATGAAGGCGCAGACCACTTCATGGCCGCTGGCCAGAGCTGCGGTGTCCTCGCTCAGGCGTGCTGGCTGGAAGTGCAGCTCTAGCCCGTGGGTCGCGGGGGCGCTGCTAAAGCTATCCTGATCGTAGGTCTGGCTGCTGAAAAACAGTACGCGCATGGGATCTTCCTGAATCGATTGCGGAGGAGTCTAACCGCGGGGGCTGCACATCATCTTGCTTCAGGTCAGGCGCTAAGGCGCGCCTGGGCGGTAAGTCGGATGATGGCCCGGTCCAGTTCGTCCAGGGCGCGCGGTGCTTCAGGGTCATTCTGTTTGAGCAGGGTTTCGCTGCGCTGGCAGGCTGCCCGCAACTGTGGCACGCCACAGTAGCGTGAAGCGCCATTGAGGCGATGCACGCGCTCGATCATACCGTTGCGGTCGGCGGCTTCCCGGGCGAGGCGAATAGCCTCGCGGTCGGCCTCCAGCGAAGCCAGCAACATGGCCAGCATGTCGGCAGCCAGGTCGGGTTTGCCCGCTGCCAGGCGCAAACCTTCTTCCGGGTCGAGGACCTTGAGTTCGCTGCTGTCGGCAAGGCGTGCCGGCGTACGTTCGTTGTGCGGTGCACTCAAGTTCAAGCCGGTCCACTTGAGCACCACTTGGGCCAACTGGCGCTCGCTGATCGGCTTGGTCAGGTAATCGTCCATACCGCTGTGCAGCAGGGCGCGTTTTTCATTGGCCATGGCATGGGCGGTGAGGGCGACGATAGGCAGGGGCGCACCGCTGTGGCTGCTTTCCCACTGGCGTATCTGCTCGGTGCACTCGCGACCGTCCATGCCAGGCATCTGCACGTCCATCAACACCAGGTCGAAGCGCTCATCCTGCACGGCCTGGACGGCGGCATAGCCACTGTCGACCGCCAGCACTTCGGCGCCCATATCTTCGAGCAGGGTCTGCACCAGCAAGAGGTTGGCGGGGTTGTCGTCGACGCAGAGCACCTTGGGGAGCGGCTGCTCGCGACCGACCTTGGTTTCGCTGATGCTGCGCCGTGGTTGGACCAGCTCCAGCAAGGCCCGGCGCAACTTGCGGGTGCAGGCTGGTTTGGCCTGGAGCTGGCTATGGGCATTGGACAAGTAAGGGTGGTAGAGCGCCTGTTCGGTGGTCGGGCACAGTACCAGCGCCTGGCAGTCCAGGCGCTGCAATTGCTGAATGTACTGACCCAGGCGTTCTGGAGCTACGCTATCGAGGTTGACCCCCATGACAGCTAGGGTGAAAGGTTCGCCAGCCATCCGCGCCGCTGCCACCGCATGCAGCAGCGGGTCGATCGAGTTGAAGGCGCTAACGTGCAGGCCGCAATCCTTCAGTTGATGTTCCAGGGCCTGGCGAGCCAGTTCATGGCCATCGACAATGGCCACCCGACGCTCCATCAGTGATTGCAGGGGCAGGTCTTCGGCGTCGTCACGTGCCTTGGGCAAGCGCAGGCTGACCCAGAACTGTGAGCCTTCGCCCGGGGTGCTGTCGACACCGATTTCGCCGCCCATCTGCTCGATCAGGCGTTTGGAGATCACCAGGCCCAGTCCGGTGCCACCCGGCTGGCGCGACAGCGAGTTGTCGGCTTGGCTGAATGCCTGAAACAGTGCCCGTACATCCTGGTTGGACAGGCCGATGCCGGTGTCCTGGACACTGATGCGCAGTTGTACGCTGTCCTCGTGCTCCTCTTCGAGCATGGCCCGGGTAACGATGGTGCCTTCGCGGGTGAACTTGATGGCATTGCTCACCAGATTGGTGAGGATCTGCTTCAGGCGCAGTGGGTCGCCAACCAGCGACAGTGGCGTGTCGCGATAGACCAGACTGACCAGTTCCAGCTGCTTGGCATGGGCGGCGGGAGCGAGAATGGTCAGGGTGTCCTGGATCAGGTCGCGCAAATTGAACGGAATACTGTCGAGCACCAGCTTGCCGGCCTCGATCTTGGAGAAGTCGAGAATCTCGTTGATGATGCCGAGCAGGCTGCTGGCGGACTTCTCGATGGTGCCGAGGTAATCGAGCTGGCGCGGCGTCAGCTCGCTTTTTTGCAGCAGGTGGGTAAAGCCGAGGATGCCATTGAGTGGTGTACGGATCTCGTGGCTCATGTTGGCGAGGAACTCGGACTTGATCCGGCTGGCCTCCAGGGCTTCCTTGCGCGCCATATCCAGCTCGATGTTCTGGATCTCGATGGTTTCCAGGTTCTGGCGTACGTCTTCGGTAGCCTGGTCGATGCTGTGCTGCAACTCTTCATGGGCGCTGTGCAGGGTTTCGGCCATGCGATTGATGCCGGCAGCCAGCTCATCCATCTCGTAGCTGCCCATGACCGGCAGGCGTTCCTCCAGGTTGCCGTCCTTGAGCTGGGTCACGGCGTGCTTGATCTGACCGATCGGGTCATTGATCGTGCGGCTCATGCGCATGGCCAGCAGCGCTGTGGCGACCAGGCCGAAAAATATCAGCAGCAAGCTGGTGAACAGGCTGCGGTATCCGCGCAACAGGGTGCCATCGTGGGACAGTTCGATTTCCACCCAGCCTAGCAGCCGGTCTGCTTCGCCCGGAATACGCTCGCCCGCCAGGTCTCGATGGTGACCGAACACCGGCAGCAGGTAGCGGGTGGCGTCACTACCGCTGCGCTGCAGCAGCGCTGTGCCGCCGCCGGCAGGTGCCTGATTGAGCATGCTCGGGCCCGCATGGGCAAGGTTATTGCGGTCCGGTCCGAGAAACGCTACCGCGCGAACATCCGCCTGCTCCAGGGCCTGGGCGGCGATGCGCTCCAGCTGTGCCGGATCTTGGTGGACCAAAGCCGGTGCCACCAATGGGGCCAGGTTTTCGGCAATCATCTTGCCGCGCTGTAGCAATTGGGTTTGCAGCTCGTTCTGCTGCAGCCAGGTGAAATAGCTGCCCAGTACCAATGCCATCAAACCAGCAGGCACCAAGGCCAGCAGCAACACGCGGCTGCGGATTCCCAAACGATTCAGCACGCAACTCTCCTGTGCCTGGCAAGTGCTGTAAGCCGCCGTCAGTGCATGCTGGCGGACCAAGTCGGAAAAGTACCGCGCCTTCTCGTGTAATGCACTCATTTGTATCTTCTTTTGACATAGGCGCCATCCTTACTGTCGTGCCGACGAGCAGTTGCGGGTTGCCTACATAAAGCAATTACTCAATAATTGCGTAACTGAGAATTGCTAGCACCAGCCAATGAATCCCGTAACTATTAGCGAATCCCACATACTTGCCATCGAGGATGACCCCGTCCTGGGCGCCCACTTGCTCGAAGAGTTGCGGCGTGGCGGCTTCAACGTCACTTGGTGCAAGAACGGTCGCGAAGGCTTGGAGGTTGCGCGCGAGTCGCGTTTCGATGTGGTCCTGATGGACATCCTGCTACCAGGATTGAACGGCCTGGAAGTGCTGGCAAAACTGCGCGAAAGCAGTTCGACGCCAGTGATCATGATGTCTGCCCTGGGTGCCGAAGCTGACCGCATCAGTGGTTTCCAGCGCGGCGCCGATGACTACCTGCCCAAACCGTTCAGCATGGCCGAGCTGCAAGTGCGCATCGAGGCGATTCTGCGCCGTGTGGCGCTGGAGCGTCGGCGCCAGGAACCCTCTGTGGAGCAAGGCGGTGCCTTGAAGTTCGACGAGCAGGCTTGTGATGTCTGCTGTGGCGAGCGCTGGGCTGGGCTGACCCTGAGTGAGTACCGCCTGCTCGACATTTTGCACCGCAGCCATGAAGAGGTGCTGAGCAAGGCCTTCCTTTATCAGCAGGTACTGCAGCGCGGCTATGCTCGCCATGACCGCAGCCTGGACATGCATGTCAGCCAGATCCGGCGCAAGCTCAAGGCTATCGGTTACCAGGAGCGTGAAGTGCGCACGGTGTGGGGCAAGGGCTATGTGCTCAGTGCCGCTGAGGTCAGCTGAAGTGCCCAATCGCCACTCATTGTTCTGGAAACTGGCGATTCTGCTGGTCGGTTTCTGTCTGTTGATGATCGGCCTGAGCTGGAGCTGGGGCCGGCACATGGAAACCCGGAACGCCTATCTCTCCGATCAGGCCCGGGTCACCTTGACCGACTATGCCGCTGAGGCCGAACGGGCCTGGGAACAGGGTGGGCAGGCAGGGGTCGATGCCTGGATGGCCGACATGGCCGATAAGGAAGGTACCTGGGTGAATGTACTGGGGCCAGACTTGCAGTCGCTGAGCAGCACCTCCCTGACACCTGAGCAAAGCCGCAAGATCACCTTCCTGCGAGGAATCGATTGGCCAGTCAGTCGCCGGGTGCTCGGCTTGCCCTGGATGCGCGTGCCGTTTGTCGAGCACCCTGAGCAGGGGCTGTTGGTGATCGAATTGCCAGAGCGCCTGATGCCCGGTCAGTACCGTCTGTTCTGGCGGTTCATGACCAACGGCATCATTCCGGGGTTGTTCACCTTGTTGCTGTGCGTGGGCCTGTACCGCATGTTGATCATGCCCCTGATCCAGTTGCGTGAGCAGGCCAATGCCTGGCGAGCGGATCAGCTCTCGGCGCGGGTGGCCAGCAGTACCACTAGCCGCCAGGATGAGCTGGGCGAGCTGGGGCGTGCTTTCGATGACATGGCTGAGCGCCTGCAAGGCACGGTAGCCTTGCAGCAGCAGCTGTTGCGTGACCTGTCCCATGAGCTGCGCACGCCGTTGAGCCGTCTGCGGGTAGCCTGCGAAGGTGACGCTGACGCCGGACAGTTGCGCGAGCGCCTGGGGCGTGAGGTCGACTGCATGCAGCGGCTGGTGGAGGATGCCTTGCAACTGGCCTGGCTCGATACCGAGCGGGCGCCGCTGTGCAAGGAGCCGATTCAGGTCCAGGCACTCTGGGACATGCTGGCCGAGGATGCCTGTTTTGAAAGCACCTGGCCGTCGATGCAACTGCATTGCACCCTGGACGCCTCCTGCTGGGTGCAGGGCAACCTCAACAGCCTGGCCCAGGCCCTGGAGAACATTCTGCGCAATGCCATTCGCCACTCTCCGGCCAGCGGAGTGATCCGCTTGAGTGGTCGCCGTCAGGGCAATCATTGGCTGCTGTGGCTGGAAGATCAGGGTGGCGGAGTGGCAGAAGCTGAACTTGAACGCATCTTCGCGCCATTTACCCGGCTTGACGGTTCACGTCCGGGCGATGGTGGTTTCGGCCTGGGCTTGAGCATCGCCCGCAATGCCATCGTGCGCCAAGGCGGACGCCTGTGGGCGCAGAACACCGGTCAGGGGTTGCGGCTGAATATTCAGTTGCCGGTGGCAATTGAGCGGTAAGCTACAAGCCATCAGCTGCAAGTGAGTGAACAGTTTGCCGCTTATAGCTTGTAGCTATAACGCCAACACATTGCGTGATATGGGCAAGACTCGTTTGCCGGTATGATAGGTCCCCCCGCAGTCTGGATTGCGAACTACGCCATGACCTTGCAGTACCCAACCATCGCCGATTGCGTCGGCAACACGCCCCTGGTCCGCCTGCAGCGCATAGCCGGTGAGACCAGCAACACCCTCCTGCTCAAGCTTGAAGGCAATAACCCGGCAGGTTCGGTCAAGGACCGGCCAGCGTTGTCGATGATCACTCGTGCCGAATTGCGCGGGCAGATCAAGCCGGGCGACACCCTGATCGAAGCGACCTCGGGCAACACCGGGATTGCTTTGGCCATGGCGGCGGCGATCAAGGGTTACAAGATGATCCTGATCATGCCCGATAACTCCAGTGCTGAACGCAAAGCGGCAATGACCGCCTATGGCGCCGAGCTGATCCTGGTCAGCAAGGATGAGGGCATGGAAGGCGCTCGCGACCTCGCTGACCGCCTGCAAGCCGATGGCCGTGGCCTGGTGCTCGATCAGTTCGGCAACGTTGACAATCCCGAAGCCCACTATGTCAGCACCGGTCCCGAGATCTGGCGCCAGACCCAGGGCAGCATCACCCATTTCGTCAGCTCCATGGGCACCACCGGCACCATCATGGGTTGCTCGCGTTATCTCAAGGAGCAAAACCCGGCGGTGCAGATCGTTGGCCTGCAACCGATGGAAGGCTCGGCGATTCCGGGCATTCGGCGCTGGCCCGAAGAGTATCTGCCAAAGATCTATCAGGCTGATCGCGTCGATCGCGTGGTCGATATGGCCCAGAGCGAAGCCGAAGAGACCACCCGCCGACTGGCCCGCGAAGAGGGCATTTTCTGCGGTGTGTCCTCCGGTGGTGCAGTGGCGGCCATGTTGCGCCTGTCCCGCGAGTTGGAAAACGCCGTGATCGTGGCAATCATTTGTGACCGTGGCGACCGTTATCTGTCGACCGGCATTTTCGACGCGGCGAACTGATGTCCAAAAGTAAACATAACAGCGGCCTGCGCTTCCAGCCGGCCGGCGGCAGCCGTACGCCGCAGGTTCCCACCGGCAAAAAGCAACGCCTGCGTATCGAGCGCCTGGCGGGGGATGGCCGTGGTATCGCCTTTTTCGAAGGGCGTACCTGGTTTGTCAGTGCTGCGCTGGCAGAGGAGGAGGTCGAGGCGCGGGTGCTCAACGCCCATGGCAAAGTGGTCGAGGCGCGCCTGGAACGGGTTTTCACCGCCAGCTCAGACCGTCGTGAGGCACCTTGCAAGCATTTTGATCGTTGCGGAGGCTGCAACTTGCAGCACCTGTCTCATGCTGATCAATTGGCCCTCAAACAGCGCTTGCTGGCCGAGCAGCTGCAGCGGGTCGCCGGCGTCGCACCCGAGCGCTGGGCTGCAGCGCTGACCGGGTCTGAGTACGGTTACCGGCGCCGGGCGCGGGTGGCAGTGCGTTGGGATGCCAAAGCGAAGAAGCTCGAAGTCGGTTTCCGCGCCGAAGCCAGCCAAGACATCGTCGCCATCGATGATTGTCCGGTACTGGTACAACCTTTGCAGTCGATCATGCGTCACCTGCCCATGCTTCTGCAGAGTTTGAGCAAGCCGCAGGTGGTAGGTCATGTCGAGCTGTTCAGCGGTACGGCATTGGCTTTGCTGTTGCGTCATACCGCGCCGTTGGCAGAGGGCGACCTGGCTCGCTTGCAGGCGTTCTGCAATGAGGCTGGTGCGCAGCTCTGGTTGCAAGGCGAGGGTGAACCTTCTCCGGTCGACGCGGGTCAGACGCTCGGTTTTACCCTGGCACCGTGGAATCTGGAGCTGGCATACCGGCCCGGGGATTTCGTTCAGGTCAACGCCGAGGTCAATACGGCGATGATCGAGCAGGCGCTGGCCTGGCTGGCGCCGCAAGCCGACGAGCGCGTGCTCGACCTGTTCTGCGGCTTGGGCAATTTCGCCCTGCCGCTGGCCCGGCAGGCGCGTGAAGTGGTGGCGGTGGAAGGCGTGCAGGCAATGGTCGAGCGGGCAGCGGCCAATGCACGAAGTAACAATTTGCATAACACGCAGTTTTTTCAGGCCGATTTATCGCAGCCGTTGTCCGCCTCCGGCTGGGCCGCTGGAGGCTTTTCTGCGGTACTCTTGGACCCACCGCGGGACGGTGCCTATGAGGTAGTGCGAAAAATCGCAGACCTTGGGGCGAAACGTCTGGTGTATGTATCGTGCAACCCGGCAACCCTGGCCCGCGACACGCTCGAGCTGGTCAGGCAGGGTTACCGGTTAAAATGTGCCGGGATTCTCGACATGTTTCCTCAGACGGCGCATGTCGAAGCCATGGCGTTATTCGAAGCGGGCTAGCGGGACTGGCGCGTTGGGCGCTGCACCTTGGGTCCGGCAGGGGCAGCACCAGAGATATCAAGCGCATCGTGAATGCGCTGTAGGGAAAGGTAAACAAAGATGGTACAGGTGAGAGTGCACCAGCCGGTCAATACCGACGGCAGTATCAATCTCGAAGCATGGCTGGACCATGTGGTGAGCGTCGACCTGGCGCTGGACCGTGAAGCCCTCAAGGAGGCTTGCGAGTTCGCTCATGAGATCGAGAAAAAGGGCAACCCGGCCAAGCATTCCTGGGCCGACGGGACCTCGAGTTTCCAGGCCGGCCTGGAAATCGCCGAAATCCTTGCCGACCTCAAGCTCGACCAGGATTCGCTGGTCGCTGCGGTGATCTACCGTGCCGTGCGCGAAGGCAAGGTGACCCTGGCGGAAGTCGGCCCGCGTTTTGGTCCGGTGGTGTCCAAGCTGATCGACGGCGTGCTGCGCATGGCCGCCATCAGCGCCAGCCTCAGCCCCCGCCAATCGCTGGTGCTGGGCTCCCAGGCGCAGGTCGAGAACCTGCGAAAAATGCTCGTGGCCATGGTTGATGACGTCCGCGTGGCGTTGATCAAGTTGGCCGAGCGCACCTGTGCAATCCGCGCAGTCAAAGGCGCCGGCGACGAGAAACGTCACCGCGTCGCCCGCGAGGTGTTCGATATCTACGCGCCCCTGGCGCATCGCCTGGGCATCGGTCATATCAAATGGGAGCTGGAAGACCTGTCCTTCCGCTACCTGGAGCCGGATCAATACAAGCAGATCGCCAAGCTACTGCATGAGCGGCGCCTGGACCGTGAACGCTTCATCAGCGATGTGATGAGCCAATTGCAGAGTGAGTTGCTGGCCACCGGGGTCAACGCTGATATCAGCGGCCGGGCCAAGCACATCTATTCGATCTGGCGCAAAATGCAGCGCAAAGGCCTGGAGTTCAGCCAGATCTACGACGTACGCGCGGTACGCGTTCTGGTCCCGGAAATGCGCGATTGCTATACCGCGCTGGGGATCGTCCACACCCTCTGGCGGCACATCCCGAAAGAATTCGACGACTATATCGCCAACCCCAAGGAGAACGGCTACCGCTCGCTGCACACTGCGGTGATCGGCCCCGAGGGCAAGGTGCTCGAAGTGCAGATTCGCACTCATGCCATGCACGAGGAAGCCGAGCTTGGCGTTTGCGCGCACTGGCGCTACAAGGGTACCGACGTCAAATCCAGTTCCAACCATTACGAGGAAAAAATTTCCTGGTTGCGTCAGGTGCTCGAGTGGCATGAAGAGTTGGGTGACATCGGTGGCCTGGCTGAACAGCTGCGCGTCGATATCGAGCCCGACCGGGTGTATGTCTTCACCCCCGACGGGCATGCCATCGACCTGCCCAAGGGGGCCACGCCGCTGGACTTCGCTTATCGGGTGCATACCGAGATCGGCCACAACTGCCGAGGGGCGAAGATCAATGGGCGGATCGTGCCGCTCAACTACAGCCTGCAGACGGGTGAGCAGGTCGAGATCATCACCAGCAAGCACGGCAACCCCAGCCGCGACTGGCTGAACTCGAACCTGGGCTATGTCACCACTTCGCGGGCGCGGGCGAAGATCGTTCACTGGTTCAAACTGCAGGCGCGCGATCAGAACGTCGCCGCCGGCAAGACCCTGCTCGAACGCGAACTCAACCGCCTGGGCCTGCCCCAGGTGGATTTCGAGCGGCTGGCGGAAAAGGCCAACCTCAGGGCTGCCGAGGACATGTTCGCCTCCCTTGGGGCGGGCGACTTGCGCCTGGCCCATCTGGTCAACGCTGCCCAGCAACTGGTCGAGCCGGAGCGCAGCGAGCACATCGAGCTGGTACCGCGCAAGGCGACCGGTTACAAACCGGGCAAGCGTGGCGATATCCAGATCCAGGGCGTCGGCAACCTGCTCACGCAAATGGCCGGCTGCTGCCAGCCGTTGCCGGGGGATGCGATTGTCGGCTACATCACCGTGGGTCGTGGGGTGACCATCCACCGTCAGGATTGCGCCTCGGTGCTGCAACTGGCCGGGCGCGAGCCGGAGCGGATCATCCAGGTCAGCTGGGGGCCGGTGCCGGTGCAGACCTACCCGGTGGATATCATCATCCGTGCCTACGATCGTCCGGGCTTGCTGCGTGATGTCTCCCAGGTGCTGCTCAATGAGCGGATCAACGTATTGGCGGTCAATACCCGCTCGAACAAGGAAGACAACACTGCACTGATGTCTTTGACCATCGAGATTCCTGGCCTGGATGCCCTTGGGCGCCTGCTCGGGCGGATTTCGCAGTTGCCGAACATCATCGAGACGCGGCGTAATCGTACGTCTTGAGACCGCCATCGCGGGCTTGACCCGTATGAGGCCAGACCTGAGAGACCTTTCTGATGTACACCCTGGACGACCTGCTCCACCTCATGGCCCGGCTGCGTGACCCGCAGTACGGCTGCCCGTGGGATCTCAAGCAGACCTACGCGAGCATCATTCCCTACACGCTCGAAGAAGCCTACGAAGTGGCCGATGCCATCGAACGCAGCGACTTTGAACACTTGCAGGGCGAGTTGGGCGACCTGCTGTTCCAGGTGGTCTATTACAGTCAGCTGGCCCGCGAAGAAGGCCGCTTCGAGTTTGCCGGAGTGATCGACAGCATTACCGGCAAGCTGATCCGTCGCCATCCTCACGTGTTCCCCAGCGGTGAGCTGTACGCACCGCTGGATACACCCAAGCTCGACGAGGCCCAGGTCAAGCAGCGCTGGGAGGAAATCAAAGCCCAGGAGCGGGCAGAGAAGGGCGTTGCCGAACAGCTGTCGTTGCTCGATGACGTGCCAGCCGCCTTGCCTGCACTGTCGCGGGCAGCCAAGCTGCAAAAGCGCACAGCCAAAGTCGGATTCGATTGGCCGGATGCTTTGCCGGTGTTGGACAAAGTGCGAGAAGAACTCGACGAAGTGCTTCAGGCCATGGCCGACAATGACAGTGCCGCACTGGCCGATGAATTGGGCGATCTGCTGTTTGCCACGGTCAACCTGGCCCGGCACCTGAAGGTCGACCCGGAAAACGCCCTGCGCGGCGCCAACCAAAAGTTTGAACGACGTTTCCGATTTATCGAGCAGGCATTGCGCGATAGTGGGCGTCCGATTGAAGATTGCACCCTGGAAGACATGGATGCGCTTTGGGGCGAAGCCAAACGTCAGGAAAAGAACCTGCCCAGCTGCGGCTGAGCTGAAGCACATAAGTGAGTGAACAATGAGCCTTTCCCTTCGCGACCAATTGCTCAAAGCCGGTCTGGTCAACCAGAAACAGGTCAAGCAGGTCAGTAAAGATCAGAAGAAACAGAAGCGCCTGGAACACAAAGGCCAGGTCGAAGTTGACGATACCCAGCAGCGGCTGGCCAAGGAAGCCATGGCGGAAAAAGCCAAGCGCGACCAGGAACTCAACCGCCAGCAGCAGGAGAAAGCCGAGCAGAAGGCCCGTGCCGCCCAGGTCAAGCAATTGATCGAGGTCTCGCGCCTGCCCAAGCTGACCACTGAGGACTACTACAACTTTGTCGATGACAAGAAGGTCAAGCGTCTGTCGGTCAATGCCCTGATGCGCAGCAAGCTGAGCAGCGGCTCGCTGGCGATTGTCGCCCATGGCGGTGGTTATGAAGTAATCCCGCGTGAAGCGGCGCTGAAGATCCAGGAACGCGACCCCAAGCGGATTGTCTTGCTCAACACCCAGGTTGAAGAGCCGGATGCCGATGATCCGTATGCGGCCTATGTGATCCCTGACGATCTGATGTGGTAAAACGACAAACCCCGCTTCGGCGGGGTTTGTGTTTTCTGAAAGGGATTATTCCTGTTGTTGTCTGCTTTCGAGGAATTCCAGCTCGATACGGTAGGTGTGGGCTTCATGTTCATTGTGGAACATGCCCACCAGTTCATCCTGCTGATGCACATCCCAGATGCGCAGGCCTGCTGCCAGGCTTTCGTAGGACATTTTGTTTTCGTCGCGCTCAGTTACTTTGACAGTCATCTGCAAACTCCACGTTCAGTTAACTGCGGCACCGTGTCGCAGGTCTCTTTTATAGAATTTGTTAGCTGGCTAAGTAAATGCTTGGCCCATGAAACATCTTTCATGTGGGAGCGGTCCCAAAAAAAGAAACCCCGCACAAGGCGGGGTTTCGGGGGGCACCAGCAGTCAGGCGATCAGTTGCCCTTGACCGACTTGCCATCGACCGTGCCGTCCTGCAGCACGATCACGTACTCCTTGCCGTCAGTCTCGACCTGACGCAGTTGTACCAGCAGGTAGTCCCAATCCTTAGCGAACCACAGCTCGGTGATGCGCTTGCTCTGGCTCGGGTCGCGTACGCGCTCGACCTTGATAGCATCGACCTGGCCGGTCTTGGTGGTGACTTTTTCGGTGCCCAGGACGCGGAAGTCATAGGTGTCGATCTCGTCGCCATCAACCACCTGGTAGCTCACGCTCTTCTTGCCGGCTGCGACATCGTGCTGCAAGGCCAGTTGATAGGTGGACTTGTCCAGCACACCACGGTTCAGCGGCAGCTTGATCGCGTCACCGCGGTCGGTGCCGGTAATGAGCTTGCTGCTCCAGTCAAAATCCAGGTCGACTTTCTTGGCCTTGCCCAAGCCGCCACGTTCAAAGTGGTAGGTCTGTGGCAGCAGGGTACCCTTGTCCAACCGCAGGGTACTTTGCTCGGTCAGGCTGGCGATCATCATCGATGCCTTGAAGTTGAGGCTCCAGGTACCGTTGGCGTTCTTTTCCAGGCTGCGTTCGGCGGTGCCGCTCATGGGCAGCTGCTTCCAGTCGGCGGTATAGCTTGCCGAGAAAGGCTTTAGATCCGCTGCCTGAAGCGGCAGTGCGAGCACGGCAAGAGCGAAGAGCAGGGCGCGACGCATAAAATCTCCTAGGGTCGAATCAAGTGGCCGCTGGCCGCCAGAGGCTGGCCATCCAGTAGAGCACCGTACTCACCAAGGCGCAAACGGCCTTCGGCGAACCAGCGCACCGCCAGCGGGTAAATATGATGTTCCTGGCTGTGAACCCTTTGCGCCAGACGTTCTGGCGTGTCATCCAACTGTACCGGTATTACTGCCTGTACGACCAGCGGGCCGCCGTCGAGTTCCTCGGTGACGAAGTGCACGCTGCAGCCATGCTCCTTGTCACCTGCTTCGAGAGCGCGCTGATGGGTGTGCAGGCCCTTGTACTTGGGTAGCAGCGACGGATGGATGTTCAGCAGGCGGCCTTGATAGTGGCGCACGAACCCGGCACTGAGAATGCGCATGAAGCCAGCCAGCACCACCAATTGCGGCTGGTAGCCGTCGATCAGCTCGACCAGTGCTGCGTCGAACGCCTCGCGGCCCTCGAAGGCTTTGTGGTCGAGCACGGCGGTGTCGATGCCGGCATCATGGGCGCGCTGCAGGCCATAGGCATCGGCGCGGTTGGAGATGACCGCGCGGATCCGCACCGGGCTATCGCCGGTGTGGACGCTGTCGATCAAGGCTTGCAGGTTGCTGCCGGTGCCGGACAGCAGCACCACGACATCACACGACTTGCTTGGCATCAGTGCGCCTTGACGTTCTTCAGCTCGACCTGGGCAGCGCCTTCGGCAGCAACGCCGATCTGGCCAATGACCCATGGCTGTTCGCCAGAATCGCGCAGGTTTTTCAGGGCGATCTCGACTTGGTCCTGGGCTACGCAGATGACCATGCCAACGCCACAGTTCAGCACACGGTGCATTTCGTGTTCGTCAACGTTGCCTTGCTGCTGCAGCCAGTCGAAGACTGCCGGGCGTTCCCAGCTGGCGACGTCAACCACCGCCTGGGCGCCTTTTGGCAGGACGCGCGGGATGTTGTCGAGCAGGCCACCACCGGTGATGTGGGCCATGGCCTTGACTGCACCGGTGTCCTTGATCAGCTTGAGCAGCGGCTTGACGTAGATACGGGTCGGGGCCATCAGCAGTTCGGTCAGCGGCTTGCCGTCGAGCTGGATGTTTTCGATGTCGGCTCCGGCGACTTCGATGATCTTGCGGATCAGCGAGTAGCCGTTGGAGTGCGGGCCGGAAGACGGCAGAGCGATCAGCGCGTCGCCAGTGGCAACCTTGGAGCCGTCGATGATTTCGGCTTTTTCCACCACGCCAACGCAGAAGCCGGCCAGGTCGTAGTCTTCGCCTTCGTACATGCCGGGCATTTCAGCGGTTTCACCGCCGACCAGGGAGCAGCCAGCCAGTTCGCAGCCAGCGCCGATGCCGGTGACCACGGTAGCGGCAACGTCGACGTTGAGCTTGCCGGTGGCGTAGTAGTCGAGGAAGAACAGCGGTTCGGCACCGCAGACCACCAGGTCGTTGACGCACATGGCGACCAGGTCCTGGCCGATGCTGTCATGCTTGTTCAGGTTCAGCGCCAGGCGCAGCTTGGTGCCGACACCGTCGGTACCGGAGACCAGAACCGGCTGCTTGTAGCCGGCCGGGATCTCGCAGAGGGCGCCAAAACCGCCCAGGCCGCCCATGACTTCCGGGCGCGCCGTGCGCTTGGCAACGCCTTTGATGCGTTCGACCAATGCTTCACCGGCGTCGATGTCTACACCGGCGTCCTTGTAGCTCAGGGAGGGTTGCTTGCTCATGATCCAGGCCTTTAGGGGGGAGGGATTCAGGGGAATCGACCGTGACCTGCCAGGCAAGGCGGAGGGTAATCCGATTGCCTGACCGTCGCCGGTCTGCGAAGGCGCGCGATTTTATCAGGGTTGCCCGGTAGCGGCCATCCTCAGGCCGACGGGCAGGGCCCAGATCGGTTAAAAAAATAGGCTTTCACAGTGCCTGACTGGTTGCCAGGGCGCAGGCTGTATAAGGTATAGCAAAGACGATGAGATGAAATTGACCGTGCTGGCCGAATATTTTGCAGGGTGCTGCGCTCATACCGACATCTATTTAACTAAGCATCGCTTCTTTAATTACCAGGACAGGAATCCTCCATGCGTTTGCGTAATTACCTGGCCGTTAGCTGTCTTGCCTTGTTTGCTCTGTCGGCTCAGGGCGAAACCCTCTCCGGTCTCTACCAGGTCCGCGAACCGGTCCAAGGCCAGGGCGCCGAAGCCCGTACCCAGGCCACCGGCAAAGCCCTTGAAACCCTCGTACTGCGCCTGACCGGCGACCCCAAGGCGGCGCAGAGCCCGGCCCTGGCGGCGCTGCGCAAGGACCCGCAACAGATCATCAGCCAGTTCGGCTTCGAGGCCGGACCGCCCGAGACCGTGCTGGTGGACTTCGATCCGGGTAGCACCGAGCGTACCTTGCGCCAGGCTGGCCTGGCGTTGTGGGGCAACAACCGGCCTTCGATCCTCGGCTGGTGGTTGAACGACAGTACCGGAGGCTCGAGCCTGGTCGGCGATGGCCAGCGCAGTGCCGCGCCACTGCGCCGCGCTGCCCAGCACCGTGGCCTGCCATTGCGCCTGCCACTGGCCGACCTCAATGAGCAATTGGTGGCGACCGCGAAAAATCTTGAAGGCGCGGATCCTGCGCCGCTGCGCAACGCTTCCGAGCGTTATGGCGCCGATGCGCTGTTGGCGGTGCACGCCAGTGAAGCCGATGGCAAGTGGCAGGGCACCTGGCGCCTGTGGTTGGGTGAGCAGCGCGAGCAGGGCAAGGTTGCAGGTGCCGACCAGGCAGCGTTGGCCGATGCCGTGATGCTGGCGGTCAGCAGCCGCCTGGCGCCGCGCTTCGTGGCCCGCCCGGGTGCCAGCAGTGAAATGCAGGTGCAGGTTCAGGGCATGAACCTGGCGCGTTATGCTGAACTGGGCAGGGTGCTGGAACCCTATGGCGTGCGCCTGAACCAGGTTGCAGGTGATATCCTGACTTATCAGGTGACCGGCAACAGTGATCAGCTACGCGCCCAACTGGGCCTGGCCAAACTGCAGGAACTGCCAGCCGAGGCGCCGGTACAGCCGCCTGCAGTTGATCCGGCCAACCCGGGGGCGACCCGGGCCGCTGCGCCGAAACCGTTCAATGGCCTGCGTTTTCGTTGGTAATCCCTGACCTGGCCTGGAGCCGTTCATGACTGATATGCGTCGCTGGGTATGGCTCGGCGTAACCTTGCTGTGCGCCGCGTTGCTGTACTGGCTGCACCCGATTCTTTCGCCATTTCTGGTTGGCATCCTGCTGGCCTACCTGGCCGACCCGCTGGTGGATCGCCTGGAGCGTGCCGGGCTATCCCGCACTTGGGGTGTGGTGGTGGTGTTCACCTTGTTTACCCTGCTGCTGACCCTGCTGCTACTGGTGCTGGTGCCGATGCTGGCCAAACAGCTGGTGCGGCTCTATGAGCTGGCGCCGCAGATGCTCGATTGGTTGCAGCATGACGCCTTACCCTGGGTGCAGATACGTCTTGGACTGGCCGATGGCTTCTGGAAGTTTGACAAGATCAAGGCTGCCATCAGTGGTCACATGGGGCAGACCACCGACATTGTCGGGGTCATCCTGTCCCAGGCCACGGCTTCGGGGCTGGCCCTGCTGGGCTGGTTGGCCAACCTGGTGCTGATCCCGGTGGTGAGTTTTTATCTGCTGCGTGACTGGGACCTGATGATGGCCAAGATCCGTCGCCTCCTGCCACGCCAACGTGAGGAGCGGGTGGTGGCGCTGGCCGGCGAGTGCCACGAAGTGCTTGGCGCTTTCGTCCGTGGGCAGTTGCTGGTGATGCTGGCGCTTGGGGTGATCTATGCATCTGGCCTGATGCTGGTGGGTCTTGAACTCGGGTTGTTGATTGGTCTGCTGGCAGGGTTGGCAGCCATCGTCCCGTACATGGGCTTCATTATAGGTATCGGCGCGGCGATGATTGCCGGGTTATTCCAGTTTGGCGGTGATCCTTATCCGCTGCTCGCGATCGCCGCTGTATTCATGGTCGGCCAGGCACTCGAGGGCATGGTCCTGACGCCATTGCTGGTGGGTGACCGCATCGGCCTGCATCCGGTGGCGGTTATTTTCGCCATTCTCGCCGGAGGTGAGTTGTTCGGATTCACCGGTGTTCTGCTGGCGCTGCCGGTGGCGGCGGTGATCATGGTGCTGCTGCGTCACGTCCATGACCTCTATAAAGAGTCGGATATATATGCAGGTGAGATCGACCCGGATCTCTAGCTTGATAGCCAAAGGCTTGCATCGGTTGCCAGGCGTCGATGCAAGCCTTTGATTTTACTTGTGGACAGCGCTGATTGTGCGACCGGCGTCACGGGTATAAACTTTGCAGACTTTTCAAAAAAGGCCCCTTGCGGTTCTTCGGAAGCGCCCAGCCAGCATGAAACCGATCCAGTTGCCCTTGGGTGTGCGTCTGCGTGATGACGCCACCTTCATCAACTATTACCCGGGTGCCAACGCCGCAGCATTGGGCTACGTCGAGCGACTCTGCGAAGCCGACGCCGGCTGGACTGAAAGCCTGATCTACCTCTGGGGCAAGCAAGGCGTCGGGCGTACCCATCTGCTGCAAGCCGCCTGCCTGCGTTTCGAGCAACTGGGTGAACCCGCCGTTTACTTGCCGCTGGCGCAACTGCTCGACCGCGGTGTCGAATTGCTGGACAACCTGGAACAGTACGAACTGGTCTGCCTGGATGATCTGCATGTGATTGCCGGCAAACCGGAGTGGGAAGAGGCCATGTTCCACCTGTTCAACCGCCTGCGTGACAGCGGTCGACGCTTGTTGCTGGCGGCGTCCAGTTCGCCCCGGGAACTGCCGATCAAGCTGGCAGACCTCAAGTCGCGCCTGACCCTGGCGCTGATTTTCCAGATGCGTGCGCTGTCTGACGAAGACAAGCTGCGCGCCCTGCAACTGCGTGCTTCGCGACGCGGCCTGCACCTGACCGACGAGGTCGGGCACTTCATCCTGACCCGTGGCACCCGCAGCATGAGTGCGTTGTTCGACTTGCTCGAGCGTCTTGATCAGGCTTCTTTGCAGGCCCAACGCAAGCTCACCATCCCGTTTTTGAAAGAAACTTTAGGCTGGTAAGGCAGGTTCTAGAGCCTCGGCACGTAAAAGTCACATTTTTTTCGATTGAATTTGCAAATCGACCCGATAGAAGGCATAGTTTCCCCCTCTATAAATTCCAGACACGGTCGTGCCCATGCTAAAGCGCTTCGCACCCCTCGTGCCCCTTGCACTTGTGACCCTGCTTTTTGGCTGCGCGGCGCATAGCCCTGTTTCGCAGCAACAGGCTCAGCAACCGGTTACCGCTCAGGTTTCGAGCAAGTCCTCCGCCTCGTCGGTGTTCGAGGAAGAGCTGGCCAGCGAAGAAGAGCTGCAGGATTTCACCAGCAGCAAGCCTTATCAGTTGCCAGCCCTGGCAGACAACATTCTCGAGCGCGGCATGTCCCTGATCGGTACCCGCTACCGTTTCGGCGGTACCTCCGAGAACACTGGTTTTGATTGCAGCGGTTTCATTGGCTACCTGTTCCGCGAAGAAGCCGGCCTCAACCTGCCGCGCTCCACCCGCGAAATGATCAACGTTAAAGCCCCGCTGGTTGCGCGTAGCAACCTCAAGCCGGGTGACCTGGTGTTCTTTGCCACCAATGGTCGCGGTCGTGTCAGCCACGCCGGGATCTACCTGGGCGACGATCAGTTCATCCACTCCAGCAGCCGCCGCAGTGGTGGCGTGCGCATCGACAAACTCGGTGATCGCTACTGGAGCAAGACCTTTATCGAAGCCAAGCGTGCATTGGCCATGGCACCGACCGCGACCACTATCTCGCGCAACTGATCATAGGCCTTGCGGTATCACGGCGACGTAGCTGAAAAGCTCGTCGCCGTGCGTGTTTACAGAAAGCGTCTAATCTAAATTCTCAACTATTTCCGGCCCACCGCCGGACGGCTTCAGACAGGATGTTCTGACCATGGCGATGAAGGCGCGCTTCGCTCTACTTTCCCTGCTGGCACTGCTCGGTGCCTGCTCCAGCCATGCCCCGACCCCGTCCAAGGTGGTCGAGCCAGCTGTCATGGCGCCTCAGGTGTATTTCTCTCCGGTTGCCGAAGATGTTCTGTTCCGTGCCTTGGGCCTGGTCGGTACGCCTTATCGCTGGGGCGGTAACACACCGGACTCGGGTTTCGATTGCAGTGGCTTGATCGGTTACGTCTATCGCGATGCCGCCGGCATTGCCTTGCCGCGTTCGACCCGCGAAATGATCGGCATCCGTGCGCCAAGCATAGAGCGCGCTGCCCTGCAGTCGGGGGACCTGGTGTTCTTTGCCACCAATGGTGGCGCTCAGGTCAGTCACGCCGGAATCTATGTCGGCGAAGGCCGATTCGTTCATGCCCCGTCTGCTGGCGGAACCGTGCGTCTGGACTACCTGTCCAATAGCTATTGGCACAAAGCTTATCTGAATGCCAAGCGGGTCCTGTCACCTGCCCACCTGGCGCGCAACCCCTGACCTTGCGAGGTAGGCGATGACTGCGCAAACGCTCTACCTCGATGATGCTCTCTACCATTACCTGCAGGCGGTTGCTCTTCGCGAAACGCCGTTGCTGGCCCGCTTGCGCGCCGAAACCCAGGCCCTGCCCGAGGCGCGCTGGCAAGTGGCGCCGGAGCAGGGGCAGTTGCTGGCGTTGCTGGTGCGCTTGATCGGCGCGCAACGGGTGATCGAAGTCGGCACTTTCACTGGCTACAGCGCACTGTGCATGGCCCAGGCCATGGAGCAGGGGCAATTGTTGTGCTGCGATCTTGCCGGCAGCTACAACGCCATTGCCTGGCGCTACTGGCGGGAGGCCGGGGTGGCGGAGCGTATCGAGCTGCGTCTGGCGCCAGCCTTGCAGACTCTGGCTGCGTTGCCGGCGCAGCGTTACGACCTGATCTTCATCGATGCCGACAAGGCCAACTACCCGCGATATCTGGAAGAGGCCTTGCGCTTGCTGCGCACGGGTGGGCTGGTGTTGTTCGACAACACACTGTGGAGCGGGCGAGTGCTCCAGGTGCAGCCTGATAGTGAAGATACGCGAGCGATCCAGGCATTGAACCTGGGGCTCAAGGACGATCCAAGGGTGGACCTGTCGATGTTGCCCATAGGGGATGGCTTGACGCTTTGTCGTAAGCGTTGAATCGCAGGGCAAATCGAGTCGCCGCACCGCCGCTCCCACAGGGTTGCTCAGATCCTGTGGGCTTGCCCCGCGATAAGGCCCACATCATCAGCCATCAACACACCGCCACACTGATCGTTGATCACGCCTGTTTGAGTAGCAGTGCGACCCCCGGATGGTATTGCCCGGCCTCGTTATGCAGCTTGCGGTAGGCGTAGGGGAAGTACCAGGCAATGGCGCAGGCGGTGTGCTTGTGCAGGTCGTCAACCAGGTCCTGAAGCTCTTCGGGGCTGGCATGTTGCCCGGCCTTCCAGGGGCTGGCGAACAGGGCGCCGACCTTGAGCTGGCTGGGTGCAGCCACCTGACGGGCGGCGAAGGCGGTTTCCTGCAGGGCGTTATTCAGGTCCAGGCGGGCGATGCGCGGCCAGCGTTGGCTGGCTTGCAGGTACGCGGCTTCTTCACGGTTGGCAATGTACAAGTCGCAGCGGCCTTCACGCTCACCTTCGTCGCGCTGTTTCTTGCTCTGGTGGTGTTGCAGGGTCACCAGTTCCGCTTGCCAGGCGGCGGCCGAGAGCAGGCTGAGGTTGGCTTGGGCGCCGTGCCAGTAAGGGGCTTCGTTGTCGCCCAGGGTCTGGTTGAGGCGGTCGATGCATTCGACCCAGTGTTCCAGGGCCGGGCGCAGGAATTCCAGGCGCGGGTTGGTGATGACAAGTCCTTGCATGCCGCTCTCTCCTTTATCGTTGTAATCGAGCATAGCCAGGTTATGGCTATTTGATATCACTGATATCAGAGTGACACAAGATGACAATGACGCCATTGATCCAGGCCAGTGCTGCGCCTTGCATTGACGCTCCGGGTGCAACCCTCTAACCTTCGCGACTTGTTTCAGGTGCTCTGTGGGCTGTGGTCTGGCAGGGTGAAACAGGGAAGCCGGTGGGTACGCCAATGCGTGCGAGTCCGGCGCTGCCCCCGCAACGGTAGGTGAGTCAAGGCCGCGCATGGCCACTGGGTAATCACACCCGGGAAGGCGCGCGACCCTGGGTGTTCATGGCCCGCTCACAAGCCCGGAGACCGGCCTGCAACAGCCAACGGCATCACGGAGGGTGATGCGCGGTTTCTTCGGCCTGTGCCGCAGCCCTGCGCGTTTCTCCGTCTGCCTTATCCATTCATCTGTTGCCATCTCTTTGTCGCGAACCCTGTGCAGCCCTGTGCTGCTAGGCTCGTTGCAGATTGGCTGACAATGGTTTGCGGAGACTTCGATGACTGAATCCACCGAGCGTGACGAACGCCACCTGGCACGTATGCTGCGCAAGAAGGCGGTAATCGACGAGCGTATCGCCAACGCCCCTAACGAGTGCGGCCTGCTGCTGGTGCTCAGCGGCAACGGCAAGGGCAAGAGCAGCTCGGCCTTCGGCATGCTTGCCCGGGCCATGGGCCATGGCATGCAGTGCGGCGTGGTGCAGTTCATCAAAGGCCGCAACAGCACCGGCGAAGAGTTGTTTTTCCGGCGTTTTCCCGAGCAGGTGCGCTATCACGTGATGGGTGAGGGCTTTACCTGGGAAACCCAGGATCGCCAGCGTGACATCGCCGCAGCAGAGGCGGCCTGGGCGGTGTCGCGCCAATTGCTTCAGGACCCGACGATCACCTTCGTGGTACTCGATGAACTGAACATTGCTCTCAAGCACGGCTACCTCGATCTGGAGCAAGTGCTCAGCGACCTGCAGGCGCGGCCGCCGATGCAGCATGTGATTGTCACCGGTCGTGGTGCCAAGGATGAAATGATCGAACTGGCCGACACCGTCACTGAGATGGGCATGATCAAACATGCCTTCCAGGCCGGCATCCGTGCGCAGAAGGGCGTTGAACTATGAGTGACACGCGCCACTGCCCGGCGGTGCTGATTGCCGCCCCGGCCTCGGGCCAGGGCAAGACCACCGTGACCGCCGCCCTGGCGCGGCTGCACCGCAACCTGGGGCGCAAGGTGCGGGTGTTCAAGTGCGGCCCGGACTTCCTTGATCCGATGATCCTCGAACGGGCCAGTGGCGCCCCGGTATATCAGCTGGACCTGTGGATGGTCGGTGAGCAGGAAAGTCGGCGGCTGCTCTGGGAGGCGGCGGGCGACGCCGATCTGATCCTGATCGAAGGGGTCATGGGCCTGTTCGACGGTACGCCGTCGAGTGCCGATCTGGCCCGTCATTTTAACGTGCCGGTGCTGGCTGTGATCGACGGTACCGCCATGGCTCAGACCTTCGGCGCCCTGGCTCTGGGCCTGGCGCGTTATCAACCCGACCTGCCATTTGCCGGGGTGCTGGCCAACCGTGTAGGCACCCTGCGTCACGCCCAGTTGCTTGAGGGTAGCCTCACCGAAGGGCTGCGCTGGTACGGCGGCCTGTCGCGGGAAACCGGTATTGAATTACCGAGTCGGCACCTGGGCCTGGTCCAGGCCAGTGAGCTCAACGACCTGGATGTTCGCCTGGACGCTGCAGCTGCTGCCCTGGGTGCCAGTTGTGAGTCGTCCTTGCCGCCTGCAGTGGCTTTCGCAGCACCGACCCCGCAGGACATCGAGCCCTTGCTCGACGGAGTGACGATTGCTGTGGCCCGGGATGAGGCCTTCGCCTTCACCTACGGCGCCAACCTCGACCTGCTGCGGGCCATGGGGGCCGAGCTGAGGTTCTTTTCGCCGTTGCATGACCGTACGCTGCCGCAGGCTGACAGCCTCTACCTGCCGGGCGGCTATCCGGAGCTGCATCACCAGGCGTTGGCGGCCAACACCCCGATGCTCACGGCCATTGGTGATCATCACCAGGCGGGCAAACCCTTGCTCGCTGAATGTGGCGGCATGCTCTATCTGCTTGATGCCCTGACCGATGTCGCCGGGCAGCGTGCCGAGTTGCTAGGCCTGCTTGCAGGCGAGGCAGTGATGCAGAAGCGTCTGGCAGCCCTGGCCCTGCAAGCGGTGGAACTGCCTGAAGGCACCTTGCGCGGGCACACCTACCACCACTCGCTGACCACTACCTCGCTTGCGCCGATTGCCCGCGGTCACAGCCCCAATGGCGGCCGTGGTGCCGAAGCGGTCTACCGCTGTGGCCGACTGACGGCCTCCTACGTGCATTTCTACTTTGCCTCCAACCCCCAAGCGGCGGCGGCGCTGTTGGCACCATGAGTGGCCAGGCTTTCACTGATGCCGAGCGTGCGGCGGTTTACCGAGCGATCGGTGAGCGGCGCGACATGCGTCACTTCATCAAGGGCGAGGTGGCGCCCGAACTGCTCGCACGCCTGCTCGAAGCTGCGCATCAGGCCCCCAGCGTCGGGCTGATGCAGCCCTGGCGCTTTATCCGTATCACCGACCGCGATCTGCGTCAGCGCATCCAGGGGGTGGTAGAAACTGAGCGAGTGCGTACCGCTGAGGCGCTGGGTGAGCGCTCTGATGAATTCATGAAACTCAAGGTTGAAGGTATCAGCGACTGCGCCGAAGTGTTGGTAGCGGCCTTGATGGATGACCGCGAGAAGCACATTTTCGGCCGTCGCACTTTGCCGGAGATGGACCTGGCGTCGCTGTCATGTGCGATCCAGAACCTCTGGCTGGCGGCGCGCGCCGAAGGGCTGGGCATGGGCTGGGTATCGCTGTTCGAACCCCAGGCGCTGGCCGGGCTGCTGGGGATGCCGGACGGTGCCAAGCCGCTGGCGATTCTCTGCCTGGGCCCGGTACAGGCGTTCTATCCGGCACCGATGCTGGTGCTGGAGGGCTGGACCACGGCGCGGCCGTTAAGCGACATGCTGTTTGAAAACCAGTGGGGAGAGTCTTGATGAGTGTGGCGTTGCTGACTGTTGCCGGTGTGGCGCTGGATGCGCTGTTGGGTGAGCCCCAGCGTCGGCATCCACTGGTCGCCTTCGGCCGTCTGGCCGGGCGCCTGGAGCAGCGTTTCAATGCCGCTGGCCGCGGCTGGCGCAGCCATGGCGTGACGGCCTGGTTCCTGGCGGTGATTCCCCTGACCTTGTTGGTCACCTTGCTGTCCTGGCTGCCCTACATCGGTTGGTTGGTGGAGGTGCTGGCCTTGTATTGCGCCTTGGGCCTGCGCAGCCTGGGGGAACACGTGACCCCGGTAGCCGACGCCTTGCGCCGCGGTGATCTGGATGAAGCGCGCCGTCGTGTAGGCTTTCTGGTCAGCCGCGAAACCCGGGAGCTGGACGAAACCGCAGTGGCGCGCGCTGCCACCGAATCGGTGCTGGAGAATGGCAGCGATGCGGTGTTCGCCGCACTGTTCTGGTTTGTTCTGGCAGGCGCACCGGGTGTGGTGCTCTATCGCCTGAGCAATACCCTGGATGCCATGTGGGGCTACCGCAATGAACGCTTCGAGCGTTTCGGCTGGGCCGCAGCGCGTATCGATGACCTGCTCAACTACATACCGGCACGGCTGGTGGCGCTGACTTACGCGTTGCTCGGCAAGACCCGACTGGCTCTCTCGTGCTGGCGGCGTCAGGCGCCGTTGTGGGACAGCCCCAATGCAGGGCCTGTGATGGCCGCAGGCGCGGGGGCCTTGGGTGTGGAGCTGGGTGGCCCGGCGGTGTATCACGGTGAACTGCACGAGCGTGCACAACTGGGCGAAGGCCCGGTGGCCGATGCCGATGCTATCGAACGCGGCTGGCGTCTGGTGTGCCAGGGTGTCTGGTTGTGGTTGCTGCTGTTGTGCCTGGGGGCTGAATTCTATGCTTGAGCACGGTGGGCGACTGCAGCGTGCAGTGCAGCATTACGGTATTGCCCGGGAACGCTGGCTGGACCTGTCCAGCGGCATTGCACCCTGGTCCTACGCCATTCCGGACATTCCGCTGCGTGCCTGGGCGCGCTTGCCGGAGACCGACGACGGTCTGGAGCAGGCCGCAGCCGAGTATTACCGCGTCAACCAGGTACTTCCGGTAGCGGGCTCACAGGCCGCGATCCAGGCCTTGCCGCAACTGCGCGCCCGCGGCACGGTTGGCGTACTGTCGCCGTGTTACGCCGAGCACGCTGAGGGCTGGCGGCGTGCCAGGCATCAAGTGCTTGAGCTGCAGTGCGAGCAAGTGGACGACCTGCTCGAGCGCCTTGATGTGCTGGTGGTGGTCAACCCGAACAATCCCACCGGCTGCTTGCTCACGGCTGAGCAGTTGCTGGGTTGGCATGCCCGTCTGGTCCAGCGTGGTGGCTGGTTGCTGGTCGACGAAGCCTTTATCGACAACACCCCGCAGCACAGCATTGGCGCCCAGGCAGAACGTCCGGGGCTGATCGTGCTGCGCTCGTTCGGCAAGTTCTTCGGCCTTGCGGGTGTGCGTCTGGGCTTTGTGTTGGCTGAACCTGCGTTGTTGCAACGCCTGGCCGAACTGCTGGGCCCCTGGACCGTCAGCGGGCCAACGCGGATTCTCGGCCAGGCCTGTCTGCTCGACAGCGCCGCGCATCAGCAGCAGATTGTTCGCTGTGCGGCGGCCAGTCAGCAACTGGCCGCCTTGCTGAGCACTGCGGGTTTTACTCCAGCAGGAGGCTGCGATCTGTTCCAGTACCTGGTCACCGATCAGGCCGTGCAGTTATATGAGTTCATGGCCCGACGGGGCATTTTGCTGCGCCTGTTCAGCCAACCGGCCAGTCTGCGCTTTGGTCTACCGGCTACGGAACAGGACTTTCAGCGACTGCAACAGGCGTTCAACGACTACCGCAAGGAACAGCCATGAGTACCCTGATGGTGCAGGGCACCACCTCCGATGCCGGCAAGAGCACCCTGGTTACTGCGCTGTGCCGCTGGTTGTTGCGCCAGGGTGTGGCAGTGGTGCCGTTCAAGCCGCAGAACATGGCGCTCAACAGTGCCGTGACCGCCGACGGTGGCGAGATCGGCCGCGCCCAGGCTGTCCAGGCCCAAGCGGCGGGACTGGCGCCGCATACAGACATGAACCCGGTGCTGCTCAAGCCCAACAGCGACACCGGCGCCCAGGTGATTGTCCACGGTCGTGCGGTCACCAGCATGAACGCGGTGGCGTATCACGACTACAAGGTTATCGCCATGCAGGCGGTGCTGGACTCTCATCAGCGCTTGAGTGCGCAGTACCCGGTGGTGATGGTCGAAGGGGCGGGCTCGCCAGCGGAGATCAACCTGCGCGCCGGTGATATCGCCAACATGGGCTTTGCCGAAGCAGTGGACTGCCCGGTGATCCTGATTGCCGATATTAACCGGGGTGGGGTTTTCGCCCATCTGGTTGGCACCCTGGAACTGCTGTCGGCCAGTGAGCAGGCGCGGGTCAAAGGATTTGTCATCAACCGTTTTCGGGGCGACCTCGCCTTGCTGCAGCCGGGCCTGGACTGGCTTGAGGCGCGCACCGGCAAGCCGGTCCTGGGCGTGTTGCCGTATGTGATGGACCTGCATCTGGAAGCCGAGGACGGCATCGATCAGCGCCAGGGTGACAAGGCCGCGCGCGCACTCAAAGTGATCGTGCCGGTGCTGCCGCGCATCAGCAACCATACCGATTTCGACCCGCTACGCCTGCATCCGCAAGTGGACCTGCAGTTCATCGGCCCTGGTGATCCCATTCCGCCAGCAGACCTGATCATCTTGCCTGGCTCCAAGAGCGTGCGCGGCGATCTGGCGCAGTTGCGTGCCCGTGGTTGGGACCAGGCCATCCGTCGCCATCTACGTTATGGCGGCAAGGTGTTGGGTATCTGTGGCGGCCTGCAGATGCTCGGTCAGCGGGTGGAGGATCCGCTGGGGCTGGAAGGGGCGGCAGGCAGCAGTGAAGGACTGGGCTTATTCGATTTCGTCACCGTGCTGGAGGCGCAAAAGCAACTGCGTAACGTGGCGGGTACCTTGCAGTTGGAGCAGGCGCCGATCAGCGGCTACGAAATCCATGCCGGGGTGACGCATGGCGCCGCTCTGGAGCATCCTGCGGTGCATCTGGCGGACGGTCGCAGCGATGGCGCCATCAGTGCCGACGGGCAGGTCCTCGCGACCTACCTGCACGGCCTGTTCGAAAACCTGCAATCGTGCGCGGCGCTGTTGCGCTGGGCCGGTTTGCACGAGGTCGAACACGTCGATTACCAGGCCCTGCGCGAGCGCGACATCGAGCGCCTGGCCGACCTGGTCGAGCAGCACCTGGATACTCGCTGTCTACGACAACTGTGCGGACTGAATCGACATGCTTAACCTGATCCTTGGTGGTGCCCGTTCTGGCAAGAGTCGCCTGGCCGAACAATTGGCCGAGCGCAGTGGCTTGTCAGTCACCTACATCGCCACCAGCGAACCGCTGGATGGTGAAATGAATGCCCGGGTACAACTGCACCGTGAGCGCCGACCGTCCAGTTGGGGCCTGATCGAAGAGCCCCTGGCCCTGGCTCAGGTGCTGCGCGCCAACGCTGGTGCCGGGCGCTGCCTGCTGGTGGACTGCCTGACCCTATGGCTGACCAACCTGCTGATGCTGGATAACCCCGAGCGTCTGCTGGCCGAGCGCACCGCGCTGCTCGAATGCCTGGTCGAGCTACCCGGCGAGATCATTCTGGTCAGCAACGAGACAGGCCTTGGCGTTGTACCACTGGGCGAGCTGACCCGCCGGTACGTCGATGAAGCTGGCTGGTTGCACCAGGCCATTGCCGAGCGCTGTCAGCGGGTGGTGCTCACTGTCGCTGGCCTACCCCTTACTCTGAAAGGAACTGCACCATGAGTCAGACCTGGTGGCTGGATGCCTGCCGTGCCGTTGATCAGGCTGCTTGCAAGCAGGCCTTGGCGCGTCAGCAGCAATTGACCAAGCCGGCCGGCTCCCTTGGGCGGCTGGAATTGATCGCGGTACAGCTTGCCGGCCTGCAGGGGCAACTCAAGCCATGCCTGGATCGGGTGAGCATCGTGATCTTCGCTGGCGATCATGGGGTGGTCGCCGAAGGCATCTCGGCCTACCCCCAGGCGGTGACCGGGCAGATGCTGCAGAACTTTGTCGGCGGTGGTGCGGCGATCAGCGTGCTGGCGCGTCAACTGCAGGCGCAGTTGGAGGTGGTGGACCTGGGCACCATCGACCCGGACTTGAGTTTGCCGGGTGTGCGACACCTGCGGGTCGGTGCTGGCACGGCGAATTTTGCCAAGGCCCCGGCAATGACCTGGGAGCAAGGCCTGCAAGCGCTGCAGGGTGGTCGTGAGAGTGCCTTGCGGGCAGCGGCCGGCGGCGCCCAACTGTTCATTGGCGGTGAGATGGGCATCGGCAATACCACCGCAGCCAGTGCCTTGGCCTGTGCCTTGCTCAAGTGCCCGGCCATTGAACTCAGTGGCCCTGGTACTGGCCTGGATGCCGCTGGCGTTCGCCACAAGGCCGAGGTTATCGAGCGCGCCTTACAGGTCCATGCGGGCCTGTCCGCTGATCCATTGCAGCGGTTGTTCTGCTTTGGTGGCTTTGAAATCGCCGCTTTGGTGGGGGCCTACCTGGGCTGTGCCCAGGCTGGGGTTGCGGTACTGATCGATGGCTTTATCTGCACCGTTGCCGCGTTGGTGGCGGTGCGGATCAATTCAGGTTGCCGTGACTGGCTGTTGTTTGGTCACCGGGGCGCCGAGCCAGGCCACCGTCGCGTGTTGGCCGAATTGGCTGCCGAGCCTGTGCTGGAGCTCGGATTGCGCCTGGGCGAGGGCAGTGGTGCGGCGCTGGCCGTTCCAGTGCTGCGCCTGGCTTGCGACCTGCACGGGCAGATGGCGACCTTCGCCGAAGCCGCCGTGGCGGACCGTCCGGCATGATCATCGACCTGTTGCGCCACGGTGAAACCGAGCTGGGTGGCGGCCTGCGCGGCAGCCTCGATGATGCGCTGACAGCCAAGGGCTGGGCGCAGATGCAGGCAGCGGTGGAAGGAGCCGGACCTTGGCAGGCCTTGGTCAGTTCACCCTTGCAGCGCTGTGCACGTTTTGCCCAGGCGCTGGGCGAGCAAATGTGCTTGCCACTGCAGTTGGCACCTGGGTTGCGGGAGCTGCATTTTGGTGAGTGGGAAGGGCGCAGCGCCGCCGATCTGATGCTCACCCATGAGCAGCAGCTGGGGCAGTTCTGGGCGGATCCCTATGTCTTCACCCCTCCCGGCGGTGAGCAGGTAATCGATTTCTCCAATCGGGTGCTGGCAGCCATTACCGAGTTGCACCGGGAACATGCTGGCAAGCACCTGTTGCTGGTTACCCATGGTGGCGTGATGCGTCTGTTGCTGGCGCGGGCCAGGGGGCTGCCCCGTGAGCAGTTGCTGCAGGTCGAAGTCGGCCATGGTGCCTTGTGCCGCCTTGAGGTGCTGGCTGACGGCAGTCTGCGAGAAGTGCACTGAGATGCTGGCGTTCTGGATTGCCTTGCAGTTTCTCAGCAGTTTGCCGGTGCGTCTGCCGGGGATGCCGTCACCAGAACAACTGGGTCGCTCTCTGTTGTTCTACCCGGTGGTGGGTCTGCTGTTTGGCGTGCTGCTCTGGGGCCTGAACGCTGTGCTCGATGGCAGCCCGTTGCTGCTGCACACGGCCTTGTTGCTCAGTGCCTGGGTCATGCTCAGCGGCGGTCTGCACCTGGATGGCCTGGCCGACAGTGCCGATGCCTGGCTGGGCGGCTTCGGTGACCGCGAGCGTACCCTTGAGATCATGAAGGACCCACGCAGCGGGCCAATCGCCGTGGTGACGCTGGTGCTGGTGCTGTTGCTCAAGTTCTGCGCCTTGCTGGTGCTGGTGGAGCGTGGTCAGGGCCCGTTGTTGATCCTGGCGCCGTTGCTTGGCCGGGCGGCTTTGCTCGGTCTGTTTCTGTCTACACCTTATGTGCGGGCCGGTGGATTGGGTCAGGCTCTGGCCGATCATGTGCCGCGCCGTAGCGGGGGATGGGTGTTGCTTGCCAGTTGCATCCTGTGTCTGTGTCTGGCAGGTCTGCAAGGCTTGTATGTTTTGGCTGCTGTTGGTGTAGCTTTTTTCTGTATTCGTCGAATGATGATTCGGCGATTGGCTGGGGCCACTGGGGACACTGCCGGTGCATTACTGGAATTGCTTGAGTTGACGGTTTTACTCACTCTGGCGCTGTAATCCCTGGCAATCAGCGAGTCCTTTCCCCGGACGGCCTCAGGTGTATGCTTCCCCCTTCTTTGTCAGGGGAGGTGGCATATGAAGGGGTTACTGCAAGGCGGGCTGCTGGCCTTGTGTTGTTTTTTCGCCACCGCCAAGGCGGCAGACCTGATCGACTTCTGGGATGCCCCACGTCATGGTGGCAACAGTTTCAACCGACTGCCGCCTGATCAGGCGTACTTCCAGGCGCTCAAGGATTACGGCGCCACCTGGGTGCGGCTGTCTTATGACAAGTGGCAACCTGTCGGTCGTGACTTCCTGCTGGGCGACGCCGATGGCTACAAGGGGCTGGCCACCGAGGATCTGGCGCAACTGCGCAAGGCACTCGATGCTGCCCATGCCGCCGGGCTCAAGGTAGTCATTGCGCCACTGTCATTGCCGGGCATGCGCTGGGCGCAGAACAATCATGGTCGTTTCGACGACCGCCTGTGGCAGGACAAGGCCTGGTGGACGCAATCGGCCGCCTTCTGGCGTGATCTGGCCACAGCCCTCAAGGATCATCCAGCGATAGCCGCCTACAACCTGATCAACGAGCCGGCTCCGGAAAAGATGGGCAGGCTTGCTGAACATGCCCAGGCCGCCGACATGCGTGCCTGGTATCAGCAACAGCAGGGCAGCGCCCGTGATCTACCGGCCTTCTATACGCAGATCATCGCCGCCATCCGCGAAGTGGACCCGTTGACGCCAGTGATGGTCGATGCCGGCTGGTATGCCGCCGCTGATGCCTTTGCCTACTGGCCGAGCGCGCTGTCCGATGCGCGCGTGCTGTACAGCTTTCATATGTACGAGCCCTATGAGGCTACCAGCGCACCCAACATGAACCGCGCAAAACCTTATGCCTATCCCGGGCCGGTGAAGTTTGCCGGTCAGCAGCAGGCATGGGACAGCGCCAGGGTCGAGACTTACCTGCAAAGCCCCTTGCAGTGGGCGCAAGCGCAGCAAGTGCCTGCCAACCGCCTGGTAGCAGGGGAGTTCGGCTGCATGCGCCGCTTGCCGGGGTGCCGACAATACCTTGAGGACGTGCTGGGCACGCTTGACCGGGCCAACCTGCACTGGGCCTTTTACAGCTTTCGTGAGGACAGCTGGGACGGCATGGACTACGAGCTGGGCAGCGCCAAGGTGCCCTGGGCTTATTGGCAGGCGATCGAACAGGGGCGTGCGGACCCGCTGAAACGCCAGGCTACGACTGAGTTCGAGCCAATTCGCAAACGCCTGCAGCCTTAGTTTGATCAGGAAATGCTTGCTCTGGGGATTATGCGGGTATATACACCTAATCATGTTGACCAGTGAATGCATCTGCACCCATCTGCGTCGTGCTGCCCGAGGGGTCAGCCGGCACTATGACGAGGCCCTTGAAGGCTTCGGGATCAATGTTGCGCAGTTTTCTCTGCTGCGCCATTTGCGTCGTCTCGACCAGCCGAGTATTTCGACCCTGGCCGAGGCCATGGGCCTGGATCGCAGTACCCTGGGGCGTAACCTGCGGGTGCTGGAGGCTGAAGGGCTGGTGGCGTTGGCGGAAGGCCGTGATCTGCGCAATCGTCTTGTGCTGCTGACCGATCAGGGCCGTGAGCGTTTAAGAGTGGCCGAGCCTGCCTGGGAAAAAGCCCAGACAAGCCTGATCGATACCCTGGGTGAAGGGCAGCGCGATGAACTGGTACGTCTGCTTGAGCTGCTTGCCTGAGCCTTTTTTCGACTTAAAGCGGGTATATACCCGTATAACCTTGCGGCGTTGTGGAGAAAACAAAAATGACATCGGTATGGCGAAGCAGTGGTTGGATTCTCCTGGGGGCTGCGTTGATCCTGGCGCTCTCTCTGGGGGTGCGGCATGGCTTCGGCTTGTTCCTGGCACCCATGAGCGCGGATTTTGGCTGGGGACGTGAGGTGTTCGCCTTCGCCATTGCCTTGCAGAACCTGATCTGGGGCTTGGCGCAACCCTTCGCTGGGGCCCTGGCCGACCGCCTGGGGGCGGCAAAAGTGGTGATGGTCGGCGGGATCCTCTATGCCGTAGGTCTGGTGCTGATGGGCATGTCCGATTCGGCTGTGACCCTGTCATTGAGCGCGGGCCTGCTGATTGGTATTGGCCTTTCCGGCACCTCGTTCTCGGTGATCCTCGGTGTGGTCGGTCGTGCCGTACCCGCTGAGAAGCGCAGCATGGCCATGGGTATTGCCAGTGCTGCAGGTTCCTTTGGTCAGTTCGCCATGCTGCCGGGTACCCTCGGCCTGATTGGCTGGCTTGGCTGGTCGGCAGCCTTGCTGGTGCTGGGTCTGCTGGTGGCGTTCATTGTACCGCTGGTTGGCTTGTTGAAGGATCGGCCGCTGCCTAGCCACGGTGCCGAGCAGAGTCTTGGTCAGGCGCTGCGTGAGGCCTGCTCACATTCCGGTTTCTGGTTGCTGGCACTGGGCTTTTTCGTCTGTGGTTTCCAGGTGGTGTTCATCGGCGTGCACCTGCCGGCCTATCTGGTCGACCAGCACCTGCCGGCAACCATTGGTACTACGGTGCTGGCGCTGGTGGGCTTGTTCAATATCGTCGGCACCTACACCGCTGGCTGGCTGGGCGGGCGGATGTCCAAGCCGCGCTTGTTGACGGCACTCTATTTGTTACGCGCGGTGGTGATCGTACTGTTCCTGTGGGCGCCTGTTACCCAGTTCAGTGCCTACCTGTTCGGCATTGCCATGGGCTTGCTGTGGCTGTCGACAGTGCCGCTGACCAATGGCACGGTGGCGACCCTGTTCGGTGTGCGTAACCTGTCGATGCTCGGCGGTATCGTCTTCCTGTTCCACCAGTTGGGTGCCTTCCTGGGCGGCTGGCTGGGTGGCGTGGTGTACGACAAGACCGGCAACTACGACCTGGTCTGGCAGATCTCGATTCTACTCAGCCTGCTGGCGGCAGCCCTCAACTGGCCGGTGCGTGAACGTCCGGTGGCGCGCCTGCAGGCGCAAGCGGCATGAACCGCTTGGCACTGCGCGGGCTCCTGGCCCTGGTCGCGCTACTGCTCCTGGCCCTGGTCTGGTGGGGCTGGCAGGCGGGTGGTCTGGCGTTGATGCAGTTGGGCATGGGCGTGTGCTAGGCGTATTCTGCAAGCTCTATGTCGGTTCAAGGGAGAGACGATGATGCGCACTCGCTGGATGTTGGTTCCACTGTTTACCCTGATGGCTGCGGCTTCTGTGCAGGCAGCCGAGTGTCCGGCGCTGCTCAAGGAGCAGGGCAGTCTGCCGGCGTTGCGCGGCAAGGAGCAGATAGACCTGTGTGAACGATTCGCCGGCAAGCCGCTGGTAGTCGTTAACACCGCCAGCTACTGCGGCTTCGCCCCGCAGTTCGAGGGCCTTGAAAGCGTCTACAAGACCTATCACCAGCAGGGCCTGGAAATACTCGGGGTACCGTCCAACGACTTCAAGCAGGAGGACGCCGACATCGAGAAGACGGCCAAGGTCTGTTATGCCAACTACGGCGTCACTTTCACCATGACCAAGCCGCAGCCGGTGCGTGGCAGCGATGCGGCACCGTTGTTCAAGGCGTTGGCCGAGCAGAGCGGTGCGCCAAAGTGGAACTTCTACAAGTACGTGGTCGATCGCCAGGGCAAGGTGATCGCCAGCTTCCCCAGTCTGACCAAGCCGGATGATCCCAAGTTCATGGCCGCTATCGAGAAGGCCATCGCCTCGCAGCCGTGAAGTGCCGTTTCAGTGGCCGGGGTGAACGGTCCAGGCCACTAGCTTGAGCACGATCGGGCGCACCACCAGGACGCAGGCAAACGCGACCGGCATGGCCAGCTGATAGGCCTTGAGTACATTGCTCAGGTAGTAGGCGTCGATGCCGGCGTTGGCGGCGGTGATCACGAAGCACATCAGCAGGGCCATGATCGCTGACATGTAGAAGGCGAACACGTAAGGGGTGGTGCGAACGCCAAGTTTACGTCGGCGGCGGGTGACATTCTGCATGGTCATGCGGACTCCTTGTGTGGTGTGAAGGGCGCAGCCTAACAAGCGCGACAGCGGCTCAGGTAGACGAGGCTGGCTTAGGTCTTTATAAAGAGATTCTTACGAATGCTGGATTGATCTGCATGAATCTGCTGGGCTCGATCAAGAGTTTCATCAAGGTTGTCGAAGCTGGCAGCATCGCCGGAGGTGCCAGAACCCTGGGTTTGAGTGCGGCGGCGGTCAGCCAGAATATTGCCCGTCTGGAAGCCCATCTCGAGGTCCGGCTACTGTCGCGGACCACCCGCAGCATGGCCTTGACTGCCAATGGCACGCTCTATTATGAGAAGGTCAAACATATCGAGCGTGATCTCGAACAGGCCCACCTGGCAGTCACGACACCTGACAGCGAGCCGAAGGGGCGCTTGTCTATCGCTTCTTCTTCGGCATTTGGTCGGCATGTACTGGCACCGTTGATTCCAGCCTTTAGTGCCCGCTATCCGCAACTTTCGATTGAACTGGTTACGAATGATCGACGGGTCAATCATGCCCAGGAAGGCGTCGACGTCAGTATCCGGATCAAGCCGCAGCTGGAAGATGGCCTGTTGGCGCGGCGCATTGCCCAAGTGCCGTTCATTTGCTGCGCTTCACCAGGTTATCTGGCCCAGGCCGGATGGCCTGGGGCGCCGGAGCAGCTCAAGCAGCATCGTTGCCTGGTGTTTCGCTATCCGGTGGATGGGCGCTTTCTGCGTTGGGGGTTTGTTCGCGATGGTCTGCGCTTTGATGCCGAGTTTGCTGATGTGTTGATCAGCGACGATATCGATGTGCTGACCCAGATGGCGCTCAACCATGGTGGCATCGCGCGGCTGGCCGACTTCGTGGCCCGGCCCTTTATCGAGCGTGGGCAGTTGGTAGCGCTGTTCGAATACTCACAGCCCGCCCAGGCCTATGCCCAGACCGAGCCGATGGATATCTATCTGTGTGTGGCTGATCGCTTTGCCATGACGCCCAAGGTGCGGGTGTTCATGGCGTATCTTCAGGACAACCTGGCGCAGGCCTGGCCTGGAGAGCAGGCATGAAAAACCGCCGAAATCGGCGGTTTTTTGTGTTGTGCGCCCAGCATGGGCGCAATCTTGCGGGTGAAAGTTCCGCCGTGAGCTGACCACAGCGAACGAAGTGAAGCGCAACTGCATGAGGGCGACCAAGTGTGGGGAGGAAGCGTG
>NZ_JBOICA010000040.1:0-41441 GCF_050739775.1 Pseudomonas sp.
TCAGTAGTGAAACGATGCATCGCCGATGGTAGTGTGGGGTTTCCCCATGTGAGAGTAGGTCATCGTCAAGATTAAATTCCGAAACCCCTATCTGCGCATGCAGGTAGGGGTTTTGTCTTTTCTGGCCGTTATCGTGGGGAAGCGGGCTTGCCCCGCGACCCAGATGCCTCAACCCTTCAAGCAACAAACTCCAGGCCAAAAAAACCACCCCGCAGGGTGGTCTCATCACATCGTACACCGAATCAGTCGCCGTAATACTCGCAACCACTGGTGCAGGTCTCATGAATGCGCACCTTGGACAGCTCCGGCAGCAACGGCTTGACCTGGTCCCAGATCCACTTGGCGATCACTTCACTGGTAGGATTTTCCAAGCCAGGAATGTCATTCAGGTAGTTGTGGTCCAGCTGTTCGTACAGTGGCTTGAAGATCGCCTTGATCTCGGAAAAGTCGCGAATCCAGCCAGTATGCGGGTCCAGTGGGCCGGTCAGGTGCAGGGCAACCTTGAACGAGTGACCGTGCAGACGGCCGCACTTGTGCCCTTCAGGAACGTGCGGCAGACGGTGTGCCGACTCGAAGGTGAACTCTTTGAAAATTTCCACGATGTCTCAACTCTGAAAGCCAATGCTGATGAGCAGTTTACCAGTATGGTCGTTACAGCGGTTGTAGTTGCGCGTGCAGCCTGCCGGTTTCTATCAGGTCAAGCAACTCGTCGCCCAGACGCTGGCTTTCGGACATTGCCTTGTGCCAGTAACGCTGACGGCTGCCCGCGTCACCCATGAAGCGCTTGAAGTCGTTGCGGTCTGGCAACTTGCCATAGGGCAGGCTGGCCAGGTATTGGGCCGAGGGCGCCAGCAGCAGGACATTTCGCAAGCGTTGGGCATCACCGCGCCGCCAGGGCAGGGCCTTGTCGAACCAGCCAGGGATCACCTTATCGGTGAAGTGTGGGTAGAGCACGATATCGTCGCCCTGGTACGGCAAGTCCAGATGATAGTCGAGCAGGCCGCCATCACGGTAAGTGCCCTGGCCAACGCCGGGAATATCGCGAACCCCCTCCATCACCATCGGAATTGAGCCAGAGGCGAGCAGGGCATGGTGCAGGTTGGCCACATCCAGCGGCAGGCAGCGTGAAGGAAAGTCGGTCAATGGCTGCAGTGGCGGGTTACTGCGGGCATCGTGGAGGATGATCCGCTCGAAGTGGCGGGCCAGTCGGGTGCGCCCGATCAGGTTGTCGGCGATCACTGAAGACAGGCCCATTCCCAAGCGTGCGCGATGATCATGTGCCAGCAGTCCATGGCTTTTGACCACCATGATATTAAGGCGGTAGTCAGGGCTTTCGAGGATCTGCGCGTCGCGCCCTTGCAGCAACTCATTGAGCATGCGCTGGCAACTGCGGCTGACCTCGGCCTGGCTTACGCCTTTGGCGAAGTCCTGCTCGGTGTAAAGCTGGCCGAGGCGCTGCAGGGCCTCGGCCGGGTTGGGCAGGCAGGCACTGGCGAAGCGCCAGGAGCCGATGGACGCACCGATCAGTGCCCGTTCACGAGGTGCGCTGGGCAGCCAGTGACCGAACAACGCCAGGTCCAGGCCCTGAATACCAAGGGCCTTGGGTCCGCCTGCAGCGCCCGGCAGCACACCCACATCGACAGCCTGCAATCCGCATTCGCGGATTCGCTGCAAGGCACGACTGCCGGCCTTGATGGTCAGGGCCGGGTACTTGATATGGATTGCGCTCATACGGGCCTCGCTGTCTGGAGCCGGCAATTATAAAGAACAGTGGTCCGGTTGTGGGGCGGGGGTGCGCTATCATGTCGCCAGTTGTTTTCAGCTTCAATTAAGTTCAGTTGGTTAATCTAGGCCCCGTAGAAACATTATTGATCTCAACGGAGAGACACCATGAAAACGCTGACTGCCCTGTTTGTTACCGCTGCCCTTGCCCTGAGCGCCAATGTCGCACTGGCCAAAGACATCCCAATGCATGAAGTTACCAAGCTGGTTCAGGACAAGACCATCATGTCCCTGGACGACTTGAACGCCAAAGCGCTGGCCAAGCATCCAGGGGCCACGATCAAAGAGTCCGAGCTTGAAGATGTATACGGCCGCCTTGTCTACAAGGTCGACCTGCATGATGCCCAGAACGTCGAATGGGACGTGGACCTGGACGCCAAGACCGGTGAAATCCTCAAGGACGTCCAGGACAAATAATGAGCTTTTGCATGCGAGCAGCACAGACCGTTCTCGTTGCGCTGTTGGCACTTTGTTCGCTGGCATCGGCCCGTGACCTAGATCAGGACGAAGCCCTGCAGCTGCGACAGCAGGGCGTAATCCTGTCGCTGGAGCAGTTGCTCAATGACGCCCTGGGACGCTATCCCGGGGCGAAACTGCTGGAGGCGGAGCTGGAACACAAGCACGGCCGCTATGAGTACGAAGTCGAGTTGCTGACCCCCGAAGGTGTAGTGCGCGAGATCAAGCTCGATGCATCCAATGGAGCGTTGCTCAAAGACGAGGAAGATGACTGATGCGCCTGTTACTGGTCGAAGACAACGTCCCGCTGGCTGATGAATTGACCCTGAATCTTCAACGCCAGGGCTATGCGGTCGACTGGCTGGCCGATGGCCGTGACGCGGCCTATCAGGGCAGCAGCGAACCCTATGACCTGATCATTCTCGACCTTGGTTTGCCCGGATTGCCGGGACTTGAAGTACTGGCCCAGTGGCGCGCGAGTGGCTTGGCAACGCCTGTGCTTATTTTGACCGCTCGCAGCTCCTGGGCTGAGCGCATCGAGGGTTTGAAAGCCGGCGCCGACGATTACCTGAGCAAGCCCTTTCATCCGGAAGAGCTGTTGTTGCGTGTACAGTCGTTGCTGCGTCGCGCTCGCGGCCTGGCCAATCAGCCGACCTTGGAGGCGGCCGGCCTGCAGCTGGATGAAGGACGTCAGTGCGTGACCCGCGAGGGTGTCGATATCCAGCTCACCGCCGCAGAGTTTCGCCTGTTGCGTTACTTCATGCTGCACCCACAGCAGATCCTGTCCAAGAGTCACTTGGCCGAACACCTTTACGACGGTGAGACCGAGCGTGATTCCAACGTGCTGGAAGTCCATGTCAATCACCTGCGCCGCAAGCTCGGCCGCAGCGTCATCGAAACGCGCCGCGGCCAGGGTTACCGCTATGCCGGGAGTGCGCAGTGAAGTCGATCCAGGCACGCTTGAGTCTTGGCCTGATTGCGGTACTGGTGCTGGTCGGCCTGGCGCTGGCACAGCTGAGCCTGTGGTTGTTCGAGGTGGGGTTGCAGCGCTACCTGGAGACAGGTTTGCGCAAGGAAAGCGAAAACCTGCTGATCGCGTTGGTGCGCGGGCAATCGGGCCTTGAGTTGGATGAACGGCGGCTTTCTTCGGCCTACCAGCGACCTTTCTCCGGCTATTACTTTCGCATCGATTTCGACGGTGGCAGCTGGCGTTCCCGATCACTTTGGGACCTGGACATGCCTGCACCCGCCAGCAGCGGCCTGCACACCGATCTGGAACTCGGCCCAGAGAACCAGCAGTTGCTGGTGTTGCGCAGCGATTACCGACGCTTTGGGCAGCCAATTTCAATCAGCGTCGCCCAGGACTACACCCCGGTGCGCGATCAGTTTCGCCGCATGCAGCAGATCGGCCTGGGTCTGGGTTTGGTTGCCCTGATATTGGTGCTGGTGCTGCAGCGCATCACCGTCACCCGTTCATTGCGCCCGCTTGAGCGCGTACGCGAACAGATCGCTCAGTTGCAGCAAGGCAAACGCTCGCAGCTCGATACCCAAGTGCCTAGTGAACTCGAACCCCTGGTCGCACAGATCAACCACTTGTTGGCCCACACTGAAGACAGCCTGCGCCGCTCGCGTAATGCCCTGGGTAACCTCGGGCACGCGCTGAAGACGCCATTGGCGGTGTTGCTGAGCCTGGCATCCAGCGAACAGCTGAAGGACGCGCCGCAGGTACGCGTACAACTGCGCGAGCAACTGCAACAGATCCAGCAGCGGCTGAGTCGTGAGCTCAATCGCGCCCGACTGGCTGGCGATGCCTTGCCGGGTGCGCAATTTGACTGTGATGCCGAGCTACCCGGGTTGCTTTCGACCCTGGGCATGATCCACGGCGAAGGCTTGGAGCTCAGTCAGCGTGTGCCATCCGGACTTTTGTTGCCCTGGGACCGTGAAGACCTGCTCGAACTGCTCGGCAACCTGCTGGACAACGCCTGCAAATGGGCTGACAGCGAAGTGCAGCTGAGTATTGAAGAACAATCCGAACGCTATCTGCTGGTCATTGACGACGATGGGCCGGGCATTCCGGCGTCTGATCGCCAGCAAGTCCTCGAACGCGGTACCCGGCTGGACGAACAGGTCGATGGCCATGGCCTGGGATTGGGCATCGTGCGTGACATTGTCGAGGTCTGGGGTGGGCATATGACGCTACAGGACAGCCCCCTGGGCGGGTTGCGGGTCAGTATCGAGTTGCCGCGCAGGGCTTAACACTGTCCACGAAAATTGGCCATTACGATCTCTTTTTGGCCAACCATACACTGTGATCCGGTAAACCCCTCAGCAAGAATCAGAAGGTCAAACTTGGGGGAATAATCCATGGCCACACTGAAACGTATGCTTGCTGTCAGCGCAGGGGCACTGACGCTGTTGGCCGGCGCCGTGCATGCTGAAGTGCGAGAGTTGAGGGTATATAACTGGGCGGACTATATGTTGCCATCCGTGCCCAAGGATTTCGCCACGCAATCGGGCATCAAAGTAACCTGGGACACCTTCGACACCAACGAATCCCTGGAAGCCAAATTGCTGACCGGCAACTCGGGATACGATCTGGTAGTGCCCTCGAACCAGTTTCTCGATACCCAGATCAAGGCGGGGGTCTTTCAGAAACTGGACAAGAGCAAGTTGTCCAACTGGCGTCATCAGGACCCGGTACTGCTCAAGCTGCTCGACCGCAACGACCCGGGCAACCAGTACGGCGTGCCCTATATGTACGGCACGGTGTTGATCGGCTTTAACCCGGCCAAGGTCAAGGCCGCGCTGGGCGAACAGGCGCCGGTGGACAGCTGGGACCTGGTGTTCAAACCCGAAAACATGGAGAAACTCAAGTCCTGCGGTGTGGCCATGCTCGACACACCTTCGGAAATTCTGCCCATTGCCTTGCACTACCTTGGCCTGGATCCGAACAGCCAGAACCCCGATGACTACGAAAAAGCCAAGGCTCTGATGTTGAAGATTCGCCCCTACGTCACGTACTTCAACTCCGCCAAATACATGACCGACATCGCCAACGGTGATATCTGTGTCGCCATCGGCTACTCCGGCAGCTTTTACCAGTTTGGCAACCGCGCCAAGGAGGCAGGCAATGGCGTGGTTGTAGACTGGCGATTGCCTAAAGAGGGGGCGCCCATCTGGTTTGATACCTTTGCGATTCCGAAAAGCGCGAAGAATGTCGACGAGGCCCATGCGTTTCTCAACAACCTGATGGACCCGAAAGTCATCGCCCCGATCAGTGATTTTCTCGGCTATCCCAACGCCAACAAAGACTCGCTAGCGCTGATCAACCCCGAAATCACCGGTAACCCGAACCTGACCCCGACCCCCGAAGCCCTGGCAAAGCTTTATGTGGTGCAACCCCTGCCGCAGAAACTGGAGCGCGTACGGACCCGCGTCTGGACCAGCATCAAGTCGGATAAGTAACCTTTACGGTGTGCGGCGCATAGGGACCGCGCCGCCGTTTCAGCATTCAGGCTCAAGCCAGGGGCAGGCTCAGCATTACAGGTAGCGTCAGTGCCGCCAGCAAGGTCTGCAAGGCAATGATGTTGGCCATCAGCGGTGCATTACCACCCATTTGCCGGGCCATCACATACGAGGACGAAGCGGTCGGCAGGGCCTGGAACAGGATGGCGACAATTGCCGCCTGGCCGTTGAGTCCGATTATTCGACAGACCCCATAGGTCGTCAGTGGCAGCACCACGAACTTGAATATCGAGGCTGCCAGCAGCGGACGTGGGCCAAGTCCCCGGGCGCTGCTACCCAGCGCTGCGCCGACGCACAGCAGGCCCAACGGCAAGGCTGCCTGACCGAGCGCCTTGAGGGTTGGTTCGATGCCCGCTGGCAGCCCCATCCCGGTCACCCGCAGGGCTATACCGGCGGCACAGCCGATGATCAGCGGGTTGCTGCAGATCGCCCTGATCACTGCGCTGGCCGAACTGCGCGTGCCGCTGTAGCGGGCAAAGACCATGACGCACAACACATTCACTGCGGGTACGATGGCGGCATTGGCCACGGCAGCCAGGGCGATACCCCCGGTGCCATAAATTCCGGCGGCCAGCGTCGCCCCAATGTAGTTGTTGAAGCGCACACTGCCTTGAAATACCGAGGTGAAACTGGCGCCGTCACTGGTGATTGCGCCCTTGCACAGCACCAGCAAGGTGGCACCAATCAGGGTCGAGAGCAGCAGGGTAGTCACCATGTCGAACACTGGCAGGCCTGTAAGGTCAGCGGTGGCCAGGCCATGCATGAATAGCGCCGGTAGCAACACGAAGTAGCTCAGGCGTTCGGCTGCAGGCCAAAAGCTCTCGCCAAGAAAGCCACGGACCCGCAGCCAGCGGCCCAGCGCAATCAGCAAGGCAATGGGGACAATGGTGGCGAGGATCAAGTTCAGCATCAGATGTTATCCGTTTCAGTCCGCTCTCCCAGATAGGAGTCGACATCAGGCTAGCCTGTGGCACTGAAAGAAAAAAACGCTGATTTCTCAATCAACTGTTGAGGAAAACTTCACGGTTGGCCCAGCGCGCCTTTCAGCACTGCGGTCAGGTGTCGGCGACGGCTGCTGGCATGCTCGAGCAGGCCGACATAGCGTATGCGCTGCGGTTCGCCGAAGGGCAGCAAGGTCACGGCGGGCAGGCGCTGCAAGTCTTCATCGGCCAGGGGTACGATGGCCACACCCAAGCCCATCGAAGCCATGTGGGTGAGGGCTTGTTGGCTGTCCAGTTCCATCTGCTCGCTTACGGGCAACTGCTGTTTGCGCAGCTCCTGCTCGATGATGCGCCCGGCCCAGGCGCGTTTGTCAAAACGCAGGAATGGCTGGCTAGCGAGCAGTTCCCGTAGGCTGGCACCGGCAAAGGTTGGACCGGCAACGGCCCAGAAGCGGTTTTGGTAGAGCGGGGTGAAGTCCAGGTTGGCCGGGTAGGGCGGCACAGGTTCGGTGGTGATGGCGGCATCCAGGTCACCGTCTTCGACGCGTCGGGCGAGCTCGGCGGACATCCCCGAGAGCACGCTGATATGCAGATGTGGATGTTCTGCCTTGATCCGCACCAGCGCCGCGGGCAGGCGCCCGGCCAGGGCGGTCTGGATGGCGCCGATTTTCAACCGGCCACGCAGGCCCGGGCCACTAACCAGTGCGTCAGCCATCTCGTCATACGCTGCGAGGATTCCTTCGGCCCGCTCGACCGCCAGATGCCCGGCTTCGGTCAGGCTGACCTGGCGCCGACTACGGTCGAACAGGTTGACCTGCAGCTCCTCCTCCAGGCTGCGGATATGCAGGCTGACCGCCGAGGGTGTCAGGCTCAGGACATCGGCTGCCCGGGCAAAGGTGCCATGGCGAGCGATGGTGACCAGGGTGCGCAGGGCTTTGAGCGACAAACTCGGGCTCCGATTGTGGAAGGATGGGCGTTCATCATGGCGTCGATCAACGTTGATTGAAAGCGCCAGGCTTCGGTTGTCCATAGGCCTGGGTAATCCGGTCGATCACCATGGCCAGGGCGACTATCGCCAACCCGGCCTCTACGCCCTTGCCGACATTCAATGTCTGAATCCCCGCCAGTACATCTTCCCCAAGGCCCCGTGCGCCGATCATCGAAGCGACCACTACCATCGACAAGGCCATCATCACCGACTGGTTGAGGCCTGCCATGATGCTCGGCATGGCAAGCGGCAGCATGACTCGCCGCAGGCGCTGCCAGCGCCCGGCACCCAGCCCTTGGGCGGCCTGGGTCAGGGAGGGATCGATCTGTGACAGGCCCAGCTCGGTCAGGCGGATCAGCGGAGGCAGGGCGTAGATCAAGGTGGCGAAAATTGCCGGGACCTTACCCAGGCCAAACAGCATCAGCACCGGAATCAGGTAGACGAAGCTGGGCAGCGTCTGCATGACGTCGAGTACCGGCATCATCAACTGGCGTGCCCGCGGGCGGCTGGCCAGCAATACGCCGATGGGTACGCCAATCAGGATGCACAGACCGGTGCTCACCAGCACCAGGGCGCACGTTTGCAGGAGTTTGTCCCAAAGGCCGATCACGCCAATAAAAAACAGCAAGCTCGTCAGTGCCAACGCACGAATGAGGTTGCGACTGGCATGCCAAGCGAGCAGTGCGACAACTAGCAGCAATAACCACCAAGGTGTTGCGCGTAACAGGTTTTCCAGACCGACCAGCAATTGCAAAAGGCCGTCGGAGACGCTGCGCAACTGGTCGCCATAGGCCAGAACCAGCCAATCGACGAAGCGGTTGACACTGTCGGCGAAGGAGAAGTGTAGGGTTTCTGGAAAGCCTCCACTCACAAGCCTGCCTCGACGCGCTTGGCGACGTCGGCGGGCAGCCAGGCTTTCCAGATGGCCGGCTGATCACGCATGAACTTCAACGCGGCATCCTTGGGGGACTCGCGTTTTTCGCTCATTTGCGCCAAGGCTTTGTTCAAGGTATCGATGGGCAGGTCGACCTTGGCGAAGAACTCGACCAGTTGTGGGTAGTCTTTGCGAAAAGGCGCGGAGATACCAATCGAAAGTTTCGCCGGCAGAGATCGAGTGCCTTGAGGGCTAGGGTTGCTGGCATCGGTCAGCGTCTTCCAGGCCTGTTCGTTGAACGCTGGCTCCTCCAGGCGTACCAGCGAGAAACGCCCCATCAGTGGTGTCGGCGACCAGTAGTAGAACAGTACCGGCTTGCCGCGGCGGATTGCCGAAGTGATTTCGGCATCGAGGGCGGCACCGGAGCCGCTGCGAAAGTTCACGTAGTCGTTGTCCAGGCCATAGGCCTTGAGTTTTTGACTGTTGACGGTCTCTGAGGTCCAGCCGCTGGGGCTGTTGAGGAAACGGCCCTTATCAGGTGTCTCCGGGTCTTTGAAGACTGCTTTGTACTGCTTGAGGTCATCCACCGAGTGCAACCCCGGGGCCAGGGGCTTGATATTGCGAGCAGGATCTCCCTTGATCACGTATTCAGGTACATACCAACCTTCATCGGCGTTTTTTACCGTGTCACCGATAGCGAACACCTGACCGGCCTGTTCGGCCTTGATCCAGGCCGGGCTACGACCTGCCCACTCTTCGGCGATCACCTGGATGTCGTTGCGCGCCAGGGCCACTTCCATGCTGACCGTGCTGCCGGGGAGGGTATCGGTGGCATAGCCGTAACCCTTCTCGACGATCAGGCGCAGGATCTCGGTGGTCAGGCTGCCGCTTTCCCAGGTGATGTCGCCGAAGTGGATGGGGGTGGCTGGTCCGCTGGCTGCCGTGGCGGTGGAGCTGGCCAGGCCCAGGGCGAGCAGCAGGCCGACCAGCAGCGTTGGAATTTTTTTCATCGGGGCCTCGTCGGTGTGCCGGTCCTTGGGTTCGGGCAAGTGTAGACGACGTGGTTCGAGCTGTTCCGGCTGGGACCGGGCAACGGGAAAGCTTCGGCCTGTGTTACCGGCGTGCCGACTGAAGAAGATAGGGGCGAAAGTGCGCCATGGGGGCGTTTGATGCCGCACAAGGAAGGTTGCCGATGAGTATCGATGTAGGCCCTGAGGGACCACGGTTGTCCGGTGACCTTGAGGTCCGAACAGGTGCCAGGCACCTACCGCATCACACCTCGGATCACATTGACCGACAAGGAGATCATCGCCAGAGATCTTCACGCGTGGTTATGGCGTCGATCTTTCGCAGTGGTGGTGAGGCGCTGGTCTTGCTGAACCGCATCCTGGGGGCGGCAAGTTCCATTCTGAGCGGGATGAGTTGTGAGGTGCCACCCCACCAGTGCCAGTGTGTCCGTGGAGCCTGTTAAGGGCTCCACGGGCAAAACTGTCAGACGCGGAACTGGTCCATCAGCCCCTGCTGCTGGTTGGCCAGGCTGTTGAGCGACTGGCTGACCCGGGCTGATTCGTTGGCCTGGCCGGAGAGCGACTCGGTTACGTCGCGGATGGTCGCCACGTTGCTGTTGATCTCCTCGGCCACGGCGCTTTGCTCTTCGGCGGCGCTGGCGATCTGCAGGTTCATGTCGCTGATCACGGTGACCGCATCGCCGATCTGCTGCAAGGCGGTGACCGCCTGGCTGACCTGTTCGACACTGCCCTGCGCCTGGCGATGGCTACTGTCCATGGCGCCGACTACTTCGCGGGTACCGGCCTGCAGCTCTTCGATGACTTGGCGCGTTTCTTCCACCGATTCCTGGGTGCGGCGGGCCAGGTTGCGCACTTCATCGGCGACCACAGCGAATCCGCGGCCAGCTTCACCGGCACGAGCGGCTTCGATGGCAGCGTTGAGGGCCAGCAGGTTGGTCTGTTCGGCGATGGAGCGGATGACTTCCAGCACCGAGCCGATCTTCTCGCTGTTGTCGGCCAGGCCTTCGACCTGAGCCATGGCGGTGCTCATGTCCGCTGCCAGGGTATCAATGCTGGTGGTGGTGCGGTCGATAACCGCCAGGCCCTGACGGGTGGCCTGGTCGGCGTCGCGGGCCGCCTGGGCGGCTTGCGCGGCGCTGCGGGCAACGTCTTGAGCGGTGGCGCTCATCTCATGGGATGCCGTGGCGACCTGATCGACCTGGCGGTACTGCTGCTCCATGCCGGCGCTGGTCTGGCTGGCAATCGCCGAGGACTGGTCGGCAGTGTCGCGGGCCGCCTGGACCGAGCGTTTGACCTCGGCAATGGTCGGCTGCAGCTTGTCCAGGAAGCGGTTGAACCAGCCAGCCAGCTCGCCGAGTTCGTCGCGTTTGTCGTAGTGCAGGCGACGGGTAAGGTCGCCTTCGCCGCTGGCGATGTCCTTGAGCATGGCGGCGACACCGAGGATCGGTCGGGTCACGCCGCGGGCCATCAGCCAGATCAGCAGCAAGCCAACGATGGCCGCAAGTCCGCCCAGGCCCAGCTCAATAAGGGTGCCGCTGGTGTTGCTGCGGTCAAGCTCCTGCTTGAGGGCCTCGGCCGGACCGGTCAGGGCGCTCTGCGGAACGTCGAGCAGCACGCCCCAGGCCTTGCCGCCTGGGATCGGGGCAAAGGAGGCTAGCACTTTCAGGCGCTGTTCATGGTGGATGCTGTGCAGTGGTGTGTTGTCGGCCAGCAGGCCGATCAGTTCGGCGCCTTTCTCGGGTTCGACTTGGTCAAGGCGCTGGGCCAGTTTGCCGGCGTCCGGGCTATGGCCGGCCAACAGGCCCACGGGGCTGAGGATGCTCACCTGGGTTTGGCCCTGGTAGAGGTTGCGGCTGGCTTGCTGGCTAAGGGCCTGCAGGCTGTTGAGGTTGATGTCGATGGACAGGGTGGCGACCACCTTGTCGGCGACCATCAGCGGGAACACGATGCTGGTCATCAGCACCCGCTGGCCGTCGATCTCATAGAAGTAGGGTTCGATCACGCAGGTCTTGCGTGTGGTGCGTGGGCACACCGACCAGGTGTTGGCCGGTTCGCCGCTGGGACCGATGCTGGTATCGGCCATGTCTTTTTCCGGCAGGGCCATGGAGGTCAGTTGGCCGGGGGTCGGTTGCGACCAGTACAACGCAAAGCGGCCTTTTTCGTTGCTGCCCAGTTGTTCCTGGTTGACGAACAGTTCGTCCTTGTTGTCCAGCGCGTTGGGCTCGAACACCAGCGAAAGGCCGAGCAGGTCGGGGTTGGCCTGTAAGGCGGCACGCACCTGGCGGGTCAGGTCTTCGCGCAGGTCGAAGGCATCGAGAAAGCGCTTTTCGGCCTGCTCACGCAGGAACAGGACCTGGCGGGCGAAACCTGCGCCGTACTGGTAGGCATCCATGAACTGGCGCCGGATGTTCAAGGCCTGGACTTCGCCCTGGGATTCGATACGTCCCTGGGCCGCTTCGGTGAGCATCTGCATGCTGCTGGCTTTGACCAGCTCCGTGCTTTGCTCCATGCGGTACAACGAAAGGCCCACCAGCAGGGTAACGATGCTGGCCAGGCACAAACCGGCCAGCAGGGTGATTTTCCACTGAATGGAAAGTTGTCTGAACGACATGGCGAAGTCCTTTGATCCAAAAAGATTGAGGCTGCCGACGTTATCGGCGGACTCGCCGTTTTCTTTATTCAAACGATCAATTTAAATGCGTCGTTTTCGTTCATTCCTACGACACGCATAGCCCTGTGAACTTTGACAAGCGCGAGGGCCTGCTTCAGAGTGTGCGCCCTCCATAAAAATACCCGTCGTTCGGCCACTGCTCCCGGGCAGTTTGTCGCCGAATCGGTCGCTTTTTGTCTGGTTTCTAGAGGTCACAGGAATGAATGCAGTAATTGCCGCGGTCGGCATCATGCTGATATTGAGTCTGTCCCGCGTGCATGTGGTGATCGCCCTGATCGTCGGCGCGCTGGCTGGCGGGCTGGTGGGCGGCCTGGGAATCGAAGGCACGCTCAAGGCGTTCAACGGTGGGTTGGGCGGTGGTGCTACGGTTGCCTTGTCCTATGCCTTGCTCGGCGCCTTCGCCGTGGCGATTGCCAAGTCCGGCATGGCCCATGCCCTGGCCGATCGTGCCCTGGCGATGGTTGGCCAGCAGGGGCATGCCGACGGCGACAAGGTCAAATGGCTGCTGATCGGCTTGCTGTTGGTGGTGGCGATTTCCTCGCAGAACATCCTGCCGATCCACATCGCTTTCATTCCGCTGCTGGTGCCGCCGCTGCTCTACGTACTGACCAAGCTGCAGATCGACCGGCGCCTGGTGGCCTGCGTGATGACATTTGGTTTGATCACGCCTTATATCTTTCTGCCGGTGGGCTTTGGCAACATCTTCCTCAATGAGATCCTGCTGGCCAACGTCAGCCGTAGCGGGGTGGATGTCAGTGCTGTCAACGTCACTCACGCCATGGCCATTCCGGCCGCGGGTATGCTCTTCGGTCTGCTCCTGGCGGTGTTTTTCAGTTACCGCAAAAAGCGTGTTTATGACCTGGAAAAAATCGAGCAGGTCGAGCAAGTGGCGGTGCGCTACAACCCGCTGACCCTGCTGGTTGCCGGAGTTGCCATTGGCGCGGCGTTCATCATTCAGCTGTGGCTGGATTCGATGATCATCGGCGCCATGGTCGGCTTTCTGATTTTCTCGGTGTCGGGCATCGTGCGCTGGAAGGACACCGACGACCTGTTTACCGAAGGCATGAAGATGATGGCCATGATCGGTTTTATCATGATTGCCGCCTCCGGCTTTGCCGAGGTCTTGAAGGCTACCGGCGAGATCAAGAGCCTGGTCGAGACGTCGGCGGTCTGGATCGACCACAGCAAGGGTGTCGGCGCACTACTGATGTTGCTGGTAGGCCTGCTGGTAACCATGGGCATCGGCTCGTCGTTTTCCACCGTGCCGATTCTTGCCGCGATTTTCGTGCCGCTGTGCGTGCAACTGGGCTTCGATCCGGTTGCCACTGTATGCATCGTCGGTACCGCTGGCGCACTGGGGGATGCCGGTTCACCGGCCTCGGATTCGACCCTGGGTCCGACCTCAGGACTGAACGTAGATGGCCAGCATCATCACATCTGGGACACTGTGGTGCCGACCTTCATTCACTACAACCTGCCATTACTGGCGTTCGGCTGGCTGGCGGCAATGATGCTGTAGAACGCAGGAAAGCGGGGCTGAGCGTAGGCTCAGCCCCGTGCAGGCGGTGGCGAGATGCGGTTGAGGAGCATATTGCCGTCTTTGGTGCGAGTCAGGTAAACCGGCAACACCTTGGGCAGATTGCTGACCAGTCGCTTGATCTGACGGGTGTCGTAGATACCACTGATACGAATGCCACCGGTGCTTTCGTCAGCCAGCAGCAGTGGCTGGTCCAGGTAGCGGTTGATCTGCGGTAGGGCCTGGGCCAGGCTCAGGTTGTCGAGGATCAGTTTGCCATTGCGCCAGGCCAGGCTGGTGTCGTGGGCGTAGGTCTGGTTCAGGCGTGGTTCGTAGTCGCCGGCCTGGTAGCTTGCCTGCATACCTGGGCCCAGGCGATAGCCGGCATCGGCGTCGCCCGAGTCGCTGCTGACCAACACCGAACCCTCGACCAGGGTCACCTTGACCTGATCTTCATACTTCCACACGTTGAACTGGGTGCCAGTGACCCGGGTCTGGCCCTGGGCGGCATGGACCACGAACGGATGCTGATTGTCGTGCTGGACCTTGAAGAAGGCTTCGCCTTTGACCAGGGTGACCCGGCGTTCGTCCTTGTAGTTGCTGAAGCGCAACTCAGTTCCCAGGTTCAGCTCGATCTGGCTACCGTCGCTGAGCACTACATGGCGGATAGCGCTGCCGCTTTCCAGGTGCTGGTAGTGGTTGGGCAACCAGCCTTGCTCCCAGCCGATCCAGGCGCCTGCCGGCAGGGCCAGCAGAGCAATGGCGGCGGCCGAGGCATAGTGGCGCCAGGCGTTTCGACGCCGTTGGGGAAGGCTGATGACCTTGCCGGGTGTGGCGCTGCGTGGCAGATGATCGGCGGTCTGCCAGATATCCTGCATGGCCTGGTATTCCTGGGCATGCAGAGGATCGGCGGCCAGCCATTGCTCAAATGCCTGGCGTTCGGCTGTCGTGCAGTCTTCAGCGTGCAAACGCAGGCACCAGTGCGCGGCGGCATCAGTGATGGCATCGTATTCGTCGGCGCTGCGGCTGGTGTGGTTCATCGAGACTCCCGGTTTTGCCTATTCTACCCTTGCAGCGTAGGCGGCGAGAACCCGAGATAATGGCGAATGACTATCAGTTGTAAGATTTTTAACCGTGAAAAACCCTGTAAAAGCACTGAATTCGCAGCTATACCCCGCCTGATGACGGGGTAAGCAGTGCAACCGCAGCCGACTGCCGGTCACGGTTCGTCCTCTGGAGGCGGTTCAGCCGGCGCTCGACAGCCTGACGTCGCGTGAGCGCGATGGTTCAAGAGCGTCGGCCGAGCAACAGCCCCACCAGCAACCCGAATCCCGCTGAAATCGCCATCGTCTGCCACGGATGGCCACCTATGTAGTCCTGAGTGGCGTCGACCATCGGCTGTGCCTTGCTGCGCACGCTAGCGATCGCTTCGCGAGCCTGTTTGAGCTTGAGTCCGACCTGAGCCCGCAGGGTTTCGGCGTCTTCGCCAACCAGTGCAGCGCTGTTGCGCAGCAGTTTTTCCGATTCTTCGATCAAGGCCTGCAGTTCGCTGAACACCTGATCCTTGATTTGCTCGGCATCGGCTTGCACGGTGGTTTTCCTGGCCATGGACACTTCCTCGTCAATTGATGGGCATTGAACAGTGGATACCGACGGGCGCGGAAAGTTGCAGCGGTTTGCCGGGCCCTTGCGGCTACAGTGTAAGATAGCGCCTATTTTCCAGCGGCAGGACACCCCTCATGAGTTTCAATCTGGCCAACAAGAGCTTCGCCGAACGGGCGCAGATCGAGGACGAGAAAGCGCGACTGTTCGAGCTCTGGCAGACTAACCTGGGCAAGGCCAAGGGCGAAGCCGCCCGGCTGATCGCCGAAAAGCCCCGGCGCAAGGGCAAGTGGGCGGAATGGGTACGCGCCGAACTGGACGGTATGTCGCCGCCCGAATTCGCCAACATGGTGCGCAGTGAAGTCAACAAGCTGATGGCCGCAGCCAAGTAAAGCCATTGCTTCTACCAGGGGGCGCTGGCCGGTTGTGGCAGGTTGAGGCGACCGCTGTCGCTGAAGCGCCGGGTGCCGAACACGCCGCCGGCCAGTTTTCCGCGCACCACGTAGGGCATGCCGTCGAGGCTCTGTACTTGGCTCAGGCCGACAGCCTGGCGCAGCACTGAGAAGGCGGTGATGCTTACCGGCACCACCAGTACGCTTTCGGCAAAGCGGCCAATACTACCGCTTTGATCACTCACTCCCGCCGCCAATGGTTGGCCATTGACCTCAAGGTTCAAGGCAATGCCGTTGTAGTCGATCGGCGTTTCATTGGGGTTCTGCACGCGAATCTTGACCGCCATGCGCAGCTCCAGGTCCTGGCCGGGCAGCGGATCAATGCCGATCACGCTGATGGTCACCGGATCACGTGCCTGAAACAGGGCGCAGGCGCTCAGGCCCAGAAGCATCGCCAGCGTCAGGCTCAGGCGCAACAGGTGGCGGTAACCACGGATCATGAGTGCAGCTCCATAGGCAGGCAATGAGGTCCGAGTGTGGCAAATGCACGACGACGTTGAAAGCCGTTGCTGATTTTAACGATACTGTTTCTCATTAACGTCTTTCCTCCGTTGCCTATCAGGCCAAGCTGTTCAGCCTCGGCACCCTCTATGACTTCAAGAACGGTCACCAGGTCTGGACCAACTACGGCGAAGGTTTCGACCTGCCGGACCCGGCCAAGTTTTACGGCAAGCCCGGCCTGAGTGTCGAGGACAACCCGCTGGCCGGGATCAAGAGCCGCCAAGTTGGATTGGGCTGGCGCTATACCGACATGGCCACCCTGACCTGGTCGGTGGCTTACTGAGTCAGGCGAACGCGCTCAGGAGGTCGGCGTTGAAGGCTTGCTGGGCGTCGCTGGGCACCTGGGCGCGGTGCCGGACCAGGACGAAGGGCACCTGGAAGTTCAGCGCCGGGTCCAGTGCGTGCAACAGCCCGCGCTCGACCCAGGGCGCGGCGAAGTGGCAGGGCAGGTAGCCGATATGGCACCCGGACAGAATGAACGTCAGGGCACCTTCGACCTGCTCGGACCGCGCCGAAGCACGACCGCCACTGAGCGGATCAGGACTTTCCAGAAAGCGGTAGGGGTGCTCGACCTGGTCGGCCTCCAGCAGCACCTCCAGGCCCACCTGAGCCTGACTGGCCAGCGGATGGTGGCTGGCGCAGTACAGGCGCTGGGTCTCTTCGAACAGCGGCGTGTAGTCGAATGCGGCTTGTTTGCCGGAGAAATACCCGATAGCCAGGTCCAGACGCTGCAGCAGCAGCAGGCGCTCAAGGTCGGCGGGCATGGCGCTGACCAGTTCCAGGCGTACCGATTCGTCACGTTGGCGAAAGCGCTCGATGGCTTGCGCCAGGCGCAGGGTCACACTGCTGTCCTGGGCTTCGGAAATCCCCACCCGCACCTCACCGAGCAACCGTCCGGCCACGCCATTGGCCTGATGGCGGAAGGCTTCGATCTGCACCAGCAACTCCCGCGTAGCCTTGAGCAGTACCTCACCCTTGGCAGTCAGGCCAAAACCGCCTTTGCCACGGCTGCACAGGCGATAGCCGAGGCGTGTCTCCAGGCGCGCCATCTGCTGGCTGATGCTTGGCTGGCTCAGGCCCAGTACGCCCTGGGCGGCACTGAAGCCGCCAGCCTCGACTACAGTGACGAACAGCCGCAGCAGGTGCAGGTCAAGGTCGTGCAGTTGTCCGAGCATCAAACATTGCTCCAGATGAATGTCAGGTTAAGTAACTTGTCATTTTAGTAATGTAACACGGCGTGCATGCTGGCGGCATCCACTGATAAAGGTGCCCGACATGCGTACATCCCTGTGGTTACTCCCCCTGATCCTGGCCTTGCCGGTGCACGCCGAAGAGAAAGTGCTCAATCTCTACAGCTGGGCCGACTATGTGGCGCCAGAGACCTTGCAGCGCTTTGAAAAGGAAACCGGCTACAAGGTGCGCTACGACACCTTCGACACCACTGAGGTACTGGAAACCAAGTTGCTCACTGGCGGCAGTGGCTATGACGTGGTGGTGCCGTCCTCCAGTCTGCTCGCCCGGGCCTTGGCCGCGGGTGCGCTGCAGCCCCTGCAGGCGCAGTCGATGCCCGGCTACAGCAACCTCGACAACGACCTGCTGGCCAAACTGGCCGAGGTAGACCCCGGCAACCAGTACGCAGTGCCGTACACCTGGGGCACTCTGGGCTTGGGGATGAACCTTGAGGCGGTACGCCAGCGGGTCGGCGATGCGCCGCTGGACAGCCTCGACCTGTTGTTCAAGCCCGAGTACGCCAGCAAACTCAAGGATTGCGGGATTGCCATGTCCGACTCGCCCCAGGAAGTGATCGGCGTGGCCCTGCATTACCTGGGCAAAGACCCTTACAGCCGCAACAAGGATGATCTGGCCGCAGCTCAGGCGCTGCTCAAGCAGTTGCAGCCCTCCATCGCTTACGTCGCCAATGGCCGGCAAATCAGTGACCTGGCCAATGGCAGCGTATGCCTGGCGCTGACCTACAACGGTGATGCCGCCATGGCCGCTGACCAGGCCCGTCAGGCCGGCAAGCCGTACCAGGTGGTCTACCGGATTCCCCGCGAGGGCACGCTGATCTGGCAGGACAATCTGGTCGTCCCCAAGGACGCCCCGCACCCGGAGGCGGCGCGCGCGTTCATTGCTTTCATGCTGCGCCCCGATTCGGTCGCGCCGCTGACCAACACGCTGTTCTTCGCCAACGCTAACCAGGCCGCTACGGCACTGGTGGATGAGGCGGTGCGCAACGACCCGGATATCTACCCCTCAAGCGAAGTGCGCGCCCGCTTGTTTGCCGACCGCAGCATGGCTTTGGCCGACATGCGCCAGCGCACCCGCCTGTGGACTGCTTTCCGTAGTCGCCAATAACAACCCAGAAAGGAGCCCGATGATGGATCTCGCCCCCGACAACGACCAGGCCATGACCCGCGACAGCCTGTATGGCACCGTCGCCGAAAATACCTTCGCCGGTATCACCAGTTTTTCCCGCCGCCGTTACACCCGCGATCTGCGTGGTGTCGACGTAGTGGTCAGCGGCGTGCCGTTCGACACTGCCACCAGCAACCGCCCGGGTGCACGCTTCGGCCCGCGGGCCATTCGCAGCGCTTCAGTGCAGCAGGCCTGGGCCCGTCACTGGCCGTGGGAGTTCGACCCGTTCGACCACCTGGCGGTGATCGACTATGGCGATTGCAACTTCGACTACGGCAGCCCACAGACGATACCGGACAGCATCCAGGCCCATGCCGAGCATATCCTCGAAGCCGGCTGTGCGATGCTCACCCTGGGCGGTGATCACTTCATCAGTTACCCGCTGCTCAAGGCCCATGCACGCAAACATGGCCCGCTGTCGTTGATCCACTTCGATGCCCACAGCGACACCTGGCCGTGCGAGGAGGGTGGCGGGCGCGTCGACCACGGCACCATGTTCTGGCACGCCGCTCGCGAAGGCCTGGTGGATCCGTCGCGCTCGGTGCAGATCGGCTTGCGTACCACCAATGACGACACCCAGGGCTTTGCCGTACTGGATGCGCGCCAGGTGCACCAGCGTGGCTGCCAGGCGATCATCGAGGCGATCCGTCAGCGGGTGGGCGACCATCCGGTATACCTGACCTTCGATATCGATTGCCTCGACCCGGCTTACGCGCCAGGTACCGGTACCCCGGTATGTGGTGGGCTGACCACGGTGCAGGCGCTGGAGATTATCGGTGGTCTGCGCGGTATCAACCTGGTGGGCATGGACCTGGTGGAAGTCGCGCCAGCCTATGATCATGCCGATATCACCGCGCTGGCCGGGGCGACGTTGGCCATGGAGATGCTCTGCCTGTATACCGCGCGGCACAAGACGATGGTCTGACAGGGATTGTGTTGATGTCTGTCCATAGACGCCTGGGTTTCTGTAGGACGTCATCGCATCGGTCTGATAGTGAGTGGGATTTCTCTGGGCGACCCTAGTGCACTCTTTGTGCGCTAGGGCAGAAACTCGATGTCGGATGAAAGTACAGGCCTACAAGCAATTCTCACGCTCCTGGAAAAATGGACAGTGCAGTTCGCCAGGAGCATCTATGCGCTCTACAACAGTTACCGGATGGAAGGCATCTTCCATTGCCTATTCACCCAGCTTCAGCCCAATGACACGCTGCTGCTCGGCAATCCGGGCTATACCGTTTATGAAAGCTGTGCGCAGTTGCTCGGCGCGCAGGCGACGTGCTTCGACTACGATCAGGCCGGCCAACCCAGGCTGGAAGCCATTGATCCGCATCAGGCCCGAGCGGCCAAATTGCTCGTCTGTTGTACGCCAAACAATCCGACGGCCCGGGTATTAACCCCAACGTCATTGGACAAATTGGTACGTTTTGCCGTGCACTATGACCTGTATGTAGTGCTTGATCGTGTCTATGCCGAAATTAGCTTTGCAGAAGACAACGCACTGGAGCATTGATTCGAACCTCGGTTCAATGACAGGTATCTAATGAGTTTCGCCAACGGCGAGAGGTGACTGGTCGTGAACGTCAACGCACCTGCACTGGCATGTCTGGCTGTACTTCTGTACATGGCACCGACAGCGTTGCCAACGGCAGCAGCAATGGCGACAGCTGTTGTCCTTGCTGGCAACGACTCGCCAGACCCGCGCTTGAATCCGATTCGTCGGGTCAACCCCAACAGTCGTCAGGGCAGTGTGCCGGCCACGCCGCCGGTGCACGGACCTACAACCCAGCCCAATCCGCGCCTGCCGACTCTTGAGAACCGGGGTGTCGGCAATGGTCAAACAATACGTCGCGAGCAGATCACGCCGCGCCTGGAACCCTCCCGGCCACCTCGCGAGTCGATCCGCACGCCTTGACTGGCGGGCCCTCTCTGGAAGGAATCGTCGATGCCTGTACGCACCTGGTTACTCACGCTGTTGACTGCGGCGCTGTTGCCGCTGCAGGTCCATGCCGCCCCCGAGCGCGACTTCAAAAGCGAGAATGGCAGCGTCAAAGTCAGCACCTTGGCCGAAGGCCTGCGCAACCCCTGGGCCCTGGCCTTTTTGCCGGAGGGCAAGGGCATACTGGTAACCGAGCGGCCCGGCAACCTGCGCATCGTCAGCGCCGAGGGCAAGGTCGGTGCGCCGCTTGGCGGGGTACCCAAGGTGTGGGCCCAAGGCCAGGGCGGCTTGCTCGATGTGGTGCTGTCGCCGACTTTCCAGCAGGACCGGCTGGTGTACTTGAGCTTTGCTGAAGCCGGTGATGACGATAAGGCTGGCACAGCAGTTGGTCGTGGACGCCTGTCTGCCGACATGGGCAAGCTCGAAGACTTCAACGTGATATTCCGTCAGCAGCCCAAGCTGTCCACGGGCAATCACTTCGGTTCGCGGCTGGTGTTCGACCGTGACGGTTACCTGTTCATCGCCCTGGGCGAGAACGACCAGCGCCCCACTTCCCAGGACCTGGACAAGCTTCAGGGCAAAGTAGTGCGCATTCTCCCGGACGGCACGGTACCTAAAGACAACCCCTTTGTCGGGCAGCGTAACGTGCGAGCGGAGATCTGGTCATTCGGTCACCGCAATCAGCAGGGCGCGGCGCTCAACCCCTGGACTGGCGAGCTCTGGACCAACGAGCACGGCCCTCGTGGCGGTGATGAAATCAACCTGCCCAACCCTGGCAAGAACTATGGCTGGCCGGTCGCCACCCACGGTATCAACTATTCGCTGACGCCAATCCCGGAAGCCAAGGGTGAGCACGTGGATGGCATGGTCGATCCGCACCATGTCTGGGAAAAGTCGCCGGCCATCAGCGGCATGGCTTTTTACGACAATCCGCGTTTCAAACCCTGGGATCACAGCGTGTTCATTGGTGCCTTGGCGGCGCAGGAGCTTATTCGCCTGGAACTCAAGGGGGACAAGGTGGTTCATGAAGAGCGTCTACTGGGGGAACTCAAAGCGCGGATTCGCGATGTGCGGGTGGGGCCGGATGGTTACCTGTACGTGCTGACGGATGCCGAGGATGGGGCGTTGCTGAAGGTGGGGCTGGATCTGTAGGGCCCTATCGCGGGGCAAGTCGAGTCGTCGCACCGCCGCTCCGGTGATAGGTAGGCACCTCCGGGCAGTACAGGGGTGCCGGTCATGCGTTTCGCGCTACAATGCGCGCCTTGACCGTGACAAGCCTGACTAAAAAAACATGTCCTTACCCAAGCATCACCTGGAACTGCTCAGCCCCGCCCGCGATGTGGCCATCGCCCGTGAGGCTATCCTGCATGGCGCCGACGCCGTGTACCTCGGTGGCCCAAGCTTCGGCGCCCGCCACAATGCCTGCAACGAGGTGAGCGATATCGCCCAGTTAGTGGAGTTTGCCCGTCGCTACCACGCACGGGTGTTCACCACCATCAACACCATCCTCCACGACAACGAGCTGGAGTCGGCCCGCAAGCTGATCCATCAGCTGTACGATGCCGGTGTCGACGCGCTGATCGTCCAGGACCTGGGCGTGATGGAGCTGGATATCCCGCCCATCGAGCTGCATGCCAGCACCCAGACCGACATCCGCACCCTGGAGCGGGCGAAGTTCCTCGATCAGGCCGGTTTCTCGCAACTGGTCCTCGCTCGCGAACTGAACCTCAAGGAAATCCGTGCCATCGCCGACGAGACCGATGCGGCGATCGAGTTCTTCATTCACGGTGCGTTGTGCGTGGCCTTCTCTGGCCAGTGCAATATTTCTCATGCTCAGACCGGACGTAGCGCCAACCGCGGCGACTGTTCCCAGGCCTGCCGTCTGCCGTACACCCTCAAGGACGAAAAAGGCGGCGTGATCGCCTATGAAAAGCACCTGCTGTCGATGAAGGACAACAACCAGAGCGCCAACATCCGCGCCCTGGTCGAAGCCGGTGTGCGCTCGTTCAAGATCGAAGGGCGCTACAAGGACATGAGTTATGTGAAAAACATCACGGCCTATTATCGCCAGCGCCTGGACGAAGTCCTCGAAGACCGCCCGGACCTGGCCCGCGCGTCCAGCGGCCGCACCGCGCACTTCTTCGTACCCGATCCAGACAAGACCTTCCACCGTGGCAGCACCGACTACTTCGTCAGTGAGCGCAAGATCGACATCGGCGCCTTTGACTCGCCGACCTTTACAGGTCTGGCAGTGGGCGTGGTGGAGAAAGTCGGCAAGCGTGACCTGCAGGTCGTTACCCATGAGCCGCTGTCCAACGGCGACGGCCTCAATGTGCTGGTCAAGCGTGAAGTCGTGGGCTTTCGTGCCAACATCGCCGAGCCCAAGGGCGAGTTCGATGAAGACGGCGAAAAGCGCTACCGCTACCGCGTCGAACCCAACGAAATGCCCAAGGGGATGTACCAGCTACGGCCCAACCATCCGCTGAGCCGTAACCTGGACCACAACTGGCAGCAAGCCCTGCAGAAGACTTCCGCCGAGCGCCGTGTTGGCCTGGCATGGGTCGCGCGCTTGCGTGAAGAGCGTCTGGAACTGACTGCCACCAGCGAAGAGGGCGTTAGCGCCAGCGTTGTCCTGGACGGTCCGTTCGGTGTGGCCAACAAGCCGGAACAGGCCCTGGAGCAACTGCACGACCTGCTCGGCCAGTTGGGCACAACCCAATACCACGCCACCGCCATCGAGCTGGATGCGCCGCAGGCGTATTTCATCCCCAACTCGCAGCTCAAGGCATTGCGTCGCGAAGTGATCGAAGCGCTGACTGACGCTCGCATCAAGGCTCACCCACGCGGCGGGCGTAAGGCAGAAACCACTCCGCCACCGGTGTACCCGGAATCGCACTTGTCGTTCCTGGCCAACGTCTACAACCAGAAGGCACGCGATTTCTATCACCGTCACGGTGTCAAGCTGATCGACGCGGCCTATGAGGCCCACGAAGAGAAGGGCGAGGTGCCGGTGATGATCACCAAGCACTGCCTGCGCTTCTCCTTCAACCTCTGCCCTAAACAGGCCAAGGGTGTCACCGGCGTGCGCACCAAGGTTGCGCCGATGCAACTGATACACGGTGACGAGGTGCTGACGCTGAAGTTCGACTGCAAGCCTTGCGAGATGCACGTGATCGGCAAGATGAAGGGGCACATCTTCGATCTGCCGCAGCCTGGCAGCCAGTCAGTGGTCGGCCACATCAGCCCTGAAGACCTGCTCAAGACCATCCCCCGCGCCCCACACTGAGTGACCACGAGCGCGACGTTAGCGCGTCGCGCTCGTCCTCAGCCGCGAAGTTCCATCCCCGCTTTGTCCAACAGCCAGCTGCGGAACGCTTCCAGCGCCGGCAGCGCCTGGTTGCGCGGCGGATACACCAGGTAGTAACTGCGCGCGCTGGCAAAGGGCAGGGCGGGGCTGCTCAGCTCGCCACTGGCCAGTTCGTCGCTGATCAGGATGCGTGGCACCAGGCCGATGCCGATGTCGGCGCGTACCGCCTGGATCAAGTGCGAGGTCAGTTCGAAGCTCGGCCCCAGGCGCATGGCCTGGTGTGCCAGGCCGTGGTGGGTAAACCATTCACCCCAGGCATTGGCGTTGTTGGCGACACTGAGCAGCACCTGCTGGCTGATGTCCTTCGGGCTCCAGGCTGGCTGGCTGGCAGCCAGGCTCGGTGACAGGATCACCATCAGTTCCTCGGCGTGCAGGCGGTGGCAAATCAGTCCCGGCAGGTCGCTGGTGGCGACCACGATGGCAGCGTCGATGCCGCTGGTAGCGAAGTCCACCGGTTCAATCCGTGAATTGATGTGCACCAGCACCTCGGGATGACTGCGGTAGAACTCATGCAGGCGCGGCAACAACCATTTCGAGCCGAAGGTCGGCAGGGTTGCCAGGCGCAGGCTGCCACCGCCGGCCTGATGGGCGATGGCGTGCAGGGTGGCGCTACGCACACGGCCGAGGGCCTCGCTGATTTCGCGCTGGTACAGGCGTCCGACATCGGTGAGCTTGACCGTGCGGCCTTCGCGGCGGAACAACGTCACTCCCAGTTGCTGCTCCAGAGCCTGGACCTGACGGCTGACGGCGCTCTGGGTCAACGCCAGTTCTACCGCTGCGCGGGTGTAGCTTTCATGGCGCGCCGCGGCTTCAAAGGCGAGGAGCAAGGACATGGAGGGGGTGAGGTTGCGGTAATTCATTCGTAAAAGTCATCAAAGGCTGCGGGAATTTCCGTTTGTGCCTGGCTAAAGGCTGCGGGATCATTGGCATCATCCACTACCTGGCGGTGTACTGACCATACCGTTTCAGCAAGTATTCATGATTAGCCTGACATAAATGAGGCCATCCCCCGATGATCGCCCGACTGACCGGCACTGCGCCGGCCACGCTTTACCCTGACTTTCTCGAGGCCCTGCGCGCTGCCGGTTTCCGTGGCCAGCTCAGTGCTGACTACGCCACCCGCACGGTGTTGGCCACCGACAACTCGATCTACCAGCGCCTGCCCCAGGCCGCGGTGTTCCCCCAAGACGCCGAGGACGTCGCGCGTATCGCCACGCTGATGGCTGAGCCGCGCTTCAAAGAGGTCAAACTGACCCCACGCGGTGGCGGCACTGGCACCAATGGCCAGTCGCTGACCGACGGCATCGTCGTCGATCTGTCGCGGCACATGAACAGCATCCTCGAAATCAATGTCGAGGAGCGCTGGGTGCGGGTCCAGGCCGGCGTGGTCAAGGACCAGCTCAATGCCGCGCTCAAGCCCCATGGGCTGTTCTTCGCCCCCGAGCTGTCCACCTCCAACCGCGCCACTGTCGGCGGCATGATCAACACCGATGCCAGCGGCCAGGGCAGCTGCACCTACGGTAAAACCCGTGACCACGTGCTGGAACTGCACAGCGTGCTGCTGGGTGGCCAACGCCTGCACACCCGGCCGTTGAGCGACGCGGAACTGGACCAGGCCTGTGCCGAACCCGGCCGTGCCGGTGAGGTGTACCGCACCGCCCGGCAGATCCAGGAAACCCAGGCCGAGCTGATCGAGCAGGCCTTCCCGAAACTCAACCGCTGCCTGACCGGGTACGACCTGGCGCACCTGCGTGACGAGCAAGGCCGCTTCAACCTCAACAGTGTGCTGTGCGGCGCCGAGGGCTCGCTCGGCTATGTGGTCGAGGCCAAGCTCAATGTGCTGCCGATCCCCAAGTACGCGGTACTGGTCAACGTCCGCTACACCAGCTTCATGGACGCCTTGCGCGACGCCAATGCGCTGATGGCGCACAAGCCGATGTCGATCGAGACGGTCGACTCCAAGGTGCTGATGCTGGCGATGAAAGACATTGTCTGGCACAGCGTCGCCGAATACTTCCCAGCCGACGCCGAGCGCCCGACCCTGGGCATCAACCTGGTGGAATTCTGCGGCGATGACCCGGCAGCAGTGAATGCACGGGTGCAGGCCTTTGTCGCCCACCTGCAGGCCGACAAAGGCGTCGAGCGCCTGGGCCACACCCTGGCCGAAGGCGCCGAGGCGGTGACGCGGGTCTACACCATGCGCAAGCGTTCGGTGGGACTGCTCGGCAACGTCGAGGGCGAAGTGCGTCCGCAGCCGTTCGTGGAAGACACCGCAGTACCGCCAGAGCAACTGGCTGACTACATCGCTGAGTTCCGCACCTTGCTTGACAGCTATGGCCTGGCCTACGGCATGTTCGGCCACGTCGATGCCGGTGTCCTCCACGTGCGCCCGGCCCTGGACATGAAAGACCCGGCCCAGGCGGCGCTGGTCAAGCCGATTTCCGATGCCGTGGCGGCGCTGACCCTGCGCTATGGCGGCCTGCTCTGGGGGGAGCATGGCAAGGGCCTGCGTTCGGAATACGTGCCGGAGTACTTCGGCGAGCTGTACCCGTCGCTGCAAGCGCTCAAGGGCGCCTTCGACCCTCATAACCAGCTCAACCCTGGCAAAATTTGCACCCCGCCAGACAGTGCCCAAGGGCTGGTCAAAGTCAACGAAGCGCCGCTGCGTGGCGACTTCGACCGGCAGATCGACGAGCGTGTGTGGCAAAGCTTCGGCAGCGCCGTGCACTGCAACGGCAACGGCGCCTGCTACAACTACGACCCCAACGACGCCATGTGCCCGTCGTGGAAAGCTACCCGCGAACGTCAGCACTCGCCCAAGGGCCGCGCTTCGCTGATCCGCGAATGGCTGCGCCTGCAGGGCGCCGCTAACATCGATGTGCTGGCCACCGCTCAGGGCAAGATCAACTGGCTCAAAGGCCTACCGGTGCGTCTGCGCAACAACCTGTCGCGCAACAAGGGCGAAGCGGACTTCTCCCATGAAGTCTACGACGCCATGGCCGGTTGCCTGGCGTGCAAGTCCTGCGCGGGCCAGTGCCCGATCAAGGTCAACGTGCCGGAATTCCGTTCGCGCTTCCTTGAGCTTTACCACGGGCGCTACCAGCGGCCGTTGCGTGACTACCTGATCGGTTCGCTGGAATTCAGCATTCCGTACCTGGCTCATGCGCCAGGGCTGTACAACGCCGTGATGGGCTCGAAGTGGGTCAGCAATCTGCTGGAGCGCCATGTCGGCATGCTCGACAGCCCGTTGATCAGCCGTTACAACCTGCAGGCCACGCTGACCCGTTGCAACGTGCGCATGGCCAGCATCCCGGCCCTGCGCGAACTCACCCCAGCCCAGCGTGAGCGCAGCATCGTCCTGGTCCAGGACGCCTTCACGCGCTATTTCGAAACCCCGGTGTTGGCAGCCTTTATTGATCTGGCTTATCGCCTTGGCCACCGCATCTACCTGGCGCCGTACAGCGCCAACGGCAAGCCGCTGCACGTCCAGGGCTTCCTCGGCGCCTTCAACCAGGCGGCTATTCGCAATGCCCGCCAGCTCAGCGCCCTGGCCGACTGCGGCGTGCCGCTGGTGGGCCTGGACCCGGCCATGACCCTGGTGTACCGCCAGGAGTATCAAAAGGTCCCGGGCCTGGGCGACTGCCCGAAAGTCTTGCTGCCGCAGGAATGGTTGGTGGAGGTACTGCCCGAGCAGCCGACCCGGGCAACCACCACTTACCGCCTGATGGCCCACTGCACCGAGAAGACCAACGTTCCGGCCAGCACCCGTCAGTGGGAGCAGGTGTTCGCGCGCCTGGGCCTGAAGCTGTCGACCGAAGCCACCGGCTGCTGCGGCATGTCCGGCACCTACGGCCACGAAGCGCGCAACCAGGAAACTTCGAAGACCATCTTCGAACAGTCCTGGGCGGGCAAGTTGGACAAGGAAGGGGAGGCGCTGGCGACGGGTTATTCCTGCCGTAGCCAAGTCAAGCGCCAGGCGGATCGCACCTTGCGCCATCCGCTGGAGGTGCTGTTGCAGCAGCTCAGTGGTTGAGGGGCGTTACTGCCTGTTGTCTGCCTGGGTCAAGCGCGGCTGAGCATCAACCCATGCAGCACGCCAAACCGTAACCCCGGCTCGGACGGCATCATCTCGGTGATGCCAAACGCCTTGAACGCCGCCAGCATGATCGCCAGGCCGCCCGGCAGGGCGCTCTGGCGATGGGGCTGCAGGCCGCCCAGGCGGGTGCTGTTCACGTGCCCCGCTTCAAGCAGCAGCACCGACAGGCGCAACAGGCCACGGTAGGTGATGCCACCTTCGCCACAGTCGTTCAAGGCATTGGCCCTGAGTACTTTGGCCAGCATTCGAGCGGTGCCCGACGAGCCGATGGCCTGCTGCCAACCCAGGTGGCGGTAGCGGCGGGCGACTTTCTCGAACTGCAAGGTGGCGGTGCGCTCGGCGGCTAGCAGGGCCTGGGCGCAAACACGGCCGCCGGGGAAAAAGCGCGTGCTCCAGGTGCCGCTGCCGATGGTCAGGCTTTCGGTCAGCAGTGCCTGGTCACCCCGGCCCAGAATCAACTCGGTGGAACCACCGCCAATGTCCACCACCAGGCGCATGGTCGTGGCATCAGGGATGCGATGGCTGACACCGGCATACACCAATTGGGCTTCTTCCTCGCCGGAGATAACATCGATGGGAAAGCCCAGATGACGCTGGGCATCGCTCAGGAAGCGCTTGGCGTTAGCGGCTTCACGCACGGTGCTGGTGGCTACTGCGCGCACGCGTCCAGGCTCGAAGCCGCGCAGCTTTTTGCCAAAGCGAGCGAGTGCCTGCCAGCCTCGGTCCAGCGCCAGGTCATCCAGGGCGCCGCCGTGCAGGCCCTCTGCCAGGCGAACCGGCTCGCGCAAGGACTTCACTTCCTCGATCACCCATTGCCGGTTCCGTTTGACCGGTTGGCCGATCATCATGCGAAACGCATTGGACCCCAGGTCAATGGCTGCAAACAGGGAGGTGTCGCCTTTCATCGAGTGTTCCTTGCAGGTTCATCGGTCTGCGCTCTGAAGCGTTTGCGATGATCTTGCCAGCCGATCAATGACGCGAAGATGACAGCCCCGGCAGGCGCCGTCGGTGTCTTACAACGGCGAAATCGTCCCTAACGCGCCAATACCAATGGCCAGCACCAGAAAGCCAACCACGAAAAACGCAAGCTTGCCCATATGAACTCCGAATTGAACAGGAAAGAGGCAACAGGCGCTGCAGATCACCCAGCCACCTGACCAGGCACGCCGTGAAAGGTGCCTTGTAGGGGCTTCATTGTCCGAGTGTCAGGGTTTTCATTACAGATGCAGATGGCGTAGAAAAATACGGATCAGAAGAAAAACGCCCCGACCTGAACATCCAGGTCGGGGCGTTTTTTGTGGCCCTGTCAGACGACGGCGTTCCTCTTACGCCAGGTCAAAACGGTCCAGGTTCATCACTTTGCTCCAGGCAGCAATGAAGTCCCTGACGAACTTGTCCTTGCCATCGTCGCAGGCATACACCTCGGCCAGCGCGCGCAGTTGGGCATGGGAGCCGAACACCAGGTCGACGCGGCTACCGGTCCATTTCAACTCGCCGGTCTTGCGGTCGCGGGCTTCATAGCTGTCGTTGGCGCTGGAGGTCGGCTTCCATTCCACGCTCATGTCCAGCAGGTTCTGGAAGAAGTCGTTGGTCAGCTGTCCTGGCCGTTTGGTGAACACCCCCTGTGGGTTCTGGCCAACATTGTTGCCCAGTACCCGCAGGCCGCCGATCAACACGGTCATCTCCGGCGCGCTGAGGTTCAGCAGTTGCGCCTTGTCGACCAGTAGCGCCTCGGGTTTGACTTTGACCCCGGCTTTGATGAAGTTGCGAAAACCATCGGCAACCGGTTCCAGTAAACCGAAAGACTCCACATCGGTCTGCTCCTGCGAGGCGTCGGTACAGCCTGGGGAGAAGGGTACGCTGAGGTTGTGGCCAGCGTTTTTTGCCGCTTGCTCCACGCCTGCGTTACCGGCCAGCACGATCAGGTCGGCCAGGGAGATTTTCTTGCCGCCGCCCTGGGCGTTGAAGTCGTTCTGGATGCTTTGCAGCTTGCCAAGCGTCGCGGCCAGTTGCACCGGCTGATTGGCTTCCCAGTCTTTCTGCGGCGCCAGACGCAGGCGGCCACCGTTGGCACCACCGCGCTTGTCCGAACCGCGAAAGCACGAGGCGGCTGCCCAGGCGGTGGACACCAGTTGCGCCACCGACAGGCCCGAGGCCAACACCTTACCCTTGAGCGCGGCGACGTCAGCGTCGTTGACCAGGGCGTGCTCGACTGCAGGGACCGGGTCTTGCCACAGCAGTTCTTCACCGGGCATTTCCGGGCCGAGATAGCGCGACAGCGGGCCCATGTCGCGGTGGATGAGCTTGTACCAGGCGCGGGCGAAGGCGTCGGCGAGCTGCTCGGGGTTGTTCTTGAAGCGTTGGGCGATGGGCGCGTAGATCGGGTCGAAGCGCAGGGCCAGGTCCGTGGTCAGCATCCTCGGTTCCTGTTTTTTCGCAGGGTCAAAGGCGTGGGGGATCTGGCCTGTGCCTGCGCCGTTCTTCGGCTTCCACTGATGGGCGCCGGCCGGGCTCTTGGTCAGTTCCCAGTCGAAGCCGAAGAGGTTTTCCAGGTATTCATTACTCCACTTCGTGGGGGTTGAGGTCCAGGTTACTTCCAGGCCGCTGGTGATGGCGTCGGCGCCTGTGCCGCTGCCGAATTTACTGCGCCAGCCCAGACCCTGTTCCTCCAGGCCGGCGGCCTCCGGTTCGGCGCCGACGTTGTCAGCGGGCCCGGCGCCGTGGGTTTTGCCGAAGGCGTGACCGCCGGCGATCAGGGCCACGGTTTCTTCATCGTTCATGGCCATGCGGCCGAAGGTGTCGCGAATGTCTTTGCCTGCGGCAAGCGGGTCCGGGTTGCCTTCAGGGCCTTCTGGGTTTACGTAGATCAAGCCCATCTGCACTGCGGCCAGCGGATTATCGAGGTTGCGCTCTGAAGGGGCAGCACGGCCTGCTTCCTTGCCATAGCGGATATCGCCCCCCAGCCAGACGCTCTCGGCACCCCAGTTCACAGCTTCATCTGGCTCCCAGACGTCGGCGCGGCCACCGGAAAAGCCGAAGGTCTTGAAACCCATGGATTCCAGGGCAACGTTGCCGGTGAGCACGATCAGGTCGGCCCAGGAGATGTTCTTGCCGTACTTCTGCTTGATCGGCCAGAGCAGGCGCCGGGCCTTGTCGAGGCTGACGTTGTCGGGCCAGCTGTTGAGCGGAGCGAAGCGCTGCTGGCCGGAGCCGGCGCCGCCGCGGCCGTCACCGATGCGGTAGGTGCCGGCGCTGTGCCAGGCCATGCGAATGAACAGCGGGCCATAGTGGCCGAAGTCGGCGGGCCACCAGTCCTGGGAGTCGGTCATCAGCGCCCGCAGGTCTTGCTTGAGGGCGGCAAAGTCCAGGCTCTTGAACGCCTTGGCGTAGTTGAAGTCCTCGTCCATGGGGTCGGAGAGGTACGAGTGCTGGTGCAGGATCTTCAGGTTCAGCTGGTCGGGCCACCAATCGCGGTTGCTGGTGCCGCCGCCAGCGGCAGGATTGAACGGGCATTTCGACTCGTTTGACATGACTGTTTCACCTCTGGATGGACTCACCCCACAATCCGACCCGTTTTATCAACCGGGTAGAGATGAGTGAAATCAATGACATCGGTTCAAGGCCAGCGGTTCGATCAACGAATCGGTGATGGCCATCACGGACAGTTCAGCGTAGCGGCAATCTCGTCATCGGCCAGGTGGACCACTGCGGGAGAGACGGCTGTAGCCGCTTTGTTACCGCCTTCCCAGAAGCCATCCGGCCGGATCAGTGCAGCGATAAATATAGGCTAGACGGGGGCAAGAGCGAGGGCTAATAGCGGTAGTATTGAGGGCTGATAGAGTGGCTCTCTCAGTCAGCCCCAGCGCTTCAGCTAAGCCGTTGCTTCAAACGCCTCGTGGTATTTGACGACACCTGTTGGTAAAGCGCTGCCGAACGACAACGCCTGGAAGTACTCATGGGGGACGCCAGGCAGCTCAAGGCCGGGGTGGGCTTCGAAGCCGAAGCGGCCATAGTAGCCAGGCTCGCCCAATACCACGCAACCCACACCGCCAAGGCGTTGCAATTCAGCCAGCGCGGCCATTATCAACGACGAGCCAATACCTTGCCCTTGACGATCGGGCCGTACGGAGATCGGGCCCAGGCCATACCAGTGCGTTGCACCCGACGACACAGTGACGGGTGAAAGGGCAACGTGGCCGATGATTTCGCCGTTCTCTACCGCCACCAATGAGACGCTCAACTGATTGGCTTTTCGCAGGGCATTGACGATCAAATGCTCGGTGTGGCTTGAGTGCTCTTCGTTGCGGAACGCGGCTTCGGTCAGGCGCTCAATGCTGTCGAGGTCTGCGGGCTGTTCATTGCGAATGGTGATGTTCATGTTGATCTTTGCTCTGCTGTGGGGCGAGATGACTTTTTCAAAGCTGCGCTCCGGCAACCTGTCCAAAGCAGCGGTTTGCACTAATAGCGAGCGAAACGCTGTCGATATTGCGCTGGAGTGAAGGCCGTCAGCTCCTTGAACATTCTGCGCATGTTCGAGTCGCTGCTGAAGCCGAGTTCGGCACTGATTGTACTGACGGGGGCTGAAGTCAGGGTGAGGCGTTCAGCGACCTGGCCCAGTTTGATACGACGTGCGTAGCTAGCCGCGGCGACGCCTGTTTCGCTCCTGACCTTGCGTGCCAGCGTACGCTCGGACATGCCCAACTGGTGCGCGAGTTTCTGCACGGTGATCTGCTCGGCGGGCAGCTTTTCTACTAGCGCGTGCATTCGCCGCAGCAGCGAACTGGGTTGTTCGATCAGGCTGATGGCCTGGAACGCGTCATGTGACTGTGCCGGGCGCGGGAGCACCATCAGCTTGGTGAGGTCGCGGAATATGTCGGCGCTAACCTGCCGTTCGATCAGCGCCTGGGCGATCGGCAGGTAGCCGTTGACCCCACTCGCAGTAGCATTGCGTTCGTTGAAGATGCTGCTTTTCTCGCTCTGCCAGCCGACCTTTGGGTAGCGCTTGAGCAGGTTGTCTGCCAGCCACCAGGTGACGGTCGCCGGTTGACCATTCAGGCGCCCGCTGGCGGCTGCCAGACAGACCCCCGTGCAGTAGCTCCACAGCTTGCAGCGCTTGTCGAGTCTTGCCAGGGCAGTCAGCAGGTCGGCATTGGCCGCCAGGGTTGCCTCGACATCGTGCGCGGATTGCGCCCAGAAGCCAGGTATCAGGATGGCATCGAGCGCACACTCGGCAATGCTGTGTGTGGCTTGCAAGACCAGGCTGTGAGCGCATTCGACAGGGCCGCTTTGCACGCCGATAAAGTGCGTTTCAAAGAGCGCGAGTCCGCTGCGCTGATTGCTCGCATGCAGCATGTCGGCAAAGGCGAGCAGCCCTGCGGGCATGCAGTTGGGGAAAAGCACAAGACCGATCTGAAGTGTGTTGGGCATGGCACTAAATGAATTGATTGTGTCTGATTCTGCCATTATGGCCGCTGTTGTGAATTGGCACCATGAGGCCACACCTGAGGAGGGTTTCATGATGAAGATTCAACAGATTCGCAACGCGACGATCATTCTCGAACTGGGCTCCTATCGCGTCCTTGTCGATCCGATGCTGGCGCGTAAAGGCGAGCTGCCCCCGCTGCGGGTGTTTCGCGCACGGCAGAGAAATCCGCTGGTCGAGTTGCCGGATGCAGCGGCGCAAGCGCTGGAGTCGGTGACCCACTGCCTGATCACCCATTGCCAGAAAGGGCACTTTGATCACTTGGATAGGGCGGCCAAGCGCTGGTTGAGGGCGCGGCAGATTCCAGTCATCTGCACGCCGCATGACGCGCCCTATCTGGTCGAGCAGGGCTTGAACGTCCAGGCGCTGCCGGATGATCACCAGACGCCGAGCCCGTTCCTGGGTGGCTGGATTCGCACGGTCCGTTGCACCCACGGGGAGGGCCTGATCGGCAGGCTGATGGAGCATGGCGTTGGCTATCTGATCGAAATTTGCGGTGAGCCCAGCCTCTATTTGGCGGGCGACACCTTGCTGACCCCCACCGTTCGCGACTTCGTGCTGCAGCATCAGCCTCAGGTCAGCGTGGTGCCTGCCGGTGGCGCACGCTTCGACGTCGGTAACCACATCATCATGGGTGTGGATGATGTGCTTGCGTTCACCCGGCTCAGCCTGGGGACCGTTGTCGCCAACCACCTGGAAGCCATCAGTCATTGTCCCGTCACCCGTGATGGGCTGGCTCATGCGGCGACCGGGGCGGGTGTCGCGCAGCGTTTACTGATTCCACTCGATGGGCAGGTGCTGGACTTGAGTTAGAGGAATCAACATTGAGCCCAATAGCTGGGCTCGGTTTGGCGTGAATCCTCGAGGTTGTCCCTGTAACATGCAACGCCTTCCTACGCTCGAGTCTGAAAAATGGATGCTCACTCGATTCTCGCTTATGTGCTGGTTGCGGCGATTGCCATCGCCAGTCCAGGTCCTGCCACATTGATGGCGATCAACAACAGCTTGGCCTTTGGTCCGCGCGCCGCGCTGTGGTCTTCCCTGGGTAATGCGTGCGGACTGTTCTGCCTGTCGGCAGCAGCGATGCTGGGCCTGGGCGCCTTGCTCGCCAGTTCTGAATGGCTGTTCAACGCCGTGAAAATTGTCGGCGCTGGCTATCTGTTTTACCTGGGTGCCAAGCAGTTGCTCAAGAAGAGTCCGATGCTGGCGGACGCTGCCCTGGCCCAGGGCAAAGCGAGCAAGCCATCACGCCTCAAACTGTACAAGTCGGCCTTCCTGACCGCGGCTACCAACCCCAAGGCGACGATGTTTTTCTCCGCGCTGTTCCCACAGTTCATTGACCAGGGTGCAGCATTGCTGCCGCAGTTTCTGATACTCACTTCGATATTCATGGGGTTGTCGCTGGCTTCCTTGAGCCTGTATGCCGCGCTTGCTTCCCGGGCCAAGGGCGTACTGACTCAGCCACGGTTTTCGCTGTGGGTGAGTCGGGTAGTGGGTTCAACGTTCATTTTCTTCGGGACAGCCATCCTCACGATGCGTCGGCAGGGTGCATAGTGTGGTAGCGGCGTTCTGCGAGCGACCGCTACAAACGTGCAAAGCCTGAGAACACTGCTATTCCTATTGGTTGAAGTATTCGTTTCAGGCGTGGTTGGCGAACTGCAACATGGGTAGGTAACAGGCACGCATCTGTGGCCTCGGCGCCCTGCAGATGGGCGTGCTGAACAGGTGCCGATCTCTATCGGGAGGTGCCACATGCTCTTTATCATTCACTGGACCATCACCCCGGAAAATCGCAATGCCGCCATGGCTCGCTTCATTCAGACCGGCGGCGCTCCACCCCCGAACCTGAAAGTACACGGTCGCTGGCATGCCGTGGGACAGCTCCAGGGCTTTGCAGTGGTCGAAAGTGATGACCTGACCTTGGTACTCAAATGGGCCCTGGAGTGGAGCGACCTGATGACCCTGCAGGTTTACCCGGCAATGACGGACGAACAAACCGCGCCGTTGCTGCAAGCGACGCTCAGCCAGATGGCCACCTGAACCTCGACATGCGCCGCTGCGGCAAGAGGAGCAATTGTAGCCGCAGGTCCGCGATGGGTGGGTTTCGTAAGGGATAGCCGTTGATGTTGGTCGTCGAACAGTTGCGCAAGTCGTTCATCACCGCCCAAGGCACGTTGCCGGTGCTGCAGGGCGTCGACTTGCGCCTGGCGCAGGGCAGCAGCCTGGCGTTGATGGGCGAGTCGGGCAGCGGTAAAAGTACCTTGCTGCATCTGCTCGCTGGCCTCGACCGCGCTGACAGCGGACGCATCCTGATCGACGGCGAGCCCCTCGGCGCTCGCTCGGAGTCTGCGCTGGCGCGTTGGCGCCGGGAAGGCATCGGTCTGGTGTTCCAGCAATACAACCTGATCAGCAGCCTGGATGTGGAGGCCAACCTGGCGTTTCAGGCAAGGCTGGCCGGCCGCTGCGATCGGCGCTGGCTGGATTATCTGAGCGAACACCTGGGGCTGGCGGCCTTGTTGCAGCGTTACCCGGAGCAACTGTCCGGCGGTCAGCAACAGCGGGTCGCCATCGGTCGGGCGCTGGCGGCACGACCTGCGCTGGTGCTGGCCGACGAACCCACCGGCAACCTCGACGAGGCCAGCAGCGATGAAGTGCTGGGCCTGATGCTGCAACTGGTCAGTGATGCCGGTAGCAGCCTGCTGATGGTGACCCACAGCCGCCGCCTGGCGGCGCGACTGGAACAGCGCTGTTTCCTGCATGCCGGTCGCGTACAGGTCGAGAAGGCCTGATGAGTTCCCTGCTGATTACCTTGCAGGCGCTGCTGAGCCATTGGCGGCGCCATCGCTTGCAGTTTTTCAGCATTTTCACTGGGCTGTGGCTGGCCACGGCGTTGTGGACCGGTGTCCAGGCATTGAACAGCCAGGCGCGCAGCGACTACGCCCGTGCCAGTGCAGTGTTGGCGGGGCCTGTGCAAGCGCAACTGGTGGCACGCGATGCAGAGCGATTCGGCCAGTCGCTGTACCTGCAATTGCGCCAGCTTGGTTGGTCGGTAAGTCCGGTAGTGGAAGGCCGCTTGCGTATTGCCGGGGAGCAGCCGCTGACGGTCCGGCTGATTGGCATCGAACCGTTAAGTCTGCCACCGGCAACGAGCGTCGCCGGCACCCTGGCGCAAGCCTTCGACCTGCAGGCGTTTATCGGCACTCCAGGGCAAGCCTGGATTGGCCCCGACACGCTGCAGCAACTGGGCATGAGCGCCGCGGAGCAAGCCGTCAGCAGTGAAGGGCAGGTGTTGCCTCCCTTCGTCCTCAAGGCGCAATTGGCCCCGGGCGTCATCGTCGTGGATATCGGTCATGCCCAGGCGCTGCTGCACGCACCAGGGCAGTTGTCGCGCTTGCTGCTGGCGGGTGATGCGGCGCCATTGCCCGCCGATGTTGCCGCCCGCCTTAAACTGCAACCGCCCAGCGACGACGGTGGCCTGCAGCGCCTGACCGACAGCTTTCACCTCAATCTCACGGCGCTCGGCCTGCTGGCCTTCGTCGTCGGGCTGTTTATCGCCCACGCCGCCATCGGCCTGGCACTGGAGCAGCGCCGTGGACTGATTCGGACCCTGCGTGCCTGTGGTGTCAGCTTGAAAACCGTGTTGATCGGCCTGGCCTTGGAGCTGGGCGTGTTCGCGCTGCTCGGCGGCTTGGCCGGGGTTGCCAGTGGTTATGTACTGGCGGCTTTGCTGCTGCCTGATTTCGCTGCCAGCTTGCGCGGCTTGTATGCTGCGCAGGTCGCCGGGCAGTTGAGCCTGCCGGCCTGGTGGTGGCTGGCGGGGGTCGTGGTGAGTGTGCTCGGTGCCCTGTTCGCGGGGGTGAGCAGTGTGCTGCGCGCTGCGCGTCTGCCGCTGTTGGTCCTGGCGCAACCCCAGGCCTGGCGGTTGGCCCAAGGACCGTGGTTGAGACGCCAGGCGATTGCGGCAGGGCTTTTGCTGCTGGTGGCGCTCGCCTGTTGGCGATTTGGCGCCAGCCTGCCCAGCGCGTTCATCTTGCTTGCTGCGCTGCTGCTGGCGTCAGCGCTGTTGTTGCCGGCCTTGCTCGATGGCGCGCTGGCCTGGCTGGCGCGCTTCTGCCGTCGGCCATTGCCGCAGTGGTTCATCGCCGACAGTCGCCAACAATTGCCCGCGCTGAGTCTGGCGCTGATGGCCTTGCTGCTCGCCCTGGCCGCCAGTGTCGGCGTGGGCAGCATGACCGAGGGCTTTCGCAGGACCTTTACCGGCTGGCTCGACCAGCGCCTGGCAGCCGACCTCTATGTCACCCCCCGGGATACCACGCAGGCCTTGCAGATCAGCGCTTGGCTCGGCGAGCAAGCGGCAATCACCGCGGTGCTGCCAAGCTGGCGTCTTGAACTACAGCTGCAGGAGTGGCCGGTACAGGTCCAAGGCATCATCGATCATCCCGGCTACCGCACACGCTGGCCGTTGCTGGAGCAAAGCACGCAGGCCTGGGAACAACTGGCGGGCGGTCGCGCGGTCATGCTCAGTGAACAGTTGGCCCGGCGCTTGGGCGTGCAACTGGGCGACAGCCTGCAGTTGCCTGGCGAACCTGCGCAAGCCATGACCGTGGTGGGTGTATACGCCGACTATGGCAATCCCAGGGGCCATCTGCTGGTCAACGCCGACTGGCTACGCAGGCACTGGCCAGAGGCGCGCCTGAGTACTATAAGCCTGAGCCTGGTTGCCGAGCGTGTACCGGCACTCAAGACTGAACTGCAACAACGCTTTGCGCTGGACGACAGTCGCGTTGTCGAGCAGTCCACGTTGAAGCGCTGGTCGACTGAAGTCTTCAGCCGCACCTTTGCCGCCACCTCCGCACTCAACAGCCTGACCCTCGGGGTTGCTGGCATCGCGTTGTTCATCAGCCTGCTGAGCTTGAGCCAGAGCCGCCTGGGCCAATTGGCGCCGCTCTGGGCGCTGGGCGTGCGGCGCACACAACTGGTCTGGCTGTCGCTCGGTCAAACCCTGATGTTGAGCAGCCTTACTGTGCTGCTGGCGATACCCTTGGGGTTGCTGCTCGCCTGGTGCCTGGTGGCAGTGGTCAACGTGCAGGCGTTTGGCTGGCGCTTGCCGCTGCATGTGTTTCCCGGGCAACTGCTGCAACTGGCCTTGCTCGGGGTGTTGACCAGCCTGCTGGCCAGCGCCTGGCCGTTGTGGCAACTGGCGCGGCGCCAGCCGAGCGAACTGTTGAGGCAATTTGCCGATGAAGCCTGAAACCTGCGTGCTAATTACTTTGTTGCTGCTGGGCGGCTGTGATCAGCCTGAGCCAGCACGCAAAAGTTTTGCCGGGTTAGGTCAGGACGCTGGCGCCTTCGAGCAGGTGACGCGCAATCATGTGCTGGTCTTTCCCCTCGATCACGGTGCCCACAATGGTTTTCGCATCGAGTGGTGGTACGTCACCGCCAATCTCAAGGACAGCCAGGGACGTGAGTGGGGGGCGCAGTGGACCTTGTTCCGTTCAGCGCTGCGAACCGGTCCGGAAACAGCCGACTGGAGCAGCCCTAACCTGTGGATGGGGCATGCGGCACTGACCGGACCCGGCGGCCATCAATCCAGCGAAACATTGGCGCGGGGTGGCATCGGTCAGGCGGGGGTCGAAACCCAGCCGTTCCGTGCCTGGATAAATGACTGGTCGCTGCAGGGCAGCGATGACATCGGGCAATTGCAGATGAGCGCGAGCGGCGAGGGCTTTGCTTATCGCTTGAATCTGCTCAGCGCTGGCCCGCTGGTGCTGCACGGCGCACAGGGTTACAGCGAAAAGTCCGGCAAGGGCCAAGCGTCCTATTATTACAGCCAGCCTTTTTACCGGGTCAGCGGTGAGGTCGAGCGCGAAGGCCAGCGGGTTGCGGTCACCGGCAACGCCTGGCTTGACCGTGAGTGGAGCAGCCAGCCGCTGGCTGCCGGGCAATCGGGGTGGGACTGGTTTTCCCTGCATCTGGACAGCGGTGCGAAGCTGATGCTGTTTCGCGTGCGTGAGACAGATGGCATGCCTTACCGCGCAGGCACCTGGATCAGCGCAGAAGGGCAAGCCCAGGCGCTGCATGGTGAACAGATCCAGCTCCAGGCCTTGGTCTGGACGCAGCAGGAAAACGGACTTGAGATGCCCACTCGCTGGCGGGTGCAGGTGCCGAGCCATGGTGTCGATGTGCAGGTCGATGCACTGGAACCGAAAGCGTGGATGCACACCAGCTTCCCATATTGGGAAGGGCCGGTGCGTATCAGCGGGAGCGTGGGCGGCAGGGGCTATCTGGAAATGACCGGGTACTAGCGCGAATCCTGTGGGGGCTGGCTTGCCTGCGATGGGTCGTGCAACGGCCCCAGAATCTCATTTCAACAGTGAAACTGCCTTGAGCAGATCGTGAAGCCCCTCAGGAACCAGGGGTGATGTATCCGTGAAGCTTGAACCATCACACCACATGGCCTTGAATGACGCGCCATCGCTTTCGTGACCAATCAACCAGGGCTGTTGGTAAAGGCTTATGTCGCTGAACCTTGCGTCGTAGACCTGGACAATCTCGTGCCCTGGTTTACCGGCATAGGTGAAAATGCTCTCCAGGGTACCGAGCAGGCGAACTTCGTTGATCGTCTGGCCCAGTTCTTCCTGCACTTCTCTGGCAATGGCATCAATGCTTCGCTCGCCGAATTCGATGCCACCGCCGATAGGGCGAAACAGGGTTTGCTTCGTTTCAGCGTCGTAAAACTGGTTGACCAGGATCTTTCCTTGATGATGAAAGACGCACAGGGCGAGGGCGCGAATGCGTTGCTGTGACACGAGTCAAATTCCCTTTGTGAGTGGAGGGGCGCGACGACACGTTCGTGGATGCACATAGGCAAATGCTTGTGCTGGCAAATGCGGTTAGCGTGGTGCTTGTTGGTGGTGGGCCGCGCCTGCGGCCCCAGTACGATGCTGCTTGAATAGGATCAGGTTTGCTTTGTCTGTGCTCGACGTTCCACCATTTCATCCTCAATACCATCGGCCATGAGCGGCCAGGTCTGGTGGTGCTCAAAGTTATATAGATGAGTTCTCAGAGGAGATAATTGAGTCCGGACTGGATTCAGTCGCCAGCTTCAATCGGTCAGCTTTACTGATGTATTTAGGCTTGCTTTTCGGTGCCAATTTGGCACTGGCCTTTTTGGCGTGAGCCTGTAATAGCTGCTTTATTTTTTTACGACGATTCATGTTTTCCCACTCGGCTGGCCGTCTCTGGAAGCGATCACGGCCAGGACATCATACCCTGCGCTCATAGCGAAGGTAGGTTTGGCTGTCGGTTCCGGTGTCGTTCCAGATCGTTGCGCCACGCGTTTTCGTGATCGGGCTCCCAGCACTGGATGTAGCCCAGCTTCCTCCGGTATATCGAAGGAAAATCTGTAACGCATGCTTGCCTTGATCTGAGCGCCATCCTGATGCCTTGGTGGAAGTGAGCGGGGAGACGCGCCACTTGATTGGTGCAGGCGTAGGCCTTCGTCAATGGTCCGGGTCTGAGCGGCTGCTTCCGGCCCAAAGCGGCCCTTCGCGGAGGGCCGCTCACGGCCAGATGCAGAAACTCAAGGAAATCGAGACGCTGCGCCACGAAAGTCCAGACCAGCAGATCTCGCTCACAGACCCAGATGCACGCTCAATGGCCACGAGCGGCCGAGGCACCGGAACGGTTGGCTACAACGTACAAACAGCTGTCGACGACAAACACCATCCCGACAGTTTCCTTTCCAGCGCCGGCCTGTGCATTGTTCCTCTGCGTAGCGCTATCGGTAGGGCGCTTCGGACGCTCCGA
>NZ_JBOICA010000041.1:0-41039 GCF_050739775.1 Pseudomonas sp.
CCACAGTAGCGGTGGGAGCGGGCTTGCCCCGCGATGGTTTCACCACCACCGTACAGGTCGTCCCCGCCGCCAGCAAAAAGCCCTCCGGCACTTCATCGATATGAATCCGCACCGGCACCCGCTGGGCCAGGCGCACCCAGTTGAAGGTCGGGTTGACGTCGGCGATCAGCTCGCGGCTTTGCGGGTTGTCGCGATCGTAGATGCCGCGGGAAATACTCTCCACATGGCCCTTGAGCACTTCACCGCTCATCATCTGCAGGTCAGCCTGGTCCCCCACTTCCACATGCGGCAGCTTGGTCTCTTCGAAGAAGCCGTAGACCCAGAAGGAATCCTTGTCGACCACCGCCATCTTCGGCTCACCAGTGCGCGCATAGTCGCCCCGGTGCACGTTGAGGTTGGTCACGTAACCACCGACGGTAGCCAGGATCTTTGTCCGCTTGAGGTCCAGCTCGGCGGCCGCCAGTTGCGCCTGGGCGTGCTGATAGTCGGCCAGCGCCGAGTTGGCGATGTTGCTGGCGTCGTCCCGGTTCTCGCGGGAGATCACCAGGTTGTCCATGTCGGCACGCCGGTGGGCATTGACCTTGCGCATTTCCCAAGTGGCCTTGCGTGAGGCAACCAGGGCCTGGGCCTGTTTGACCGCCACCCCATAATGCTCAGGGTCGATCTGCAGCAGCAGGTCGCCCTTCTTCACCAACTGGTTGTCGCGCACCGGGACATCGACCACATAGCCCGGCACATCGGCGGCAACGTTGATGATGTCCGCGCGTACCCGCCCGTCCCGGGTCCAGGGCGTGTTCATGTAGTGCACCCAGAGCTGGCGGCCGATCATCACGGCAGCAGCCAGCACAAGCAAGGTGGCGATCAGGCTAAAAAACTTTTTCATCAACAGGGGCTCAACGGTAGAAAGTCAGGGCGATGGATCCGAACAAGCAAATAAACAGGCACAGGCGCAGTAGCGCCGGATGCCAGAAAAACCGGTAGCCGTCGACGCTTGCGATACACCGGTCCAGGCCCCAGGCAAGCCCGGCGGCGAACAGGAACATCAGGGTCATGGTCGGCATGTAGACGCCATGGAAGGCGATTTCACGGGGCATGGGGCAGTCCTTGGGCCGGGGCCAGCGCGGCCAGCGGCGACTGGGGGTCGAGTAGCGAAGTACGGATGAAATGCAAGTAGCTCTGCACGCGGCGCAGGGCCGAGGTGTCAAAATGCCGGGCAAAGGGTTCGTCGGTGGCCTGCACGCGGCTGATGACGTGGTCCACCGCGACCAAGGCGCGCTCGTGGTTGCTCGTGCTCGGTTGCAGGAACAACCGCGCCAGGGCCCGGCCCATGACCCGGATTGCCTGGCGCCAGGGTTGCGATTCGGCATAACACGGGTGCACCGGCAGGATCGCCTGCTCCTTACGCAACTCGATAATTGCGTGCCCCACCTCCAGCACCAGGAACATCCAGCGCAGCAGGTTGCTCTGTACCTGAGGTTTACCGGCGGCCAGGCCATAAGCCTGGTGCAGCAGGTCGCGGCTGCGGCTTTCAAAGGCCGAACCGAGGCCACGCAAGCGACCGCTGATGGCGAACAGCACCTGGCTGCGCAAGTCCTGCTCCAGGCGGCTCCACAACCAGCGGCTGTTCGGCGGCAGGATGATGGCCCCGGCAGCGGCACATACCAGCATGCCGATGACCATGGCGATGTAGTCGTTGATGAAGTTGTAAGGGTTGTAGACCGTCAGGTTATCCGGCACTGAACCGGTGGCAAAGAAGATCAGCAAGCCCAGGCCGACACCGGCATAAGCGGGTCGCGAAGCCAGGAAAGCCCCCAACACAAAGACCGGCGCCAGCACCAGGCAGAGCAAGGGAAAGCCGTCGATCCAGGGGAACACGAAGAAGGTTTCGAAAAAGCCGACAAAGGCCCCTATCAACGTCCCGCAGGCCATCTGGAAAGACATCCGTTTGGGGTTCGGTGAAGCCGCTGACAAGCCCACGGTGGCGGCGGCGATCAAGGTCATCATCGCCCCGCTCGGCCAGGCCGTGAGGATCCAGAAGCTGCCCAGCACCAGCAAGATCAACGAAGCGCGCAAACCCGCGGCCAGCGATACCATCCAGTTGGTCTGTGCCACATAGGGTTCGTCCCACTGCTCGCGGGCATGGTTGTGCTCAGCCAGCGACGCGTGAGTCAGGGCGTAGCTGTGCAGGTCATCGACAAAGCGGTACAGCAGTTCGTAGGCGGTATGGAAGTCGAGTAGATCGGCATCGCTCGGCCCGGTCTCGACATAGGCGCCGCGCAAGCTGCGCACCCGCTCCGGCAAGCCTTCCTTGTAGGCGGCCAGTTGTTCGGCCAGGCGCGCGGCATCGGCGCTGGTCAGCGCCCGGCCGGCATAGGCATCGAGCAGTTCGCTCAATGCCTTGAGGCCGGGTTCGATTGCCATGACGATCTGCAGCGGACCGCGCAGACGCAGGCGCTCAAGCAACTGGTGCAAGGCGTTGAAGCGCGTGGTGATAGCCATGAACTCGCTGTTCATCCGCCCCAGCCGGCCGTTGCGTCGGCGCATGTGCGGGTCTTCGAAGGCGGTGACATTACGTAGGCTTTCCAGGCCAACCGCCTCGGCGATAAAGCGCACGTTGCTGCTTTCGAAACGATCGCGCTGGCTGTCGCCCCGCAGGCCTTCGACGACAAAACCGGCGAAGACTCCGAAACGCTGGTACAAGGCATTACGCATCGCCGCGCCGGCCGACTGCGGCAGGATCGCAGCGCTGACCAGAGTCGACAGCAGAATCCCCAGGGAGATTTCCAGCACCCGCCAGACTGCCGCCATGAAGGCGCCGTCCGGGTGCTCCAGGGCGGGTAATCCGACCATCGCCGCGGTGTAGCCGGCAAGTACGAAACCGTAGGCACGAAAGGTCCGATAGCGCATGGCACCGGCCGAACACAGGCCCACCCAGATCGCCAGGCTCGGCAGGAACAGTTCCGTGTTCTGTGGAAACAGCGCGATCAACACGATCATCATCGACGAGCCGGCCAAGGTACCTAGCAGCCGCCAGACGCTCTTGGCAAACACATGCCCGCTCTGCGGCTGCATAACGATGAATACCGTGATCATCGCCGTACGCGGTTGCGGTAACTCCAGGCGCATGGCCAGCCACAGGGTCAGGAACGCGGCGCTGAGGACCTTGAAGATGTAGACCCAGGTCACCCCGTCGGTGCGTGCCCACTCAAAGAAACCACGGCGCCACTCAAGGCTTGCCAGCCAGCGAAACGGCAGGGTCAGTGCGCTCATTCGGCGTGGCCCGGCTTATCGAAGATTGCCAGGGTCGCCGGGGGTTTCGGCGCCTGTTGTTTATCTTCGCTCGGCACGTCATTACCGGCACCCAGCCCACCGCCCAGGGCAGTGACCAGCTCGGCATGCGCGGTCAGCCGAGCTGCCTGGACCTGCTGCTGAATCTGCTGCTGGCGAAACAGCAAGGTCTGGGCGTTGAGCACATTGAGGTAATCGGTCAAGCCGCGCTGGAAGGCGATCATGGCGATGTCGTAAGTCTTCTGCGCCGCAGCCACCGACTCGGCAGCAAAGTGCTGTTGTTCCTTCATCGACTCGCGGCGAATCAGCTGATCGGAAATACCCTTGAGCGCCTCGACTACGGTCTGGTTGTAGCGCGCCACGGCGATGTCATAACCGGCCGATGCAACACCCAGCTGCGAGCGCAGGCGGCCACCGTCGAACACCGGCAGGCTGATGGCAGGACCGACGTTGTAGTTGAACTTGCGCCCGGTCAGGAACTCCAGCGGACCACCACCGGTGGCCATGAAGCCAAGCCCGCCGACCAGGTCGACGTTGGGGAAAAAGCCGGCGTGGGCGACGTCGATACCGCGCGCCTGAGCTGCGACCTGCCAGCGGCTGGCAACCACGTCCGGACGCTGGCCGACCAGCTCGGCGGGCAAGGCCGACGGCAGCTTCAAGGCGGCACCGAGGGCCAGCTGCGGACGCTGCAGTTGCGCGCCCTCGCCTGGACCCTTACCCGCCAGCGCCGCCAACTGGTTACGCGCCAGGGCGATTTCTTCATTCAGCGCATCAAGCTGGCGATGGGTTTCCGGCAGCGGTGTCTGCGCCTGGCTGACTTCGAAATGGGTGCCGATGCCACCGGCCAGGCGGCGTTCGGCCAGGACCAGGATCTGCTCCTGTTGCGCAAGTTCGGCCATGACGATATCGCGCTGGGCAAAGTGCAGGGACAGCTGGATGTACATTTTGACGATGTTGTTCTGCAGCTCCAGCTGGGCCTGGCGCAACTGCGCCGCGCTCATATGGGCCATGTCCACGGCCTGTTCACTGGCATTGCGCTCGCGGCCCCAGAGGTCCAGCGCATAACTGAAGCCGAGAGCGGCGTTGTTGTCCCAAGTGTTGGCCCCGGACAAGGCCCCCGGGCCGTAGAACTGGTCTTCCGGCCAGTTGTGGCGCTTGAGCGTCGACTCGCCGTTGACCTGCAGTTTCTCGGCTGACTCGACCACCCCGGCCATGGCTTTGGCCTCACGCACCCGGGCGGCGGCCATGGCCATGCTCGGGCTGTCGTTGACGGCCAGGGCAATCCAGCGGTCCAGTTGTGGATCGCCATAAGCGCGCCACCACTGCTGGTCAGGCCAGTGGGCGTCACGGGCGGCCGAGCGGATCGCCTCAATGGTGGTCAGGGTATTGGCTTGCAGCGTCTTGCTTTGCGGGGCAATGCCCCAGGTTCCGATACAGCCGCTCAAGGTCAAGCTAAAGGCACAGACACTGAGCGCATTCAGCGCTCTGATGATGCGACGCGGCACAGCTGCGAATTCCCGACGTAGAAGGTGGATGACGCTTGGAGAGGCAATTCTAGGGGGCTGGCGCACTGACGATAAGCGTGTATTACTGCGAATCTTTGTTACGAAAACAGCGATAATCCGGCTTTAGTCTGAAGACCGGCTCGGTTACTTCATGTCACAATTTGTCGTCTACTTTGAGAGCGACCCATGGACACCCTGCAAAACATGCGTGCTTTTAGTTGCGTAGCGCAAGTCGGCAGCTTTACCGCCGCGGCGGTGCAACTGGATACCACTACCGCCAACGTCTCGCGGGCGGTCTCCAATCTTGAAGCCCATCTGCAAACTCGCCTGCTCAACCGCACCACCCGCCGCATCGCCCTGACCGAAGCCGGCAAGCGTTACCTGATGCGCTGCGAACAGATCCTCACCTATGTCGAGGAAGCCGAAGCCGAGGCCAGTGACGCCCATGCCCGCCCGGCCGGGCAACTGAAGGTGCATTCGATGACCGGCGTCGGTCAGCATTTCGTCATCGATGCCATTGCCCGCTACCGCGAAACCCACCCGGATGTGACCTTCGACCTGACCATGGCCAACCGCGTGCCGGACCTGCTCGACGAGGGCTATGACGTGTCCATCGTGCTGGCCAGCGAGCTGCCCGACTCGGGCTTCGTGTCCCAACGCCTGGGTATCACCTACAGCATCGTCTGCGCATCGCCTGACTACGTGAAACGCCACGGCATTGCGCACAAACCCAGTGACCTGCTCAATCACGCCTGCCTGCGCATGGTCAGCCCGGTGATCCCGCTGGAAAAATGGCTGTTCGACGGCCCGGAAGGCCAGGAGGTAGTCAACATCACCCAGGCGCCGTTCCAGGTGAACTCGGCCGACGCGATGAAAACCGCGATCCGCAGTGGCATGGGCGTCGGCGTATTGCCGATCTACTCGGCCATCGATGGGCTGCGTGACGGCTCCCTGGTGCGGGTGATGCCTGAGTACCGCTTGCAGGAGCTGAACCTGTACGCGATCTACCCGTCGCGCCAGTACCTGGATGCCAAGATCAAGACCTGGGTTGAATACCTGCGCAACTCGTTGCCGGAAATCCTCGCCGCCCACGAAGCAGACCTCAAGACCCACGAGCTGCTCATCGCCAACTGAAATCTTGCTGCACAGAGGCGGTGGAGAATGATAGCGTGCTACCCATTCTCCATCGTCCGCAGAGATTTCGCCGATGAAAAAGACCGTCCTTGCCTTCAGCCGCATCACCCCGGCGATGGTCGAACGCCTGCAGCAAGATTTCAACGTGATCGTGCCGAACCCCAAGCTCGGCGATATCAGTGCGCAGTTCAACGAAGCCCTGCCCGAAGCCCATGGCCTGATCGGCGTTGGTCGCAAGCTCGGTCAGGCGCAGCTTGCCAATGCCAGCAAGCTGGAGGTGGTGTCCAGTGTGTCGGTGGGCTACGACAACTACGACCTTAACTACTTCAATGAGCGCGGCATTGCCCTGACCAACACCCCCGACGTACTGACCGAAAGCACCGCCGACCTCGGCTTCGCCCTGCTCATGGGTTGCGCCCGGCGCGTCGCCGAGCTCGACGCCTGGACCAAGGCCGGGCAATGGCAGGCCACCGTCGGCCCGGCGCAGTTCGGTAGCGATGTGCACGGTAAAACCCTGGGGATCGTCGGCCTGGGCAACATCGGTGCGGCCCTTGCCCGCCGTGGGCGCTTTGGCTTCAACATGCCGATCATCTACAGCGGCAACTCGCGCAAGACCGCGCTGGAACAGGAACTCGGCGCCCAATTCCGCAGCCTGGATGAGTTGCTGGCTGAAGCCGACTTCGTCTGCCTGGTGGTGCCGCTTGGCGCCCAGACCAAACACTTGATCAGCAGCCGTGAGCTGCAGTTGATGAAGCCCAGTGCCTTTCTGATCAACGTATCGCGTGGGCCGGTGGTGGATGAAGCGGCGCTGGTGCAAGCCCTGCGCACTAACACCATCCGCGGCGCCGGGCTGGACGTGTATGAAAAGGAACCATTGGCTGAATCGCCACTGTTCCAGCTGCCCAATGCCCTGACCCTGCCCCACGTCGGTTCGGCTACCGCGCAAACCCGTGAAGCCATGGCCAACCGGGCCATCGATAACCTGCGCAGTGCTCTGCTTGGCGAGCGGCCGCGGGATCTGGTCAATCCGCAGGTGTGGAAGTAAGCCTGCTATTTCGACCGGCCTCATCGCCGGCAAGGCTAGCGCCCTGTAGGAGCCGGCCTTGCCGGCGATGAGGCCATAACAAACAAACGCTATCTCAAGACAACAGCCGGTGTAACAACCTTAGGCTTGGACTTCCTGAACACCAGCACATTCCCCAGCATCACCAGCACCAGCCCAGACAGCGCAGGCGCCGTCCACTGATACCCCTCGTAGAATGCCGACACATTCAACGCCACCAGCGGGAACAACACCGTGCAGTAAGCCGCCCGCTCCGGCCCCATGCGCCCGACCAGGGTCAGGTAGGCGGTAAAACCGATCACCGAGCCCGGGATCACCAGGTACAGCAGCGAACCGATGTAGCGCGTATTCCATTCCATATCGAAAGGAATGCCGCTGAACAGGCAATACACCGCAAGCATCCCGGCACCATAGAGCATGCCCCAGGCGTTGGTGGTCATTGGCCGCAAGCCGGCCTTCTGCTGCAAACTGGACAGCATGTTGCCCGCCGAGAAGCACAAGGTGCCAAGCAGCGCCAGGGCCAGGCCGATCAGGGTTTCACGACTCGCCGCATGGCCCGCCAGCTCCGGCCAGAACAGCAAGCCAAGCCCGCACAACCCTAGCGCACCCCCAGCCAAAACATTGGCGGCGATCTTCTGGCCGAAGAACACCCGGGCATTGAGCGCGTTCCACAAGGTTGCGGTGGAAAACACCACGGCGATCAGGCCGCTGGGAATCCATTGGCTAGCCGTCAGGAAACACATGAAGTTGACGCAGAACAGGCAAAACCCCTGAGCCAGGCAAATGCCATGACCACGCCGGTTCATCGGTTGCAGGCGACGGCTGAGCAGCAGGATGGCGAACAGGATCAGCCCGGCCAGAGCGAAGCGATAGACAATCGACACGGGAATGGCGACTACGCCCAGCTGTAGTTTCAGGGCGATCCAGGTAGTGCCCCAGATCAATACGGTCAGCAGGTACAACGACAGGTTCATGGCAGCGCTCCTCGCATCCAGGCCTTCAGTCTCAGGCCGAACGTGCTGTGCGCGCTTGCAGATTCTTGCGCTTTTGCCTCACCCGCTGCTGTCAGGCATTGCACAGCGGAGTAGGATGACGGCCAGAGGTATCGCTCATGACCCCGTTGGACCAACTGCAAGTCTTCAAAGCCATGCACGACTCACCCCATGCCCGCCTGGAGCACAGCGCGCACCTGGGTGACGGCCTGGCAGCAGCCCTATGGAACAACCGTCACGACGCCCGCGACTACGAAGCACCGAGCCACCACACCCTGTCCTGCTACATCGCCGACGGTACCGGCACGTTCCGCCGCGAACAGCCCGCACACAAAGGCGCACCGAATAAACTGTGCATCATGCCCGCCGGCTCAGCGTCCAACTGGGTGGTCAACGGCTCGATCCGCCTGGCGCACCTGTACATCAGCCAGGAACAGTTCGCCCTCGGTTGCATCAGCCTGCTCGACCGCGAACCCCGTGAACTGCAGTTGCAGGAGGCAACCTTCCTTGACGATCCCGAGCAAGCCCGGCGTTTTCATCAACTGATCGCAATGGACTGGGACGAACCAGGCGAACGCCTGCTGACCAGCACCCTGGCCCACGAAATTCTCGACCATGCCGTGCTCAGCCAGGTCGGCCTGCGTCAGGGGCTGCGCCTTAAAGGCGGCTTGGCCGCGCACCAGCGCCGGCAATTGAGCGAGTACATCGAAGGCCATCTGGACCAACCATTGAGCCTGGGGGAGCTGGCGGCGCTGTGCAATCTGTCCGAGTACCACTTTGCGCGAATGTTCCGCGAAAGCTTCGGCCTGCCGCCCCACCAGTACCTGTTGGCCCGGCGTCTGGCCATGGCGCGACAACTGCTGCGCGTTGGCGACCTGCCCCTGGGCGAGGTCGCCCTGCAGTGCGGTTTTGCCAGCGCCAGCCACTTCAGCAACCGCTTTCGCCAGGCCCTGGGGGCAACACCCGGTGCTTACCGGGCGGCCTTCAGGCGTTAGATTGGCTTACCCGGGCAGCATCGCCAACACCGGCCCAAGCACTAGGCTGAGCCCGACCAGCCCAAGCAACAGGCGCGGCTGATAGGGCAACAAGAATACCCACAGGGTGACGCCCGCCATCAACAGCGCAAACAGTTCGACCAGGCCCATGGCCCAGCCACTGTTGCCCACGGCCAGGTACAGCGCCACCAGCAGCAACAACCAGCCTGCGATACGCAGGGCCCGCAAACGCACTGCGGCGGGAGCGGCACCGAGCAGCTCCTTGTAGTGTTTTTCCATTGCCAGGCACAAACAGGCAAAGCCGGCAAAACCGAACAGGGCAACGGCGAGCATCAACTTACCTCGCTATCGATCAGGTTGGCGCTGGCCGCTTTTGCTGCCTTGGGCGCACGCTTGGCTACCACCACGGACGGGCGCCACATCTTGCCAGCACCCCAGGCGAAGAACAGGCCACAGCCCAGCGCCGTCAGGTCGAATCCGGCCATAGCCCAGTCGCCGGCTGGAATCGAATGGATCAAGCCCTGGCCTGTGGTCAACTGATTGAGCAGCGGCAAACCGGCCCACAGCAGCGCAGCCAGTCCCAACTGTTCGGCCCAGGCTCGGCGCCCCGGACGCAACATGGCGTGAATCAGCGATAACGCCCAGAGCAGAAAGAAACTGTTCACTTCCCACTCGGCACGTCCTTCCAATCCCACCGGGAGCAAGCGGTTGGCCCAGAAGAAGGCCGCCACCCCGAGCAACAAGCCGCTCATGCTGGCGATGTTCAACACCTCCACCAGACGCAGCTCGAAGGGTTGCGTACCGCTCTTGGCATGCTTGAGCTGACGCTTGCCCAGCCACAGCACCAGGCCGGTGCCAATCACCGCCGTACCGGCCAGGCCGAAGAAGAAGTACCACCAGCGCAGCCAGGGCCCTGCAAATACGCCCAAATGCAGGCCATACATGCCCCCGGCAATCAGCACCGGCATGGCTTCGTTGCCGCTGACGCCTTGCAGCGTGCCGTTAACGCCATCAAAGATCCAGCCACCGCTCCGCTGGTAGGCAATGCGATCCCCCGTATGGCGGGAGAAGCGTACGCGGGCGTTCTGATCGCCCGGGTTTTGCACCTCGATCCAGCCTATGCGGCTGTCCGGCGATTGTTCCCGGACCTTCTGGTAAAGCGTCGGCAACGGCAGCAATGGCGCGGCGACACCCGCCACCTTAAGCTCTTCGGGCGTACCGAACAGGTCGTTGAAAAAGCCGCGGGTGTTGTCGCCATAGCTGGCGATGATGCTCGCCGGCATGACCATGGACATGAAGATCACCAGACTGCTGTAGCTGATCATCAGGTGAAACGGCAGCACCAGTACGCCAATGGCATTGTGACCATCGAGCCAGGATCGCTGACCCTTGCCTGGTCGGAAGGTGAAGAACTCCTTGAAGATCTTCTTGTGGACAATGATGCCAGTCACCAGCCCCAACAGCATGATGAACGCGGCAAACGTCGTCAGCCAGCGCCCCCAGGGGTAAGGCATCTCCAGCTGATAATGGAATCGATAGAAGAAATTGCCACCGCGTGTTTCACGCGCCTGGACTTCGCCCCCCGTGGCAGGGTCCAGGGTTTTATCGATGAAGCCGCGTCGCCCGGCACCTTCCGCGCGCCAGCCGACACTCAGGCCGGGCTCGCGCGCCTCCGGCAGGCGAATGAACCAACTGCCGGCATTGGGCGCATGTTGCTGCAGGTAGTCCTGAGCCAGGGCCAGGCTTGCCAGCGGGTCCAGCGGGCGGGCTTGCACCTCGGGCTGAGCCCAGTGATTGATCTCTTCCTTGAAGTAGGACATGGTCCCGGTCAGGAAAATCGCAAACAACAGCCAGCCGAAGATCAGACCGGTCCAGGTGTGCAGCCAGGCCATGGCCTGGCGAAAGCCCTCTTTCATCAGTTTTTCATCCAGTAGACCAAGCCATTGATCGCGCCCAGTACCAGGCTCGGCAGCAACACGCCCAGCCAGGCCTGCCAGGCACTACGGCAGGCAAAGCACCAGAGGAAGGCCACCAGGTAGAACAGGAATGACAGCATCATGCCGCTGACTACCGCTTCAGCTTTAGGCATCGGCGCCAGCAGGCTGAAGCAGACGCTGGCCATGGCCGCCAACAGATATCCACCAAACACAGCGGCCAGGCAGCGCGAAGTCACAGCCAGGCGATAGTTCAGGGGCAGCCGGGCGGCTTTGCTTTTCATGGCATCCAGTCCTAGTGAAAAGCACTAATAATAATGATTTATATTCTCAAAAGCAAAGCCGCTGGCCGTACCATCAGAACGACAGATCGACGCCAACAGTGTATCGGCGGCCATCCAGCACGGTCTGATAGTTCTGGTAGTCGACTTCCTTGTTGAACACGTTGTAGACACCGGCCAGCAGCTTCACGTTCTTGGTCACCCGGTAGGTGCCGCCGAGGTCGACAAAGGTGTAGGACGGTGTGCCATCGGACATGGTGGTGCGACCCAGATAATCGGAAGTCTTGCCGCGATAGTTCAGACGCGCCCAGGTGCCCAGCTGATCGGTGGTCTGCCAGTCCAGGGTGGCGTTGACCATGTGCCGTGGCATCTGGTTCAGTGCCTTGCCCTTTTGCGGGCCGCTCTTCTGTTCAGAGTCGGTGAAAGTGTAGTTGGTAGCAAGCTTCAGGCTCTGGGTGATATCCCAGTCCAGAGTCGCTTCAATACCGCGCATCTGCGCCTCATCAACGTTCACCCGGTCACTGATGAATTTGTACGAAGTACCGCCGATCTGGCACTGACCCGAAGCATTGCCGGTGCTGTCGGTGCAGCGGCGGGTTTCGGTGATCTTGTCTTTGAAATCGGTATTGAACACGGTCAGACCGGTGGAGAACCCTTCCAGGCTGTCCCAGATCATCCCGATCTCCTGGCTCAGGCTCTTTTCCGGCTTGAGGCTGGAGTTGCCGACAATGATTGCCGGATCACCACCACCACCGGTGATCTGGCCCCAGTCATCCACCGCCGCACGGATATCCGGCGAGCGGTAGCCACTGGACACACCGCCTTTGACGGTCCAGTGCTCGGTTGGGTGATACACCCCGTACAAACGTGGCGACCAGTGCGTACCGTAGTTTTCGTCACGGTCCATACGAATGCCGCCGGTCAAGGCAAAGGCTTCGGTCAGGCGCCATTCGTCTTCGGCAAACAGGGCCCAGGACCAGCGCGTCAGCTGGTTGACGTCGGACGCTGCAGCCAACTGGTTGCCTTCGTCGGTGAGGTCTTCGTACTTGTACGAGCCACCAACGGTGGTGATGTGCGAATCGCTGAAGAACGACACCTGGGAGTTGAGCACGGTGTTTTCCAGCTCCATGCGCCGGCCCGGGTTCTCGATCTTCTCGCGCTGCAGGTAGCTGTCGGTGGTGATGCTGTCCCAGCGCCCGGAGTGACTGATCGAGAAGTTGGTGCGTTCATAGTCGCTGAAGCTGTCGGAAGAGCGCGCCGACTTCCCTTTGTGAGCATAACGGTCCTGTTCGGATTTACCCGCCTCGAAGGTGATGTCGTTGTGCTCGTCGGGGGTGAACGACAGCTTGGCCGTGCCGCTGTCGGTGCTCTGCTCATTGAAGCCGTTGGTGATGTGGTCTTCGTCGCGACGCGAACGCTGTCCATAGAGCTGCAAGCCGACCAGGTTTTCGATCAGCGGCCCGGACACGAAGGCACTGGTGCTGTTGTAGTCGCCCGAGTCGGAGCGATCCTGGAAGGTTGCTTCGCTGCGCACACCGCCGTACCAGGTCGGGGTCACCTTGCGGGTGATGATGTTGATCACCCCGCCCATGGCGTCGGAGCCATACAGCGACGACATTGGCCCACGGACCACTTCGATACGCTCGATTGCCTCAAGTGGCGGCATCCAGCCTTGCTCGATACCAGCACCGTCACTGTTGGGGCGGGTTGCACGCGAGTCCTGGCGCTTGCCATCGACCAGCATCAGCGTGTACTTGGAAGCCATGCCACGGATGCTGATGTCGCTGGAGCTGGCCCCACCGGTGACCACTACACCCGGTACATCTTTCAGGGCATCGGTCACATCCCGGTAGGATTTATTCTCGATCTGCTCGCGGGTAATCACCGAAATCGACGCGGGTGCGTCTTTGATTTGCTGGGAGAAACCAGAGGCGGTGACCACCACATTGTCCAGCTCCATTGGCTTCTGGGGGTCGGCACTGGCCTGGGAGGTATAAATCGAGCAGAGGGTAAGCGCGAGGCAGGATCGGGTGAAAAGCGGGGACACGTGGAGCTCTCCCTGAGAAATGTAAAGGTTTGGTAAACCATTCAGGGTGCGAATGCTATTGACTCTCAAATGAGAGTAAAGCGTATTTACGTTATTTACATTCTCCGGTCTGCGTTTTTACCGCCAGTCAGCGCCTGATTGCCGCGCAGCCTTCGATAACAATACAATGAGAACAATTATTATTCTGTTGCGCATCCTGGCGCCGGAGTGTTCACGGTGCCCAGTGCCCCCTCTTCTTCGCTCGAAGTCCTCTACCACGCCCATCACAACTGGCTGACCGGTTGGTTGCGCCAACGCCTGGGCTGCCCGGATAACGCCGCGGACCTGGCCCAGGACACCTTCATGCGCCTGCTGCAGGCCCGCGAAACGCCAGTGCTCAATGAACCACGGGCGTTCCTCACCACCGTGGCCAAGCGAGTGCTGTGCAACCACTACCGGCGTCAGGATCTGGAGCGCGCCTACTGTCAGGCGCTGGCGCAGTTGCCGGAAGCACTGGCGCCCTCGGAGGAACACCGGGCGATCATCTTCGAAACCTTGCTGGAACTTGACCGCTTGCTCGACGGCCTGGCCCCGCTGGTCAAGCGTGCCTTTCTGCTGGCCCAGGTCGACGGCCTTGGTTACGGCGAGATCGCCACGCAGTTGGACATCTCCCTGGCCACGGTCAAGCGCTACCTGAATAAGGCAGCCATGCGCTGTTACTTTGCCCGGTGAACAACTTGCATCAGGAATTTTCGCCTCAGGTGGCCGAACAGGCCGTGCACTGGCTGATCGAACTGCAGGGTGGCGCACTCGATCCGCGCCAGCAGCAGGCCATGCAGCAATGGCTGCAAGCCCATGAAGAGCACCGCCGGGCCTGGGAGCATATCCAGCGGGTCAACCTGCGCCTGCGTGGGTTGTCTTCGCCGCTGGCCCATGCGGCGTTGCAGGCACCGCGTTCGGCCAGTCGCCGTCGGGCCCTCAAGACCCTGTTGATTCTGGGGGTGGGTGGCGCCGCCGGCTTGACCCTGCAACAGCACAACCCGTTGCCAACCCTGCTTGCCGACTACCACAGCCCAGTGGGCGAGCGTCGTCGCCAGGCACTGGACGACGGTAGCCAGCTACACCTGAACACCCGTAGCGCCGCCGATGTGCGTTTCGATACCCAGCAGCGCCTGGTGCGCCTGCTCGAAGGTGAAATACAACTCACCGTCGCCGAGGATGCCCGTCCCCTGCGCTTGCTCAGCGATTTCGGACTGCTGCAGCTCAACGCGGGTCGTTACAACTTGCGTCAGTTCGAGCGCTACAGCCAGCTCAGCGTCCATCAGGGCAGTGCCAGCCTTGCCGGCAACACCCTGGCTGCCGGCCTGCAAGCACGTTTCAATGGTCCGCAGTGGCAAGCCACCCAGTTACTCGACAGCAATGCCGGCGCATGGGTCGATGGCATGCTGGTGGCCGCACACATGCGCCTTGGTGACTTTCTCGGCGAACTCGGTCGCTATCGACGCGGCCAGCTCAACTGTGCTCCCGAAGTCGCCGAGTTGCTGATTTCCGGCAGTTATCCACTGGCCGACAGCGAGCGCATTCTCGACCTGCTGGAGATCGCCTTACCGGTACAGGTTCGGCGCTTTACACGCTACTGGGTGACGGTCGAAGCGCGGGCCTGAAAAATGCTCAAAATACCTGAGCCGTTTTTTCATCTCGCGTGACAGAGAGGGCAGAACCCTTTGCTTTGACCTGCTCAAGGACCCTTGCATGCCCCTTCGCCCGAGCCCACTTGCCCAAGCCCTTCGCGCCCTGTTGTTCGGTGCCGGCCTGAGCGTTGCCGTCGTCCCTGCCCTGGCGCAAGAGTCGGCAGCCCGCAGCTACCACATCGCCCCCATGTCGCTGGAAAGCGCCTTGAACCAGTTCGGTCGGGAAAGCGGTGTGCTGATCTCGTTCGGCTCCCAGCTCACCAGCGGTGTGCAGAGTCCGGGCCTGGACGGCCAGTACAGCCCGCAGCAGGCCCTCGATATCCTGCTCCAGGGCAGCGGCCTGCAAGCCCGTGCCGAAGGTGAAAACGCCTTCAGCCTGCAACCGCAGGCAGCAGCCAGTGCCCCGGTGGAGCTGGGCACCTCGACGGTAGTCGGTGACTGGCTGGGTGCGGCCCAGCAGGACAACGTCTTCGAACACGCTGGCGCCCGTGACGTGATCCGCCGCGAGGAGTTCGAACGCAGCGGCGCTACCACCGCCCGCGAAGTGCTCAACCGCATTCCCGGGGTCAACGCGCCAGAAAACAATGGCACCGGCAGCCACGACATGGCGCTGAACTTCGGCATCCGCGGCCTCAACCCGCGCCTGGCATCGCGCTCCACAGTACTGATGGACGGCATTCCGGTGCCCTTCGCACCCTATGGCCAGCCACAGCTGTCGTTTGCTCCGATCAGCATGGGCAACATGGACGCGGTGGATGTGGTGCGTGGCGGCGGCGCGGTGCGCTACGGCCCGCAAAACGTCGGCGGCATCGTCAACTTCGTGACCCGGGCCATTCCTGACGAGCCGACGGTCAAAGCCGGCTTCCAGACCCAGACCAGCCCGTCCTCCAGTCACGACGGCTTCAAGACCAGCGCCAACCTGCTCGCTGGCGGCACCAACGACAACGGCCTGGGCGGCGCCCTGCTCTACTCCGGGACCCGCGGCGGCGACTGGCGCGAGCACAGTGATACGCAGATCGACGACCTGATCCTCAAGGGCAAGTTGCAGCTCGACGAAGCCAACAGCCTGCACGCCATGGCCCAGTACTACGAGGGTGAAGCGCAGATGCCCGGTGGCCTGAGCGTGGCCGACTACGATGCCGACCCGTACCAGTCGACCCGCCTGCAGGACAAGTTCTGGGGCCGCCGGACGATGTTCAACTTCGGTTACGACTACAAGGAAGATGCCCGCCAGTTCAGCGTCAACAGCTTCTTCACCAAGACCCTGCGCAGCGGCTACCTGAACCAGGGCAGCTTCGTCTCGCTGTCGCCCCGCGAATACTGGGTACGCGGCATCGAAACCCGCTTCTCCCAGGGCTTCGCCCTCGCTGAGAGCTGGCATGAAGTCGGTGTCGGCTACCGCTACATCAACGAAGCGGGCCACGAGCTGCGCTTTCGCGAGCCGATCAGCGCCAACCAGCTGCCGACCACCGCCAGCCGCAACGACCGCGACACCCGCGGCAGCACCGAAGCCCATGCAATCTTCCTCGACGACCGCATCGATATCGGCCAGTGGACCATCACCCCGGGCATCCGCTACGAGATGATCGATTCCGAGCAGAGCAACAAGCTCACTGGCCAGCGTTACCAGGGCGACTACAACACCGCCCTGCCGGCGTTGAACGTAATGTATCACCTGACCGACAGCTGGAATCTGTATGCCAACACCGAAGGCTCCTTCGGTAGTGTGCAGTACAGCCAGATGCCCAACCGGGTCAGCAGCGGCGAAGTCAAACCGGAAAAAGCCCGCACCTGGGAGCTGGGTACGCGCTATGACGATGGCCTGCTGCAGGCTGAGATCGGTGCGTTCCTGATCAACTTCGACAACCAGTACGAAAGCAACCAGACCAACGACTCAGTGATTGCCCGCGGCGAAACCCGCCACCAGGGTATCGAGACCAGCGTCAAATACGCCCTCGAGGGTCTGAACCCTGCACTGGCCGGTTTCGATGTGTATGCAACCTATGCCTTTGTCGACGCTAAAATCCGTGAAGACGGGCCTAACAAGGGCAATCGTGTGCCCTTCTCCTCTCGTCACAAGGGCACTCTCGGCGTTGGCTACACGGAAGGCCAGTGGCAGCTGAATCTGGACAGCACCTACCAGAGCGACCAGTTTGCCGACAACGCCAATACCTCCAGCGAAAGTGCCGATGGCAGCACCGGGCGCATCCCGGGCTACATGCTGTTCAGCAGCCGCGCGGCCTATGATTTCGGCCCGCAACTGTCGAACCTGAACGTCGCCGTCGGGGTGAAGAACATCTTCAATCACCAGTACTACACACGCTCCTTCGATGACAACAACAAGGGCAAGTATGTCGGTGAACCTCGTACGGTATACCTGCAGACCTCTGTCGCGTTCTGATCCAGCGCATGCAAAAGCCCGGCCGACGCCGGGCTTTTTGCAACAAGAAATTTATCTTTCAAAAGGACTTGAATTGTTGCCCCAAGTGCCTGACCTTGTAGTCAAGAGGCGATGGTTTCCACAGGCCGCAAAGGCCCCATCGATTCTCTTGCGAGCTAGCTGAATAAGGGATTGAACTATGCAAATCCAAGTCAATAGCGACAACCATATTCAAGGCAACATCCGACTGGAAGAGTGGGTCCGCGGCACGGTAGAAAGCACGCTCGAACGTTTTGAAGAAGACCTCACCCGCGTCGAGGTCCACCTGCGCGACGAGAATGGCGACAAGCCAGGTCCGCATGACAAACGCTGCCAGATGGAGGCACGCCCAAAAGGCCATCAACCGATTTCCGTAAGCCATACCTGCGCATCCCTCGACCAGGCTGTCGAAGGTGCCGCAATCAAGCTCAATCATGCCCTGGAGCACTTCTACGGCAAGCTGCGCAGCAAACGCGCCGTTGCTCAGCAGAGCGTCGACAGCGCCCAGAATGACGGCCTGCTACAGGCAGAGTTCCTGGAGAACGAGCAAGCTCGCAGTATCAGCTGAATGACATAACGCAGACGGTAAAAAGGCGAGCCCGGTGGGCTCGCCTTTTTTATGGCTGTTAAGTTTTAGCCTTCCGAAAGTTTAATCAAGCCGAGCCCCACGAACAGCCAAACGAATCCGATGGTCGTCAACCAGACAGATGCGATCATTCGATACTTAAGCGATCTCGGAAAATTTCTAATCTCATCGGCATCGAACAACCCCCTACGAATCCCAATCGATGGATAAACCATCGCGGCGCAAACGGTGTTTACCAGATAGCAACGTGATTTCAGGCCTGTAGTGCCCCATAAAGGAATCTGTTGCTTGAGCCAGAGGCAATTGGGGAGAGCTGCAAGCATGATGTTGAAATCACGGCTGCAGGCTATGTAAGCGCCCATTGCTACTCCGCTCAAGCCGATCACAAAAGGAGCAAGCATGAAGGCGAATGCCCACCAAGAACTCCAGAACCCGGTCATGGATTGACCTTCTCATAGAAGAGTTCCCCAAGCCATTCGCCATCTGCTCCCCCTCCTAGCCCACCCGCAAGTGATCCGCCCCCAACTATTCCGCACACAGCCCCGCCCACTGGCCCTGTCAGGGCTAGAACCGCGCCACAAACATAAGTAACGCCAGCCTGCCCAGCCAAAAAACCAAGAGCGCCACCGCCTAGCACCAGCAAAACTCCCAGCCTCTCACCTTGTTGGGGAAAGCTTGATCAAGACAAGGCCTATCGCAAGCCAGACAGCAGCAATGATTAGCAGCCAGGAAGCGATCAACATTCGACGCCGCAGTCGTGGTGGAAAGTTGCGCAAATCCTCTGCGTCCATCATTCCCAAGCGAACACTTAACTTTGGATAGAGCATTGCGCCACAGATTGTACTGAGTAAGTAGCAGCGGGATTTCAACCTTGTCGTCCCCCAGAAAGGTATTTGCAACTTTAGCCAAACGCTGTTTGGAAGACTTGCAATGATGATGTCGAAGTCACGGCTGCGGGCTAAATAGGTTTCCATGACCACGCCCGCTAACCCGATCACAAACGGGGCCAACATGAAGGTGAATGCCCACCAAGTACTCCAGAAACCGCTCATGGATTGATCTTTTCGTATAAAAATTCCCCAAGCCATTCGCCACCAGCGCCAGTGCCCAGTCCGCCCGCAAGCGCTCCACCTCCGACGAATACAATTCCACAAACGGCTACACCAACTCCACCAGCCACGGCCGCGCCACCACATACGGCCACGGCAGTCTTTCCTCCTAAATAGGCGCCAGCCATACCACCACCTAATCCTCCAGAGAAACTCCCCGCCTCAGTAAAGCGGACCTTCTTGCACGCTTCAGTTTCCCCGGCTCGACACACTTCCTGTACCTTGAGTACTGATGCACCGCCACCTAACGCAATCCCGACAAAGCCGCCGTACTTAAGGTACTTCGCCGTCTTCGACACCTGATCCAGATGCGTGGCATACCCCGGAATCTCACCCGGCGCACCGGCGCGGCTCCAGTGGTGCACCAGGCTCTTGGTGGAAATACCCAGGTCGCGCCGCAAAGTGTCGTAACTGCCCAGATTCAACAGCTTGTTGAGGAACGCGCTCTTCAACTGAGCATCCAGCTGGCGGTACAACTGCTGACGTGAGGCGAAGAACTCCGGGCTATTCAGATGCCCAAAGGTGCTGAACATGCGTTGGTGCAGTTGCTCAAGCGCACGCAAGCTGCCTTGGACCTGCCGCAACCCCTGGTCGAGCATATCTTTGCCAACCCCCATCGACAGGCTCGCGCCACTGAGCAACCCGGCAATCACACCCTGGTAGCGGACCATGAAGTTGGCCTCGTCCTCATTGAGCGGCGTCAGCGCCTCGCGGACCTGAGCGGCAGCGGCCATCAACTGGGCTTCCTCACGCGTACAGGCGGTGCCGTTGTTCGGATCACCGATGACGAACAGCTCACCCGCCTTGTAGCCTTGGGCAAAGGTCGGATTAAGCCGGTGCAGCCGAGCCGACAGGTAGCGGCTTTCTCCGCCAAGCTCAATCAGCACTTGCTGGCCGGACATGCTGCGCGGCACTACATAGAAACCAGGTTCCAGCGTCCCCGGTGCTGCAGACATGCCTGGCGCGGCGCGGGCGGCAGGCGCGAAGCGGGAAGTATCCGAGGTAGGTGAAGCCGCCGCACGATTAGCAGTTTGAGCAGATCGGGACGCCGCCGGTCCGCCCGGGCCGATCCATTCCCCCAAGGGGGCAACCAGCCGATTGGTGCCGGGCGGACAGCCGCAGAGCACGATCATGCCGTCCACGGCCACCGGAATGCCGTAGAAGGTGAAGCGTGAATCTCCTTCGATTATCTTTCCGGACTTACCGCATTTCGGGCAAAGCGTGGTGACATCCCCTTTGCGCAGGATGCCACGCTGGCAATGTGCAGCTTGCGGCAAGCTGCTCAGGCAGGTTGCACCTGTGGTGGTCTTGTCGCCGTGAAGCCCCTCACCCCGGCCGAACATGTTGGAGCGCATGCCCATACTTCACCCCTCGACCGTCAGGAAGTCGTCCGACATCGGCACGCCCGTCAATTGGGTGAGCAACATCGAGTCTTGGGGGGTGTTGATAATTTCATCACCATTACTCAGCACGCTGCCAACCAAGGCAAAGCCTCGGTCGTTCCAATTGGCGTGCTGTCCGGCGCCACTGACGATTCGCGCCTGGCTGCCATCTGGGTATTCGACCTCATCGCCAACCAGCGCCACACATGCGACGTTGCCGTCTTGAAGGGTTATTTCCAAGGGAGAACTTGCGTGCCGGATGGTGCCACCATCGCGGCTCTGGCTGCCTTGTACCGCTACCCGATAAATGGCCGCTATCGGGTGGTTCTGGGCGAAGCATTCAAGCTCGTTGACCAACACCAACGCCTGGGGGCTGAACGCGGATGTCGGCTCATCGGTAAAGGGAAGCTCACTCAGCTCTGCCAAGAGCTGTGATGTCAGGGCATTGGTAAAACAGATCGCGGGGAGATCTTTCCTTGGCATGTACTGGTTCCTTGGGCAAGTAGAGCCCGGAACCTAGCACGGCACTTAAAGATAAAAGCGCGACCGAGAACGATAGAGAAATGTCTCACAACACTCTCGGAAATCACTGAAGCCTGAAGGGGCGGGGTGAGCGGAACCGGGTTAGCAAACTCCATTCGGCGCCTCCCTTGAACCCACCCCGCAATCCCCCGGTCAATCACTACATGTATTAACCAGGTGTTACTTACTCTCCTCGATCTCCTTGCCACTCGCATCGATAGCCTTGGTCGACGGGTACTGGTACGAGGCGTAACGCACCACCAGAATCGCAAACGCCAACAGCAAGATACCGCCACACACATACAGCAAGCCGACATCCGGCGCTTTATGGTGCGAGACATCGCCGATCAGCAGACGGGTCAACGCGGTGATCGCCACATAGAGCAGGAAGCGGATCGGCATGTGGTTGGTCTTGAAATAGATCCCCACCATCGCCCCCAGCTCGAGGTAGATGAACAACAGCAGGATGTCATCGACGCTGATACCGCCCTTGTTGAGCATATCGATGAAGGTCGCCACCGCCGCATAGGCGGTGATCGCACCGATGCCGAACAAGGCCAGGTAGTGAAACGCTTCGACGCAGAGGTTGCCCAGCGAGTCGGCCGAGCCATGCAGGCCTTTACGCAGTTTGTCTGCCCATTTGATGTTCACGATTTCGGATCCCTTGATACGGCTGGAAGGATGATGCGCCACACGCATGACGCTTTTTCTGCATGCAGTAAAAAGGCCAGGCGCCCTGTTTGAGAAGGCGACCAAACGTCGCAAGGCACAGCCATCACTGGCTGTGCCTTGCACTTTCAACCGTAGGATCGGGAAACCGCGTTATTCCAGCGCCGAGGCGGGGCCGAAGAACTCGTAGCGGCTCTGCTTCTCAGGGACACCCAGGCCCTTGAGGTGACCCTTGATGGTTGCCATGAAGCCTTTGGGGCCGAGGAAGTAGGCATCCAGGTCACGCTCCAGGGGCAGCCATTCGTTCAACTGATCGGCAGTCAGCAAGCCAACAGCATCGCCAGGTTCGCTGACACCATCATCTTCGGCGTAGCAGTAGAAGCGCTTGACCTGCGGGTGACGCGCCGCCAAGCCATCTACCCAATCGCGGAACGCGTGCACCGCGCCGTTGCGTGCACAATGGATAAAGTGCACCAGGCGACCACTTGCCAGCGCCGCTTCAAGCATCGGCAAGGTCGGGGTGATGCCGACGCCGCCGCTGATCAGCACCAGTGGTTTGTCGCTGGCGCTCAAGGTGAATTCGCCCGATGGCGGGAACAGTTTCAGGCTGTCGCCCACGGCCAGTTGCTCATGCAGGTAGTTGGATACTTTGCCACCGGCTTCGCGCTTGACGCTGATGCGGTACCGACCGGCATTGCTCAGGGCCGACAGCGAATAGTTGCGACGCTGTTCCACACCGTCGATGAACAGCTGCAGGCCGATGTACTGACCCGGTTCAGCCTGGAGAATCGCGCCACCATCGACCGGGGCGAAGTAGAAGGAAACGATCTCGCAGCTTTCATCGACGCGCTGCACCAGTTTGAAATCCCGCGCACCACGCCAGCCACCGGGGGCGGCTTGTTTCTGGGCATAGATATCGGCCTCCGCACCGATAAGAATGTCGGCCAGTTGCTGGTAGGCGGCGCCCCACGCTGCAATCACTTCAGGGGTAGCGATTTCCTTGCCGAGCACTTCTTCGATGGCACGCAGCAGGCAGCTACCGACAATCGGGTAATGCTCCGGAAGGATCTGCAAGGCCACATGCTTGTTGATGATCTGGCCGACCAGGCCACCCAGCTGTTCAAGCTGGTCGATGTGCCGGGCATACATCAGCACACCGTTGGCCAAGGCCCGAGGCTGGTCGCCGCTGGCCTGGTGAGCCTGGTTGAACAGCGGACGCACCTGCGGGTATTCGCTGAGCATCAGCTTGTAGAAGTGAGTGGTCAGCGCCTCACCGCCGCTTTCCAGCAGGGGAACAGTGGCTTTGACGATCGCACGATCCTGGGCATTGAGCATAAATGACTCCTGAGCCTGTGGCTTCTTGATGAATGCCTTGGCTAATTCAGTTTCCATGCCAACTTTAAAATCGTTATAAATCAATTGGTTATAAATTAATGAGTCATAACGACTACAGCTGCGATATAGTCAATTAGACTAATAGGAGTCTTTATGACCGCAAAATCCCTGCTCACTGCCTTGCTACCATTGGTCAGTGACCTGGCCCGCGACTTGCCCGAGCGCGAACGCTACCGACGCCTGCTCGAAGCCATGCGCAGCCTGCTGCCCTGCGACGCTGCCGCGCTGCTGCGCCTGGACGGCGATTGGCTGGTACCGCTGGCAGTCGATGGCTTGAGCACCGACACCCTGGGGCGACGCTTCAAGGTCAACGAGCACCCACGCTTCGAGGCCATCCTCAACAACAGTGCCCCCACCCGCTTTGCCAGCGACAGTGAACTGCCCGACCCCTACGATGGACTGGTCGAAGGCCTGCACCAGCACCTGGAAGTCCACGACTGCATGGGCTGCCCGCTGTTCGTCGATGAACAGCCCTGGGGCCTGATCACCCTCGATGCACTGGACCCGGAACAGTTCCAGCAGGTCGAGCCCGATGCCCTGCAAGCTTTTGCCAGCCTGGCTGCCGCCACGGTCAATGTTGCCGAACGCATCGAGCGCCTGGCGTTGCGTGCCGAGGATGAGCACGAACGCGCCGAGGTGTATCGCCAGGCCAGCGGCCAGCAACACAAGGAACTGATCGGTCAGAGTAAAACGCATAAGCGCCTGCTGGAGGAAATCCAGCTGGTCGGCAGCAGCGACCTGACGGTGCTGATCACCGGCGAAACCGGGGTCGGCAAGGAGCTGGTGGCCCAGGCCATCCACCAGACCTCGAGCCGTGCCGACAAACCGATGATCAGCCTCAACTGCGCGGCCTTGCCCGACACCCTGGTGGAGAGCGAGCTGTTCGGCCATGTGCGCGGCGCCTTTACCGGCGCCGTCGGCGAACGGCGCGGCAAGTTCGAGCTGGCCAACGGCGGTACGCTGTTCCTCGACGAAGTCGGCGAGTTGTCCCTGGCGGTACAGGCCAAGCTGCTGCGTGTGCTGCAGAGCGGGCAATTACAGCGACTGGGTTCGGATCAGGAGCACCGGGTCGATGTGCGCCTGATCGCCGCCACCAACCGCGACCTGGCCGATGAAGTGCGTGCCGGCCGCTATCGCGCCGATTTCTATCACCGTTTGAGTGTCTACCCGTTACTGGTGCCGCCGCTGCGCGAACGCGGGCGTGATGTGCTGCTGCTCAGCGGCTACTTTCTCGAACACAATCGCTCACGCATGGGCCTGGGCAGCCTGCGCCTGAGTGCCGAAGCCCAGGCTGCCCTGCTGGCCTACGACTGGCCGGGCAACGTGCGTGAACTGGAACACCTGATCGGCCGCTCGGCGCTCAAGGCCCTGGGTCAGCACCGTCAGCGTCCGAAGATCCTGACCCTTGACGCCACAGACCTGGACCTCAGACCCGTCGAGGCGGTCCTCAGCCATAACCCGGGGTCGCAACCTACCGACGCGCCCCTGCCTGGCGGCGACCTGCGCCAGGCCCTCGATGATTACCAGCGTCAGCTGATCCAGGCGTGTCTTGAACGCCATCAGCACAATTGGGCCGGCAGCGCCCGCGAATTGGGCCTGGACCGGGCTAATCTCGGTCGCTTGGCCAAGCGACTGGGTCTACGCTGATTCGAGCAAGTGATTAAAGCCAGGGGCTGGCGGGTCGATAACCCGGCATCTCCCCCATTCAATCTGTCCTGAAGGTGCCTATGGCCTCGCACAATGCCCGCGCGGACTCACTGTCGCTGCTGCTGTTCACCCTGCGCAGCGGCAAGCTGATGGCGATCAACCTGCTCAAGGTCAGTGAAATCATCCCCTGCCCAGCGCTGACCAAACTGCCGGAGTCGCACCCCCACGTCAAAGGCGTGGCCACCCTGCGCGGCAACTCACTGGCGGTGATCGACCTGTCCCGCGCCATTGGCGAACGGCCACTGGAAGATCCCCAAGGCGGCTGCCTGATCGTCACCGATATCAGCCGCTCCAAGCAGGGCCTGCATGTGCAGGCGGTCAGCAAGATCGTTCATTGTCTGAGCACCGACATCAAGCCGCCGCCCTATGGTTCAGGCAGCAAGTCGTTCATCACCGGTGTCACCCGGGTCGACAACACCCTGGTCCAGGTGCTGGACATCGAAAAAGTCATTCATGGCATCGCCCCGCCCGCCCACGAAGTGATCACCAGCGAACTGAGCGCGGAGGATGCCGCCGTGCTCGCTGCCACTAACATCCTGGTGGTCGATGACAGCCAGGTTGCCCTGCAGCAGTCGGTGCATACCCTGCGCAACCTCGGCATCGAATGTCACACCGCGCGCAGCGCCAAGGATGCGATCAACACCCTGCTGGAGCTGCAAGGCACCGCGCAGGAAATCAATGTGGTGGTCTCGGATATCGAAATGTCCGAGATGGACGGCTACGCCTTTACCCGCACCCTGCGCGACACCCCGGACTTTCAGCACCTCTACGTGCTGCTGCATACCTCTCTGGACAGCGCGATGAACAGCGAAAAAGCCAGGCTCGCCGGGGCCAACGCGGTGCTGACCAAGTTCTCCTCGCCGGAGCTGACCGACTGCCTGATCGTCGCAGCGCGGGCCATGGCCTTCGCAGAAAACTGACACACAACCGATGACCGCGGTGCTTGCAAGTGCCTGAACCTCAGGCACAATCGAGCCCATTGTCGATCGAGTACCTGTCATGAAAGCCTTCCTTTGCACTCTGCTCGGCTGCGCTGCATTCAGTACCCTCGTCCAGGCCTCCAGCGATCAGGCCTGGAATGAGTACTACGCACAGATGAATGAGCACTGCATTGCCGCCAGTGCCCTGAAAAACGTCAAGGTACTGGGCAAGCCCGCCGAGTTCGACGACCGCGTCGGCTACAGCGCGCTGCTGCTCGAAGGTCGCTACCCGCAGAAACACATGAACAACCGCAAGGGCACCGAGCTGTGCCTGTACGAACGGCAACGCCAGGCCGCCTTCGTCACCGAATGGGCCCCCTCTAAACCGTGAACATTGTGCAAACCCACGATATCCGCTTCGACTGCACCGGCTGCGGCAAATGCTGCACCGGCCATCACGTCCCCCTGACCCTGAGCGAGGCCCGCCAGTGGGCGGGCACTGGCGGACAGGTCATCGTCCTGATCGAAGCCTTCCTGGCCAACGGCCTGGGCTTGCCTGCCGATCAGCGTGAACACGCCTTGCGTCGCTCCTGGCCTGTGCCCTGCGGCAGCACCGAGGCCCATGTGGCGATCACCTTCGCCGCCTTCAACCCTGAGCGCTGCCGCAACCTGGATGCCGAAGACCGCTGCACCATCTACGAAATCCGGCCGCTGGTCTGCCGCATCTACCCGATGGAAATCAACCCGCACATCCCCTTGCGCCCCGAAACCAAGGATTGCCCTAGCGAGGCCTGGCAAAGCGGCCCACCCTTGATTCACGGCCAACATCCGGTCGACCGGCGCCTGGCCGAGCTGATCGAACGCTCGCGTCAGGCCGACCGCGACGACATCCGTGGCAAGGTCGCCATCTGCCAGGCACTGGGCATCGACACCAGCGCCTTGAAGGGCAACGGTTTCACCGCCTACCTGCCTGACACCCAGGCCCTGGCCCAGGCATTACAGCAGGCGCGCACAGAGAGCCAGATCACCCCCTGGACCCTGCACGTGCTCGACCCGCAATTGTGCGAACAACTCCAGGCCTGCGGTGCCCGGGTCCGCAGCGAAGCCGCCGCCCATTACAGCTTCATCGGCTTCTGAGCAAACTCAATGGCAACGCCGCCAGAACTCGGCGGCCAGGCGACGCAGGTCTTCGGCAAGTGCGGCCACGTCGGTAGCGCTGAGGTGGCTCTGCTGACCGACCTGCACCGTTGATTCGCTGGCCTGGCGAATGCTGATGATGTTGCGGTTGATGCTCTCGCTGACCTGGCTCTGCTGTTCCACCGCCACGGCGATCTGCACACTCATCTCGCTGATCTGCTTGACCCGCAGGCTGATGCCGTCCAGCGCACCGGCGGCGTGCCTGGCCTGATCGACACTGTGCCCGGCATGTTCGCTGCTCTGCTGCATCACCTGCACGGCATCGCGCGCGCCGTTCTGCAGGACGCTGATCATCCGCTGAATCTCGTGGGTCGATTGTGCCGTGCGCTGCGCCAGGCCGCGCACTTCATCGGCGACCACGGCAAAGCCGCGGCCCTGGTCACCCGCCCGGGCGGCCTCGATGGCGGCGTTAAGTGCCAGCAGATTGGTCTGCTCGGCAATCGCGCGAATCACCTCCACTACCCCGGTAATCTCACTGCTGTGGTTCTGCAGGTTGTGGATAACCTCAGTGGCAGCATCCAGCGAATTGGCCAGTTCCTGGATCGCACAGCGGTTGAGGTCCACCAACTGATGTCCGGCCTGGGTTTCACCTTCGGCCTGATCGGCCGCCCGGGATGCTTGCTGGGCATTGCTGGCAACCTGGGCGACACTGGCGGCCATCTGGTTGATCGCGGTGGCAATCTGGTCGGCTTCACCCTGCTGCTCCAAGCTGTTGCTGTGACTGCTTTGCAGTGACTGCGCCAGGGAACCGCTGTGCCCGGCCAGGCGCCGGGAAGCATCACCGATGCGCCCGACCACTGCGCCGAGCTGGCCCTTGAGCATGCGCAAGGCGAAATCGATCTGACCAATGCCATCACGCCTGCCGGTGCACAGCTGCTGGCTCAACGGGTTATCGGCAATGGCCAGGGCCTCGGCACACAGGCGCTGGAAAGGCTTGAGCACGGCAAGAATAACCAACGCACTCAAGCCACTGGCCAACAGCAGCTCCAGTACGCCTTGCCAGGGCAACACCGGCAACAACAGCCGACTAAGCGCCGACACCAGCACCAGCCCAAGGGTTACCCCTGCCCACAGTTGCCAGCCAAGCCCCAGCACCGGCAAGCGCTGCCACCAGGACTTTCGACCGCTACGCAACCGTGCATAACAACGCTCGGCGGCTTCGATCTGCTCGGCGCTAGGCTTGGTCCGTACCGACTGGTACTCCACCATATGGCCCTGGCTGGCGATTGGCGAAACGAAGGCACTGACCCAGTAATGATCGCCATTCTTGCATCGATTCTTCACCAGCCCCATCCACGAGCGGCCGCTCTTGAGGGTCTGCCACATCTGCTCGAATGCCTGTGGCGGCATATCGGGATGGCGCACGATATGGTGGGCACTGCCCATCAGTTCTTCATGGCTGAATCCGCTGATCTTGACGAAATCGTCATTGGCGTAGGTGATCGCACTGGAGAGGTCAGTGGTGGAAAGGATATTGGCGTCATCGGGATAATCCACATTGCGACCGGTCACAGGCATATTGCTCTTCATCGGAGGCACTCGTTGTTATTGGGAGAATCGGCAGGGCGTACGACTCTAGTGACAAATTGGCCCGATTCCTTGATCCAGCTCAGGATATTGGCAATTGGCCACCACCCCGTAGCCTGACAGCAGCGGCTACAAAGCGGGCCAGTCTGTAAGCGCCGGCTTGCCCAGCGACTATTACCTTTAACGCAATAGTACTTCTCGAAAAAGTCACTGTTTCTTGCGGGTATTTCCGACTAATTTACTCGGACCTACTTAACACTTGCTCCGCAAGAAGGTTGTTGTAAATGTCCAACAGTATGGGTGTTGCCAGCGTATTCGTCCTGTCTTCCCTGTTATTGTCCCCCCTGGCCATGGCCGAGGAATCCCAGGCGTTCGTCGCTCGCAATGCTGAGCTTTCCGCCGTCCACGATCAGGCTCGCCAAGCCCTTGCCGCCCAGCCAGAGCTATCGTCAAAACCTACAGAACAGACCGCTTCCCAGGTTTCCTCGAGTGACGCCGCAGAGAGCTGATCGCCCCCCCGTTTCTCCCTTCGACTCCCTAGATGACCGCACAGGTGACTTGAGCACCAGTGCGGTTGTCTTTCAAAGCCGCCAATGATCAGCGGCTTTTTTTTGGTGTGTCGAAAAGTGCCAGCCTGCTGGCCCGTTTGTTCATAACACGATCATCTTTCGCACAATAAAAAATGCCTTACCTTCACCTCAAGGAGTCCACCCCGGTGAACACTGCTTTACGCTTCACCCCCCTGTTCGTTGCACTGGTTGCAACGATCCCCTTCAATGCCCAGGCCGACGAGGAAAAAGCCGAAGGCTTTATCGAAGGCTCCAGCCTCAACGTGCATGCACGCAACTACTACCTCAACCGCAATCAGCTGGACCGCGGCGTGCGTGACAATCGGGAATGGGGACAGGGTTTTCTCGGTAAGTTCGAATCGGGCTACACCCAGGGTACGCTCGGTTTCGGCCTGGATGCCCATGCCATGCTCGGCCTGAAACTCGATGGCGGTGGCGGTACGTCCGGTACCAGCATCCTGCCGATCAACACCAAGGGGGACGGGGAACCGGGCAAGGCCCACGATTCCTTCTCGAGCGCCGGTGCCGCCGTGAAACTCAAGGCCTTCGACACCGAACTCAAGGCCGGCGACCTGTTTCTGAGCAACCCGGTGATTGCCGGCGGTGAGTCGCGCATGCTGCCGCAGACCTTCCGTGGCGTCAGCCTGACCAACAACAGCGTCGAAGGGCTGATGCTCGAAGCCGGCCAGGCCAGCTTCACCAAGCCCTACAACCAGAGCGGCCACCGCCGTATCGACACTTACTACGGCGCCTTGCCGGATGATCGCCAAAGCCGCCACCTGAACTGGGCCGGCATGGCCTGGAGCGGCGTGCCGAACCTGACGTCGAGCCTGTACGCCTCCGAGCTCAAGGACATCTGGAGCCAGTACTACTTCGACCTCGACTACACCTACCAGGTGAACGACCTGGTCAGCCTCAACCCGGGCCTGCACTTCTACCACACCCAGGACACCGGCCAGGCGCTGCTCGGCAACATCGACAACAACACCTACAGCCTGCACTTCAGCGTCAATGTCGGCTACAACAGCCTCACCGCAGTGTACCAACGGGTCAACGGCAACACCCCGTTCGACTACATCAACCAGGGCGACAGCATCTATCTGGACAACTCACAGATCTATTCGGACTTCAACGGCCCCAACGAGCGCTCGTGGAAGCTCAAATATGCCTACGACTTCAGCGGCCAGGGCATTCCCGGCCTGACCTCGATCGTCTCCTACTCACGCGGTGAACTGGACCTGACCAAGGTCGACCCCAACAGCGTCGGCTACGGCGAGCACTGGTACAACGCCGATGGCGAGAACGCCCGTCACTGGGAGCGCGACATCGACCTGCAGTACGTGTTCCAGCAAGGCAACCTCAAAGACCTCTCGGTCCTGCTGCGCTGGGCCAGTCACCGTGGCAGCCAGGGTTACTCGCAGATCGACCGCAACGTTGACGAATACCGGGTGATTGTCGACTACCCCCTGAACATTTTCTGATCCCGCCCGGGAACAAGAGCTGGCATTCTAGCCAGCTCTTTCTGTCGGTTCGCCGCCAAAGTTCTTGTTCGACAATCCCGCGCCCCCTAGAATACTGCCGCCGCGTAACCACGCCGCGACTCTTCTGACGGTCTTCAGCTGCAGCGACCATGACTTTGCCCTCCCGATCCCAGCGATCCGCCCTGTACAAGTCTCATCCGGAGCTGATCCTGAACCTGGGCAGTTGCCTTGCAGTGCTCGCCATCGTGACCATCGTCAGCTACCTGTTGATGCGCGAGCGCAGCAACATCGAACAGAGCGCCACCCGCTCGGCGAGCAATATCCTCCATCTGATCGAAAGCGACATCGTGCGCAATGTCGAACTCTACGACCTGTCCCTGCGCGGCCTGATCTGGGCGGTGAAGCAGCCGCAACTGCGCGCGCTACCCGCCGAACTGCGCCAACAGGTCTTGTTCAATCAGGCCTTCACCACGCCGGTGCGAAGCCACATCCTCTGGCTCGACGCCCAGGGCAATGTGGTTGCCGACTCCACCAGCGTGATTCCTCGCCAAGCCAATTTCGCCGACAGCGAGGTATTCCTCGCCCATCGCCAGAATGCCAGCACGGAGCTGGTGATCAGCCCGCCGTTCAAGGCACGTCTGGGCAACCTCGACTGGTGCATCAGCTTCAGCCGACGTATTGATGGCCCCAACGGCGAGTTTGCCGGGGTGGCCGCCGGCGCCCTGCGCCTGTCGTACTTCACCGATCTGTTCAAGCGTCTGGATATCGGCAGTGACAGCAGCATCAACCTGATAAACACCAACGGCGTCCTGCTGGCCCGTCAGTCGAGTAACCCGGATGACACGCCGATCGGTGCCAACTTCGCCGACCGACCCAATTTCAAACGCTTGCTGGCCGATGGCAATGGCAGCTTCAGCGGCTACTCCGCAACCAACGGCAAGTCACGCTTGTATACCTTTGCCCGGGTTGCCGATCTGCCATTGATCGTCGTAGTGGCACGTTCGGGCGATGAAGTCTTCGAGTCCTGGCGGCGTACGGCCTTGCTGGTCAGTTGCGCAACCGGGGTGCTGTGCATCGGCATCCTCTGGCTGACCTTGCTGCTGGGCCGCGAACTGCGCCGCCGCCACTGCGCCGAGCAAGACCTGGCGGAACTGGCCGCCACCGACAGCCTCACGGGCCTGGCCAACCGCCGACAGCTCGACCAGGTGTTGCGCCGGGAATGGTCACGGGCCCAGCGCAACCACCGTCCGCTGGCGGTGCTGATGGTGGATGTGGATCACTTCAAGGCCTTCAATGAACGCCATGGCCACCAGGGCGGTGACGAAGCCTTGCGCAAGGTGGCGGCGGCCATTGCCCGCAGCATCCGCCGCCCGGCAGATCTGGCGGCGCGCTACGGTGGCGAAGAGTTCCTGGTGGTCTTGCCCGAAACCGAACGTCATGGTGCCCAGGTCCTGGCCGAGCGCATTCGCCGCAGCATCGAGGCGCTGCCGCCTTTCGGTGAAGACACCACCTCGGTGACCGTGAGTATCGGTATCGGCTGCTACACACCAGGCGCCCAGCAAGATCTGGCGACCTTGCTGGGCTGTGCAGACGATGCGCTGTACTGCGCCAAGCGCAACGGTCGCAACCGCGTCGAAACCGCGACCTAGGAACGGCTCCAGGCCCTGTTGCGTAGCGCCTCGACCAGGGCATGGTCTTCGCCGCGCTCCCCTTCATTGAGCACGGTTTCTTCTCCGTCCTCATTGGCCTTCATGCAGATTGCAGGTATGTTCGACGCATCCCTTTCAGAACCACATTGCATGAATCCCGAAACGCTCGAACTGCTGGTCACCCGCGAAATGCCGTTCGGCAAGTACCAGGGCCGGCTGATCGCCGACCTGCCCGGTCATTACCTGGCCTGGTTTGCCCGCCAGGGCTTTCCCAAAGGTGAACTCGGCGGGCTGCTGGCCTTGATGCACGAGATCGATCACAACGGCCTGGGCGAGCTGCTGGTGCCCCTGCGCAAAAAGCACCCACGCCGCCGTCCCTGATCAGGCCTTGACCGGCTGCACCGCCAGCTCCACCACTTCACTGCGCTTGAGCACGGCATAGACCACTGCGGTCAGCAGGCTGCCGGCCAGGATCGCCAGCAGGTACAGCAACGCATGGTTGATGGCGTTGGGAATGAGCATGACGAACAGCCCGCCATGGGGCGCCATTAGCTTGCAGCCGAAGTACATCGACAGTGCCCCGGTCAGCGCGCCGCCCGCGATACTCGCCGGAATCACCCGTAGCGGATCCTTGGCGGCAAAGGGTATCGCCCCCTCCGAGATGAAGCACAAGCCCAGCACAAAAGCAGCCTTACCCGCTTCACGCTCGCTCTGGGCGAACTTGCGCCGGGCGATGAAACTGGCGATGCCCAGGCCAATCGGCGGCACCATCCCGGCGGCCATGGTTGCGGCCATCGGTGCATAGCTCTGCGACGCCAGCAGGCCCACCGAAAAAGCGTAGGCGGCCTTGTTGATCGGCCCGCCCAGGTCCACGCACATCATCCCGCCCAGCAGCACACCAAGCAGAATCGCATTAGTGGTGCCCATGCTGTCGAGAAAATGCGTCAGCCCTTCAAGCATCCCGGCCACTGGCGTGCCGACCACATAGATCATCACCAGGCCGGTGAACAAGCTGGCCAGCAAAGGAATGATCAGGATCGGCTTGAGCGCGTCCAGGCTGCTGGGCAAACGCACCCAGCGGCTGATCGCCTTGGCGCTGTAACCGGCGAGAAAACCGGCGACGATGCCGCCGATGAAGCCGGCACCCAGGGTGCCGGCCAACAGGCCACCGATCATCCCCGGCGCCAGCCCCGGACGGTCGGCAATCGAGTAGGCGATGTAACCGGCGAGCAACGGCACCATGAGTTTGAACGCCGCCTCGCCACCAATCTGCATCAGCGCGGCCGCCAAGGTGCCGGGCTCTTTGTAGGCTTCAATCCCGAAAACAAACGACAAGGCGATCAGCAGCCCGCCCGCCACCACCATCGGCAGCATGAACGAGACACCTGTGAGCAGGTGCTTGTACACCCCGGCTTTCTCGCTTCGCGTCGCACTGGCATTGGCGCTTTGTCCGGCGGATTCCTCGCGGCCTTCAGCCAGGGCTTTGTTCAACGTGGCCTGGGCCTGTTTCAAAGCCACGCCGGTGCCGCAGCGATAGATGCGCTTGCCGGCAAAACGTTCGGTGGGCACCTCGATATCGGCGGCCAACAGCACTACATCGGCCTCGGCAATCGCGGCAGGCGGCAGCGGATTGCGCGCACCGACCGAGCCCTGGGTCTCGACCGTCAGTTGGTAACCCAATTGCTGCGCGGCCTGTTGCAAGGCTTCGGCAGCCATAAAGGTGTGCGCAACGCCGGTCGGGCAGGCAGTGATAGCGACGATTTGTGCGCTGCGCTCGGCAGGCGTCGACAGCGTATCGGTGACCTGCTGATAGACTTCAGCCAGCTCCGCCGCCTGACAGAGAAAGCGCTGGACATCGCTCAAGGCCTGAGCCGGGGTGCTCTGAAACAGGCGCTTACCGGCAAAGCGCTGCAAGTCCAGCGGGCCGCTGTTGACCACCAGTACCCAGTCGGCAGCAGCGATTACCGCCGCAGACAATTGCCCCTGCGGTTGCTGAGGATCATGCACCTCAACGCTGGTGCTCCAGCCCAGACGCTGCGCGGCGGCTTCCAGCAGACGCGCACTGAGCACACTGGAGACCTGGCCGTTGGGGCAGGCGGTGACGATGGCAATGTTCATCTGCAACCCTCTTGTTGTTCTTCGCGCAGGCGCACGTCGTGCTCCAGTTGCGCCAGCTGGGCCCGGTCGTTGATGCCAAAACCGATCTGGGTCACCGCCTGGGCGGCAATCGCGGTGGCCAGGCGCAAGGTCTGCTCCGGTGCATCCGCGCTGAGCAGGCCATGGACCATGCCTGCCAGCAACGAGTCACCGGCGCCAACCGTACTGGCTACCTTGACCGTTGGCGGTACGGCGGTGAGCACACGCCCCTGTTGGAACCAATTGACCCCTTGCTCGCCCTGAGACACCACCACATGCTCGATGCCCTGGGCGATCAGTTGGCGGGCGGCCAGCTGTTGTTCGGCAAAGCTGTGCACCGTGCTGCCGAGCACTTCGCCCAGCTCATCGGTGTTGGGCTTGACCAGCCAGGGAGCACTTTGCAGCCCGGCACGCAGGGCTTCACCGCTGCTGTCCAGAGCAACCTTCAGGCCCATGGCCTTGAGCGTTTCCAGCAGTTGCCGCAGCCATTGCGGACTGAGGCCTCGCGGCAGACTGCCCGCCACCACCACCGCATCATGGCCCGGAGCAATCTGCGTCAGCTTGGCCAGCAGTTGTTCACAGGCGTGCGCATCGACCTGCGGGCCCGGCCCGTTGATGTCAGTGACACGGCCATCGGCTTCCACCAGCTTGATGTTGCAACGGGTCTCACCCGGCACACGGACAAAGCAATCGGCAAAGCCACGCCGGGCGATCAGGGCCTCGAAGGGCTGCAAATTGTCGGTCCCGAGGAAACCACCGACGGTGACGCTATGGCCAAGGTCAGCCAGCACCTGTGCGACATTCAGGCCCTTGCCCGCTGCATGGCTGTGCTGGGCCTGGCTGCGGTTGACCGCACCGCTGTGTAGTGCATCAAGGCTGACGGTCAGGTCCAGCGCCGGGTTGAGGGTCAGAGTGAGTATCTTGGCCATTCAATCGTTCTCCACCAGCGCCCGTACGGCGCTGGCACTGCCCTGCAGCAGCGCTTGTTGAGCAAGCTGCCGGGCGTGTTCATAGTTCAGTTCGCGGACCATGGCCTTGACCTCGGCAATGCTGCGCGCCGCCACGCTCAGTTCATCGACGCCCAGCCCCAACAGCACGGCGACCGCCTGCGGATCAGCCGCCAGCTCGCCGCACACGCCCACCCACTTGCCATGGGCATGGGCGGCACGCACGGTCATGTCGACCAACTGCAGCACTGCCGGGTGCAGGCCGTCGGCCTGGGCCGACAGGCTCGGGTGGCCACGGTCGATGGCCAGGGTGTATTGGGTCAGGTCGTTGGTACCGATGCTGAAGAAATCCACTTCACGGGCCAGTACCGGGGCCAGCAAGGCCGCCGAAGGCACTTCGATCATGATCCCCAGCTGCAGGTCGCTGACGCTGATCTCTTCGCGCAGGCGCTCGACCATGGCCCGTGCCTGTTGCCATTCCTCAAGCTGACCGACCATGGGAAACATGATCCGCAATGGACGATCACCCGCTGCACGCAACAAGGCACGCAACTGGCTCTCCATCACCTGCGGACGTTGCAGGGTCAGGCGAATGCCACGCACACCAAGGAAGGGGTTCTCTTCCTTGGCAATCGGCCAGTAAGGTAGCGGCTTATCGCCGCCCACATCCAGGGTCCGCACCACCAGGGGCCGGCCGCCGAGACCGTCGAGGACACGGCGGTACTCGGCCTCCTGCAGCGCTTCGTCCGGGGCCTGCTGATGGGCCATGAAAATCAGTTCGGTGCGCAACAGACCGACCCCTTCGGCGCCGTGATCGACCACCACCTCGATGCCTTTGCTATCACCAATGTTGGCGAACACTTCGATGGCATGCCCATCGCGGGTCACAGCCGGCTCCAGGCGATGAGCGCGGGCCAGTTGCAGGCGTTGCTCGCGGCGTTCACGTTCGGCCAGGGCGCGCTGCAGCTCATCGGCGGGCGGCGCCACGTGCAGGCGGCCGCGCTGGCCATCAAGCAACAGCGAGGTACCCGAAGCAATCAGCAGCACCGCATCGCCCGCACCGACCACCGCAGGAATGCCCAGGGCGCGGGCGACAATGGCGCTGTGGGCCGTGGCACCGCCACGAGCAGTGAGAATGCCGGCGACCCGTGTCGGGTCCAGGCGCGCCACATCCGAGGGGCCAACCTCCTCCATCACCAGCACATAGGGTTGCTCGGGCGCCGGGATGTCGGTCTCGCCACAGAGCTGGGCCAGCACCCGTCGGCCGATGTCGCGCAAGTCGGCAGCGCGCTCGGCGAGCAAGGCATCGTGCAAAGCCTCTTGCTGGCGCGCGGCGTTGTCGATCACCGCCATCCAGGCCGCCGGGGCGCTTTCGCCTTGGCGCAAACGCTGATCGACTTCGTCGGCCAGGTCGGGATCGGCGAGCATTTCCTGGTGGGTGATGAATATTTCGCCGATGGCCTTGGCCTGGCTACGCTGGATCAGCGCCCCGATGTCGGCATTGACCGTCGCCAGCGCCTGCTGCAGACGCTGACGCTCGATCGGCAGCGACTCACCGCGTAGCGGATAGTCGAACTCACGCACCACCTGAATGTGCGCCGGGCCGCTGGCGATCCCTGGCGCGGCGGCCACGCCCTGGATCACCGCACCGGCTACAGGGGCAACAAGCTCAGGCTCCGGTAGCACTTCAGGTGCGGCTTCCACCACCGAGGCCAGGGCTTCGACTTCCTCGCCCAGACCTTCCTCGATCGCCGCCAGCAAGGCCGGCAGCGCATCGGCGGCGACCCTGGGTTCGGCAATGATCTCCAGCACCTGGCCGCGCCGGGCACCGAGGCTGAGCAACTTGCTCAGGCTCTTGGCCGAGACTGCCGCCTGGCCACTGTCGACCAGACGCAGGCGAATTTCACCGTCAAAGGCCTTGGCCAGTTGCGCCAGCTCCTTGGCCGGACGCGCATGCAGGCCATGGGCATTGGCCAGAGCGATGCGCGCGCTGGGCCAATCGGCCGGCACCTCGCCACCCAGCACTTCGAGCACCACGCGGCTGCTGGTGGCGCGGCACAGCTCCTGGCCGCGGCCTTCTATCAGCAGCGTGCACAAGCGTTCGAGCAAGGCCTGATGGGCCGCGCCCAGGCTGGCCAGACAGAACACACCGTGCAAGGGCTGGTCGCGATAACGCAACGGTTGCTGTGGGGTGACAAAGGCCAGCCCTGGCTGACGCACGGCCTGCTCGCTGTGCAGCCACCACAGGCCTTCGCCCAGCGGCAGTGGCTCGACCTGCTGCAGCACCCCGGCAAAACCGCCGCCGACACAGTCGGCACGGTGCAACAGGCGGGCTGCACGCCAGACCAACTCGTCGAAATCTTCGGCCGCCACACCCAGGCCGATCATTTGCGCATCCAGCGCCAGCTCCTGCGGAGCGCCTTGCAGTAACTTGAGCAAAGCCTCGGCAGAACTGGCCCGGCGCAACGCCTCGGCCAAGTCGGTTTCGCCCAGGGCGCGAGTCAGCAGTTGCAGCAAACGCAGGTGTTCATCGGAGCGCGCAGCGATGCCGATGGCCAGGTACACCCGCTGGCCATCGCCCCAGTCCACGCCTTCGGGAAACTGCAGCAGGCGCACGCCAGTGGTGAACACCTGGTCGCGGGTTTGCGGGGTGCCATGGGGGATCGCAATACCCTGGCCAAGAAAGGTCGAACCTTGTGCCTCGCGGGCTTGCAGGCCGGCCAGATAGCCCTCGGCAACCAGGCCGTCACTGACCAGGTGCTCGGCTAAAAGCTGCAGCGCCGCCGACTTATCCACAGCCGACTGGCCCATGGATATCTGCTCTACAGTGAGCTCGAGCATGACCTTCTCCTTTGCAGCACCAGGTGGGTGCTGAGGTATTGTTGTGAATGTTTCAGCACAGGGCCAGTTGCTCTCGGCCCTCAGCAGGCGTTGGTTCGGCAGAAAATTCGCCTGCTGAAACGTTTAATCTATAATTGAGAACACGTTACTCGATAATCTTCGATCAATGAAGCCCCATCTTGTCGGACAATTGCGACAATGGTCGTCTGCGCCTCGATCACAGAATCGGCGACAATCCCCGGTCAGGCTGTGCAAGCAGCCCCGGTATAACAAGGAATTTGCGGTGAAACTCAGCGATATCGCCCGTCTGGCCGGTGTGTCCGTGACCACTGCCAGCTATGTCATCAATGGCAAGGCCGAACAGCAACGCATCAGCAACAGCACAGTGGAGCGTGTGCGTGCGGTGGTCGAAGCCCATGGCTTCACCCCCAACCCGCAGGCTGCCGGCTTGCGTAGCCGCCACACCAAGACCCTGGGGTTCATTCTCCCGGACCTGGAAAACCCCAGCTACGCACGCATCGCCAAGCAACTGGAACAAGGCGCCCGGGCCAAAGGTTACCAACTGCTGATTGCCAGCAGCGACGACCAGCCCGAGAGCGAGCGCCAGTTGCAGCAGCTGTTCCGTGCCCGCCGTTGCGATGCACTGTTTGTCGCCAGTTGCCTGCCTGCCGGTGACGACAGCTACCGCCAGTTGCAGGCCAAGGGCCTGCCGATCATTGCCATCGACCGTAGCCTGGACCCGGCGCACTTCTGCTCGGTAGTCAGCGACGACCGCAACGCCAGCCTGCAACTGACCCGCAGCCTGCTCGCCACCAAGCCCGCGCACATCGCCCTGATCGGCGCACGCCCGGAGCTCAGCGTCAGCCAGGCCCGCGCCGGTGGTTTCGATGAAGCCCTACTGGGCTTTAGCGGCAAAATCAGCCGCTACCAGGGCGAAGCCTTCAGCCGCGAGTGCGGCCAGCGCCTGATGAACGAACTGCTCGCCGAGCTAGGCGGTCTTCCTGATGCCCTGGTCACCACCTCCTACGTACTGCTGCAAGGGGTGTTCGACGTGCTGCAGGCGCGTCCGGCCGACTCGCGCAGCCTGCAGCTGGGCACCTTCGGTGACAACCAGCTGCTCGACTTTTTGCCGCTGCCGGTCAACGCCATGGCCCAGCAACACGGTGTGATGGCCGAGATAGCCCTGAAACTGGCCCTGGCCGCGGTTGAAGAGAAACACTACGAATCGGGCGTGCATGCCGTAAGTCGAACCTTCAAACAGCGAATCATCAAGGCCTGACCATGCGCCTGATCGACACCCACACCCATCTGGATTTTCCGGATTTCGACCCTGACCGTACGGCCCTGCTGGCCAACGCCAGGGCGGCGGGTGTCGAACGCATGGTGGTGCTGGGGGTGTATCAGGACAACTGGCAGCGGATCTGGGACCTGGTGTGTAGCGACCCGCACTTGTACGCCGCCTTCGGCCTGCACCCGGTCTACCTCGGCCAGCACCGCCCGGAACATCTGCATGAACTGGGCGACTGGTTGAGCCGCCTGCGCGGCGAGCGTCAGTTGTGTGCCGTAGGCGAATTCGGCCTGGACTACTACCTGCCGGAACTGGACCGCGAGCGCCAGCAGCACTGGTTCGAAGCCCAGCTGCAACTGGCTGTCGATTTCAACCTGCCCGCCCTGCTGCATGTGCGCCGCAGTCATGCCGCGGTGATTGCCACGCTCAAGCGTTACAAACTCCAGCGCGGCGGCATCATTCACGCATTCGCGGGGAGCTTTGAAGAGGCGCGCGAGTATCACAAGCTCGGGTTCAAACTGGGGTTGGGCGGTGCCGCGACCTGGCCGCAAGCACTGCGCTTGCACAAGGTGCTGCCACAGTTGCCGCTGGAAAGTTTGGTTCTGGAAACCGATGCACCGGATATGGCGCCGGTGATGTATGCCGGGCTGCGCAACAGTCCCGAGCATTTGCCGCAGATTGCTACCGCGCTGGCAGAGGTGATCGGGATTGAAGTGGATCGGTTGGCTGAGGTGAGTACGCGCAATGCTTGTGAGCTGTTTGGCTGGTAGCCACCTGTCTCAGCTCGTAACTTGCCGCAGCCCTACACAATTCCCCACAGGGTCACGCCGGATTAAAACCAGCCGCGATCGTCCTCCAGCTCTGCCCGGCACTGCTTGAGCTGCGCACTGTAGATCTTCGACTGCTGCTCGACTTTGCGCGCCACCTGCATCAGCCAGGGCTTGCTGCGATAAGTGCCGCGACTGAAACCACCGCGCCCCTCGTGGTAAGCCAGGTACTGGTTGTAGACGTCCCACTTGGAGATCCCAAGCTGCTTCTGGGTGCCATCGGTGTACCAGCCAATGAACATCATCGCGTCATCAAAGTTGTCCCGCGAGCCGCCATTACCGGTGCCGTCTTTGTACTCACCCCAGACCGGGTCCTGGGCTTGCGCATAGCCATAGGCCGAACTGACGCGCCCCCAGGGAATCACCCACAGCAAGTAATCACGGGGTGGCAGCGCATCATGAACGAAACTGCTTTCCTGCTTCATGATCGCCATCGCCACGTGTTGCGGCGTGCCGAACTTCTGCTGCATCTGCAGCGACTCTTCGTACCAGTCAGGGTATTCGCGGAAGATATTGCAGAGATTGTTCTGATCCCTGGGTGGCGCGGTGGCGCAGCCAGTCAAGATCACGTACATCAGCATCAGAGCCAAAACCCGCCCTTGTTTCATCCATCGCCCCAGCAAAAAAATGAGGGCATCAGTTGCCCTTCGTATGTAGCGCAGAACCTGAACGGAGCAGGCTCTGCTGATGATCTATGATGGCCTGCGCCTTGGCAGGGTCACCTGTGCAGCGCGGTTGATTTGTAACCAGCGCTCGGCGCTGGGTCTGTTGCAGTGTGCTCGATTTATAAGCAAAGAGGCTGCATCAGAGCAACGAGCGGCTGTGGCACCGAAACGGTTGGCTACAACGTACAAACAGCTGTCGACGACAAACACCATCCCGACAGTTTCCTTTCCAGCGCCGGCCTGTGCATTGTTCCTCTGCGTAGCGCTATCGGTAGGGCGCTTCGGACGCTCCGA
>NZ_JBOICA010000042.1:0-39946 GCF_050739775.1 Pseudomonas sp.
TTTGGATAAGAGCTTCGTTGGCGCATGAGAATCCTGGCGATAAGGGTGATCGCGTCCGCTTAAAGATAGGCGGACACCATCGCCCTTAATACGGGGATTCTGAAGGTGTGTTCGCTGGCCGCTTACGGTGCAGCGTCCCAGGGACCAGGTTCTGCTTTGTCAAACAATAGCTAAGGCTGTGTTGCTGTCCAGTCTGCGCAGATCCAGAGTGACGCCATCACGCTCGCAGATCTTGCTCTCTGGCCAGGCTTCTACTTCGGCAACGACAAGCTAGACGCCTGCCAGTTTGCTCGACTCAAATTTGATGGGGGAGGCGGTGCGCGGCTGAGCTAGCCGAGGTGAAGGCTGTCATTGAGCTGGCAGAGCCGAGCCAAAACAGCCCTGTCAGGCACAAAAAAGGCACTTGCGATAAACGCTAAGTGCCTTATTTGTAACGCTTATTTGGTGGAACCGGGGGGATTTGAACCCCCGTCCGCCAGTGCTCTGCTGTCGGTACTACATGCTTAGCCGTGTCTATTGAGTTAATCCGCAGCCGCCCGACGGGCAGGGTGCTTTGGACGAGTTGTGTAAGTTTTAGCCGCTTCGTCCACAACGTACTGCACGGCGATCCTGTTCTGTATGACAATCACTTCGGGTTTACAGGCATCCCCTAATGATTGCTGGCGCCGAAGCTACCAGGAGAGCGGGCTCGGCTGCTTACGCAGCGAGAGCGTAACCCTCGTAGTTTTCGTCATTGGCAACTATAGAAAGTTGCAACAGTGGATTTACGAGTTCTGTTACCAACTCGGCATGCACCTAGAGTTTCACTACCGGCGTCGAATCCTAATCGGCCCCATTTGCTGCGCTCTAGCTGAAGCGTTTTCCAACGCTCGGGACCAGTATACGCCATCGCTCGGGCGACGTCGACTGCTGTCCAAGTCTCCCGCCTCCTACATAGCCCGCGGCCGGGTCACGCGATCCACCAGATAGACCAGCCCGTGGTAATCGATCCCGCCATGGTTTGACAGGCCGATCTCACAGGTGCGGCTGGTGGAAATCCCTTCGCTGCAGTACTGCACCGCGTCCTTGAGGCTGCGCAGCGAATGGGCATTGAGTTCCGGCGTGGTGAAGCCCTTGTCGCCGGCAAAGCCACAGCAGTGGATGCCTTCAGGAACCACCACCTGCGTGCTGCAACGCCGCGCCAGGTCGATCAGGGCCTGGCTTTCACCCAGGTGCTGGGTGCTGCAGGTCACGTGCACGGCAATCGGTTCGTCCTGGGGCGTAAACTCCAGCTTGTCGATCAGGTGAGTGCGGATGAAGCGCACCGGGTCGTAGAGATCCAGGCGGGTTTCGGCCAGGTCCTGGACCAGGCGCAGGGTGCAGGGACTGGTGTCGCAGTAGATCGGATCAAGCCCGCCACGACTGGCGTGGAGCAGGGCGTTGATCAGTTCCTGGCGCTTGTGCTCGGCCTGTTCGGCATAGCCTTTGGAGGCGAATGGCTGGCCGCAACAAAGGTTGTCCTGATTCTCCGGGAACACCACTTGATAGCCGGCTTTTTCCAGCAGGGCGCAGGTCTTGTCGAGCAATGAGGTTTGTTCGCGGTCGGCTGCAGCCGGGCCCATCACCCGTGAGACGCACGCTGCCAGGTACACCACCCGCGGCCGGGCATCGTTGCTCGCCGGGCTGAGCTGGATGGCTTTCAGCGCTTGCGGCATGGCCGCTGTCCACTGTGGCAGTCGGCCGTGGCTGACCTTGCTGAGGTGGGCACTGAGGCGGCTCAGGCGCGGGGCGCCGAGCAATCGGCGCGCACCGTTGGCGGCCTGCAGGGTAAAGCGTGCTCCCCTGAGCGCGGTATGGAAATTCTCTGCCAGCCAATCGGCAGTTTTCACATAGTCAGCGCTCTGGCCGCGCAGTTTCTTCACCAGTTCGCCGGTGTTGATCCCCACCGGGCAGCGCTGGGCACACAAACCAGTGGCGGCGCAGGTGTCGATGCCCTGGTACTGGTAGTCGCGTTCGAGTTCGCGGGTATCGCTGCCAGCGCGCTTTTTCGCCTGGATATCGCGCCACATCACGATGCGCTGGCGCGGGCTGAGCGTCAGGCCTTTGGAAGGGCACACCGGCTCGCAGAATCCGCACTCAATGCATTTGTCGACGATCTCGTCGGCGGCGGGCAGGGGCTTGAGGTTCTTCAGGTGCAGTTGCGGATCGTCGGTCAGCACTACCCCGGGGTTGAGGATGCCGCTGGGGTCGAGCAGGCGCTTGAGCTGCCACATCAGTTGGTAGGCGTCGCTGCCCCATTCCAGCTCGACGAAGGGTGCCATGTTGCGCCCAGTGCCGTGTTCGGCCTTGAGCGAACCGCCGTATTCAACGGCAACCAGCTGCGCGACGTCGTCCATGAAGGCTGAATAGCGCGCCACCTGCTCTGGCGAGTCGAAGCCTTGGGTGAAGACGAAGTGCAGGTTGCCTTCCAAGGCATGGCCGAACAGGATCGCCTCGTCGTAACCATGCTTGTCAAACAGCGCGAGCAGGCGATTGACGCCCTCGGCCAGTTTTTCCACGGGGAAGGTGACGTCTTCGATGATCACCGTGGTGCCCGTCTCGCGCACCGCGCCGACGGCCGGGAAGGTGTCTTTGCGGATGCGCCAGAGCTGGTTGTAGACCAGCGGGTCTTCGCTGAAATCAACCTGCTTTTCCACCGGGAAGCCGGCGATGGAGGCGCTGATGTGTGCCAGTTGCTCGTGCAGCAGCGATTGAGTGGCCGCGCGGGATTCGATGAGTAGTGCGCAGGCTCCAGCGGACAGGCTCTTCACCCACCCCGGCATGCCCTGCATGTTTTCCACCGAGCGCAGGCTGCGGCGGTCGAGCAGTTCTACAGCGGATACCGGCTGTTGCTTGAGCACCGGCACCGCGTTGCAGCAGGTCTCGACATCCGGGAAGACGATCAGCGCACTGGCCTTGTGCGGATGGTCTGGCACGGTGTTGTAGGTAACCGCGCTGATGAAGCCAAGGGTGCCTTCGGAGCCGACCATCAGGTGGGTGAGGATATCCACGGGGTTGTCATAGTCTACGAGCGCGTTCAGGGACAGTCCGGTGGTGTTTTTCAGGCGGTACTTGTGCCGGATCTTTGCCGCCAACTCGGTATTGGCGCGGGTCTGCCGGCCCAGCTCGCCGAGCTGGTCGAGCAGCGCGCCGTGGCTTTCGCGTAACCGGTTGATGCTCTCGGGGATCTCGCTGTCGAGCAATGTACCGTCGGCCAGCAGCAGGCGCATACCGGCAAGCGTGTGGTAGCTGTTCTGCGCGGTGCCGCAGCACATGCCGCTGGCGTTGTTGGCGACAATGCCGCCGATTTTGCAGGCGTTGATCGAGGCTGGGTCCGGGCCGATCTTGCGTCCGAACGGGGTCAGCCAGGCGTTGGCCTGGGCGCCGATGACGCCCGGCTGCAGACGAATTTGCCTGCCGCCATCGCGGATGTCGCGGCCGTTCCAGTTGTCGCCCAGCACCAACAGCACCGAGTCGCTCACCGCCTGACCGGACAAACTGGTGCCGGCGGCGCGGAAGGTGATCGCAACCTGATCGGCGTGTGCGGCCTTGAGCAGGGTGGCGACTTCGTCTTCGCTCTCGACGCGGATCACCAGCTTGGGAATCAGGCGGTAGAAGCTGGCGTCGGTACCGAAGGCCAGGGTCGAGAGTGGGTCGTCGAAACGCCGCTCGCGGGGGATCAGGTGTTCAACCGTGTCGAGGAACGCGGCGGGCAGACTCATGCAATCTCCTCGCGGGGCTGCGGCGTCTGGCGCGCCGTGTACCCCGGTCAATCAGGCGGTGATGGGTGCAGGCGCGGCAATCAGGCGCCCAGTTCGCGTACCAGCGAGTCACGGGTGATCTCGCTGATGGTCTTGGCACCCGTGAGCACCATGGCCACGCGCATTTCCTTCTCGAACAGATCCAGCAGATTCTTCACGCCAGCTTCGCCTGCGGTGGCGAGCGCGTAGAGGAACGCACGGCCAATCAGCACGGTGTCCGCGCCTAGGGCGATCATGCGGACCACATCCAGGCCGCTGCGAATACCGGAGTCAGCGAGGATCTTCAGGTCGCCCTTCACCGCGTCGGCGATGGCCGGCAGGGCGCGGGCGCTGGACAGCACGCCGTCAAGCTGACGGCCGCCGTGGTTGGAGACGACGATGCCGTCGGCGCCGAATTTGACCGCGTCCTTGGCGTCCTGCGGATCGAGGATGCCTTTGATTACCATCGGGCCATCCCAGAACTCGCGGATCCACTCCAGGTCTTTCCAGGAGATGGACGGATCGAAGTTGGCACCCAGCCAGCCGATGTAGTCGGCTAGGCCCGTAGGGCTGCCGCGGTAGGTGGAGATGTTGCCGAGGTCGTGCGGCTTGCCCAGCAGGCCGACATCCAAGGCCCACTGTGGATGGGTCATGGCCTGCCAGGCGCGCCGCAGCGGCGCATTCGGGCCGCTCATGCCCGAGTGTGCATCACGGTAGCGTGCGCCGGGCACCGGCATGTCCACGGTGAACACCAGGGTGGTGACGCCAGCCGCTTTGGCGCGCTCCAGGGCATTGCGCATGAAGCCGCGGTCCTTGAGGACGTAGAGCTGGAACCACATGGGGCGGTCGATGGCCGGGGCGACTTCCTCGATCGGACAGACCGATACCGTCGACATCGTGAAGGGGATGCCCTTGGCGGCTGCCGCACGGGCGGCCTGGACTTCGCCACGCCGGGCGTACATGCCGGCCAGGCCGACCGGCGCCAGCGCCACCGGCATGCTCAGCGTCTCGTTGAATAGCAGGGTCTCGAGGCTCAGCTCGGACATGTTGTTCAGCACGCGCTGGCGCAGGGCAATGCTGGCCAGGTCTTCGACGTTGTGGCGCAGCGTGTACTCGGCGTAGGCGCCACCGTCGGCGTAGTGGAACAGGAACGGCGGCAGCTTGCGTTGGGCTGCGGTGCGGTAGTCGGTAGAGGCAGAAATGATCATGTGGTCTCGCTGCGTCGGTTGAAAGGAGCGGATGCCGGACGCGCTGAAACGCGCCCGGCCTCTGTCACTTTAGTGAACCAGCATGCCGGTCAGCCAATAAGCCTGGACCAGAGTGATCAGGCCGACGATGGTGGCGAAGAACAGGCTGTGTTTGAGGGTGAAGCGGAACAGGTCAGATTCCTTGCCGACCAGGCCGGTGGCCGCGCAGGCGACCGCGATCGACTGGGGCGAAATCATCTTGCCGGTCACGCCGCCGCTGGTGTTGGCCGCGACCAACAGGGTGTCGTTGACCCCGATCTGGTGGGCCGTCGTGGCCTGCAGTGAGCTGAACAGGGCGTTGGATGAGGTGTCGGAACCGGTCAGGAACACGCCCAGCCAGCCGAGGAACGGCGAGAAGAACGGGAATGCTGCGCCAGTGCCGGCCAGTACCAGGGCCATGGTCGAAGACATGCCCGAGTAGTTGGTAACGAAGGCGAAGGCCAGCACCATGCCGATCGACAGAATCGGCCAGCGCAGCTCGTAGACAGTCTCTTTAAAAGTGGTCAGACCAGTTTTGAAGTTGATCTTCAGCACCAGCATGGAGATCAGCGCCGAGAAGAAGATCGCCGTGCCGGTGGCAGAAACCGGGTCGAGCTTGAACACCGCCGGGATTGCGGTCGGGGTGGGTACGATCGGAGCGGTCTTGATTACCAGCTGATCCAGGTGTGGGATGGCAAAGTTGAACACCCAGCTGTACATCGAACCGCCAGCGGCAAACATTGCCTTGAACGGCTTGAGGGTCCAGATGGTCACCAGTACGGTGAGGATCAGGAACGGTGACCAAGCCTTGAAGATCTCGCCGAGGCTGTACGGCGAAGGCTGGCTGCCACCTTTGACCACGGCGGCACCGACGCTGCCGGTGGCGTTGGCGAACGAACGCTTGGGCTGCCAGACCTTGAGGAACAGGGTCAGGGAAATCAGGCTGGCCAGGGCCGAGGTGATGTCCGGCAGTTCCGGGCCAATGAAGTTCGAGGTGAAGTACTGGGTCACGGCGAAGCTCAGGCCGGCCACCAGCGCTGCCGGCCAGGTCTCCTTGACGCCACGCAGGCCGTCCATCATGAACACCAGCCAGAACGGCACGAACAGCGACAGCAGCGGCAGCTGGCGGCCGGTCATGGCGCCGATCTTGAAGGCGTCGATACCGGTCACTTGGCCGGCCACGATGATCGGGATGCCCAGGGCGCCAAACGCCACGGGAGCCGTGTTGGCGATCAGGCACAGGCCGGCAGCGTACAGCGGGTTGAAACCCAGGCCTACCAGCAGGGCGGCGGTAATCGCCACCGGTGCGCCGAATCCTGCTGCACCTTCGAGGAAGGCACCGAAGCAGAAGCCGATCAGCAGAACCTGCAGGCGTTGGTCATTGGTGATCGACAGCACCGAGCTGCGGATCACTTCGAACTGGCCGCTCTTGACCGTCAGCTTGTAGAGGAACACCGCGGCGACGATGATCCAGGCGATAGGCCACAGGCCATAGGCAAAACCGTATCCGGCGGCGGCAAGCGCCATGTCGGCGGGCATCTGGAAAGCAAAGATCGCCACCAGGATCGACAAGCCCAGCGTGATGCTGCCAGCCACGTGACCCTTGAGGCGGAACACCGCCAGAGCGAGGAAGAAGAATACGATCGGGATGACTGCCGCGAGTGCGGACAGGCCAAGACTACCAAGCGGACTGTAGAGCTGTTGCCAGGTTTGCATATGGGGTGGCCCCTAATTGTTGTTGGTCAGCACTGGCATTGGATAATTGGTAAGACCAATTTACAATGACGAAGCGCTAGGTTAAAAGCCTCGCTGTGGGTGTGTCAATTTGTCTCAAGAAAACTTTCGTTGGGTGGGTGACGGGGAAATGGCCTGAGCGGCAAGGAAAGTTGTGATCTGATGGGTGTCGGCAGGGTGCGGATAGGCCAGAATAGACAGCCCCGAACGCACTCGGGATAGTGGAGAGCATGCGATGGTTTTTGATCAGGTCCGCCAACGCCGTTTGTCTGACGATATTGTCGAGCGGCTTGAGGGGATGATTCTTGAAGGCACCCTGAGCGCCGGTCAGCGGCTGCCTGCCGAACGGGCACTGGCCGAACAGTTCGGGGTGTCGCGACCGTCGCTGCGCGAAGCGATTCAGAAGCTGGTGGCCAAGGGTCTGTTGGTCAGTCGCCAGGGCGGCGGCAACTATGTGGCGGAGTCACTGGGTTCGACCTTCAGCGACCCGTTGCTGCAGCTGCTTGAAAGCAACCCTGAAGCCCAACGCGATCTGCTGGAATTCCGGCATACCCTGGAGGCATCGTGTGCCTATTACGCGGCGATCCGTGCGACCGAGCCTGATCGTCAGCGACTCAAGGCGGCGTTCGATACCTTGCAGGATTGTTACACCCGCTGCGGTGAAGTGGATCGGGCCGAGGAGGGCGCTGCTGATGCGCGCTTTCACCTGGCGATCGCCGAAGCCAGCCACAATGCGGTGTTGTTGCACACCATTCGTGGTCTGTTCGATTTGCTCAAGCGTAACGTAGTGACCAACATCGGCGGCATGTACAAGCAGCGCGCCGAAACCCGCGACATGCTGATCAGCCAGCACCGTGAACTGTACCTGGCGATCGTTGAGGGGCGTGCGGAGGATGCTCGTGAAGTGTCCAGCCGGCACATTCTGTATGTGCAGGAAGTGCTCGACGAGGTGCGTCAGGAAGCGCGGCGGGTGGCGCGGGCGGAGCGGCGTAGCGGGCGTTGATGCAATCGCGTGACAGGCCCGCTCCTATTACACATAGGAGCGGGCCTGTCACGCGATGAGGCCGCCTCAGACTCGAATCAGTCTTCCTTGCCCTTGTTACGCACCGCACGCTGCAATTCGCGGTCAGAATCACGCTCGCGCTGGGTATCGCGCTTGTCGTATTCCTTCTTGCCCTTGCCCAGTGCAATCTCGCACTTGATCAGGTGCTTGCTCCAGTAGATCGACAAGGCCACGCAGGTGTAGCCCTTCTGCTGGACGGCAGCATGCAGGCGCTCCAGCTCTCGACGATTGAGCAGCAGTTTGCGGGTGCGTGTAGGGTCGGCAATGACATGCGTACTGGCAGCCGTCAGCGGCGTGATATGGCTGCCCATCAGCCAGGCCTCGCCATCTTTGAGTACCACGTAACTGTCGGTCAGATGCGCCTTGCCGGCACGCAGACTTTTTACTTCCCAACCGGACAGGACCAATCCGGCCTCGAACTTGTGCTCGATGAAGTAATCGTGTCGCGCTTTTTTATTCTGCGCGATGGTCCCTGTCGGATGTTTCGTTTGTTTAGCCATAGGGGCGGCATTATAGGCAGTCGTTGCGCTGTCGGCTACGGGGTAGCAGTGCGCTTGAGCCTGTGAGGTGAATCCCGGACAATGCGCGCTCTTTTTTTCCACAGTTGAGCGTGTTGATGTCGACGGACAAGGTTTCTGTCCATGGTGGCTGGGCCAGTCGCTGGGTATTTGTACTGGCGGCAACCGGTGCCGCAGTGGGCTTGGGGAGTATCTGGAAATTTCCCTACATGGTCGGCGTCTATGGTGGCGGTGCCTTTGTCCTGGTGTTTCTGGCCTGTATTGCCCTGATCGGTATTCCGGTGATGCTCGCCGAGACCCTGATCGGTCGCCGCACCCGGCAAAGCCCGGCCAACGCCTTGCGTGACCTGGCATTAGAGGCAGGGCATTCACCGCGCTGGTCCTGGTGGGCATTCGCCGGGATGATCACCGCGTTGCTGATCCTGTCGTTCTACAGCGTGGTCGGTGGTTGGTCGTTCGACTACATCATCAATATGGGCAGGGGCGACTTCCAGGGAGTGACGGCGGATCAGGTCGGCAGCTACTTCAACGGCGTGATCGGCGACCCTTGGCGCCTGGTGCTGTGGCACAGCCTGTTCATGCTGCTGTCGGCGCTGGTGATCGCCCGCGGCGTGGTGGCGGGTCTGGAGAAGAGCCTGCGCATCATGATGCCGCTGCTGTTCCTGCTGCTGGTGATCCTGCTGGGCTACAGTCTGACGACCGGGCACTTTATGCAGGGCCTGCATTTCATGTTCGACTTCGACACCTCGCGCCTGCTCGATGGTTTGTTGCCTGCCATGGGGCATGCCTTTTTCTCGTTGAGTGTCGGTGTCGGCTCGCTGCTGATTTACGGCGCCTACATGCCCAAGGGGGCCTCCATCGGCGGCACCATCGTCGCCGTTGCCCTGCTCGATACCTTTGTCTCGCTGCTGGCCGGCCTGGCCCTGTTCCCGATCGTGTTCGCCGCCGGCTTGAACCCGAGTGAGGGGCCGGGCCTGATGTTTGTCGCCTTACCGTTTGCATTCGGTAATGTGGCCTTTGGCCAATTGATGGGCGTCGTATTCTTTGTTCTAGTGGCGGTGGCGGCCTGGAGTTCGGCGATTTCCCTGCTCGAACCTATGGTTGCCTACCTGGTGGAGCGCACTGGCGTGCGACGCGGCTGGATCACCACCTGGCTGGCCTTCAGTTGCTGGCTGGTTGGCCTGGGTACAGTGTTTTCGTTCAATATCTGGCAGCAGGCACGTTTTTTCGTGAGCGACGGCAGCGGTTTTCAGCTCTATCAATGGAGCGCCAGCGGCGGGCTGGACTTCTTCGGCGTGATCGACTTTTTCACCTCGCGGATCATGTTGCCGCTGGGCGGTTTGTGCTTTGTGATATTTGCCGGTTGGATCATGGGGCGTGAGGCGGTGCGCGATGAGTTGGCCATGCGCAGCCCGCTGCTGTTTGCTCTGACTTTCTTCTTGATGCGCTATGTGGCGCCCCTCGGCATTCTGGTTGTGTTTGCCGCTCAGCTTTGGAAGTGACACCTGGATGACTACCCATATTCAACGTTCGGCCCTGCTGCCATATCCGGCCCAGGCGTTATACGACCTGGTCAACGATGTTGCGCGGTACCCGGAGTTCCTGCCCTGGTGCTCGTCCAGCACCGTGCTGGACGCCAGTGACACGCAGATGCGCGCCAGCCTGGAGGTGGCCAAAGGCGGTATGAGCCAGAGGTTCGTCACCCACAATGTATTGGTGCCCGGGCAGTCAATCGAGATGAATCTGGAAGAGGGGCCGTTCAATCAGTTGCACGGCCTGTGGGTCTTCAAGCCCCTTGGCGAGAAGGCCTGCAAGATCAGCCTGGACCTGTCCTTCGACTATGCCGGGCCGCTGGTGCGGGCGACCCTGGGGCCGCTGTTCAACCAGGCCGCCAATACCCTGGTCGATGCCTTCTGTCAGCGAGCCAAGCAACTTGCAGGTTGAAGTGGTTTACGCCACGGCCGAGCGGCAATGGTTGTTGGCTGTGGATGTTGCGCCCGGCACGACGCTGCGTGAAGCGGTGCGTTTATCGGGCATCGCCGAACAAGTGCCGGGTCTGGATGTAGACGCTTGCCCGCTTGGCATCTTCGGCAAGGTCGTCAATGAGGCCGCGCTGCAGGCAGTCGTCGAGGGTGATCGTATCGAGTTGTACAGGCCTTTGCTGGCCGATCCCAAGGAAGTGCGCAAGCAGCGCGCGGCCAAGGTGGCTAGGGTTTTCAAGAAAGCCAAGCGCTGACAGGCACAAAAAAGCCCGGAATCTCCGGGCTTTTTTGTGCCTGTAGGGTACTTACTGCGGCGAGGTTTCCAGTGGGGCGGGGGTCGGTACCGGAATCGTTTCGATGGTATCGACTTCGCGCTGGATCTTCTCTTCCAGTGAGCCTGGCTTGGCCGGGGTTTCCTTGACTTGCTCAACCTGTTCGGTGGTGCCTGGCTGGGCTGGGCTGACACTGGTGTCGCCACTGCCGCCAAGGATTTCCTGGTCACGGCTGACGCCTGGCATGAAGTCGCCAGACAGGTTGACCAGTTGATCGTTTTCGTTGAAGAAAATGCTCATGCGTTCCTGCTGGCGTTGGCCGCCACCAGGTTGCAGGCTGTACAGGTAATCCCAGCGATTGGTGTGAAAAGTATCCTGGATCAGCGGGTTGCCCATGATAAACCGTACTTGCCGACGGGTCATTCCGGGGCGTAATTGGTCTATCATGTCTTGTGTGACGACATTGCCCTGCTGGATGTCGATTTTGTAAACCCCGGGGAACGAGCAACCGGCGAGTGCGAGCAGTCCCACAAAGGTGAGGCTGGTTAGCAAGAGCTTGGTGTTTTGCATCGGTGGGCGACTTCCACTATCTTGGCTGGACAACGTAAACCCCGATCATACCCGTATTCAGAGAAGCTGCGAAGCAGCATCGGCGAGAAAGCTGACCATGGTTGAAAATAGCGAACTGCGCAAAGCCGGTCTCAAGGTGACACTGCCTCGAGTAAAAATTCTACAGATGCTCGATTCTACCGAGCAGCGTCACATGAGTGCTGAGGATGTCTACAAGGCGCTGATGGAAGCGGGCGAGGATGTCGGTCTGGCCACGGTCTACCGTGTTCTGACCCAGTTCGAAGCTGCTGGCTTGGTGGTGCGCCACAACTTCGATGGCGGTCACGCCGTGTTCGAGCTGGCCGACGGTGGTCACCATGACCATATGGTCGTGGTGGACTCCGGTGAAGTCATCGAATTCTTCGACAGTGAAATCGAGAAGCGCCAGAAGCAAATCGTGGAAGAGCACGGTTTCGAGCTGGTTGACCACAATCTGGTTCTGTACGTACGCAAGAAAAAGTAAGCAATTATTACATTGCTGTATAAGTACTGAAGGCGACCTGGGGTCGCCTTCGTGCTTTCGGCTTGCAGGTTTCTGGTTCAGGCCCTGCTGGTGACCACCATCTTGCGGGCGTGGGCCAGGGATTCCTTGGTCAGGTCGATACCGCCCAGCATCCGAGCCACCTCTTCGACCCGCTCACGCTTGCCCAGGTTGGCCACGGCGGTGTGGGTGGCATCGCTGTTGCGCACCTTGTGCACAAACAGGTGATGATGGCCTTGGGCGGCCACCTGTGGCAGATGGGTCACGGTCAGTACCTGGCCGCGCTCCCCCAGGCGTCGCAGCAACTGACCGACGATCTCCGCAGTCGGGCCGCCGATCCCCACATCGACTTCGTCGAAGACCAGGGTAGGGATGCGTGAGGTTTGCGCGGTGATGACCTGGATTGCCAGGCTGATCCGTGACAGCTCACCCCCGGAGGCGACTTTGGCCAGGCCCTTGAGTGGCTGGCCGGGGTTGGCGCTGACCAGTAGCTCCACTTGTTCCAGGCCGTGGGGTGACAGCTCGTCGCTGCCATTGGTGTGCAATTCGATGCTGAAGCGGCCACCGGGCATGCCCAGGCGCTGGATTTCCTGCTCGACCGCGCCAGCCAACTGGCTGGCGGCCTGGCCGCGCAAGGCACTCAGTTCGCCGGCCTTGTCCTGGTAATGACGGGCAAAGGCGGCCAGCTCGTCGCCAAGGCGCTCGATGGACTCGTCATTGGCATTGAGGCCTTCGAGTTCTTCCATCAGTTGCTGCTGCAGGCTGGCCAGTTCGGTTGGGTGCACGCGGTGCTTGCGGGCGAGGGTATAGATGCTGTCGAGGCGTTCTTCGAGTTGCTGCAGGCGAGCGGGGTCGGCATCGAAGTTGTCCAGGAAGCGGTTCAGCTCGCCGACCGCTTCTTCAACCTGGATCTGCGCACTGGCGATCATGGTGGCGGCTTCGCCCAGCGCCTTGGGGGCATTCTGCACGGCCGTCAGGCGATTGAGGCTGGCGGTCAGGGCGTTGAGTACATTCCCTGAGTCGTTTTCACTGCAGTGGTCGATCACTTGGCGACAAATGCCGAACAGGGCCTCGGCGTTGGTCAGGTTCTTGTGTTCCTGCTCCAGCTGCTCCAGTTCGTTATCGCCCAGGCCCAGGTTATCGAGTTCTTCGAGCTGGTAACTGAGCAATTGATGCTGTGCCCGCTGCTCGTCGCCGGAGTTGGACAGCCGTTCCAGCTCCTGGCGGGTCTGGCGCCAGCGCTGGGCAGCCAGTTGAACCTGGCGAGCCAGATCGGTGGCGCCGGCGTACTCGTCGAGCAGGCGGCGGTGGGTGTCGGACTTGAGCAGCGACTGGTGCTCGTGCTGGCTGTGGATATCAATCAACAGCTCGCCGAGGGCCTTGAGGTCGCCGAGGGGGCAGGGCGTGCCATTGATATAGCCACGGCTGCGGCCTTCGGCAGTGATCACCCGGCGCAGGATGCACGGACCGTCGTTGTCCAGGTCGCGTTCGGCCAGCCAGGTGCGGGCCTCGGGGATGTCCGCGAGGTCGAAGGTGGCGAGAATGTCGGCTTTATCGGCGCCGGGACGCACCACGCCGCTGTCGGCACGATCGCCCAGGGTCAGGCCGAGGGCGTCGAGCATGATCGATTTACCGGCCCCGGTTTCACCGGTGATGACGCTCATCCCGCGGGCGAGCTCAAGGTCCAGGTGTTCGACGATGGCGTAGTTGTGTACGGACAGGTGCACCAGCATTGGGGCGGCTCCCAGGCGTTAAGTCTGGTTATTTATACAGTGTTTTCAAATCAGCTGACAATGCTGGTGTTTAGTTCAATTTGGTTATCAAGGCGGCGTTCTGATTGCGATGGGTTATGAGCGAATGTGCGCAAGCTGCTTTACCGCCCCTTGAACCTGGGTTTTGCGACCCCATATAGGCGGCAGACGCGCGAGTAATGCTCGCAGACCTTATTCGAGAGGAGAGATTTTATGGCTGACGAACAGCTGGATGAGCAGAATCTGAACGCCGAAGCGACTGGCGACCAAGAGCTGAGCGCCCGCGTGCAGGTGCTCGAAGAGCAGCTGGCGGCGGCCCAGGATCAATCCCTGCGCACCGCCGCCGACCTGCAGAATGTGCGTCGTCGCGCCGAGCAGGATGTAGAAAAGGCGCACAAGTTCGCCCTGGAAAAATTCGCCGCTGACCTGCTGCCGGTCATCGACAGCCTCGAGCGTGGCCTGGAGCTGTCCAGCCCCGACGACGAGAGCATTCGCCCGATGCGTGAAGGTATCGAGCTGACCCTGAAGATGTTCCATGACACCCTCAAGCGCTACAACCTCGAGGCGATTGACCCGCACGGCGAACCCTTCAATGCCGAGCACCACCAGGCCATGGCCATGCAGGAAAGCGCCGAGGTCGAGCCCAACAGCGTGCTCAAGGTGTTCCAGAAGGGCTACCAGCTCAACGGCCGCCTGCTGCGTCCGGCCATGGTTGTGGTCAGCAAGGCTCCTGCAACGGTTTCGCCGTCGATTGACGAGCAGGCTTGAAATCGTTTCGGACGCCCCCCATCTAGGTGTCAAGCATTCAAGTATTACCGCAGTTAGCCACCACTGCTGCGGCAACCAAATTCAAGTTTCGGGAGAGTTAACATGGGCAAAATCATCGGTATCGACCTGGGGACCACCAACTCCTGCGTCTCCATTCTGGAAAACGGCAACGTCAAGGTTATCGAGAACGCTGAAGGCGCGCGTACCACGCCGTCGATCATCGCTTACGCCAACGATGGCGAGATCCTGGTTGGCCAGTCGGCCAAGCGTCAGGCGGTGACCAACCCGCACAACACCCTGTACGCGGTAAAACGTCTGATCGGCCGTCGCTTCGACGAAGATGTCGTGCAGAAAGACATCCAGATGGTTCCGTACAAGATCGTCAAGGCTGACAACAACGACGCCTGGGTTGAAGTCAACAGCCAGAAAATGGCACCGCCACAGATCTCGGCTGAAATCCTGAAAAAGATGAAGAAAACCGCCGAAGACTACCTCGGCGAGCCAGTCACCGAAGCGGTCATCACCGTTCCGGCCTACTTCAACGACAGCCAGCGTCAGGCCACCAAGGATGCCGGCCGCATCGCCGGTCTGGACGTCAAACGTATCATCAACGAACCAACCGCAGCTGCTCTGGCTTACGGTATGGACAAGGCTAAAGGCGATCACACCGTGATCGTTTATGACCTGGGTGGTGGTACCTTCGACGTTTCGGTTATCGAAATCGCCGAAGTCGATGGCGAGCACCAGTTCGAAGTATTGGCCACCAACGGTGACACTTTCCTCGGTGGTGAAGACTTCGACATTCGCCTGATCGACTACCTCGTCGACGAGTTCAAGAAAGAAAGCGGCATGAACCTCAAAGGTGACCCGCTGGCGATGCAGCGCCTGAAAGAAGCTGCTGAAAAAGCCAAGATCGAGTTGTCCTCGAGCCAGCAGACCGACGTCAACCTGCCGTACATCACTGCAGATGCCACCGGTCCTAAGCACCTGAACGTGAAGATCTCCCGCGCCAAGCTGGAATCGCTGGTCGAAGACCTGGTTCAGCGCACCATCGAGCCATGCCGCATTGCCATGAAAGACGCCGGTATCGACGTCAGCAAGATCGACGACGTGATCCTGGTCGGTGGCCAGACCCGTATGCCGCTGGTACAGAAAGCCGTTACCGATTTCTTCGGTAAAGAAGCGCGCAAAGACGTCAACCCTGACGAAGCAGTTGCCATGGGTGCTGCGATCCAGGGTGCGGTGCTGGCCGGTGACGTCAAAGACGTACTGCTGCTGGACGTCAGCCCGCTGACCCTGGGTATCGAAACCATGGGTGGCGTGATGACCGCGCTGATCGAGAAGAACACCACTATCCCGACCAAAAAGTCGCAAGTGTTCTCGACTGCCGATGACAACCAGAGCGCCGTAACCATTCACGTGCTGCAGGGTGAGCGTAAGCAGGCTGCACAGAACAAGTCCCTGGGCAAGTTCGACCTGGCCGAGATTCCACCGGCACCACGTGGCGTGCCACAGATCGAAGTCACCTTCGACATCGACGCCAACGGCATCCTGCACGTAGGCGCCAAAGACAAGGCTACTGGCAAGACCCAGTCGATCGTGATCAAGGCCAACTCCGGTCTGTCTGATGAAGAAATTCAGCAGATGATCCGCGACGCCGAAGCGAACTCGGAGGAAGACCGCAAGTTCGAAGAGCTGGCCGCTGCCCGTAACCAGGGTGATGCACTGGTTCACTCGACCCGCAAGATGGTCGCTGACGCCGGTGACAAGGTCACTGCCGAAGAGAAGACCGCGATCGAAGCTGCCGTTGTTGCCCTGGAAGCCGCTATCAAAGGCGACGACAAGGCTGCCATCGACGCCAAGGTCGAAGAGCTGTCGAAAGTCTCGGCTCCGGTTGCTCAGAAGATGTACGCCGAGCAGCAGGCCGAACAGCCACAAGCTGGCGCGCAGCAGGCTGAAGAGCCTAAGCACGACGACGTCGTCGATGCCGAGTTCGAAGAAGTCAAAGAAAACAAGTAATTGCTACAGGTTGTCGGCCGGTTGACTGCTTGCTAGCGGTTGGCTGGTAGGATGTCGCCGCGCGGGGGCTTGCTCCCGCGTTGGCGTGTCTGCAATACCCGAATTTTTACAGCATCTGTCAGGCCTCCTGAAGGGGGTAAGGCGGTTGCTGGCGGCACAGCGCGGAATGCGCAGAGGTTTGCCGAACGTCCTCAAGAGTGCAAAGACTTATGGCAAAGCGTGACTATTACGAAGTTCTGGGAGTTGAGCGCGGCTCCAGTGAAGCGGACCTGAAGAAGGCCTATCGCCGCCTGGCGATGAAGCATCACCCGGACCGTAACCCTGATGACAAAGAGTCGGAAGAGAAATTCAAGGAGGCCAACGAGGCTTACGAGGTGCTCTCCGATGCCAGCAAGCGCGCTGCTTATGATCAGTACGGTCATGCAGGCGTCGATCCAAGCATGGGTGGCGGCGGTGCCGGCTTTGGTGGTGCGAACTTCTCCGACATTTTCGGTGACGTGTTCAGCGACTTCTTCGGTGGTGGCCGTGGCGGTTCGCGTGGTGGTGCCCAGCGTGGCAGCGACCTGCGTTACACCCTGGAGCTGAACCTGGAAGAGGCTGTGCGTGGTACCACGGTCAATATCCGTGTGCCGACGCTGGTCAATTGCGCGCCATGTGACGGTTCCGGTGCCAAGAAGGGCTCGTCGCCTTCGACCTGCCCGACCTGTGGTGGTATTGGTCAGGTGCGCATGCAGCAGGGCTTCTTCTCCGTCCAGCAGACCTGTCCGCGGTGCCATGGCCAGGGCAAGATCATCACTGATCCGTGCGGTTCCTGCCACGGCGAAGGCCGTATCGAAGAGTACAAGACCCTCTCGGTCAAAGTGCCGGCCGGCGTCGACACTGGCGATCGTATTCGCCTGTCCGGCGAAGGTGAGGCGGGTGCTCATGGTGGTCCGACCGGTGACCTGTACGTTGTGATCAATGTGCGCGAACACTCGATTTTCCAGCGTGACGGCAAGCACTTGTACTGCGAAGTGCCGATCAGCTACACCGATGCTGCCCTGGGTGGCGAGCTGGAAGTGCCGACCCTTGATGGTCGGGTCAAACTGAAGATTCCGGAAGGCACCCAGACCGGCAAGCAGTTCCGTCTGCGCGGTAAAGGTGTTGCGCCGGTTCGCGGTGGTGGTGCCGGTGACCTGATGTGCCGGGTAGCGGTCGAAACCCCGGTCAATCTCAGTCGCCGCCAGCGCGAACTGCTCGAAGAGCTGCGTGACTCGTTGGAGGGCGACAGTTCCCATTCGCCCAAGGCCAATGGCTGGTTCGAAGGTGTGAAGCGCTTCTTCGGCGACTTGTAAGAAGGAATAGGGCATGCGACGTATAGCGGTAATGGGCGCGGCAGGGCGCATGGGCAAGACCCTGATCGAGGCAGTGCAGCAGACCCCGGGTGCTGGGCTGACAGCAGCGATTGATCGTCCGGACAGTTCGCTGGTCGGGGCTGATGCGGGTGAGCTGGCAGCGCTGGGCCGGATCGGTGTGCTGTTGTCCGATGACCTGGCGAAAGTTGCCGATGAGTTCGACGTGCTGATCGACTTCACTCACCCTTCGGTGACCCTGAAGAACCTGGCGTTCTGCCGCAAGGCGGGCAAGGCCATGATTATTGGTACCACTGGTTTCAGTGTTGAGGAGAAGCAGTTGCTCGCCGAGGCCGGCAAGGACATTCCGATTGTCTTTGCCGCCAACTTCAGTGTGGGTGTCAATCTCAGTCTGAAACTGCTCGACATGGCTGCGCGGGTGCTGGGTGATGATGTCGACATCGAGATCATCGAGGCCCACCACCGGCACAAGGTCGATGCGCCGTCGGGTACCGCACTGCGCATGGGTGAGGTCGTCGCTAGTGCGCTGGGGCGTGATCTGCAGGAGGTGGCGGTCTATGGTCGTGAAGGTCAGACCGGTGCCCGTGACCGCAAGACCATTGGTTTTGCCACCGTGCGTGCCGGCGATGTGGTAGGTGATCACACCGTGCTGTTCGCTGCTGACGGTGAGCGCCTGGAGATCACCCACAAGGCCTCCAGTCGCATGACCTTTGCCAAGGGTGCGGTGCGTGCTGCGCTGTGGCTGGACGGGCGCGAGCCTGGCCTATACGACATGCAGGACGTGCTCGACCTGCGTTGAAATGCGTTAGCCCTGTGGGAGCGGATTCATCCGCGAAGGACGACGGCGTCGTCCCGGTTCCCGATCTCAGCTGGGGCCGCTGTCGCGGCCCTTCGCGGATGAATCCGCTCCCACAGGTTTGCGCCTTGCCCGCCTCCCAATGCGCCCTGTCGCATTCCTGAGCCTTTCAGGCACATCAGTGGTAGACCAAAAAAGCGTTTTTCTGTAAGCTACAGCTTTAGTGTGTCCACTAAAAGCGCGCAGATAATTCGACGAAGAAAGCGGGGTGACGTGTCTATACGTCATTCCGCTTTTTTGCAACCTGCGATCGCCCCTTCAGGCTAGATTTACGGGAGGTCTTCTTGACTAAGCCAGCCATACTCGCCCTTGCTGATGGCAGCATTTTTCGCGGTGAAGCCATTGGAGCCGACGGTCAAACCGTTGGTGAGGTGGTGTTTAACACCGCAATGACCGGCTATCAGGAAATCCTGACTGACCCTTCCTATGCGCAGCAAATCGTTACCCTGACTTACCCGCACATCGGCAATACCGGCACCACGCCGGAAGACGCCGAGTCCGACCGCGTCTGGTCGGCCGGCCTGGTGATTCGCGACCTGCCGCTGATCGCGAGCAACTGGCGCAACAAGCAATCCCTGCCTGATTACCTCAAGGCCCACAACGTGGTGGCGATCGCCGGTATCGACACGCGCCGCCTGACGCGCATCCTGCGCGAGAAGGGCGCGCAGAACGGTTGCATCCTGGCCGGCGACAACATCAGCGAAGAGGCTGCAATTGCCGCTGCTCGCGGTTTCCCTGGCCTCAAGGGCATGGACCTGGCGAAAGTTGTCAGCACCAAGTCCAGCTACGAATGGCGCTCCAGCGTCTGGGAACTGAAAACCGACAGCCATGCGGCGATCGATGCCGCCGAGCTGCCGTACCACGTGGTTGCCTACGACTATGGCGTCAAGCTGAACATCCTGCGCATGCTGGTTGCTCGCGGTTGCCGCCTGACCGTGGTGCCGGCGCAAACCCCGGCCAGCGAAGTCCTGGCGCTCAATCCTGATGGCGTGTTCCTGTCTAACGGCCCGGGTGATCCGGAGCCATGCGACTACGCGATCCAGGCGATCAAGGACGTCCTCGAAACCGAAACCCCGGTATTCGGCATCTGCCTGGGTCACCAGCTGTTGGCCCTGGCCTCTGGTGCCAAGACCGTGAAAATGGGTCATGGTCACCACGGCGCCAACCACCCGGTCCAGGACCTGGATACCGGCGTGGTGATGATCACCAGCCAGAACCACGGTTTCGCGGTTGACGAAGCAACTCTGCCGGGCAACGTCCGCGCCATTCACAAGTCACTGTTCGACGGTACCTTGCAAGGTATCGAGCGCACCGACAAGAGCGCGTTCAGCTTCCAGGGTCACCCTGAAGCCAGCCCGGGCCCGACCGATGTCGCGCCTCTGTTCGATCGTTTCATCGATACCATGGCCAAGCGCCGCTGAGCACCTGGCGAGAAGGCCCTGGACCGGTGCAAGCCGCGTTCAGGTGCCGCCCCAAGAATGTTCAATGCGGCTTGCCGACTGACCTGCGGAATTGAGTGACAACCCATGCCAAAACGTACAGACATTAAAAGCATCCTGATTCTCGGCGCTGGCCCGATCGTGATCGGCCAGGCCTGCGAATTCGACTACTCCGGCGCCCAGGCTTGCAAAGCCCTGCGCGAGGAAGGTTTCCGCGTCATCCTGGTGAACTCCAACCCAGCTACCATCATGACCGACCCGGCCATGGCCGACGCCACCTACATCGAGCCGATCAAATGGCAGACGGTGGCCAAGATCATCGAAAAAGAGCGCCCGGATGCGCTGCTGCCGACCATGGGTGGCCAGACTGCCCTGAACTGCGCCCTGGATCTGGAGCGCGAAGGCGTTCTGGAAAAGTTCGGCGCAGAAATGATCGGTGCCAACGCCGATACCATCGACAAAGCCGAAGACCGTTCGCGTTTCGACAAGGCGATGAAGGCCATTGGCCTGGAGTGCCCGCGCTCCGGTATCGCCCACAGCATGGAAGAGGCCAACGCAGTGCTCGAGAAGCTCGGCTTCCCGTGCATCATTCGTCCGTCCTTCACCATGGGCGGCACCGGTGGCGGTATTGCTTACAACCGTGAAGAGTTCGAAGAAATCTGTGCCCGCGGTCTGGACCTGTCACCGACCAAGGAACTGCTGATCGACGAATCGCTGATCGGCTGGAAAGAGTACGAGATGGAAGTGGTCCGCGACAAAAAGGACAACTGCATCATCGTCTGCTCCATCGAGAACTTCGACCCGATGGGCGTGCACACCGGTGACTCGATCACCGTTGCCCCAGCACAGACCCTGACCGACAAGGAATACCAGATCATGCGCAACGCCTCCCTGGCGGTGCTGCGTGAGATCGGCGTTGAAACCGGCGGTTCCAACGTTCAGTTCGGTATCTGCCCGGACACCGGCCGCATGGTCGTGATCGAGATGAATCCGCGGGTATCGCGTTCTTCGGCCCTGGCCTCGAAAGCCACCGGTTTCCCGATCGCCAAGATCGCCGCCAAGCTGGCCGTCGGTTACACCCTCGACGAGCTGCAGAACGACATCACTGGCGGCCGTACTCCTGCTTCCTTCGAGCCGTCGATCGACTACGTCGTCACCAAGCTGCCGCGCTTTGCTTTCGAAAAATTCCCGAAGGCCGACGCTCGCCTGACCACCCAGATGAAATCTGTAGGTGAAGTCATGGCCATCGGCCGGACCTTCCAGGAATCGCTGCAGAAAGCCCTGCGCGGTCTGGAAGTCGGTGTAAATGGTCTGGACCCGAAAATTGACCTGGCCAGCCCAGATGCCAACAGCATCCTCAAGCGCGAGCTGACCGTGCCGGGCGCCGAGCGTATCTGGTACGTCGCCGACGCCATGCGTGCCGGCATGACCTGCGACGAAATCTTCGACCTGACCGGCATCGACCACTGGTTCCTGGTGCAGATGGAAGACCTGATCAAGGAAGAAGAGAAGGTCAAGACCCTGGCGCTGTCGGCAATCGACAAGGACCTGATGCTGCGCCTCAAGCGCAAGGGCTTCTCCGACCAGCGTCTGGCCAAGCTGTTGGGTATTACCGACAAGAACCTGCGTCGTCACCGTCACAAGCTGGAAGTGTTCCCGGTCTACAAGCGCGTCGACACCTGCGCGGCCGAGTTCGCCACTGACACCGCCTACCTGTACTCGACCTACGAGGAGGAGTGCGAGGCCAATCCGTCGACCCGTGACAAGATCATGATCCTCGGCGGCGGTCCTAACCGTATCGGCCAGGGCATCGAGTTCGACTACTGCTGCGTACACGCGGCACTGGCCCTGCGTGAAGACGGTTACGAGACCATCATGGTCAACTGCAACCCGGAAACCGTCTCCACCGATTACGACACTTCCGACCGCCTGTACTTCGAGCCGCTGACGCTGGAAGACGTGCTGGAAGTGGTGCGGGTCGAGAAGCCAAAAGGCGTGATCGTTCATTACGGCGGCCAGACCCCGCTGAAACTGGCGCGTGCCCTGGAAGAAGCCGGCGTACCGATCATCGGTACCAGCCCTGACGCCATTGACCGTGCCGAAGACCGTGAGCGTTTCCAGCAGATGGTTCAGCGTCTGAACCTGCTGCAGCCGCCAAACGCCACCGTGCGCAGCGAAGACGAAGCGATTCGTGCTGCCGGTGCGATTGGTTACCCGCTGGTGGTGCGCCCGTCCTACGTATTGGGCGGCCGTGCGATGGAAATCGTCTACGAACTGGACGAGCTCAAGCGCTACCTGCGTGAGGCGGTACAAGTCTCCAACGACAGTCCGGTGCTGCTCGACCACTTCCTCAACTGCGCCATCGAGATGGACGTGGATGCGGTCTGCGACGGCAAGGACGTAGTGATCGGCGCGATCATGCAGCACATCGAACAGGCGGGTGTTCACTCCGGTGACTCGGCATGTTCGCTGCCGCCGTACTCGTTGCCAGCCCATGTTCAGGACGAAGTCCGTGAGCAGGTCAAGAAGATGGCCCTGGAGCTGGGCGTTGTCGGCCTGATGAACGTTCAGCTGGCCCTGCAGGGCGACAAGATCTACGTGATCGAAGTCAACCCGCGCGCTTCGCGCACCGTGCCTTTCGTCTCCAAGTGCATCGGCACGTCGCTGGCGATGATTGCCGCGCGCGTCATGGCCGGCAAATCGTTGAAAGAAATCGGTTTCACCCAGGAAATCATTCCTAACTTCTACAGCGTCAAAGAAGCGGTGTTCCCGTTTGCCAAGTTCCCGGGTGTTGACCCGATCCTTGGCCCAGAGATGAAATCCACCGGTGAAGTCATGGGTGTCGGCGACAGCTTCGGTGAAGCTTTCGCCAAGGCCCAGATGGGTGCCAGCGAAGTGCTGCCTACCGGCGGTACCGCGTTCATCAGCGTGCGTGACGACGACAAGCCACAAGTGGCCGGTGTTGCTCGCGACCTGATCGCCCTGGGCTTCGAAGTGGTTGCCACCGTCGGTACCGCCAAGGTTATTGAAGCGGCTGGCCTGAAAGTGCGTCGCGTGAACAAGGTGACCGAAGGTCGTCCGCACGTGGTCGACATGATCAAGAACGACGAAGTGTCGCTGATCATCAACACCACCGAAGGCCGCCAGTCGATTGCCGACTCCTACTCGATTCGTCGCAATGCGTTGCAGCACAAGATCTACTGCACCACCACCATTGCGGCCGGTGAAGCCATCTGCGAAGCGTTGAAGTTCGGTCCGGAAAAGACCGTGCGTCGCTTGCAGGATCTCCATGCAGGACTCAAGGCATGACTAAATACCCAATGACTGTCCAGGGCGCTCGCGCCCTGGAAGAAGAGCACGCGTTTCTGAGCAAGGTCGAGCGTCCGCGCTTGAGCCAGGCCATTGGTGAAGCCCGCGAGCTGGGCGACCTCAAGGAAAACGCCGAGTACCATGCTGCCCGCGAAGAGCAGGGCATGGTCGAAGCGCGCATCCGTGATATTGAAGGTCGTCTGCAGAACTCGGTGGTGATCGATGTCACCACCATCGCCCATAGCGGCAAGGTGATCTTCGGTACCACCGTGGAAATCGCCAACGTTGAAACCGATGAGAGCATCAAGTACCAGATCGTCGGTGAGGACGAAGCCGATATCAAGGCTGGCAAGCTGTCGGTGGGCTCGCCTATCGCACGTGCTTTGATCGGCAAGGAAGAAGGCGACGTGGTGGCAGTAAAAACCCCGAGCGGCGTGGTCGAGTACGAGATTGTCGAAGTCGCACATATCTGATCGTCGCCGCGGTTTTGCCGCGGCCACGGTGATCTGGCAACTGACCCAGGTGCTCTGGGTTGGTGGCCTGTGGATGTTGCATTTCGGTCTGTTGCCGGCGTTGGGCAAGGTTGGTCTGGCGCCGCTGCTGATCGAGGACATTGGCAGCCTGATGGCCTCATTGCTGGTGGCGTTTGCGGCGTTTTGCGCAGGTGTACAGGTGATGGTGCTGGTTCAGGCGCAGGGCCTGGCCAGTCTGTGGCGGGACATGCGCGGGCAGTTGCTGTTGATGGCGATACTGGCGTGCGTGGTGTATTTCGCTTTGCGCGTGGGATTGCCCCAAGCGCTGCGCTGGCAATTGTTCTGTTACCTGGTGCTGGGTCTTACCGGTTTGCTGCTGGTCATGCAGCCGGTGCCGGGCAGGGCGCGCAAGGCGCGCCACTGACCGCGGCGAACATCACTTGTAGCGATGGATGTTCGACAGCTGCTTGTTCGGCTGTGGGTTGCGGCGGTAGATCAGCGCCTTTTTGCCGATGGTCTGTACCAGTTCGGCGCGACCGGCCTTGCACAGTGCGGCGATTGCGGCAGCACGTTCTTCCCGGTCTTCCGAACGAATCTCGACCTTGATCAGTTCGTGATCGGCCAGAGCGCGTTCGAGTTCGGCGATAACGCCCTCAGTCAGCCCATTGCCTGCCACAATCAGAACTGGTTTCAGATCGTGGCCAATGGATTTGTACTGTTTCTTCTGCTCGTTATTGAGCGGCATAATCTGACCCTTGTGTCTGATTCTGTAAAAATGGCGGCCATTTTACCCGAGGGCCCGTGGATCCGCCCAGTTAATCACGACCCTAATCATCGAGGTGCCCAGTGGCGCGTTCCAAGACAAGCCTTGGCTGGCTGAAAGAACACTTCAACGATCCTTACGTCAAAAAGGCGCAAAAGGATGGTTATCGCTCGCGTGCGAGCTATAAATTGCTGGAAATCCAGGAAAAGTACCGTTTGATCCGCCCAGGCATGAGTGTGATCGACCTGGGCGCGGCCCCCGGTGGCTGGTCACAGGTGACCAGTCGTCTGATCGGCGGTCAGGGCCGTCTGATAGCGTCTGACATCCTGGAAATGGACAGTATTCCGGATGTCACCTTCATTCGGGGCGATTTTACCCAGGACGAAGTGTTGGCGCAGATTCTCGAGGCGGTCGGTAATTCACACGTAGACCTTGTGATTTCCGATATGGCCCCCAATATGAGTGGTACGCCTGCCGTGGACATGCCCAAGGCCATGTTCCTGTGCGAGCTGGCGCTTGACCTGGCAACCCGGGTACTCAAGCCTGGTGGCGATTTTGTGATCAAGATTTTCCAGGGCGAAGGGTTTGACGTGTATCTGAAAGACGCTCGTAAAAAGTTCGACAAGATCATAATGCTCAAACCTGATTCCTCGCGGGATCGCTCCCGTGAGCAGTACATGCTGGCGCGAGGTTATCGCGGCGAGTAAGGCTTCAGGCCGGTGGCTTTCAGGCTGTCCGATAGTTATTTCCAATCGGCCGTCCTGCCTGACCTGGATGAACATCGTGTAGTCTAGGTTTCACAAAGGGTTACAGACGGCGCCTGCAGATGTGTAGGTTATGTAGTAAGTTAGGCCGGTGAATATCATGCGAGGCACGGCTGCGCCGTCAGCCGGCTTCAGAGGGTAGCTAATTGAACGATATGGCAAAGAACTTGATCCTGTGGTTGATCATCGCGGCTGTCCTGGTGACGGTGATGAACAACTTCTCCAGCCCGAATGAGCCGCAGACCCTCAACTATTCCGACTTCATTCAGCAGGTCAAGGATGGCAAGGTCGAGCGCGTTGCGGTCGATGGCTATGTCATTACTGGCAAGCGCACCGATGGCGACAGCTTCAAGACCATCCGTCCGGCGATTGCGGATAACGGCCTGATCGGCGATCTGGTCGACAACCATGTTGTGGTCGAAGGCAAGCAGCCTGAGCAACAGTCCATCTGGACCCAGCTGTTGGTCGCGAGCTTCCCGATCCTGGTCATCATTGCCGTATTCATGTTCTTCATGCGCCAGATGCAAGGCGGTGCAGGTGGCAAGGGCGGGCCAATGAGCTTCGGCAAGAGCAAGGCGCGCCTGCTGTCCGAAGACCAGGTCAAGACCACCCTAGCCGATGTCGCAGGCTGCGACGAGGCCAAGGAAGAAGTCGGCGAGCTGGTAGAGTTCCTGCGCGATCCGGGCAGGTTCCAGCGCCTGGGCGGGCGTATTCCCCGTGGCGTGCTGATGGTCGGCCCGCCGGGTACCGGTAAAACCCTGTTGGCCAAGGCCATTGCCGGTGAAGCCAAGGTACCGTTCTTCACCATCTCCGGTTCCGACTTCGTCGAAATGTTCGTCGGTGTGGGTGCCAGCCGTGTTCGCGACATGTTCGAGCAGGCCAAGAAACACGCGCCGTGCATCATCTTCATCGACGAGATCGATGCCGTCGGCCGCCATCGTGGCGCCGGGATGGGCGGCGGTCACGACGAGCGTGAGCAGACCCTCAACCAGTTGCTGGTGGAGATGGACGGCTTCGAAATGAATGACGGCATCATCGTTATCGCCGCGACCAACCGTCCGGACGTGCTCGACCCAGCGCTGCTGCGTCCTGGCCGTTTCGACCGTCAGGTGGTGGTCGGCCTGCCGGATATCCGCGGCCGTGAGCAGATCCTCAAAGTGCACATGCGCAAAGTGCCGGTCGGCGAGAACGTCAACCCGGCGGTTATCGCTCGTGGTACGCCTGGTTTCTCCGGTGCCGACCTTGCCAACCTGGTCAACGAAGCCTCGCTGTTCGCTGCCCGTGGCGGCAAGCGCGTCGTCGAAATGAAAGAGTTCGAGCTGGCCAAAGACAAGATCATGATGGGTGCCGAGCGCAAGTCCATGGTCATGTCCGAGAAAGAGAAGCAGAACACGGCCTATCACGAAGCCGGTCACGCCATCGTTGGGCGCGTCGTGCCTGAGCATGATCCGGTCTACAAGGTGTCGATCATTCCTCGTGGTCGTGCCCTGGGTGTCACCATGTTCCTTCCTGAAGAGGACCGCTATAGCCTGTCCAAGCGCGCGCTGATCAGCCAGATCTGCTCGCTGTACGGTGGTCGTATCGCCGAGGAAATGACCCTTGGTTTTGATGGTGTGACTACGGGGGCCTCCAACGACATCATGCGCGCTAGCCAGCTTGCCCGGAACATGGTCACCAAGTGGGGCCTGTCGGAGAAGCTTGGGCCGCTGATGTATGCCGAGGAAGAGGGTGAAGTGTTCCTGGGTCGCAGTGTCGGTTCCCAGCACACCAGCGTCTCGGGCGAGACGGCCAAGCTGATCGACTCTGAAGTGCGCAGCATCATTGACCAGTGCTACGCCACCGCCAGGCAGATCCTCACTGACAACCGCGACAAACTCGACGCCATGGCCGACGCGTTGATGAAGTACGAGACCATTGATGCCGAGCAGATCGACGACATCATGGCCGGCCGTACCCCGCGTGAGCCACGTGACTGGGAAGGTGGATCGGGCACTTCGGGCACCCCTGCGCAGCAGGGTGATCGTCCGGAATCGCCGATCGGCGGCCCAGCGGCGCAAATCTAAGGGCTCTTATGACCTCACAGCAGTACCCAACCCGGTTGCCTTGCGGCAACCGGGTTCTTGATTTGTCCCATACCCATGTCATGGGTATCCTCAATATCACCCCCGATTCCTTTTCTGATGGCGGCCGCTTCAATCAGCGTGATGCGGCGCTGCGCCATGCCGAGGCTATGGTCGCGGCCGGCGCAACCCTGATCGATATCGGAGGTGAGTCTACCCGGCCTGGTGCCAGGGCGGTTTCCGCGCTCGAGGAGCTGGAGCGGGTGGCGCCGATGGTCGAGGCGATCAATCGCGAGCTGGATGTGATCATTTCGGTCGACACCTCGACGCCAGCGGTGATCCGCGAGTCGGCCAGGCTTGGCGCCGGATTGATCAATGATGTCCGCTCGCTCAGTCGTGATGGCGCCCTGGATGCGGCAGCGGCAACCGGTTTGCCGGTGTGCCTGATGCATATGCGCGGTGAGCCAGGCGACATGCAGGACAATCCTCATTACCAGGATGTCACCGTCGAAGTGGCGAGCTATCTTGAACAACGGATGGCAGCGTGTGCGGCGGTAGGTATCGATGCCGAACGGATCATCCTCGATCCGGGCTTCGGCTTTGCCAAGACGCTTGCGCATAACCTCAGCCTGTTCAGGCACATGGAGTCCCTGTATCGCCTGGGGCGTCCATTGTTGGTGGGTGTTTCGCGCAAGAGCATGATCGGACAAACCCTGGATCGTCCGGTCGAACAGCGACTCTACGGCAGCCTGGCATTGGCTGCGTTGGCGATGGCCAAGGGTGCGAGCATTCTGCGCGTTCATGATGTCGCCGAAACCGCCGATGTAGTGCGGATGATTGCAGCGGTTCAAGCCGCCGAATAAGCATGATGGAGCATCTATGAGCAGAAAATACTTTGGTACCGACGGTATTCGTGGCCGTGTCGGTGAATACCCGATCACCCCTGACTTCATGCTCAAGCTCGGCTGGGCAGCAGGCATGGCCTTTCGCAAGCAGGGCGCCTGTCGGGTACTGGTTGGCAAGGACACGCGTATTTCCGGCTACATGTTCGAGTCTGCCCTGGAGGCCGGTTTGTCCGCCGCAGGTGCTGATGTGATGCTGCTCGGGCCGATGCCGACTCCGGCCATCGCCTACCTGACCCGTACCTTCCATGCCGAGGCGGGCATCGTCATCAGTGCTTCGCACAACCCTCATGACGACAACGGTATCAAGTTCTTCTCCGGTCAGGGCACCAAGCTGCCGGACGAAGTTGAGCTGATGATCGAAGAACTGCTCGATCAGCCGATGACGGTGGTCGAGTCGAGCAAGCTGGGCAAGGTGTCACGAATCAATGACGCGGCCGGGCGCTATATCGAGTTCTGTAAGAGCAGTGTGCCGAGCAGTACCGATTTTGCTGGCCTCAAGCTGGTGGTCGACTGTGCCCACGGTGCGACCTACAAGGTGGCGCCAAGCGTGTTTCGTGAACTTGGCGCCGATGTCACGGTGCTGTCGGCGCAGCCGGACGGTCTGAACATCAACGAAAACTGTGGTTCGACCCATATCGAATCGCTGCAGGCAGCGGTTCTGGTTGGTCGTGCCGACCTGGGCATCGCCTTCGATGGTGACGGCGACCGGGTGCTGATGGTCGACCACACTGGTGCGATCGTCGATGGCGACGAATTGCTGTTCATCATCGCCCGTGACCTGCAGGAGCGCGGCAAGCTGCAGGGTGGGGTGGTTGGTACCCTGATGAGCAACCTGGGTCTGGAACTGGCGCTAAAGGACCTCGACATCCCCTTCGTGCGAGCCAAGGTCGGCGACCGCTACGTGATGGCCGAGTTGCTGGGGCGTGAATGGATTATCGGTGGTGAGAATTCCGGGCACGTGGTGTGCTTCAACCACACCACCACGGGTGATGCGATCATCGCTGCGCTGCAGGTTTTGATGGCTCTCAAGCGTCGCGAGGAGACCCTTGCCCAGGCTCGTCAGACTCTGCGCAAATGCCCGCAGGTGCTGATCAATGTGCGCTTTGGCGCAAGCAAGGTCGACCCGCTGGAGCATCCGGCAGTGAAAGAAGCCAGTGCCCGGGTAACCGAGGAGATGGCCGGGCGTGGTCGCGTGTTGCTGCGCAAGTCCGGAACAGAGCCGTTGGTGCGGGTAATGGTCGAAGGTGATGACGAAAGTCAGGTTCGCGTCCACGCCGAAGCCCTGGCGAAACTGGTAAGTGAAGTTTGCGTTTGAAATACGCTTGCCAGCAGTGATCGGGTTGGGTAACATCTGCGCCCACTTTGACCGACGAGGTACAGCATGCGTCGCCCTATGGTAGCTGGTAACTGGAAGATGCACGGTACCCGCGCCAGCGTCGCTGAGCTGATCAAGGGCTTGAGCAATCTCGCCCTGCCGAGCGGTGTTGAGGTCGCGGTGTTTCCTCCCGCTCTGTACATCAATCAGGTAATTGATGGGGTGCAGGGTAAGTCGATCGCTGTTGGCGCTCAGAATTCTGCGGTACAGCCTGAGCAAGGCGCACTGACCGGTGAAATTGCACCGAGTCAGCTGGCCGATGCGGGTTGCGAGCTGGTACTGATTGGGCACTCGGAGCGTCGTCAGGAGATTGGCGAGAATGACGAAGTCCTCAATCGCAAGTTCGCTGCGGCACAGGCTTGCGGTTTGAAGCCGGTGCTCTGTGTAGGGGAAACCCTCGAAGAGCGCGAAGCGGGTAAAACGCTTGAGATTGTCGGGCGTCAGCTGGGCAGCGTCATCGAAGCGTTCGGTGTCAATGTCTTCGCCAGTGCGGTGATTGCCTATGAGCCTGTATGGGCTATTGGTACAGGGCTGACGGCCTCGCCACAGCAGGCTCAGGATGTGCACAAGGCCATTCGTGAGCAGCTGGCGGCAAAAAACCCGGAAGTCGCGAAGAGTGTGCGGCTTCTATACGGCGGCAGCGTGAAGGCGGCCAATGCGGCTGAACTGTTCGGCATGCCGGATATCGATGGGGGGCTGATTGGTGGGGCTTCCCTGAACGCAGACGAATTCGGTGCAATTTGTCGCGCCGCAGGAAACTGAAAAATGCTGGAAACAGTCATCGTTGTGTTTCATCTGTTGGGCGCACTGGGTTTGGTAGTGCTGGTGTTGCTGCAACAGGGTAAAGGTGCGGAGGCGGGTGCATCTTTCGGCGCAGGTGCTTCAAATACTGTGTTCGGAAGCCAAGGTTCTGCTACCTTTCTGAGTAAGTTTACTGCTATACTAGCTGCCTCTTTCTTCTTAACTGCTCTTGGGTTAGGATACTTTGCTAAGGAGAAAGCTCAAGAGCTGACTCAAGTAGGGTTGCCAGATCCAGCGGTCTTGGAAGTTAAGCAGCAAAAGCCGGCAACAGATGATGTGCCGGTGCTCCAGTCGCAGAAGAGCGAAGCCACTAACACTGGTGATGTTCCTCCGGCTCAAGAGCAGAAGTAACGGGTTTCAAAGTAGTATTGCCGAGGTGGTGGAATTGGTAGACACGCAACCTTGAGGTGGTTGTGCCCATAGGGTGTAGGGGTTCGAGTCCCCTTCTCGGTACCAATTGAAACAAGACAGCCCGCTACAGCGGGCTTTCTTGTAGGTGGAGGTTAGATTGACCCTGGCAGGGTTCGGTCGTATACTTTCGCCCCAGCTTTGTCGCGGGGTGGAGCAGTCTGGTAGCTCGTCGGGCTCATAACCCGAAGGTCGTTGGTTCAAATCCAGCCCCCGCAACCAGTTTCAGCGGAGCCCCTTTTGCAGGGGCTTTTTCTTGGCTGAACAGTCATAACGCCGGTATTCAACGGCGTATCAGGGATGGGCGCTTTGCCCATTTTTTATTTGCATAGCATGCACGAGGGGGTTCAGGTGTCGAGCAAGCTAGAACAGTTGCAGGCCTTGTTGGCCCCGGTGGTCGAGGCTCTTGGCTATCAATGCTGGGGGATCGAATTCATCTCTCAAGGCAAACATTCGGTACTGCGTATCTATATCGATAAAGAGGGTGGAATCCTGGTTGATGACTGCGCGATTGTCAGTCGTCAGATCAGCGGTGTTCTCGATGTCGAAGATCCGATCAGTTCTGAGTACACCCTTGAAGTGTCCTCTCCTGGCATGGAACGCCCACTGTTCACTTTGGAACAGTTTGCTTCGCATGCCGGCGAACAAGTGAAGATCAAGCTGCGTACGCCCTTTGAAGGTCGTCGTAACTTTCAGGGCCTTCTCCGTGGCGTGGAGGAGCAGGATGTGGTTGTCCAGGTAGACAACCAAGAGTTCCTGTTGCCGATCGATTCGATCGACAAGGCCAACATTATTCCCAGTTTTGACTGAGACGTGCCGGATCTCGCGGACCGCGTGGATCCAATGGCTTGCGAAAGGCGAGGCGTACGATGAGCAAAGAAGTACTGCTGGTTGTTGAGTCGGTATCCAACGAAAAGGGCGTACCGGCCAGCGTAATTTTTGAAGCGCTGGAAGTGGCTCTGGCCACTGCAACCAAAAAACGTTTTGACGACGAAGTCGACCTGCGTGTGGAAATCAACCGCCACACCGGTAGCTACGAGACCTTCCGTCGCTGGACAGTCGTCGAGGAAAAGGATCTGGACGATCCAGCAATCGAAGTCTGGCCAGCGAAGATTCAGGATTCCCATCCTGAAGCGAAAGTCGGCGACGTAATCGAAGAGAAAATCGAATCGATCGAGTTCGGTCGTATCGCCGCCCAGACCGCCAAGCAAGTCATCGTCCAGAAGGTCCGTGAAGCCGAGCGCGCTCAGGTGGTAGATGCCTACCGCGAGCGTCTGGGCGAGATCATCTCCGGTACCGTCAAGAAGGTCACCCGTGACAACGTCATCGTTGACCTGGGCAACAACGCCGAAGCGTTGCTGGCCCGTGAAGACATCATCTCTCGCGAGACTTTCCGTGTGGGTGTGCGCCTGCGCGCCCTGCTCAAGGAAATTCGCACCGAGAACCGTGGCCCGCAGTTGATCCTGTCGCGTACCGCACCACAGATGCTGATCGAACTGTTCCGCATTGAAGTGCCGGAAATCGCCGAGGGCCTGATCGAAGTCATGGCCGCGTCCCGTGATCCGGGCTCGCGCGCCAAAATTGCCGTACGCTCAAAGGACAAGCGCATCGACCCGCAAGGTGCCTGCATCGGCATGCGCGGTTCGCGTGTCCAGGCAGTGTCCGGTGAACTGGGCGGCGAACGTGTGGATATCGTCCTGTGGGACGACAACCCGGCACAGTTCGTCATCAACGCAATGTCGCCGGCTGAAGTCGCGGCGATCATCGTTGATGAAGATGCCCACGCCATGGACATCGCCGTGGGTGCCGACAATCTGGCCCAAGCGATCGGCCGTGGTGGCCAGAACGTGCGTCTTGCCAGCCAGTTGACCGGCTGGACCCTGAACGTGATGACCGAATCGGACATCCAGGCCAAGCAGCAAGCTGAAACCGGTGACATCCTGCGCAACTTCATCGACGAGCTGGAAGTCGACGAAGAGCTGGCACAGGTGCTGGTCGATGAAGGCTTCACCAGCCTGGAAGAGATTGCCTACGTACCGTTGGAAGAAATGCTCAACATCGACGGCTTTGACGAAGACATCGTCAATGAGCTTCGTGCTCGCGCCAAGGATCGCTTGTTGACCAAAGCCATCGCTACTGAGGAAAAGCTGGCAGACGCCCATCCGGCCGAAGACCTGCTCTCGCTTGAGGGTATGGACAAGGATTTGGCGATGGAACTGGCGGTGCGCGGCGTAGTTACCCGCGAAGACCTGGCCGAGCAGTCGATTGACGACCTGCTCGACATCGACGGCATCGACCAAGAGCGTGCCGGCAAGTTGATCATGGCCGCCCGAGCCCACTGGTTCGAGTAATTAGGCGCGGCCTGAGGAGAGAAGTGCATGACGCAAGTCACGGTGAAAGAATTGGCCCAAGAGGTCGCTGCACCGGTAGAGCGCCTGCTGCAGCAGATGCGTGAGGCAGGTCTGCCGCACACCGACGCCGGTCAGGTAGTGACCGACAATGAGAAGCAGGCTTTGCTGGCTCATTTGAAGAGCAGTCACAAGGCGAAGGTGGAAGAGCCGCGCAAGATCACCTTGCAGCGCAAGACCACCAGCACCCTGCGTGTTGCCGGTAGCAAAAGCATCAGCGTAGAAGTACGCAAGAAGAAAGTATTCGTTCAGCGCAGCCCGGAAGAAATCCAGGCCGAGCAGAAGCGCGAGCTGGAAGAGCGCCGTGCAGCCGAGAACGCTGTCCGTGAAAAGACCGACGCCGAAGCACGTCAGCGTGCCGAGGATGAGGCTCGTCGCCAGCCAGCTGCTGCCTCTGCCGCACCTGCTGCCGCGGCCCCGGTTGCCCCGGCTCCTGCCCCGGTGATCCAGGCTGCTGACGCCGCTCCGGCGCCGGTAGCCGAGCGCAAGAAAGACGACGTGCGTCGCAACGACAAGTCGCGTGACGACGATCGTCGTGGTGGCGAGCGCCGTAACGAGGCGCCGCGCGTTTCGGTCAAGGTCAAGGAAAAGGAAAAGGCGCCAACCCCGCGTGCCGCTCCGCGTACCACCGACGAAGAAAGCGATGGCTTCCGTCGTGGTGGTCGTGGCAAGGGCAAGCCGAAGAAGCGCAATGCCCACGGTTTCCAGAGCCCGACCGGCCCGGTTATCCGCGACGTACAGATTGGCGAGACCATCACGGTTTCCGATTTGGCCAGCCAGATGTCGGTCAAGGGCGCTGAAGTCGTCAAGTTCATGTTCAAGCTGGGTACTCCGGTAACCATCAACCAGGTGCTCGATCGGGAGACCGCTCAACTGGTCGCCGAAGAGCTGGGCCACAAGGTCACCCTGGTCAGCGATACTGCCCTGGAAGATTCCCTGGCCGAATCGTTGAAATTCGAAGGTGAGACCTTCTCCCGTGCGCCAGTAGTGACCGTAATGGGCCACGTTGACCACGGTAAGACCTCGTTGCTCGACTACATCCGTCGTGCCAAGGTTGCCGCTGGCGAAGCCGGTGGTATCACCCAGCACATCGGTGCTTACCACGTGGAAACCGACCGTGGCATGGTCACTTTCCTCGACACCCCGGGTCACGCTGCGTTTACCGCAATGCGTGCCCGTGGTGCGAAGGCGACCGACATCGTGATTCTGGTGGTCGCGGCGGACGACGGCGTGATGCCTCAGACCAAGGAAGCGGTCCAGCACGCCAAGGCTGCCGGTGTTCCGCTGGTAGTAGCAGTCAACAAAATCGACAAGCCAGGTGCTGATCTTGATCGCATCCGTAACGAGCTGTCCGTCGAAGGCGTAACCTCCGAGGAATGGGGTGGTGACACGCCGTTCGTCAAGGTCTCGGCGAAGATGGGTACCGGCGTCGACGAACTGCTTGAAGCCGTTCTGCTGCAAGCGGAGATCCTCGAACTCAAGGCCACTCCATCGGCCCCAGGTCGTGGTGTCGTGGTCGAGTCGCGTCTGGACAAGGGCCGTGGCCCGGTGGCTACCGTGCTGGTTCAGGACGGTACCCTGCGTCAGGGCGACATGGTTCTGTGTGGTTCGAACTACGGCCGTGTACGGGCCATGCTCGACGAGAACGGCAAGCCTGTTAAGGAAGCCGGTCCGGCGATCCCGGTTGAGATTCTCGGCCTGGACGGTACCCCGGATGCCGGTGACGAGCTATCGGTAGTGGCTGACGAGAAGAAGGCCCGTGAAGTTGCGCTGTTCCGCCAGGGCAAGTTCCGCGAAGTCAAACTGGCTCGCGCACATGCCGGCAAACTCGAGAACATCTTCGAGAACATGGGCCAGGAAGAGAAGAAGACCCTCAACATCGTGCTCAAGTCCGATGTACGTGGTTCTCTCGAGGCTCTGCAGGGCTCCCTGAGCGGCCTGGGCAACGACGAAGTACAGGTTCGCGTGATTGGTGGCGGTGTCGGTGGTATCACCGAGAGCGACGCCAACCTGGCCCTGGCTTCCAATGCAGTACTGTTCGGCTTCAACGTGCGTGCCGATGCCGGCGCGCGCAAGATCGTCGAGCAGGAAGGTCTGGATATGCGTTATTACAACGTGATCTACGACATCATTGAAGACGTCAAGAAAGCCTTGACCGGTATGCTCGGCAGCGATGTTCGCGAGAACATCCTGGGTATCGCCGAAGTGCGTGACGTGTTCCGTTCGCCGAAGTTTGGCGCTATCGCTGGCTGCATGGTCACCGAGGGTGTGGTTTACCGCAACCGTCCGATCCGCGTACTGCGCGAGGACGTGGTGATCTTCGAAGGCGAGCTGGAATCGCTGCGTCGCTTCAAGGACGATGCGTCCGAAGTACGTGCCGGCATGGAATGCGGTATCGGCGTGAAGAGCTACAACGACGTCAAGGTCGGCGACAAGATCGAAGTCTTCGAGAAAGTCCAAGTGGCTCGTACGCTCTAAGCATCGAGCATGGGAGGCGCGAAACGCCCGTCGCAAGGCGGTCGCCAGCACCTCTGAACGCAACGCCCGGTCAGGCTCAAGTCTGGTCGGGCGTTTGCCGCTTTAGTTACAGGTAGCAAAAATGGCAAAAGAATATAGCCGTACCCAACGCATTGGCGATCAGATGCAGCGCGAGCTGGCACAATTGATTCGTCGCGAAGTCAAAGATCCACGCGTCGGCCTGGTGACCATCACCGCCGTCGACGTTAGCCGCGATGTCGGTCACGCCAAGGTGTACATCACCGTGATGGGCCAGGACAGCGCTGAAGACATCAAGCAAAGCCTTAAAGTGCTCAACAGCGCCGCAGGTTTCCTGCGCATGCAATTGGGCAAGGAAATGAAGCTGCGCAGCGTGCCGCAACTGCATTTCCACTATGACGAGAGCGTGACACGTGGCGCCCACCTGTCGGCGCTGATCGAGCGTGCTGTTGCCGAAGACAGCCAGCACCAGGCCGCCGATACCCCGGACACCAAGGAGTAAGCGGTGGCCCAGGTCAAACGTATCCGTCGTAACGTCAGTGGCATCATCCTGCTCGACAAGCCATTGGGGTTTACCTCCAACGCGGCCTTGCAAAAGGTTCGCTGGCTGCTCAATGCCGAGAAGGCCGGCCATACCGGCAGTCTCGACCCGTTGGCCAGCGGCGTGCTGCCGCTGTGCTTCGGTGAGGCCACCAAGTTCTCCCAGTACCTGCTCGATTCCGACAAGGGCTACGAGACGGTCATGCAATTGGGGCAGACCACCACCACCGGCGATGCCGAAGGCGAAGTGGTCAAATCTCGCGACGTGACCGTTGGTCGCGCCGATGTTGAAGCTGTTCTGCCACAATTTCGTGGTGAAATCAGTCAGATACCGCCGATGTACTCGGCCCTCAAACGCGACGGCCAGCCGCTGTACAAGCTCGCGCGTGCAGGGGAAGTAGTGGAGCGCGAGGCGCGTTCTGTTACTATTAACCGCTTGGAATTGCTCGAGTGTGAAGGCTCCCGCGTTCGACTGTCGGTCGGCTGCAGCAAAGGTACCTACATCCGTACTCTGGTCGAAGATATCGGCGAGCAGCTCGGTTGTGGCGCTTATGTCGCCGAACTGCGTCGCACCCACGCAGGGCCCTTCGAACTGGCCCAGACCGTGACCCTCGAAGAACTCGAAGCGGTCCACGCCGAAGGTGGCAATGAAGCGGTTGACCGCTTCCTGATGCCTTCGGACAGCGGTCTGCAAGACTGGCCGCTGCTGCAGTTTTCCGAGCACAGCGCGTTTTACTGGTTGCATGGTCAGCCGGTAAGAGCCCCCGAGGCGCCGAAATTCGGCATGGTCCGGGTGCAAGATCACAACGGTCGCTTCATCGGTATCGGTGAAGTGAGCGAAGACGGGCGCATCGCGCCGCGTCGATTGATTCGGTCGGAATGATCGAAACCTTCAGTATCAGGCTCAGGCCTGGCACTGGTGGTAAAGAGGATGGCTGTTAATAGGCATGGTCATGCCTCACTTTATGAATACAGGGATTTGTCCCTGGCCTATTGGAAACCGTTTGTTCGGTTTCCCTTGATTTGGAGAAGCCAGATGGCACTCAGCGTTGAAGAAAAAGCAAAGATCGTTGGCGAATACCAGCAAGCCGCCGGTGACACCGGTAGCCCAGAAGTGCAAGTTGCACTGCTGACCGCCAACATCAACAAGCTGCAAGGTCACTTCAAGGCCAACGGCAAAGACCACCACTCCCGTCGTGGTCTGATCCGCATGGTTAACCAGCGTCGTAAGCTGCTGGACTACCTGAAGGGCAAAGACACCACTCGTTACAGCGCCCTGATCGGTCGCCTGGGTCTGCGTCGCTAATAGCGGCCTGGCCAGTGGTGTGCACGGCGTGCTGCATTCTTCGCTTCCAATGCCTGGCATTGGCAGCGATGAGCACGCCGCGCGTATCTATGAGGTTGGCTGTCTGTCTCGCCTGAGCGGTTTTCCGCAAGGGTAGGGCAGGCTTCCAACCTCTAGTTTTATCTGGACTGCCAACAGGGCCGATTCCCTGTTCTGCCCAAGAATTCGCAAGAACCAGTTCCCCCAGAGCCACTGAAGAAGGTAGGAAACCGTGAACCCGGTAATCAAGAAATTCCAGTTCGGTCAATCGACCGTTACCCTCGAGACGGGCCGTATTGCTCGTCAAGCGTCCGGCGCCGTATTGGTCACCGTCGACAACGATGTCACCGTACTGGTGACCGTGGTCGGTGCCAAACAGGCCGATCCAGGCAAAGGCTTCTTCCCCCTGTCCGTTCACTATCAGGAAAAGACCTACGCCGCCGGCAAGATCCCTGGTGGTTTCTTCAAGCGTGAAGGCCGTCCTTCCGAGAAAGAGACCCTGACCTCGCGTCTGATCGACCGTCCGATCCGTCCGCTGTTCCCAGAAGGCTTCATGAACGAAGTGCAGGTTGTCTGCACCGTCGTTTCCACCAGCAAGAAGACCGATCCGGACATCGCTGCGATGATCGGTACCTCGGCTGCCCTGGCTATCTCCGGCATTCCGTTCGAAGGCCCGATCGGTGCCGCGCGCGTTGCTTTCCACGAAAGCACCGGCTACCTGCTGAACCCGACTTACGAGCAACTGGCAGCTTCGAGCCTGGACATGGTCGTTGCCGGTACTTCCGACGCCGTACTGATGGTTGAGTCGGAAGCCAAAGAGCTGACCGAAGATCAAATGCTGGGTGCCGTACTGTTCGCCCACGACGAACTCCAGGCCGTTATCCAGGCTGTCAAAGAGCTGGCTGCCGAAGCTGCCAAGCCTACCTGGGACTGGACTGCCAAGGCTGAGAACACTTCCCTGCTGAGCGCCATTCGCGCTGAACTGGGCGAAGCCGTTTCCCAGGCTTACACCATCACCGTCAAAGCCGACCGTTACGCTCGCCTGGGCGAACTGCGCGATCAGGCGATTGCCAAGTTCTCCGGTGAGGAAGGTCAGCCATCGGCTGCCGAAGTCAAAGAGATCTTCGGCGAAATCGAATACCGCACTGTTCGCGAAAACATCGTTAACGGCAAGCCACGTATCGACGGCCGCGACACCAAGACCGTACGTCCTCTGAACATCGAAGTCGGTGTACTGCCGAAGACTCACGGTTCGGCGCTGTTCACCCGTGGCGAAACCCAGGCCCTGGTCGTTGCGACCTTGGGTACTGCCCGTGACGCCCAACTGCTGGACACCCTCGAAGGCGAGAAGAAAGACCCCTTCATGCTGCACTACAACTTCCCTCCGTTCTCGGTGGGCGAGTGTGGTCGCATGGGCGGTGCTGGTCGTCGCGAAATCGGTCACGGCCGTCTGGCCCGTCGTTCGGTTCAGGCCATGCTGCCTGCCGCTGACGTGTTCCCGTACACCATCCGTGTAGTATCGGAAATCACCGAATCCAACGGTTCCAGCTCCATGGCTTCGGTCTGCGGTGCTTCCCTGGCCCTGATGGACGCCGGTGTACCGATGAAGGCGCCAGTTGCCGGTATCGCCATGGGTCTGGTTAAAGAAGGCGAGAAGTTCGCTGTTCTGACCGACATCCTCGGTGACGAAGACCACCTCGGCGACATGGACTTCAAAGTAGCCGGTACCGCCAAAGGTGTTACCGCGCTGCAGATGGACATCAAGATCAACGGCATCACCGAAGAGATCATGGAAATCGCCCTGGGCCAGGCCCTGGAAGCGCGCCTGAACATCCTCGGTCAGATGAATCAGATCATCGGTCAGTCCCGTAGCGAACTGTCGGAAAACGCTCCGACCATGATCGCCATGAAGATCGACACCGACAAGATCCGTGATGTCATCGGCAAAGGCGGCGCGACCATCCGTGCCATCTGCGAAGAAACCAAGGCTTCGATCGATATCGAAGACGACGGCTCGATCAAGATCTTCGGTGAAACCAAAGACGCCGCTGAAGCTGCTCGTCAGCGCGTCCTGAGCATCACCGCAGAAGCCGAGATCGGCAAGATCTACGTCGGTAAAGTCGAGCGCATCGTTGACTTCGGTGCCTTCGTCAACATCCTGCCGGGCAAGGACGGTCTGGTTCACATCTCCATGCTGAGCGATGCTCGCGTTGAGAAAGTGACCGACATCCTCAAGGAAGGTCAGGAAGTCGAAGTACTGGTACTGGACGTGGACAACCGCGGTCGTATCAAGCTGTCGATCAAGGACGTTGCTGCTGCCAAGGCGTCTGGCGTCTAAGCGAGATGTGTTGAAAAAAGGATCCTTCGCAGACTGTGTGAAAACCTAGCAATCTGCCCGGCCCTTTAAGAGAATGCTCCGTATCGAAGGATACGGAGCATTTTTCGTTATGGCCTACATACAAGGAGAGTCCCGCAGCCAGACCAGCCTGTTC
>NZ_JBOICA010000043.1:0-39455 GCF_050739775.1 Pseudomonas sp.
ACTCGCCTCGCGTCAGGGTAGGGCCGCTTTCTGCATTTTCTGACGCCTCTGCGTCACCCTCTATGGCCTCAACCTGACAGGCCGAGCGCTTAGCGTACGATTTTGTCCGTTTTCTCTATGCCCCCCTACAACAGATGACAACTTCTATTACCTGCCCACCGAAACCCTGATCGATCCAGCTCGCTATCGTGAGCTGGGCATTGCCTCGGCTCAGGACCTGTTCGGTGGTGTAGTAAGCAGACCCTATATGGCCACCAAGGCGATTTCCCATCCTTTGCCCGCCAATGCCCGCTATCCCCTTGGCTGGACCGATGACTTTGCCCGTCACGCCAGTGATGCGTTGCTGCGCGGCTACACGGTATTCTGCCTGGAAGACGCCGGTCGCGCTGCAGCGCTCTTGCTGCGTGACGGGCCATTACGGATAAAGCCGGTACGGGCCACGGCAGGAAGGAGGCAAATAGTGGTCACTTCGATGAAGGAGGTCGAACACGCACTGATCGGCCAAGACGAAAAAGAGCTGGCTCTCTGGGGCCTGACCCTGGAAGAGAACCTGACCCAAGTGCAGACCTTCAGTGTCGGCCAGGTCCTGGTGGCCGGCATCCTGTGCAGCTACTACGGTACCCAGCAATTGACCCGTGACCATGCCGGTGAAGAAATCTACGGTGGCTCGGATCTGGTTCTGGTGCGCGGCGACTACGACGCCTTGCTGCAGCTGGAACTCGAAGAGCATCTGCGCCTGGCCATCACTCAGGCCAGAATCTATGAGCAGGCGGCGTTACAGAACTTTCCCGGTTTTTTCGCCTCGCGCCGCAACTATGACGTCGCCAGGGGCCTGAACAGTCAGGACAAACCGCGTAGCGGCGTGCTCGAACAATCCTGGCGCATCGGCGGCGCCAGCAGCGCCGAAGTCCTGGCCTTGCAGGCATTTGCCGCCGACCCGGCACTGAGCCGCATCCGCGCCTCCACCCATGAAGCCTTCGACGCTCCCGACTTGCCTGCCGATGCGACTATTTTCTATCAGGGGGACGACAGTGAACTCGGAAGAATCTGCAAATATGCACGGCTGCGCGACTATGACCATCCATAGCGAGTCCATCGAGATCCATGTCGATGGCGAGACTATCGCCGCGACCATCGTCAGCCCCGGCGACAAGGTGCCGGGCATTCTCTTCGTTCACGGCTGGGGTGGTAGTCAACAGCGCGACCTGGCACGGGCCAAGCACATCACAGGCCTGGGTTGCGTGTGCATGACCTTCGACCTGCGCGGCCACGAGAAAACCGAAAGCCAGCGCCTGAGCGTCACCCGCGAACAGAACCTCGCAGATCTGCTGGCAGCCTACGATCGGTTGGTCAGTCACCCAGCAGTCGACACCAGCGCTATTGCGCTGATCGGCAGCAGCTACGGGGGCTATCTGGCAACCCTGTTGACCGCCTTGCGACCGGTCAAATGGCTGGCCCTGCGGGTTCCGGCGCTGTACTGGGACGATGAATGGGCAATGCCCAAGCAGGGCCTCGATCGCCAGCGCCTGACCGACTATCGCCGGCGATGTGCTGCTGGTCGAGTCGGAGCAGGACGATTATGTCCCGCACAGCACCCTGATGAGCTACCGTTCGGCTTTCGTCAGCGCCCATTCACTGACCCATCGAATCGTCGACGGCGCCGATCATGCGCTATCCAGCGACCGCAGCCAGAAAGCCTACAGCTCGATCCTCAGCGCCTGGATCAGCGAGATGGTCATCGGCGCCCGCCTTGATCGCTACCCTCACCACTCACCCTGGTATTCCTGAGCCGACGGCAGCTGGCAATGCAGACCATCCGTGGTGCTGCGTGCCAGGCTGCTCAAGGTCTGAAATGCGGCGAAGTTCACACCTTTGGCCTGGTGTTGCTGAATCAGCTGCAGAAAGGGTTCCTGTTCAAAGCTGCTGGCTGCCGCCTCCCAGGCGCTGCGAGACCGCCACTGCAAGTATTGCAGAACGCGACTGCCATCATCACTGGCCTGGATGCTTGCACCAAGCAGGCCCGCATGCCGCAAGGCCAGCGCCTCACTTCGCTCGGTCAGCGCCTGGGCCAGGTCGTGCTGACGAGCAGGTATTACCTCGAATTCGATCATCTGGGTAAAGCACAAGCTACGCTTTGGAACCGTCATCGGCATTGTCTCCCTGCCATAGTACTTGCGATGCGACGGCAGCCAGGGTAAAACCTCGAGTTAACTCAAGGTCAAGAGATTTTTCACCATGACTCAACCTTGCACAGCCGAGAAGGTCATGACCGTTGGCCAGCTGGCAGCCCGCAGCGGGCTAGCGGTCACCGCCCTGCACTTTTATGAAAACAAGGGCCTGATCCACAGCACTCGCAGTAGCGGCAACCAGCGTCGTTATCCGCGCGAAACCCTGCGCCGGGTGGCGGTGATCAAGATGGCCCAGCGTCTGGGCATCCCCTTGGCAACCATTCATGCAGCATTGCAGACATTACCCGTAGGACGCGCGCCCAGTGCCGCGGACTGGCGACGGCTATCCGAACAGTGGCGCCAGGACCTGACCCGGCGCATCGACAAGTTGCTGGTGCTGCGTGACCAGCTCGATGGCTGCATAGGTTGCGGCTGCATGTCGCTGCAGAGTTGTCCGCTACGCAATTGTGATGACCAATTGAGTGAACACGGACCGGGGCCGCAGTTGCTGGAACCTGGCCCGGAAGCTGCCGATTAGCCCAGCGCCGCAGCCAGGCCGACACTAAAGCAGGATCAGCCGATGCTATCGGCCACACGGCGTCGATAGTCGCTGGGTGCAAGCCCGGTGACCTTGTGGAAGACCTTGCGAAAGGCGCCCGGATCTTGATATCCCACACCCCAGGCAATCTGATCAATACTGTGCTTGGTGAACTCGAGCATCCGACAGGCACGCCCGACCCGTACCTGCTCTGGGTCAGGCTAGGCGGAATGATCATCACCCGGGGCTGGTGATGACCACCTGGATGACTATCGAACACCACGGCCAACTGCCGGTCCTCACCTTCGCTCCAATGACTGATACGCGGCACCGGCCGCTCCAGCGCACCCAGTTCATGGCGCAGGCGATTGGCGATGGCGAACAAGTCGGTCAACCCATGCACCGCTGCAGACTGCGCGCCAGGGTAGACCAGCAGACCGATTTCCAGCGTCTCGGAACCTTGGGCCATTGTCAGTTTTTCCCGCCAATTTGTCGTTCGAGCCAATCTGCAAGGGCACCGCTCAAGCCTATAACTATCACCACGCCACAATCACTCCCTGCCAAGAGGCTTTTGAAATGAGCAAACACGCCCTGATCATCATCGACATCCAGAACGACTACTTCCCAGGCGGCAAATGGACCCTGGATGGCGCAGATCGCGCCGCCGACAATGCAGCCAGTATTCTTGCCGCGACCCGGAGCAAAGGCGACTTGGTGGTGCATGTTCGCCATGAATCCGAGTCCAGTGATGCGCCCTTTTTCACGCCGGGATCCAACGGTGCCCAGATCCACCCCAAGGTTACGCCCCTGGCAAATGAACCCGTAGTGCTCAAGCATAAAGTCAACGCGTTCCTGAACACCGAGCTCAAGACTGTGCTGGACCAGCACGAAATCGAGGCGGTGACGGTGATCGGCAGCATGAGCCACGTGTGTATCGATGCCTTCACCCGTGCCGCCGCCGACTTCGGCTATAACGCCACAGTGATCCATGATGCCTGCGCCACCCGCGATCTGGAATTCAATGGTGTAAGCGTGCCAGCCGCCCAGGTGCATGCCGCCTATATGGCTTCGCTGGCATTCGCCTATGCCCAGGTAATCTCCACTACGGACTACCTGGCCGGCAATACCCGCGATGCGGCCATCTAGATCACCACATTACGCACAAACCGCGTAGCCACCTCGCCATCATTGCGATAGGCATGAATGCAATTGCTGGCATAGCTGAAAAAATCTCCAGCCTGCAGCAGGTGTTGCTGATCATCGATGACCAAGGTTAGGCATCCATCGGCCACATACAATTGCTCGCTCCAGCCATCGGCGTCGGCCTCGCATTGATACACCTCACCCGGCTCCAGGCGCCACTCCCACAATTCCACCTCGCGACTGGCGGTCGAGCTGGCCAGCAACACCGCCCTACTACCAGGATGAACCCCAGCCCAGGCAAGCTCGTTGATGCGGCTCGGGTCGCGGTTGTCAGGGGCCTGGATCAAATCGGTAAAGGCCGCACCCAACGCCTCGGCAAGGCGATCCAAGGTAGTCAGGCTGACATTATTCTCTCCAGCCTCGATGGCTACCAGCATGCGCCGGCTGACCCCGGACTTTTCCGCCAAGGCACTCTGGCTGAGTTCGGCGGCATGGCGCAGGCGACGAATGTTCTGGCTGACATGCTGCAGCACGGAGGCGCGCTGACTGGAATTTCTGTGCACTATATTGCTCACTGATAGGGTTTGAGCAGTATACTGCCCACTTCGCCGCAATTGTGCGTCGCCCCTCTTCCGTGTGCAAGGCCATGAATTCCATTAACAGTGCAGAACGCCCTTCCATCTCCTTCCGGCTAAGCAGGGCCGAACTGGTCCTGGTGTTTATCACCATGCTCTGGGGCGGTACCTTCCTGCTCGTGCACAACGTCATGACCGTCAGCGGGCCGATGTTCTTCGTCGGCCTGCGCTTTGCCGCCGCCACCCTGTTTGTCGGCCTGGTCTCGGCCCGCGCCTTGTCGGGACTGACCGCCACCGAGCTCAAGGCCGGGGTGCTGATCGGTGTCTCGATCATGCTCGGCTATGGCTTGCAAACCTACGGACTGCAAACCATCAGCAGCAGTCAGTCGGCCTTCATTACGGCGTTGTACGTGCCCTTTGTGCCCCTGCTCCAATGGCTGGTGCTAGGCCGCCGTCCAGGCCTGATGCCAAGCCTGGGGATTGGCCTGGCCTTTGTCGGGCTGATGCTACTGGCCGGGCCTGAAGGTGGCTCGCTGCAATTCAGTGCAGGCGAGATTGCCACTCTGGTCAGTGCCGTGGCGATTGCTGCGGAAATCATCCTGATCAGCCGCTACGCCGGTAAAGTCGATGTGCGCCGAGTGACCGTGGTGCAACTGGCGACTGCTTCGGCATTGTCGTTCATGATGGTGGTGCCTACCCAAGAGCCGCTGCCTGATTTTTCCTGGTTGTTGCTGCTCAGCGCCCTGGGCCTGGGTGCTATGAGTGCGGTGATTCAAGTAGCCATGAACTGGGCGCAAAAGTCGGTTTCACCGACCCGGGCGACGCTGATCTACGCAGGCGAGCCAGTCTGGGCCGGTATCGTGGGGCGTGTCGCTGGCGAGCGCCTGCCTGGCATTGCCCTGTTTGGCGGGCTGCTTATCGTGATTGCGGTGGTGGTCAGTGAACTGAAGATCAAGCGCCGAGAACAGGCGCCCGAAGCACTCGACGCGCCTGAACGCGGACGGGAAGCGGGGCTCTAGCGGGTAAATCCGGTCTATCCTTTGAAAAAAACTGTTATAAAAAAATCGTTTGATACACCACGTTTGTAGAGTTCTGCCACAGCTTCTGTGTTGGTGATCGACGGTACGCCACGTATGATCCCTTACAAACTCCTGCAGATTAGAAATCTATGTCCTTGATAGTGCTACTGCTTCTGCCGTTCATCGGCAGCTGCCTGGCGGCTGTCTTGCCGCACAACGCCCGCAACAGCGAGTCGTTGCTTGCCGGGCTCGTCGCTCTGGTTGGTACCGTCCAGGTCGCCTTGCTGTACCCGCAGATCGCCCACGGCAGTGTGATCCGCGAAGAATTTCTGTGGCTGCCGAGCCTGGGCCTGAATCTGGTCCTGCGCATGGACGGCTTTGCCTGGTTGTTCTCCCTGTTGGTGCTGGGTATTGGTACCCTGGTGTCGCTGTATGCGCGCTACTACATGTCGCCCCAGGACCCGGTGCCGCGGTTTTTCGCCTTTTTCCTGGCCTTCATGGGCGCAATGCTCGGCCTGGTGATCTCCGGCAACCTGATCCAGATCGTGTTCTTCTGGGAACTGACCAGTGTATTTTCGTTCCTGCTGATTGGCTACTGGCACCATCGCGCCGATGCCCGGCGCGGTGCCTACATGGCCCTGACGGTCACCGGTGCCGGCGGTTTGTGCCTGCTGGCGGGGGTATTGCTGCTCGGCCATGTGGTCGGCAGCTACGACCTGGACAAGGTCCTCGCTGCCGGCGAGCTGATTCGCAACCATGCCCTGTACCCCGTCCTGCTCCCGCTGATTCTCCTCGGCGCCCTGAGCAAGAGCGCACAGTTCCCCTTCCACTTCTGGCTGCCCCATGCCATGGCTGCGCCTACGCCGGTCTCGGCCTATCTGCATTCGGCGACCATGGTCAAGGCCGGGGTGTTTCTCCTGGCGCGCTTGTGGCCGGTGCTCTCCGGCAGCGAAGAATGGTTCTGGATCGTCGGTGGTGCCGGGGCTTGTACCCTGCTGCTGGGCGCTTTCGCGGCCATGTTCCAGAACGATCTCAAAGGGCTGCTGGCCTACTCGACCATCAGCCATCTGGGGCTGATCACCCTGCTGCTGGGCCTGAACAGCCCGCTGGCGGCTGTGGCGGCGGTGTTCCATATTCTCAACCATGCCACCTTCAAAGCCTCGTTGTTCATGGCTGCAGGCATCATCGACCACGAAAGCGGCAGCCGTGATATCCGCCGCCTCAGTGGCTTGTTCCGGCTGATACCGTTCACTGCGACCCTGGCTATGGTGGCCAGCGCTTCCATGGCCGGCGTGCCATTGATGAACGGTTTCCTGTCCAAGGAAATGTTCTTCGCCGAAACCGTGTTCATCAACTCCAGCGCCTGGATCGAAGCCGCCCTGCCAGTGATCGCCACCCTGGCCGGTACCTTCAGCGTGGCCTATGCCTTGCGCTTTACCGTCGATGTGTTCTTTGGCCCGCCGACCACTGACTTGCCCCACACCCCTCACGAGCCGCCTCGCTGGATGCGCGCGCCGGCCGAATTGCTGGTGCTGGCCTGCCTGGTGGTGGGCATGTTTCCGGCCCAGTCGGTCGGACCATTGTTGGCCGCCGCCGCTCTGCCGGTGGTGGGCGGTACGCTGCCCGAGTACAGCCTGGCGATCTGGCATGGCTGGAACGCGCCGCTGATCATGAGCCTGATCGCCATGAGCGGCGGCATCCTGCTCTACCTGCTCCTGCGCAACCAGCTCAAGCTGGGCCGCTTCCCTGCTCCGCCACTGATCGAGCGTTTCAATGGCAAGCGTCTGTTCGAGCACGGCCAGGTGCTGCTGATGCGCACAGCCCGCCGCTTCGAACGCGTGATGACCACCCGTCGTTTGCAAAAGCAGCTGTTCATGCTGGTGCTGGTAGCGCTGCTGGCAGGTCTGCTGCCGATGCTGCAAAGCGGCCTGAGCTGGGGTGATCGGCCGAAAATTCCGGGCTCCGGGATTTTCGTCACACTCTGGCTGATCGCCATTGCCTGCGCCCTGGGCGCCGCCTGGCAAGCCAAGTACCACCGGCTGGCGGCATTGACCATGGTCAGTGTCTGCGGCCTGATGACCTGCATCACCTTTGTCTGGTTCTCGGCACCGGATCTGGCCCTGACCCAACTGGCGGTCGAAGTGGTCACCACCGTGCTGATCCTCCTCGGCCTGCGCTGGTTGCCACGGCGTATCGAGGGCGTATCGCCCTTGCCCGGCAGCCAGGAGCAGGCACGCCTGCGACGACTGCGCGACCTGATTCTTGCGGTGCTGGTTGGCGGCGGCATGGCGTTATTGTCCTATGCGATGCTGACCCGCCCGACCCCCAACGACATTTCTTCGTTCTACCTGAGCCGGGCCCTGCCCGAAGGCGGCGGCAGCAACGTGGTCAATGTCATGCTCGTGGACTTCCGCGGCTTCGACACCCTGGGTGAAGTTACTGTGCTGGTAGCGGTGGCACTGGCGGTGTTTGCCCTGCTGCGACGCTTCCGCCCGCCCCGCGAGAGCATGCAACTGCCGGCCCAGCAGCGCCTGCTGGCACCTGACGTAGTCACCGACCTGGTCAACCCGCGCCAGGCTGCCGACACGGCACTGGGGTTCATGATGGTCCCGGCGGTACTGGTGCGCCTGCTGCTGCCAATTGCCCTGGTGGTGTCGATGTACCTGTTCATGCGCGGGCACAACCAGCCCGGTGGCGGTTTTGTCGCGGGCCTGGTGATGTCGGTGGCCTTTATCCTCCAATACATGGTTGCCGGCACCCAGTGGGTCGAGGCGCAAATGAGTTTGCGTCCGTTGCGCTGGATGGGCACCGGTTTGCTCTGCGCCACCCTCACTGGCGGCGGTGCAATGCTGCTCGGATACCCCTTCCTGACCACCCATACCGCCCACCTGCACCTGCCGTTGCTGGGTGATATCCATGTGGCCAGCGCACTGTTCTTCGATATCGGCATCTACACCGTGGTGGTCGGTTCGACCCTGTTGATTCTCACTGCCCTGGCTCACCAGTCGGTGCGCGGACATCGCCCGGCCAACCAACCCAAAGCCACCCAGCCAGGAGCCGCCTGATGGAAGAAGTCATTGCAATCGCCATTGGTGTACTCGCTGCCTCTGGGGTCTGGTTGATCCTGCGCCCACGAACCTTCCAGGTGGTGATGGGCTTGTGCCTGCTGTCCTATGGCGTCAACTTGTTCATCTTCAGCATGGGCAGCCTGTTCATCGGCAAGGAGCCGATCATCAAGGATGGCGTGCCCCAGGACCTGTTCAACTACACCGACCCTCTGCCCCAGGCCCTGGTACTCACCGCCATCGTCATCAGTTTTGCCATGACTGCGCTGTTTCTGGTGGTGCTGCTGGCATCGCGCGGGTTGACCGGTACCGACCACGTGGATGGCCGGGAGCCCAACGAATGAGCTTCATGAACCAACTGATTATCGCCCCGATCCTGCTGCCATTACTCACTGCGGCACTGATGTTGCTGCTGGGCGAGAAACGCAGGCCACTCAAGGCCCGCCTGAACCTGTTCTCCAGCCTCCTGGGCCTGGCGATCTCGATCACTTTGCTGCTGTGGATCCAGGCTCAGGGCCAGGCCAGTTCGATCGGGGTCTACCTGCCGGGCAACTGGCCGGCACCGTTCGGTATCGCACTGGTGGTCGATCGACTTTCCGCGTTGATGCTGGTACTGACCGGGATCGTCGGGGTCAGCGCCCTGCTCTTCGCCATGGCACGCTGGGACGGCGCCGGGGCCAGCTTCCATGCGCTGTTCCAGATCCAGTTGATGGGCCTCTACGGGGCGTTCCTGACCGCCGACCTGTTCAACCTGTTCGTGTTCTTCGAAGTCCTGCTGGCGGCGTCCTACGGTTTACTCCTGCACGGTTCCGGCCGGGCGCGGGTCAAGGCCGGCCTGCACTACATCGCCATCAACCTGTTCGCCTCGTCTCTGTTCCTGGTCGGCGCGGCGATGCTCTATGGCGTCACCGGAACCCTGAACATGGCGGACCTGGCTCTGAAAATCCCGCTGGTGCCAGAAGCCGACCGCGGCCTGCTGCACGCAGGTGCCGCGATCCTGGCCACGGCGTTCCTGGCCAAGGCAGGGATCTGGCCGCTCAACTTCTGGCTGGTGCCAGCCTATTCCGCCGCCAGTGCACCCGTAGCTGCACTGTTTGCGATCATGACCAAGGTCGGCTTCTATACCGTGTTGCGCCTGTGGACCTTGCTGTTTTCCGGCCAGGCCGGCGCCTCGTCGTTCTTTGGTGGCGACTGGCTGGTCTACGGCGGCCTGGCGACCCTGGGCTGCGCGGCCGTGTCGATCCTTGCCGCCCAACGCCTGGAACGTATGGCGAGCCTGAGCATCCTCGCATCGGCCGGCACCCTTATGGCCGCCATCGGCTTCGGCCAGGTGGCATTGACGGCCGGGGCGTTGTTCTACCTGGTCAGCTCGACCCTGGCACTGTGCGCCCTGTTCCTGTTGGCGGAGTTGATCGAGCGTTCACGCTCGGCCAATGAACTGCCCCTGGACGACGACGATTGCCACCCCTCACCGCTCGAGTCACTGCATCCGCCCAAAGGTATCAACCTCGATGACGAACAGAAGGCCGTGATCGGCCAGGTGATCCCCTGGACCATGGCGTTTCTGGGCTTGAGCTTTATCGCCTGTGCGCTGCTGATCATCGGCATGCCGCCACTCTCGGGCTTCATCGGCAAGATCAGCCTGATTGCCGCACTGCTCAACCCTCAGGGCCTGGGTAGCCCCGAGCAAGCGCTCTCGGCCCAGGGCTGGGCCCTGGTAGCGCTGCTGATACTCTCGGGCCTGGCCTCGATGATTGCCCTGACCCGAGTCGGCATCCAGCGCTTCTGGACACCTCAGGAACGCCCATCGCCGGCGCTGCGGCGCTACGAATGCATTCCCATCGTCGCCCTGCTCGGGCTGTGTATTGCCTTGAGCGTGCGCGCCGAACCGCTGCTGCGTTATACCCAGGACACCGCGGCAAGCCTTCAGGACCCTGAGCAATATGTCAGCGCAGTGCTCGGCACTCGGCCGATCCCCGGCCCCACCAGCCAGGCCACCAGTGTGCAGGTGCAACCATGAAACGCCTGCTCCCCGCTCCGTTGCTGTCTTTATCCCTGTGCCTGTTGTGGTTGGTTCTGAACCTCTCGCTAAGCCCGGGCAACTTGCTGCTCGGTGTCCTGCTGGGCGTACTGGCGCCATTGCTGATGGCGCCGCTGCGGCCCGTGTCGGCACGCATCCGCCACCCCTTGACAGTCCTGCGCCTGATCGTGCGGGTCGGCATTGATATGCTGATCTCCAACGTGCAGGTGGCCCGTGGGGTCTGGACCGCCAAGCGCCGCGCGCCGCGCTCTCGCTTCGTGCATATTCCACTGGATCTGCGCGACGCCCACGGCCTGGCGGCCTTGTCGATGATCACCACGGTGATCCCGGGCACTATCTGGTCGGAGCTGGCACTGGATCGCAGCATCCTGCTGTTGCATGTGTTCGACCTGGACGATGAAGCGCACTTCATCGAACATTTCAAACAGACTTATGAACGCCCGCTGATGGAGATTTTCGAATGACTGGCCTGCTTGCCAACGCCATTCTCGCCAGCCTGTTCATCTTTGCCCTGGCCATGGCCCTGACCCTGGTCCGGCTGTTTCGCGGCCCTTCAGCCCAAGACCGGGTCCTGGCGCTGGACTACCTGTACATCCTGGCGATGTTGATGATGCTGGTACTGGGTATTCGTTATGCCAGCGACACCTACTTCGAGGGGGCACTGTTGATTGCCTTGTTCGGCTTTGTCGGCTCGTTCGCCCTGGCCAAGTTCCTGCTGCGTGGCGAGGTGATCGAATGAACAACCTGAATGAACTGCCCTTCTGGGTCGAGTTGTTGGTTGCGGCGCTGTTGCTGTTGAGCAGCCTGTTCGCCCTGAGCGGGGCGCTAGGTCTGATCCGTCTGAAAGAATTCTTTCAGCGCATGCACCCACCTGCCCTGGCCTCAACCCTGGGAACCTGGTGCGTCGCACTGGCCTCGATCCTGTACTTCTCGGCGCTCAAGCAGGGACCGGTGCTGCATGCCTGGTTGATCCCCATCCTGATGGCAATCACTGTGCCAGTGACCACCTTGCTACTGGCACGGGCCGCTCTGTTTCGCAAGCGCATGGCCGGTGATGAAGTACCAGAGGAAGTCAGCAGCGGGCGCGATCGTGGTCACTAAGACCTATTCGGTCAGCGCCTGCAGTTCGCGGCGGACCATGGCTGCATACTCAGGCGGGCTCAGCTGATACAGCTGGCTGGCCACCCAATCGAACCAGCGCCCCTGCAGGTGATCGCGTTGCACAAGCCATTGTTCGGCTTGTCCACGGGCCTGAGCCTGATGCCGCGCATGAAAATCAGCGCGCCCCAGAGATGCGTCAGCAAACTTGCTCACTCGCTGGCCTTGAACGTGGTCAGCTCGCCCTTGCGCCATTTCGCCGCCTTGCCGGTGGCTGTCTTGAGTATCTTGCCCAGGCCTTCCTGTAGCTGCTCGCGCGCGGCAAAAATCATCACCACGCCCTGGCTTTCACGCAGGACGATGCCCTCGCCTTCAGGCACCGAGACAAATGCATAGTCCCCCAGGCCATAGACGGTAAGTTTGATTTCGCGGAAACGAACTTCCAGCTTGCCACCTTCTCGGCTGGGCAATACCGCAGCGCGGAAATGATCACCGACTTTTAGCTCCAGTCGCGGTTTGTCATCGACAACCAGCGCTATTTCAGTGTCGATTTCGGCCATGTACAGACCTTCCGCGTTCTGTTCGGTGACATAGACAAAACGCGATTGGAACTGTTTGACTATTTTGGCCCGAAGATCGCCCAGCACGAACAAGGCGTGTGTATCCAGATTACTGACTGCCAATGAAGAATTCCTCAAACCGATTACACGACGTCACCGTAGGAGCAACACGGCTCCATGAAGGCAACGACACTTAAACGTCGAAGTCTGAAAGACTAATGGGTAAATGCACGAAGCGTCTGTGCGGGCGGGCGTTGCAGCGTGCAGGAATCGTCACCCTTGCAAGCCAGCCAAGGCCTAACGACAGGCATTCGGCAGATTTCCGTCAACGGAAACGTACTTTCTGGCATCAAACTGCCAGGAAAATGCAATAGATACATCCAGCCCCCCGACAGAACGGGCCCCTGGATCTCATCTACACATCACAGGGAAGGAATATGCACGAAAACACCGAAATCCGTCGAGAGGCAAGCAACATTTCTTACTTCATCACGAAAAGTCCAGCCTCAAGCTTGAACAGCACGCGCTACATCGTGGTGCCCGCCGGTACCAACTTCTTTCATATTACTGAACACGCTAGCGGACAAGTGAAGGATTTCCGTTGCCGACACATCGACGCCTGCAAACTGCCCCAAACACTGGAACGTTGAAATCACTTTCAAACGGCTTGGCGTACTGCCGCAGGCCGTTGCTTACCGCGCAACTGCTCCAACCATGCGATCTGGCACTCTACCGCCTCATCACGACTGGCAAATGCAGTGCCACGCCGCTCGCCATTGACCAGCACAACCCAGCAAACACGTTTGCCAAGCGCTTGCAAGGACGCGGGGACGCCACTGCCAATCATCACGGCGACATCGACTTGGCTATCCATCATTCCCTCCGGAATTTAATTAGCAACCTAACGATATCACCATCATACGCCCGCCGCTGCAGCGGAAAAAGCTATTGCCGGTATAGCTGTATTGCATCAGGGGCAACAAACCCCGGCTCAGGACAGAACTTGCAGGCACAGCAACACGCCCTATTCCCAGGCAAAAACACCAAGGCCCCGAGGATCACTCCACGGGGCCTTGAAGAGACTGCCGGTCAGACCTGACGTTGATGCTTGTCAATCTGCTCGTGACGCTCCTGCGCTTCGATGCAGTACTTGGTGGTCGGGCTGATCAGCAAGCGCTTGAGGCCAATCGGCTCACCACTGTCATCGCACCAGCCAAAGCTTTCGTCTCTGATTCGCTCCAGGGCCATCTCCAGTTGTGGCAACAGGCGCTGGTCGCGATCAATGGCGTTGACCAACCAGGTACGTTCTTCTTCAACAGAGGCGGCATCTGCCGGATCAGCTGGGCTGTCCAGGCTCTCGATAGCTATACGGCTCTGTTCGATGCGCTCCTGAGTCTCGACTTTCATCGACTGCAGCAACTCGGTGAAGAACGCATGTTGCTCGGCGTTCATGTAGTCATCGGCCGGCATGGCCAGCAACTTTTCCTTGGTCATCGATTTCTCTATGAAAATAACGTGCATTTAAGCGATTGGATTGCCATCACCGACAGTTCGCCGACAGCGGAATTCTTCAAGCACCCTTCGGCACTCTATTTACGAGGGGCGGCAGTCTAAGGCGCCACGTCGCACTGGGCAACAAAAATGACAGCGCAGCAGACCGAAACGGCCTGGAATCCGCCAATCGGCCCCGCAGACCTACCCTTCAGCCCTTAAAGCCATGCCTGTTTGCCCATAACCAGCGCGAAAAATGCCTAATACGCAGTAACAATTGCGCCCCTGTCAGCCCAGCAACTGGCGTAAAAACGCGCTCAGCGTGCCTTGGGCAGCAATTGCAGCACTTGGTGCTCTAGGATACCCGAGGCTTTTCGCCCTGAAAGGTAGTAGACCACTACAGTTTGACCATTTTGGCCCGAAGATCGCCCAGCGTCATGCCCCGGAGCCGAGCATGACCGATGCCAGCACTGGCAGGGCCGTCGATGCCTACCGTGCGCCTATCACCTCGGCGTTGGCAGCAAAGTATTTCTTCAGCCTTAACAACGGGGGGGCCGCTGCGATGGGACGTGCAGCGCCCCTTTTTATCAACAGTCCTTGAACTGCGCTTCACGCTTGGCGATGAACGCCGCCATACCTTCCTTCTGGTCCTCAGTGGCGAAGGCGGCATGGAACACCCGGCGTTCAAAGCGCACGCCTTCTGCCAGGTTGACCTCGAAGGCACGGTTGACACTTTCCTTGACCATCATGGTCATCGGAATCGACTTGCTGGCGATGGTTGCTGCCACCTTCAAGGCCTCCTCCAACAGTTCCGCCTGTGGTACCACGCGCGCCACCAAACCTGCACGCTCGGCCTCCTCGGCACCCATCAGGCGACCGCTCAAGCACAACTCCATAGCCTTGGCCTTGCCCACCGCGCGGGTCAGACGCTGGGTGCCACCCATGCCCGGCAACACACCCAGGTTGATTTCCGGTTGGCCGAACTTGGCATTGTCGGCAGCGAGAATGAAGTCGCACATCATCGCCAGCTCGCAGCCACCGCCCAGGGCGAAGCCGGACACCGCGGCGATGATCGGCTTGCGCCGGTTGGCGATGCGGTCGGCATCACTGAACAGGTCATCGACATAAATCTGCGGGTAGCGCAGGTCTGCCATTTCCTTGATATCGGCACCTGCGGCGAAGGCCTTGGCAGAGCCGGTGAGGACTACACAGCCAATGTTCGGGTTGGTTTCAAGCTGGTCCAGCGCCCGATTGATCTCGCTGACGATTTGCGCGTTCAGCGCATTCAGCGCCTGCGGCCGGTTCAAGGTAATCAGGCCGACCTTGCCATGGATGTCCAACAGGATGGTTTCGAATGCCATGCAGACTGCTCCTTCAAAGATTGCGCGCAATGACCATGCGCTGAATGTCGCTGGTACCTTCGTAGATCTGGCAGACCCGCACATCGCGGTAGATCCGTTCCAGCGGGAAGTCGCTCAGATAGCCATAACCGCCGAGGGTCTGCAAGGCTTCGGAGCAGACCTTTTCGGCCATTTCCGAGGCAAACAGCTTGGCCATCGAGGCTTCGACCAGCGCCGGACGCCCGGCATCGCGCAGCGCGGCAGCATGCAGGACCATCTGCCGAGCCACGGCAACACGGGTGGCCATGTCGGCCAGGCGGAACGCCACGGCCTGGTGCTCGACTAGGGGCTTGCCGAAGCTCTGCCGCTCGCGAGCGTAGTCACGAGCCACCTCAAAAGCGGCGCGGGCCATGCCCACCGACTGCGAAGCGATACCGATACGGCCACCTTCGAGGTTGGCCAGGGCAATCTTGTAGCCTTCGCCCTCGTCGCCCAGGCGGTTGGCCAGCGGTACGCGCACATCGTCGAAGACGATCTGGCAGGTATCAGAAGCATGCTGGCCGAGTTTGTCCTCGACCCGGGCGACCTGATAGCCGGGCGAGTCGGTCGGGACGATAAACGCACTGATACCGCGCTTACCGGCAGTAGGATCGGTAACCGCGAAGACGATCACCACACCGGCATTCTGCCCGGAGGTGATGAATTGTTTGCAGCCATTGAGCACATAGTGCTCGCCGTCACGACGAGCCCGGGTCTTCAGGCTGCTGGCATCGGAGCCGGCCTGGGGCTCGGTCAGGGCAAAGGCACCGAGCATCTGGCCGCTTGCCAGCGGGGTGAGAAACTGCTGCTTCTGGGCGTCATTGCCAAATTTGAGGATCGGCACACAACCCACCGAGTTGTGCACGCTCATAATGGTCGAGCAAGCACCATCGCCAGCAGCAATCTCTTCCAGGGCCATGGCGTAGGCGACATAGCCCGTATCGCTACCACCCCACTGCTCCGGCACCAGCATGCCGAACAGGCCCAGTTCGGCCATCTCCTGAATCGCTTCCTTGGGAAAGCGATGCTCGCGGTCCCACTGCTCGGCAAACGGCCGCAGTCGCTCCTGAGCGAACTGACGGACCGCGTCACTTATTTGCTGTTGTTCGTCATTGACTAGCATGGTGCACCTCAGTACAGACACTCGACGGCCATGGCGGTCGCTTCACCGCCACCGATGCAGATGGCCGCAATGCCGCGGCGCAGGCCTTTCTGGCGCAAGGCAGCCAGCAGGGTGACGAGTATTCGCGCCCCCGAAGCGCCAATCGGATGGCCCAGGGCACAGGCGCCACCGTGGATGTTGACCTTGTCGTGGGGCAGGTCCAGGTGTTTCATTGCCGCCAGGGTGACCACGGCAAAGGCTTCGTTGATCTCGAACAGGTCGACTTCGCCCAGGTTCCAACCGGTGCGCTTGATCAGCTTGTCGATGGCACCAATCGGTGCTGTCGGAAACAGCGCCGGGGTGTCAGCGAAGGCGGCATGCCCATGGATCACTGCCAGCGGTTTAAGCCCCTGTTTTTCAGCCTGGGAACGACGCATCAGCACCAGCGCCGCCGCGCCGTCGGAAATGGAACTGGAGTTGGCCGCAGTGACTGTACCGCCGTCGCGGAAGGCCGGTCTGAGCTGGGGGATCTTGTCCAAGCGGGCTTTAGGTGGCTGCTCGTCGTCACTGATCAGACGCTGGGTCTTGCCTTCGCTGACGTGCACCGGGACGATCTCACTGGCAAAGCTGCCGTCCTTGATCGCCTGTTGCGCGCGGGTCAGCGAGGCGATGGCAAAGTCGTCCTGTTGCGGTCGGCTGAAGCCATTGGCTTCGGCGCAGTCCTCGGCAAAAGTGCCCATCAGGCGGCCCTTGTCGTAGGCATCCTCGAGGCCGTCGAAGAACATGTGATCGATGATCTTGCCATGCCCCATGCGGTAGCCGCTGCGAGCCTTGTCCAGCAGGTACGGCGCATTGGACATGCTTTCCATGCCGCCGGCCACCACCACATCGGCGCTGCCGGCCAGGAGCAGGTCGTGAGCCATGATGGCTGCCTGCATGCCCGAGCCGCACATCTTGTTCAGGGTGGTGCAGGTGGTCGCCTTGCTCAAGCCGGCACCCAGGGCTGCCTGCCGCGCTGGCGCCTGGCCCAGCCCCGCTGGCAACACGCAGCCGAACAGCACCTGTTCGACGCTGTCAGGGGCAACACCGGCACGCTCGACCGCGGCACGGATGGCAGCGGCACCCAGTTGCGGGGCGGTGAGGCTTTTCAAGTCGCCCTGCAGGCCACCCATGGGGGTACGCACAGCGCTGACGATTACGATCGGATCATTGGCGAGGGTCATGATAAGTACTCCTGCTATTACTTGGCGGCCATGCGCAAGGCGCCGTCGAGACGGATCACCTCACCATTGAGCATGCTGTTTTCGATGATGTGCCGAGCCAGCGCGGCGTACTCCTGTGGACGGCCCAGGCGTGGCGGAAATGGCACACCGGCGGACAATGAATCGCGTACTTCCTGGGTCATGCCAGCCATCATCGGGGTTTCGAAAATGCCTGGCGCGATGGTCATCACGCGGATGCCGAAGCGTGCCAGTTCACGGGCCACTGGCAAGGTCAGGCTGGCGATAGCACCCTTGGAGGCGGCGTAGGCAGCCTGGCCGATCTGGCCGTCGTAGGCGGCAATCGAGGCGGTGTTGATGATCACCCCGCGCTCTCCATCAGTGCCCGCCTCACCCTCGGCCATGGCCGCCGCAGCCAGACGCAGCAGATTGAAACTGCCGATCAGGTTGACGTTGATCACCCGGCTGAAACTGTCCAGACCGTGTGGGCCGTTCTTGCCCAGGACTTTCTCGGCACCGACGATGCCCGCGCAATTGACCAACCCGTGCAGGCTGCCAAACGCTGCGATCGCAGCATCGATTGCGGCCTTGGCTGCAGCCTCCTGGCTAATGTCGGCGACAGCGAAACGCGCCTTGGCGCCGAGCGCTGCCGCTTTGTCCTCCACAGCTTGGGCATTGAGGTCGACCAGCATGACCTGAGCACCGGCCTCGATGAGCATTTCGGCGGTAGCCGCGCCTAGGCCCGAGGCCGCACCGCTGACGATAAAGTTCTTGTTGGCAATCTGCATGATGGTCTTTCCTCAGGCGCTGGCGGTCGAAGCCAGCGCGGCTTGTTGTTTGGCAATTTCCTGGTTGCGCAGGATGAAACGCTGCAGCTTGCCGCTCGGGGTCTTGGGCAGCTCGCTGACGAATTCGATTTCCCGTGGATAGGCGTGGGCGTAAAGGCGCTGACGTACATGTTGTTTCAGGGCCTCAGCCAGCGCCTCGCTGGGCTGCTGGCCGCCAGCCAGCACCACGAATGCCTTGATCAATTCGGTACGCTCCGGGTCCGGCTTGCCGACTACCGCGGCCTCGATTACCGCCGGGTGCTCGATCAGCGCACTCTCGACATCGAAGGGGCCGACCCGGTAGCCGGAAGTGGTGATCACGTCGTCACTGCGGCCGACAAAGCTGATGCTGCCATCGCTGTTGAGCTCGACGGTGTCGCCGCTGAGGTAGTACTTGCCGACGAAGGATTTGGTCGGCAAACCGTGGTAGCCAGCGAACCAGCATAGCGGCGACTGTTCGCGGTCCACGGCGAGAATCCCTGCTTGACCGGCGGGCAGCTCGTTGTGTTGTTCATCCAGCACGACGATGCGGTGCCCGGGAATGGCAAAGCCGGCCGAGCCCAGGTGCACCGGGTGCTGCAACCCATGGTGGTTGCATAGCACCATGCCCAGCTCGGTCTGCCCGTAGTGGTCGTGGATGGTCACCCCCAGCTCGTCGGCAAACCATCGGATGACTTCCGGGTTGAGCGGCTCGCCAGCGCTGCTGACCACCCGCAGGCGGCCATTGATCGGTGCGCTGAATTCGCTGCCGGCAGCGATCAGCAGACGATAGGCAGTAGGCGAGCCGGCCAGGTTGCTGATGGCATATTTGTTGATGACCCGGCAGGTGCTTTCAACGCTGAACGGACCATCGAAGAAAGTGGTGGAATGGCCCAGCGCCAGCGGCCCGGTCACGGCGTAGTAAAGACCGTAGGCCCAGCCCGGGTCGGCGAGATTCCAGAAGTTGTCCTCAGGGCGCAGCTCGATGGCCTCGCGCATGTAGCCCTGGAAGGCGACGATGGCGCGCAGGGGCACTTCCAGTGGTTTGGCCGGACCGCTGGTACCTGAGGTAAACATCAGCAGGAACGGGGCACCGGCGTCCAGCAACACAGGCTCGCAACAATCACTGGCAGCCGTCAGCGCCGTATGGAAGTCGATATCGCTGGATCCGTCCTGGGCGCCGACGCAGATGATCGTCGGGCAATCATGCACATCGTCGAGCTTACTGCGGTTGAGCGGCTCGGTGACCACTACCTTGGCCCCCGACTTCTCCAGCCGGTGCTCGATGGCTTTAGGGCCGAAGGCGGTGAACAAGGGCTGATAAACCGCACCCAGGCGCCAGGTGGCCAGAACGCTGATCAATAACTCGACAGTACGCGGCATCAACCCGGCGACCCGGTCTCCGCTACTCACCCCCTGGGCCTTGAGCACATTGGCCAGGCGCGCTGCGCGCTGTTGCAACTGCTCGAAGCTGTACTGGGCGCTGCTGCCATCGCGGCTCTCCCAGTTCAGTGCAATACGATCGCCGCCGACATGCCGGTCACAGCACTCGACACAGGCATTGAGCGCATCAAGGCTGCCGTGCAGGGCAGCTCTGGCGACCTGGGGATAGTCGAAGCCACTCGCGGCCTCGGAGTAATCACGCATCGTCAGACTCCTGATTGTTATTGTTGGAGTAACACCATGAATCTGACGATAGTCGCGCCGGACGGGCCCTGGGACAATGGCCAAAGCTGTCAAACTGGATGACTGGTTTGGCCTGGGCCCTAGGCTGGCTTGAACTGCCCCTTCAGCCCCGCACCTGCCCTTGCAGGATCACCGTTCGATAGTGCCCCGGGTTGCAACCGAACCACTTGCGAAACGCCTTGTAGAACGAACTGCTGTCGGCAAAACCAAGGCGCTCGGCGATCTCGGCAAAGCCCAGTTCGACCTCGGCCAGCCAGGTGATTGCCAGTTCCCGTCGCACGCTGTCCTTAAGCCCCTGATAGGTCTGCCCCTCCTCGGCAAGACGGCGACGCAAGGTCGAAGCGGACAGGCAAAGGTGACGCGCCAGGCTATCGGCGTCGGGCCAGTGGCCGGGGTCCATCTGCCGCAGATCCTCGCGGATCCGGCGTGCCAGGCTGGCCGGGTCGCGGTACTTGACCAGGATGTTGCCGGGCGCCTCGGCGAGGAAACGATGCAATTCTTCCTCGCTGCGCCTGAGCGGCAAGTCGAGGCAGTCCGCGGCAATGATCATCCGCGAGCGCGGACGATTGAACTGCAGGTTTTCCGAGAACATCACCCGATAGTCATCGCAGAAAGGCGGCTCGGCACAGCGCAGTTCGATGGCCAGGATTGGAATACGTCGTCCAGCCAGCCAGCAAGCCACACCGTGGACGATCATCCAGAAGGTGAAATAGGTAAAGGCCCGTCGCGGCTGCTCACGTGGCTCGCCAATGACGATCTCGGCAAGACTCTGCTGACGTATCAGGGTCGGTTGCAAGTCTTCGAGCATCAACGACAGGAAGGTCAAGGCCGTATCCAGTCCGGCACCCAAGGTCGGCTGAGCTATCGCCGCCCGGCACAGAAAGGCCAGGCTGCCGCTGCGTAAACCGCGCGGGTCCATGCCGAAGAATTCGTCGTTGCAGCGCCGCGCCAGGAGACGCCAGAGTTCTGCATAAGCACTGGCCGGCACCCGGGCATCAGCCTGTTCGAGCAGGGTCGAATCAACACCGATGCGACTGAGCAAAGCCAGACTCGGCGCCCCCGGCGCACAGCTTTGCAGCAGCGCCTCGCGCACCAATTGCATGGAGATGGTGTCTTTACCCGCCATCAGCAGTACTTCGCCTTACCCGTTTTGGTTGACGGCCATCTTAGGGACCACAGCAGAAAATGCCAGCGCCGCTTCACACCGTCGGCGCCAGGCTCAGGAACGCCTGGATCAAGCGCAGTTCGCGGCGACGCTGCAGACAGCCGATCATGTGCTGGTTGACCAGCCCCGGCCCGGCAATTGGCCGCGCCACCACCCGCGGATCATGGCTGATCTCCACCGACGAGACGATACCGATGCCAAGCTCGGCGGCTACCGCCTCGGTCACAGCTTCGCGACTGTCCAGCTCCAGCAGCACCCGTGGCTGAACCTCGGTTTGCACGCAGGCCTGGTCGAAAGTCCGCCGGGTGATCGAGCTGGGCTCGCGCAGCACCATGATCTGCCGGTCCAGCTCGCTGATCGGCAGCGCTTGCGAGTCAACGGCCCAGGCATGACCCGCTGGCAGCAAGGCACAGATCCGCGAATCGCCCAGGTTTTGCAGGTGCAGCCCCTTGCGCGGTTCGACCTCGGTCAGCACGGCCACATCAGCATGTTCGCTAAGCAGCGCGGCCAGGGTTTCCTGGGCATTGCCCAGGCGCAGGTTGACCGTAATGCCGGGATAACGCGCACGCAGCTGGGCGAGCATCGGCATAACCCGGTGCGGCCCATCGGCAGCCACCTCCAGGCGTCCGGTAAGCAACTGGCGATTGGCCTCAAGCATGGCCTGGGCTTCCTCGGCCAGGCCAAACATGGCCCGGGTGATCGCGGCCAGGCGCGTGCCCTCCTCGGTCAGCTCGACGCGCCGTGCGGTGCGCCGCAGCAAGGTGATCTGGTAGTGCTCTTCCAAGGCCTTGATATGTCCGGTGACCGCCGGCTGGCTGATGAACAGCCGCGCTGCGGCGCGGGTAAAACTGCCCTCACGGGCTACGGCATCAAATGCACGGAGCTGGAACAAGTTCATATCTATCGGCCTGACTTATGGCTGGCATAACAACAAACAATTTGATTGATGAAGCGCAGAATTGCAACTTAGGCACCGTAGTTTCAGCCCACCGCTTGTGAGGAACTCCGGAATGAGCAACGCCCCTATCCTGCTGACCCCCGGTCCATTGACCACCTCGTCCCGCACCCGCCAAGCGATGATGGTGGACTGGGGTTCCTGGGACCGTGATTTCAACCAGCTTACCGCCAGCCTGTGCGAGCAACTGCTGGCCATCGTCAACGGCGCCGACAGCCACCACTGTGTCCCCCTGCAAGGCAGCGGTACCTTTGCCGTGGAAGCCGCCATCGGTACCCTTGTACCTCGCGATGGCAAGGTTCTGGTGCTGATCAACGGCGCCTACGGCCAGCGCCTGGCGAAGATCTGCAAAGTCCTGGGCCGCGCCTACAGCACCTTTGAAACCGCTGAAGATGAACCGACCACTGCTGCCGATGTCGACCGCCTGCTGGCCGCTGACGCCAGCATCACCCACGTGGCGCTGATCCACTGCGAAACCAGCACCGGCATTCTCAACCCACTGGCAGAGATCGCCCAGGTCATCGCCCGCCACGGCAAGCGCCTGATCATCGATGCCATGAGCTCCTTCGGCGCACTGCCGATCGATGCCCGTGAAGTGCCTTTCGATGCGCTGATCGCCGCGTCTGGCAAGTGCCTGGAAGGCGTGCCCGGCATGGGCTTCGTCTTCGCCAACAAAGCGTCCCTGGTCGCCGCCGAGGGTAACTCGCCATCCCTGGCCATGGACCTGCAGGATCAGCACGCCTACATGGCCAAGACCGGCCAATGGCGCTTCACACCGCCCACCCATGTCGTCGCGGCGCTGCACGAGGCCTTGTTGCAGTACAACGAGGAAGGCGGTCTGCCTGCCCGTCACCAGCGCTACGCCAGCAACTGCAAGGCCCTGCTCGACGGCATGGCGGCAATCGGTCTGCATAGCTTTTTGCCAGCCGAGATCCAGGCACCGATCATCGTTACCTTCCATGCCCCGAACGATCCGCGCTATCAGTTCAAGGATTTCTACGAGCGGGTCAAGGCCAAGGGTTTCATCCTCTACCCGGGCAAGCTGACCCAGGTCGAGACCTTCCGCGTCGGTTGCATCGGCGTCGTCGGACCGGACGGCATGCAAGCCGCCGTGAATGCTGTGGCCGAGGTGCTGCGGGAAATGGAAGTACTGGATATCTGAAGCACTGACACTCTTTCAAGGAATACGTACATGAACTACAGCAACCCAACGCAACTGCAAGCCGCCATCCTCGACTGGGCTGGCACCGTGGTCGATTTTGGCTCTTTCGCGCCGACTCAGATCTTCGTCGAAGCCTTCGCCGAGTTCGACGTCGAGGTCTCCATCGAAGAAGCCCGCGGTCCGATGGGCATGGGCAAGTGGGATCATATCCGCACCCTGTGCGACCAACCGCAGATTGCCGAGCGCTATCGCAAGGTGTTTGGCCGCACCCCGACTGACGACGACGTTACCGCCATTTATGAGCGCTTCATGCCCCTGCAGATCGAAAAGATCGCAGTACACTCGGCCTTGATCCCCGGTGCCCTCGACACGCTGACCGGCCTGCGCGAAGACGGCCTGAAGATCGGCTCCTGCTCCGGCTACCCGAAAGTGGTGATGGACAAAGTGGTTGAGCTGGCAGCACAGAATGGTTACGTCGCCGATCATGTCGTGGCAACCGATGAAACGCCTAACGGCCGTCCATGGCCAGCCCAGGCGCTGGCTAACGTGATTGCCCTGGGCATCGATGATGTAGCGGCATGCGTCAAGGTCGACGACACCGTGCCTGGCATCCTCGAAGGTCGCCGCGCTGGCATGTGGACGGTGGCGCTGGTCTGTTCGGGTAATGCACTGGGCCTAACCTACGAAGGCTACCGCGCTCTGGCTTCGGACACACTGGACAGCGAGCGCAAACGCATCCACGCCCTGTTCACAGGCTCACGCCCGCACTACCTGATCGACACCATCAACGAGTTGCCGGAAGTGGTTGCCGATATCAACAAGCGTCTGGCCCGCGGGGAGATGCCGCAGGCGGTGTAAAACCTCAGGGACCCCATCGCCGGCAAGGCCGGCGAAGGGGCCTGCGGACTATTTCTGATGACGCTCGACCCACACCGCATACTTATCAATGAAGGTCTGCAAAAACGGGCGGGTCTTCTCCAGAAGCTTGCCGTTCTCATCGAACAGGCTCGCCGCCCCGCCGATATAGGCTTCCGGCTGCTGCATGCACGGCACATCGAGAAATACCAGGGACTGACGCAGGTGATGGTTGGCACCAAAACCACCCACCGCACCGGGCGAAACACTGATCACTGCACCTGGTTTGCCACTCCAGGCACTTTGCCCATATGGCCTTGACCCCACATCGATAGCGTTTTTCAACACACCCGGCACCGAGCGGTTGTACTCCGGAGTGACGAACAGCACCGCATCGCTGCTGCGGATCTGCTCGCGGAAGGTCTTGTAGGCTGCTGGCGGGTCGACATCAATGTCTTCGTTGTAGAGCGGCAGATCACCGATCTCGACAATCTTCAACGTGAGGTTCGAAGGCGCGAGCTCTACTAGCACACGAGCGACTTTGCGGTTGAAGGACTCCTTGCGCAAGCTGCCGACGACGACGGCTACCGAATACACCTGACTCATGGCAATTTCCTGATGTGTGGGATATTGGACGCTGTAGGTATAGATGATCTCCCCAGCCCCTGAAGTTTTTTTCCACGCGAGCAAAACTTACCCGGCAAATCAGTGGTCTATGCCTGACAGAAAACTTTTAGAGGTTGCACGGTAAATGACAGCAGTACTGGTCGGACAGTTTCATGCACGGGACGCAGAAGGCCGCATCTACCCCGTTCATGAGTTCCAGGAAGCCCCCCTCGAGGCCGACGGTAGTGCCGCATCCCTGCCTATCACCACTTACAAGCTGGCAATCGGTGACAAGGTCAATCACCTCGGCGGCGACCGCTTCGAGCTGGCCCGCAGCGGTGTCGAGATCATCCGCCTTCCTTGATGCAATCGACGGTATAAACCCGCCCTTGCGCCCCGGTCTCACGCTGCAGGCCGTGCACATCGGCGACGAAGCCGGGAAAGCCACTGTCGAAGGCGGCGGCAAAGACCAGATAGTTAATGATTGAACGGGTCGCTTCGGTAAAGCGTTCGCCCGGCATGACCAGCGCAATCCCCGGTGGATACGGCACCAGCATCACGGCGGCAATACGTCCGAGCAACTGGTCTATCGGCACCGCCTCGACCTCCCCGCGCACCATCCGATCATAGGCATCGGCGGGCTTCATCACCACTTCCGGTAAACGCGTGAACAGCCGTTTGAGCTGTTTGGCGGTGGCGTTGCCGCGGTAGCAGGCGTGCAACTGGTCACACAGATCACGCAGGCCCAGCCCTTGGTAGCGCACAGGATCAAGGCGGGCGACACAAGGTAGGCTTTCGAGCAGTTCCGTGTTGGCGTCATAGTTGCGCTTGAACTCCAGCAATTCGGTCAGCAAGGTGCTCCACTTGCCCTTGGTGATGCCCATGGAGAACAGCACCAGGAAGATATAGAGCCCGGTCTTCTCCACTACCAAGCCACGCTCCCAGAGAAACTTGCTGACCACCGCCGCCGGGATCCCGTGCTCGCTCAAAGCACCGCCTGCGTTGAGCCCAGGCATGACCAAAGTGACCTTGATCGGGTCGAGCAACACGTAGTCATCGCTCACATCGCCAAACCCGTGCCAATCGGCTTGCGGCGCCAACAACCAGTCACCCGTACTCACCTGATGCACACCCTCGACCTGCGGCGGCTGCCAGATACTGAACCACCAGTCATCGGCTGCAATATGCTGGCGCAAGTTGGCCATGGCCCGACGGAAGCTCAGGGCTTCGTCGAACATTTCCTGCAACAGCGAACGCCCGGTCGGCCCTTCCATCATTGTCGAAGCCACATCCAGGGAGGCCAGAATGCTGTACTGCGGCGAAGTGGAAATATGCATCATGAAGGCTTCATTGAAGCGATGGCGGTCCAGCTGTCGTGCACCGCCATCCTGCACATGGATCATCGAAGCCTGACTGAAGGCCGCCAACAGCTTGTGGGTCGAGTGGGTGCTGAACACCAGGGGGCTGTCAGCACTGCGTAAGGTCCCCATGGCATAGCGACCGGCAAAGAAGGGGTGGAATGCCGCGTAGGCATACCAGGCTTCATCGAAATGCAGCACCTCGACACTGTTGCCCAGCACCTGTTTGATCAGCTCGGCGTTGTAGCACAGCCCGTCATAGGTGCAATTGGTCACCACGGCCATTTTCACGTTAGGCGCCCGCCCCTGGGTCAGGGGGTTGGCCTGGATCTTGGCGCGGATCGACTCGGCACTGAACTCGCTCAGCGGAATCGGTCCGATGATACCCAGTTCATTACGCTCAGGGCACAGGTACAAGGGAATCGCACCGGTCATGATGATGGCGTGCACCACCGACTTGTGGCAATTGCGGTCCACCAGCACGAGGTCATCGCGTCCAACCATCGAATGCCAGACGATCTTGTTGGCCGTGGAGGTGCCGTTGATGACGAAGAAGGTGTGATCGGCGCCAAAATTCTTTGCCGCCCTGGCTTCGGCCGCCGCCAAGGGACCGGTGTGATCCAGCAGCGAACCGAGCTCGGGCACCGAAACCGAGAGATCCGAACGCAGGGTGTTCTCACCAAAGAATTGATGAAACGCCAGCCCCACCGGACTCTTGCGATAGGCCACACCGCCGCCATGCCCCGGGGTATGCCAGGAATAATTGGACTGCGCGGTGTGCTGCACCAGCGCTTTGAAAAACGGTGGCAGCAGGCCATCTAGGTAGTTGTGCGCCGCCCGCGCCACTTGCCGGGCCAAAAACGGTACGGTGTCTTCGAACAGATAGAGAATGCCGCGCAGCTGGTTCAGCTCGCTCATGACATCGGCGGGGGCATTTTCCAGCGTCACCTGTTCGCCGAGGGCAAAGATCGGCAGGTGCGGCGCACGCAGGCGGGCCAGACGAATCAGCTCGACCATGTTCTGCAGCAAGTGGGTGTTCTCGCCGGCACCTTCGGCCGCAATCAGCATGCAGGCCAGACCGTGATGGGTCGAGGCAACCAGGCGGCCCTCAGCGTAATCAATGGCGGGAAGAATGGTGAAGCCGTCCTGGGCCAGCTCCTGGGCAATGCCGCGCACACGCTCGCCAGCTACCGTGTCAGCCTTGATATCACGGTGAACGATCAGAACAGGGAACTTGAGATCCTTGTACATGAGGGGGCGCCTGCTCCGAACGACGGGTCGGTCATTTCAGGGTAGAAGCTCGCCAGCCCCCTTGCGCGGCAATCTGCCTCAGTTGGTCTCGGACAACTGCTGCCACAGCGCCGGGCCACCGGCCGATTTGGCAATGGCCTCCAGGCGCGCCAGATGAGCTTCCAGCTCCTGCTCGGTGGCGCGAATGATGCGCCCCGGTTGACGAGCAGTCAGGCGACGGATTTCGCTGCCGCGGCTCGCTTCGCTGTTTTCCTCGCCATCAGCGCCCTGCCCGGCCAGCGACAAGCTGGTCTGGCCGCCGGTCATGCTCAGGTAGACGTCGGCCAACAGCTCCGAGTCGAGCAATGCGCCGTGCAACTCACGGCCGGAGTTGTCGACACCGTAACGCTTGCACAACGCATCGAGGCTGTTGCGCTGCCCGGGGTGGCGCGAGCGGGCCATCATCAGGGTGTCGAGGATGGTGCAATGCTGGGAGATATCGGCGCGGTCGTGCTGGCCGAGCAGGGCGAACTCGTTGTTGATGAAGCCAACGTCGAACGCCGCGTTATGGATAATCAGCTGGGCGCCCTGGATGAAGTCGAAGAATTCATCGGCCACTTCAGCAAAACGCGGTTTGTCGAGCAGGAAACCGTCGGTGATACCGTGTACACCGATGGCGCCTTCGTCACTCTCGCGATCCGGCTGCAGATAGACGTGGAAGTGCCGCCCGGTCAGGCGTCGGCCCATCAGTTCGACACAACCGATCTCGATGACCCGGTGGCCGTCGGTGACCGGCATACCCGTGGTTTCGGTGTCCAGGACGACCGACCTGTTGCTCTGAATCTCCACGCCGATGGTCTCCTGTCGCGTACAGCTTGTCTGGTGATAGCCGGCCATTCTACCTCAGCGCGCGGCCGAGTGGCGGCTGGTGTGCTCAGCGCAGCCCGCGCACTTCGTCAACGCCACGGTTGGCCAACTGGTCGGCGCGCTCGTTGCCGTGATGGCCGATGTGTCCACGCACCCATTTCCAAGTCACCTTGTGGCGCCCGACCTGCTCATCGAGCAGTTGCCAGAGGTCAGCATTCTTCACCGGTTCCTTGGCAGCGGTTTTCCAGCCACGCTTTTTCCAGTTGACCATCCACTCGTTGATGCCTTTCATCACGTACTGGGAGTCGGTAACCAGCAGCACTTCACACTCGCGCTTGAGCGCTTCCAGGCCCTTGATCGCCGCCATCAGTTCCATGCGGTTGTTGGTGGTCTCGCGCTCGCCGCCCCATAACTCCTTTTCGACGCCCTTGCAGACCATCAGCACCCCCCAGCCACCCGGGCCAGGGTTGCCCTTGCAAGCACCATCGGTAAAGATCTCGACGCTATCGCTCATTTACAGCCTTTTCATCAATGATTAGGGTCCGCGCCCTGCGGGCCCGGAACTCAGGGTTCGGAATGGCGCCGATTGACCTTGGCCATCGGCAATGGCAGCAGTTTGCCCATCGGCTCACGGCGTTCCAGACGTAGCGGCCGTAGGCCGACCACCATTTTGCGCGCCACCAACAGGTAGACGCCGCCACCTGCGCCTTGCCAGCCACCGGCGACCCGCTCCCAGCCAGCCAGGCGCTGTTGCCAGGCAGGGGATGCGAGCGGCGGACGATAGCACCCGAAGCGGCGTTTCTCCAGCGCGAAGCCCAGCAGGTTAAGCCAGTCGCCAACCCGCGATGGGGAAATGCAGCGCGCCTTGCGCAAGGCATCATGGGCAAACACCCGGCGCACGCCCCAACTGCTCCAGGGGTTGATGCCGATGATCACCAGATGCCCGCCCGGACGCACGCTACTGGCTGCTTCACGCAGCAGGCCGTGGGGAGACAGGCTGAAATCCAGGCCATGCTGCAGCACCACCACATCGGCGGCGTGCTCGCTCAGCGGCCAGGCCTGTTCTTCGCAGACGATCTCGACCCCTGGCAGCGGTGCGCCCAGGCGCACGTTACGTTGCACTTGCGGGGCTTTGGGCGGCGCCTCGGCACAGGGACCGTAGTGCACCAGGTAACCACCGAAGTAGCGCCCCAGCTCTTCTTCGAGCAGGCGTTGCTCTTCGTGCAGCATCAACTGCCCCAGGGGGCCGGCGAACCAGTCGCGGGCCAGGCTGATCAGCGCCAGCCACTGCGGATCGGCCTGGGCGAAGGCTTGATCGGTCATTGCAGTCTCCCTTGAAGGTTCTCGACAGCGTGCATAACTACTAAGATGCACCCATGTCCAACGTTTGGCGAATCGCACCATGATACAGATCGATGCCCTACCCGCTTTCACCGATAACTACATCTGGTTGTTACAGGATTCTGCCAACCAGCGCTGTGCGGTGGTCGACCCGGGCGATGCGGCACCGGTGCTGGCCTGGCTCGAGGGCCATCCGGGCTGGCAGTTGAGCGACATTCTCGTCACCCATCACCATCACGACCACGTCGGTGGCGTCGAACAATTGAAGGCACTCACCGGTGCGCGGGTGTGCGGACCGGCGCACGAGCACATTCCCGGCCGCGACCTGGCCCTGGACGACACTGCCAGCGTGCGCGTTCTGGGTCTGGATTTCCAGATCATCGCAGTACCCGGACACACCCTGGGACATATCGCCTATTATTGCGCCCAACCGAGCACACCGCTTTTGTTCTGCGGCGACACCTTGTTCGCCGCCGGTTGCGGCCGTTTGTTCGAGGGCACTGCGGAGCAGATGCACCATTCCCTGGAGCGGCTGGCAGCTCTGCCTGGCGCGACCCTGGTGTACTGCACCCACGAATACACCCTGAGCAACCTGCGTTTTGCCAAGACCGTGGAACCCGAAAACCAGCACATTGCCCAACGCTTTGCCGACGTTACCCAGCTTAGGGCGCAAGATCGCATCACGTTGCCATCAACCCTGGCATTGGAAAAGCTTACCAACCCCTTTTTGCGGACCACCGAAACATCCGTTAAAGAAAAACTAGACGAACGGAACGGCCCTATAAACCCCACTCCAAGTGCTGTTTTTGCTGGGTTGCGTGCCTGGAAGGACAGGTTCTAAACAGCTTCTGCCAGGACCCTAAAGTTCTCAAAGGTTGACCACAGAGGGGCCGCTTTCTAGAATCGCCCGACATTTTTGCCCGGAACTTTGTCCCAGCCAATGTCGTCCAATAGCCGCAGAACCTTCAATTCCGTCGCCCTGACGCGCCTGGCCCAAGCCAGTGTGCTGGCCCTGGCCGCCACCCTGGTGGGTTGCCAGAGCACCCGTCAGCTCGACGAATCCGAGAGCGTTCGCGCGCACAACTACCAGGCGCGGATGAAGCAGAAGCCGGTGTTCGTTCCGGTCAAGCAAGCCGAGCAGGCGCCCCAGGATGTCTGGGAGCGCATGCGCCAGGGCTTCGCCCTGCAGGACGAGATGGCGGTCAACCCGCGCATCGAACAGCAACGCCTGTGGTTCGCCAGTAATCCCTCTTTCCTGGAAAACGCCGGCGACCGTGGCAGCCTGTACATCCACTACATCGTCGAGCGTCTCGAAGAGCGCGACATGCCGCTGGAGCTGGCCCTGCTGCCGGCCATCGAAAGCGCCTACAACCCCATGGCCTATTCCCGGGCCCATGCAGTGGGGCTATGGCAGTTCATTCCATCCACCGGCCGCCACTTCAACCTGCGCCAGACCCGCTTCTACGACGGCCGTCGCGACATCACTGCCTCGACCAACGCCGCGCTGAACTACCTAACCCGCCTGCATGACATGTTCAACGGTGACTGGTTGCTCGCCCTGGCAGCCTACAACGCCGGTGAAGGCACCGTCAGCCGAGCCATCGAGCGCAACGAAAGACTCGGCCTGCCCACTGACTACTGGAACCTGCCACTGCCCCAGGAAACCCGCGACTATGTGCCCAAGTTACTGGCCCTGTCGCAGGTGGTGATGACACCGCAGGCCTATGGCGTGAACCTCAACCCGATCGCCAACGAACCCTACTTCGAAGCCGTCGCCATTAACGACCGCCTCGACCTTTCGCGGGTCGCCGAGCTGGCCGAGATCGATGAAGACGAGCTGTTCCAGCTCAACCCGGCCTTCAAGAAACGCATGACCGTCGATGGCCCCAAGCAACTGCTGGTGCCCACTGCCAAGGCGCAGTTGCTGACCGCCAGCCTGTCGAACATGAAACCTGAAGAGCTGCTGTCGCTGCAGCCGAAAAAGGCCGTATTCGAAGCTGCCCTGGCCGAAGCCACGCCTCGCACAACGACAACCCGCAGCAGCCGTTACCGGGTAAAACGTGGCGACAGCCTGGGCAGCATCGCCAAGGCCAACAAGGTCAACGTCAAGGATCTGCAGCGCTGGAACAAGCTGTCTGGCCATAGCCTCAAGGCAGGACAGACCTTGGTCATGCAAAGCGCCCAGTCGGCCGAGGGCAAGAACCAGAAGAAATCCACCCAGTACAAGGTCCGCAAGGGTGACTCCTTGTACCTGGTGGCCAAGCGCTTCAACGTCGAGATGCAGCACCTCAAGCGCTGGAATCCTCGCAGCGGCCACGCCCTCAAGCCAGGCCAGACCCTGACCGTTTACCTGTCGCACTGAGTACCAGGCTCCGCGCCATAGACCGGAGCCCGCTTCACCGTCCCGGCGGGCCTCTTTTTCAAGCCGATACAAGCTGTTACTGTAGCTGGAACAAAGCCCAAGCCGCCTGGATCGGATCGCCGACTTGATACGTCCCCTCCTGTTGCTGTCATTCAGCCTGGCCTTGAGCTTTCCCGCGGGCGCAACAATCAGCGAAAGCCACGGTTACGCCCAGTTCGGCACGCTCAAGTATCCAGCCAAATTTACCCACTTCGACTGGGTCAATCCGCAAGCGCCCAAGGGCGGCACCTTGCGCGCCATGGCATTCGGCACTTTCGACACGCTCAACCCCTACACCTTCAAGGGTTCAAGCCCGGTCACCACCCCTAATTTCCTGCAGTACGGGGTGAACGAGCTTAATGAGACCCTGATGGCTGGTACCGGCCAATACGACCCCTCGGGCGACGAGCCCACATCGAGCTACGGCCTGATCGCCGGCTCCGTGGAGTACAGCGAAGATCGCAGCTGGGTGGTGTTCAACCTGCGCCCGGAGGCCCGCTTCCATGACGGCCGTCCGATCACGGCCAGCGATGTGGCATTTTCCTATCGCACCCTGCTCAAGGAAGGTCATCCGATCTACCGCACCAACCTGCAGGAAGTGAAACGGGTCGACATCCTCAACCCGCGGCGTATCCGCTTCGTGTTCAAGCGCGCCGGCAATCCGTTGCTGATCCTGCGCCTGGGCGAGATGCCGGTGCTGCCGGCGCATTACTGGAAAGGTCGCGACTTCAAAGCCACCACCTTCGAGCCGCCGCTGGGCAGCGGCCCCTACCGTATTACCCAGGTCCTGCCTGGGCGGCGCCTGGTGTTCGAGCACGTCAAGGATTACTGGGGCAAAGACCTGGCGGTCAACCGCGGCAAATACAACTTCGCCCGGGTCGAGTATGAGTTCTACCGTGACAGCGCGGTAGCCTTCGAAGCGTTCAAGGCTGGCGAGTTCGACATTTACATCGAGCACCAGGCCAAGAACTGGGCCAACGGCTATAACTTCCCGGCGGTACGCCGCGGTGAAGTCATCAAGGCACAGATTGCGCACAAGATCCCGACTCAGACCCAGGGCCTGTTCATGAACAGCCGCCGTGCGACCTTCAGCGATGCCAGGGTTCGCCAGGCCCTGAGCCTGATGCTGGATTTTGAGTGGACCAATCGCGCCCTGTTCAGCAGTGCCTATCGTCGAGCCACCAGCTACTATCCCAATAGCGAATTCGCTGCCAATGGCCTGCCCGTAGGCAAAGAGTGGCTGCTGCTCGCGCCCTACCGCGAGCAATTGCCGGCCGCCTTGTTCACCGAGCCCTACAAGGTCAGCCACACCGACGGGCGCGGCATTAACCGCCAGACCCTGCGCCAGGCCCTTGACCTGCTGGCCCAGGCCGGCTGGAAGCTCAATGGCCAGCGCCTGCTCGACAGCAAAGGCAAACCCTTGAAGCTTGAGCTGTTGCTGGTCAATCCGAACCTTGAGCGGATCCTGCAACCATATGTCGAAAATCTCGCCAGCATTGGCATCGATGCGCGCTTGCGCACGGTGGACCGGGCCCAGTACAAACAACGTCTGGACCAGTTCGACTTCGACATGATTCTGATGACCCTGAACCAGACCCTCAGCCCCGGCCTTGAGCAATGGTTGTACTTTCACTCAAGCCAAGCCTCGACCAAGGGCAGCAAGAACTATGCTGGCGTCAAAGACCCGGTGATCGATCACCTGCTCGACACCTTGCTCGCCGCCCAGAGCCGCGATGAACAAGTGGCGGCAGCACGCGCCTTGGACCGGGCATTGCTGTGGCAGTACTACATGATTCCCAACTGGTATCTGGACAATCACCGCCTGGCCTACCGCAATCGGTTCGCCTTCGTCACCACGCCGCCCTACACCCTGGGGCTCAATAGCTGGTGGATAAAGCCTTCGGAGAACGCCCAATGATGTCACTGTCCAGCCTGCGCCTGAAGGCCTGCGCCCTGCTGCTAGCCTGTTTGAGTGCCCAGGCACTGGCGGCCCCGCAACACGCCCTGACCCTGTATGACGAACCGCCGAAGTACCCGGCCAGTTTCAAACACTTCGACTACGTCAATCCGCATGCGCCCAAAGGCGGCACCTTCCGCCAGGCCGGTTTCGGCGGATTCGACAGCCTGAACCCGTTCATCAACAAGGGCGTGCCGGCCGATGACATCACCCTGATCTACGACACCCTGATGACCCAAAGCCTGGATGAGCCGTTCACCGAGTACGGCCTGGTGGCCGGCAAGATTGAAAAGGCCCCGGACAACAGCTGGGTACGCTTCTACCTGCGCCCCGAAGCACGCTTCCATGATGGCCATCCAATCCACGCCGAGGATGTGGTGTTTACCTTCAACACCCTGATCAAAAGCGGCGCCCCGCTGTTTCGTGGTTACTATGCCGATGTCGCCGATGTGATCGCCGAAGATCCGCAGCGGGTACTGTTCAGGTTCAAACACAGCAACAACCGCGAACTGCCACTGATCCTCGGGCAACTGCCGGTGCTGCCCAAGCACTGGTGGGAGGGGCGCGACTTCACCAAGGGCAACCTGGAAATTCCTCTGGGCAGCGGCCCGTACAAGGTCGCCGAGGTCAAGGCCGGACGCTCGATCCGCTATGAGCGGGTCAAGGACTACTGGGGCAAGGACCTGGCGGTCAACCGAGGTTTCTACAACTTCGATGTGATGACCACTGACTACTACCGCGACAGCGCGGTTGCGCTGGAGGCGTTGAAGGCCGGTCAGTTCGACTACCGCCTGGAGACTGCGGCGAAAAGCTGGGCCACTGCCTATGACGTACCTGCCGTGCGCCAGAAACGCCTGATTCTGGAGGAGCTGCCCAACGGCAACCCAACCGGCATGCAAGGCTTCGTCTACAACCTTCGCCGCCCGGTGTTCCAGGATGTACGTGTGCGCGAGGCGCTGAGCCTGCTGCTGGACTTCGAGTGGACCAACAAGCAACTGTTCAACGGCGCCTACACCCGCACCGGCAGCTACTTCGAAAACGCCGAAATGGCCGCCAGAGGCTTGCCCGATGAAGCCGAGCTGAAGATTCTCGAACCCTGGCGCGGCAAAATCCCCGATCAGGTCTTCACCCAGGCCTTTGCCAACCCGGTCACCGATGGCAGCGGCATGATCCGCGAACAGCAACGCAAGGCCTACAAGCTGCTGCAGGCTGCCGGCTGGCGCATCGTCGACGACAAAATGGTCGATGCTCAAGGCAAACCGGTGTCCATCGAGTTTCTTCTGGCCCAGACCGAGTTCGAGCGAATCCTGCTGCCGTTCAAGCGCAACCTGGCCGACCTGGGTATCGACCTGGTGATTCGCCGGGTGGACGTATCCCAGTACATCAACCGCCTGCGCTCACGTGATTTCGACATGATTGTCGGCGGTTTCCCGCAGTCCAACTCGCCCGGCAACGAGCAACGCGAATTCTGGCAGAGCGCCGCCGCCGACAACCCTGGCAGCCGTAACTTTATCGGCCTCAAGGATCCGGCCATCGACGCCCTGGTCGAAGACCTGATCAATGCCGACTCCCGGCAAAGCCTGATCGAGTATTGCCGCGCCCTGGACCGCGTCCTGCAGTGGGGCTACTACGTGATCCCCAACTGGCATATCAAGACCTGGCGGGTTGCTTACTGGAATCACATCGGCCACCCGCAGATATCGCCCAAGTACGACATCGGCATCAATACCTGGTGGATCAAGCCGGACGTCGAACCGGCCGTACCGCTGACACCTACGCCAGATGCGCCACCGACCGAAGGGGCGCAATAGCATGCTGGCCTATATCTTTCGTCGCTTGCTACTGATCATTCCGACCTTGCTGGGCATTCTGATCATCAACTTCGTCATCATCCAGGCCGCTCCCGGCGGCCCGGTCGAGCAGATGATTGCCAAGCTCGAGGGCTTTGAGGGGGCCACCAGCCGCATCGCCGGTGGTGGCGCCGAAGTCTCGGTGGCCGGTTCCAACTACCGCGGTGCCCAGGGCCTGGACCCGGCCCTGATCAAGGAAATCGAAAAGATGTACGGCTTCGACAAGTCGGCGCCGGAACGTCTGTGGATCATGATCAAGAACTACGCCCACCTGGATTTCGGCGACAGCTTCTTCCGCGATGCCAAGGTCATCGACCTGATCATCGAAAAGATGCCGGTGTCGATCTCCCTGGGCCTGTGGAGCACCCTGATCATGTACCTGGTGTCGATCCCTCTGGGGATCGCCAAGGCCACTCGCCACGGCAGTCATTTCGACGTCTGGAGCAGCTCGGCGATCATTATCGGCTATGCGATCCCGGCGTTCCTCTTCGCCATCCTGCTGATCGTGCTGTTTGCCGGCGGCAGCTACCTTGACTGGTTCCCCCTGCGCGGCCTGACCTCGAACAACTTCGACGAGCTCAGCACCGCTGGCAAGATCCTCGACTATTTCTGGCACCTGGTCCTGCCGGTCACCGCCCTGGTCATCGGCAACTTCGCCACCATGACCCTGCTGACCAAGAACAGCTTCCTCGACGAGATCAGCAAGCAGTACGTGGTCACTGCCAAGGCCAAAGGCCTGAGCCCGAACCGCGTGCTCTACGGCCACGTGTTCCGCAACGCCATGCTGCTGGTGATTGCTGGCTTCCCTTCCGCCTTCATTGGCATCTTCTTCACCGGCTCCCTGTTGATCGAAGTGATTTTCTCCCTCGACGGCCTGGGCCTGATGAGTTTCGAAGCGGCGATCAACCGCGACTACCCGGTGGTCTTTGGCACCCTGTTTATCTTCACCCTGTTGGGACTGGTGGTGAAGCTGATCGGCGACCTGACCTACACCCTGGTCGATCCACGCATCGACTTCGCCAGCCGGGAGCACTGAAATGAACTTGTCCCCTCTCAATCGCCGGCGCTTCGAGCGCTTCAAGGCCAACCGCCGCGGCTGGTGGTCGCTGTGGCTGTTCCTGATCCTGTTCGGCCTGAGCCTGGGCGCCGAACTGATCGCCAACGACAAGCCCCTGGCCGTGCGTTACGACGGCGAATGGTATTTCCCGGCACTCAAGCGCTACCCGGAAACCACCTTCGGCGGCGAATTCCCGCTGGAGGCCAACTACAAGAGCCCCTACATCCGTGAATTGCTGGCCGCCAAGGACAGCTGGGGGCTCTGGGCGCCGATCCCGTTCAGCTACCAGAGCATCAACTACGACCTCAAGGTGCCTGCCCCCGCGCCACCTTCGGCACAGAACTGGCTGGGCACCGACGACCAGGGTCGTGACGTGCTCGCCCGGGTGATCTACGGCTTCCGCATCTCGGTACTGTTCGCCCTGACCCTGACCATTCTCAGTTCGATCATCGGCGTGATTGCCGGCGCCCTGCAGGGCTTCTATGGTGGCTGGGTCGACCTGGCCGGCCAGCGCTTCCTGGAGATCTGGTCGGGCCTACCCGTGCTGTACCTGTTAATCATTCTTGCCAGTTTCGTGCAACCCAACTTCTGGTGGCTGCTGGGGATCATGTTGCTGTTTTCCTGGATGAGCCTGGTGGACGTGGTGCGCGCCGAGTTCCTGCGCGGGCGCAATCTTGAGTACGTCCGAGCGGCACGGGCGCTGGGCATGCAGAACGGAGCGATCATGTACCGGCACATCCTGCCCAACGCCATGATCTCGACCATGACCTTCATGCCGTTCATTCTCACTGGTGCCATCGGCACACTGACCGCACTGGACTTCCTCGGCTTCGGCCTGCCGCCCGGTGCGCCATCGCTGGGTGAACTGGTGGCCCAGGGCAAGTCCAACCTGCAAGCACCCTGGCTGGGCATGAGCGCCTTTGCCGTGCTGGCACTGATGCTCAGCCTGCTGGTGTTCATTGGCGAGTCCGCCCGCGATGCCTTCGACCCGAGGAAATGAAATGAGCAACGAAACCTTGATCGAAGTGCGCGACCTGGCCGTCGAATTCGTCACCGGCGAGCAGACCCAGCGCGTGGTCGAAGGCATCAGCTTCGATATTCGCCGCGGCGAGACCCTGGCCCTGGTCGGTGAGAGCGGTTCGGGCAAGTCGGTTACCGCCCATTCGATCTTGCGCCTTCTGCCCTACCCACTGGCCCGTCACCCCTCCGGCAGCATTCACTACGAAGGGCGCGACTTGCTGACCCTGGATGAAAAGCAGATGCGCCATATCCGTGGCAACCGCATCGCGATGATCTTCCAGGAGCCGATGACCTCGCTCAACCCGCTGCACACTATCGAGAAGCAGATCAACGAGATCCTCCTGATACACAAAGGCCTGCGTGGCAAGGAGGCCACTGCGCGCACGCTGGAGCTGCTCGACCTGGTAGGCATCCCCGAGCCACACAAACGTCTCAAAGCCCTGCCACACGAGCTCTCAGGCGGTCAGCGGCAGCGGGTAATGATTGCCATGGCCCTGGCCAACGAGCCGGAGCTGCTGATTGCCGACGAGCCGACAACGGCCCTGGACGTCACCGTGCAATTGAAGATCCTTGAGCTGCTCAAATCGCTGCAGGCGCGCCTGGGGATGGCCCTGCTGCTCATCAGCCATGACCTGAACCTGGTCAAGCGCATCGCCCACCGGGTTTGCGTGATGCAGCGCGGCTGCATCGTCGAACAGGCTGACTGCGCGACCTTGTTCCAAAACCCGAAACACGCCTACACGCAGTTGCTGCTCGGCGCCGAGCCCAGCGGCGGCCCAGCCGGCAACCCGGCAGGCAAACCGATGCTGGAAGTCGAAGACCTGCGTGTATGGTTCCCGATCAAGAAAGGCCTGCTGCGGCGCACCGTCGATCACGTCAAGGCAGTGGATGGCATCAACTTCAGCCTGCCCCAGGGACAGACCCTGGGCATCGTCGGCGAAAGCGGTTCGGGCAAGTCCACCCTGGGCCTGGCGATCCTGCGCCTGCTCGGCAGCCAAGGTGCCATTCGCTTTCAAGGCACCGCGCTGGAAGGTTTGAATCAACAACAGGTGCGCCCGCTGCGCCGACAGATGCAGGTGGTCTTCCAGGACCCGTTTGGTAGCCTAAGCCCGCGTATGTGCGTCAGCGATATCGTCGGTGAAGGTCTGCGCATCCATCGCATCGGCACTGCAGCCGAACAGGAACAAGCAATCATTGGCGCACTGAAGGAGGTTGGCCTGGACCCTCAGACCCGTCACCGCTACCCCCATGAGTTTTCCGGTGGCCAGCGTCAGCGCATCGCCATCGCCCGGGCGCTGGTGCTCAAACCGGCGCTGATCCTGCTGGACGAGCCTACTTCGGCCCTGGACCGTACGGTGCAGCGTCAAGTGGTGGAGCTGTTGCGCTCGCTACAGAGCAAGTACAACCTGACCTATCTGTTCATCAGCCATGACCTGGCGGTGGTCAAGGCGCTGAGCCATCAACTGATGGTGGTCAAGCAGGGCAAGGTGGTGGAACAAGGTACAGCAGCGGATATCTTCGCCGCACCGCAACATGCCTATACCCGACAGTTGCTGGAGGCGGCCTTCCTGGCGCCTGTGGGAGCTAAATACTAGAAACAGAGAAGGCCGCATAACAGACTGTGTGAAAACACGCTGACAGGCCTTAAGCCAAACGCCCCGACTTGTTCGGGGCGTTTGTTTTTGTGCTGTAAAAGGCCTTTCAGCCCATCAGTTGCATCATTTTTCGGGCACCCAGGAC
>NZ_JBOICA010000044.1:0-38259 GCF_050739775.1 Pseudomonas sp.
GTCCGCGGTGCGTGACGACGCACCAGATCAGCCAGCTCCTGGCGCTGTTGTTCCAGGGCGGGGTCAAGGGTAGTCATTGCAGCACTTCCAGATAAGGACCTGTGCAGCATAGGTATGTGCAAGCAGACGACAGGAATGACCTAACGGCCCGCGCGAGGCATCGCCTAACCTGTGCAGCCTGGCAATAACAACTGGCTGCTCTAGGAGAGATGCTCATGACCTCGTCGCATTCGGTCACCCACCTTGCTTTTATCCGGGCCAGTAGCGGTCGTTCAGTGGAACTGGGCGAGCGCTTGCGCCAATTGCTTGAGCCTTCGCGCCAGGCACCGGGATGCCTGCACTTCAACCTGCAACAGTCCCAGGCCGATGCCGATCTGTGGCTGCTCAGTGGTTTCTGGAGCGATCAGCAGGCGATGAGCGGCTACTTTGCTTCGCCCACCCTGGACCTGTTCGGCGAGCTGGTTCAGGCCCAGGTGGTCGCCAGCCTTGACCTGCATACCTTTGGTGAGCCGTCTGCGGGTTAGAATGGCGCTTTCAGGCAATCGTTGTGGATTTGAGGCACATGGCACGTAAAGAGTTTTCGCAGTTCGAAGCCGTATCGGCCGCTGTTCGCGGTGAACAGGGGTACTGCGCGGCGATCGCCGTCAAAGGCCTGGGGGCCAGCGGCGCACCGCGTTTTCATAAAGTCCTCGATGGGCAGACGTTCAAGACCGCTCTGGCCGCTGACGAGGCGGCCTGCATCGAGCTTGAACGCCTGCAGGACGTCAACGACGACGCCGAGCTGGTCTGGTAACTCAGCCGTTGACCGGCGGACGGGTCATCTTGAACAGATTGCCCAGTTCGAAATAATCCGCAGGGCCGCCGCCGCGCAGGATAGGTTGCGCGGCAGTGGTGTCGTAGATGCCGTCCTTGAGCAGGTGCTCGGCGATATGCACCGCCACCACTTCCCCGAGGATCAACCAGCTCGGCACCAGCACCTGATCGGCGCGTTGCAGCTGGATGATCTGGGTCACCTTGCATTCGAAGGACACCGGGCTTTCCTGCACCCGCGGCACGGCGATGACCTTGGAGGCCGCTGGCGTCAGGCCGCTCAGGGCGAACTCATCGACTTCGGCCGGGACTGCGGCGCAGCTCTGGTTCATGGCTTCGGCCAGTGGCCGGGTCGCCAGGTTCCAGGCGAACTCGCCGGTTTTCTCGATATTGTTCAGGCTGTCTTTGCGCCCGACGCTGGAGAAACCGATGATCGGCGGAATGTAGTTGAAGGCGTTGAAGAAGCTGTACGGCGCAAGGTTCAAGCGACCTTCGCCATCCCGGGAAGAAATCCAGCCGATGGGGCGCGGGCCGACGATGGCGTTGAAGGGGTCGTGGGGCAGGCCGTGGCCTTTTGCGGGTTCGTAGTAGTACATCTGCGCTGGCCTTGCGGCCTTCCCTGTGAGTAAGCGCCTAGTGTGCCAAGGCTTTGCCACGCTGAAAACGATTAAGCCCGGCCGAAGCCGGGCTGACTGCAGTGCATCAGGGATTAGCTGAAGCGGTGGGCTTGTGTGCGATCGAATCCATCTTCGGCGAATTTGGCCGCGCCAGTGCGATCAAAACCATCTTCTGCATAAGTAGCCGACTGGGTTTGCACGGCGCCAAAGTTGTGGCTGTTGGTGCGGTCGAAGCCGTCTTCGGCGAAAGCGTTGGCAGCCAGAACCGAGAAGGTCAGGGTCAGGATCAGTTTGCTTTTCATGGTCGTTGCTCCAGGGGGGTGAAAGGTTGTTTGTTTCTATGGGTTTAATGCTACGCCGATTAAATTGATTAAAAAGCGCATAAAATAGCGTATAAAAATCGAATCATTCGATTAGCTTGGCGACAGTAAGGGCCTCATCGCCGGCAAGGCTGGCTCCTACAGGGAGCGATACAGGCGACTCGGTCTGTCGATGGTTGAAGTGTGCAGGGCTGGGATTAATCGCGCGTTAAGTACGACAACCCATGCGGCAGAAACGAAAAAAGGGGCAATCCGCTGGCGGATGCCCCTTTTTTACTGCTTGTGAACTTACCTTCAGTCAGTGGTAATCCGCGAATGTGTGCGGGTGTCCTTCATGAACACATACACCAGCAACGAGCAGGCAATACAGGCGGTCACGTACCAGTAGTAGCCGGTTTCCATGCCGATGCTCTTGAACCACAGCGCCACGTACTCAGCGGTACCGCCGAAGATCGACACGGTCAGTGCGTAGGGCAGGCCGACACCCAGGGCACGGATTTCGGTGGGAAACAGTTCGGCTTTGACCACGGCGTTGATCGAGGTGTAGCCACTGACGATGATCAGCGCCGCCATGATCAGGAAGAACGCGCCCCACCAGGTCTGGATGGTGTGCAGGGTGGTCAGGATCGGCACCGTGCACAGCGTGCCCAGTATACCGAAGGCGATCAGGATCGGACGGCGGCCGATCTTGTCGGACAGGCTGCCGATGACCGGTTGCAGGCACATGAACAGGAACAGGGTCGCCGCCGAGATCGTGGTCGAATCGCTGATGCTCATGCCCACCGTATTCACCAGGTACTTCTGCATGTAGGTGGTATAGGTGTAGAAGGCCAGGGTGCCGCCCATGGTCAGACCGACCACGGTTGCCAGTTCCTTGGGATGGCGCATCAGGGTGCGCATCAGGCTTTCCTTGGACTTTTCCTTCTTGGTGAAGGAGGCGGTTTCTTCCATGCCGCGACGCAGGTACAGGGCCACGACCGCGCACAGGGCGCCGATCACGAATGGTACGCGCCAGCCCCAGGCATACAGCTGCTCGGTGGTCAGGGTCTGCTGGAGGATGATCAGCACCGCCAGGGCGATGAGCTGGCCGGAAATCAGGGTCACGTACTGGAAGCTGGAGAAAAAGCCACGACGCTCCTTGGTCGCCATCTCACTCAGGTAGGTGGCCGAGGTGCCGTATTCGCCGCCAACCGACAAGCCCTGCATCAGGCGCGCGATCACCAGCAGGATGGGGGCGGCAACGCCGATGGTTTCATAGCCCGGGGTCAGGGCGATGACCAGCGAGCCTGCGCACATCAGCAGTACCGAGGCCATCAGTGCGGCTTTGCGTCCCTTGCGGTCGGCGTAGATGCCCATCAGCCAGCCACCGATCGGGCGCATCAAAAAGCCTACGGCAAAGATCGCGGCAGTATTGAGAAGCTGTGCGGTGGTGTCGCCGGCCGGGAAGAAGGCTTTGGCGAAGTACAGGGAAAATGCGGCGTACACATACCAGTCGTACCATTCGACCATGTTGCCGATCGAACCGCTGAAAATCGACTTGAGTCGGCTTCGGGTGGTTTTTTCCGCGGCGGGCGCAACGGCCGCCCCGGCTGGCAGGGTGCTGGAGTTATCCATCGAAGGGACCTTCATAGTTGTTTTTGTGGAGCGCGCCGAAACGCAGCCTGCCAGGTCTATAGCAGGAGCTGTGCCAAGTGCTGAAGGCCCGGATTAGAAGGGTTTTCGCCTGTCTGTGAGCGGAAATCCGCTCATACTTTCAGGGTTGATCGGCAAGATTCCGCTTATTGAGGCGGTACGGTTAGAGGAAGTCTTCGCGCAATAGCCCATGGCGCTGCATCTTTTCGTTGAGGGTGCGGCGGGGCAGTTGCAGTTCTTCCATGACGGCCTTGATCTCGCCTTTGTGGCGGCTCAGGGCTGCCCGCAGGCACTGCGATTCGAAGGCTTCCTGCTGGGCGGCAAGGGATTGTCCTGACTCGACCTGGGCAATGCTTGGCTCACCCAGGCCAAGGGCGTGACGCTCGGCGGCATTGGCCAGTTCGCGGACGTTGCCGGGCCAGTCGTGGCTGAGCAGGCGTCCCAGGTGCGCGCCGCTGAGCAGCGGCGCACTACGACCGACGCGCTCGCCAGCCAGGCGGGCAAAGTGCTGGAACAGCAAGGGAATGTCTTCGCGCCGTTCGCGCAAGGGCGCCAGGCGCAATTCGGCGACGTTCAGGCGGTACGCCAGGTCTTCGCGAAAGCGTCCGGCGCGGGCTTCTTCGAGCAGGTCAGGCTTGGTCGCGGCAATGATTCGCAAGTCGACACTGACGCTCTGGTTGGCGCCAAGGCGCTCCAGTTTCTGCTCCTGCAACACGCGCAGCAGTTTGGCTTGCTGGGCCAGGGGCATGCTTTCGATTTCATCGAGGAACACCGTGCCGCCATTGGCGTATTCCAGCTTGCCAATGCGCTTGCCTTGGGCGCCTGTGAAGGCGCCACTTTCATGGCCGAACAACTCGGCTTCGAACAGCGCCTCGGGGATCGCTGCGCAGTTGAGCGCGACGAAGGGTTTGTCAGCCCGCGGGCCAAAGTCATGCAGGCAGCGCGCGACTTGCTCCTTGCCACTGCCGGTTTCACCACGAATCAGCACGTTGACCGGCAAGCTGGCCAGGTCCAGCACTTGCCTGCGCAACTGCTGCATGCCTTGGGACATACCCAGCAGGTTCAGTTCCAGGCGCGCCTTGAGGTCGGCCTGTTCATGCAGGCGGCGGTTCTCCAGGACCAGCTGGCGTTTCTCCAGGGCGCGGCGCAGGCTGCCCAGCAGGCTTTCCGGGCTGAAGGGCTTTTCCAGAAAGTCATAGGCGCCGTTGCGCATCGCTTCGACCGCCATGGGCACATCGCCGTGGCCGGTCAGGAGAATCACCGGCAGGTCGGCATCGCGCGCCTGGAGTTGTTCGAGCAACTGCAGGCCGTCCATGCCGGGCATGCGCACATCGCTGAGGATGACGCCTGGAAAGTGCATGGGTAACTGGTTCAGGCAGTCTTCGGCGCGGCTGAACAGCTGCACGCTGAAGCCGGACAGGCTCAGCCACTGCTCGACCGCAGTACGGATGCTGGCTTCATCGTCGACGACCATTACCGAATTGAACATCAAGACTCCAGATCACAGGGCAGGGTAAGGCTGAAACGAGCGCCGCCCGGTTGATTGTCGACCGTAAGGCGTCCACCGGCTTCGTGAATGATGCCATAGGAAATCGCCAGGCCCAGGCCCAGCCCTTCACCCACGGGCTTGGTGGTGAAGAATGGATCGAAAACACTGGCCAGGTGTTCGGCAGGTATGCCGCCGCCGCTGTCGAGCACACTCAGGCGCCACTGCTCGGCCTCGACCTCGATGCGGATTTCCAGGCGTTTGTAGCTTTTCCCGGCCATGGCGTCCAGGGCGTTGCGCAACAGGTTGATCAGCACTTGCTCCAGACGGATCGCATCGCCGCGCACCCACGCCGGACGGGCCAGGTACTGGGAGACTTCCACCTGTTCGGCGCGAATGCGCGTATCGAGCAACTGCAAGGCCTGATCGACCACGGTGGCCAGGTCCAGGCGTTCGCGCAAGCCGCTGGGACTGTTGCGGGCGAAGGTCTTCAGGTGGCCGGTGAGCGCTGCCATGCGTGTCAGCATCTGTTCCAGCGGTTCCAGGGCCTGGCGTGCCTCATCAAAGCGCTGGTTGTCGAGCAACAGGCGCAAGGTCGCCAGTTGCATGCGCTGGGTGGTCAGCGGTTGATTGATTTCATGGGCCAGGGCTGCCGACATTTGTCCCAGTGCGGCCAGCTTGGCCGATTGCACCAGGCCTTCCTGGGCCGTGCGCAGATCGCGGGTGCGTTCCTCGACCAGGCGCGTGAGCTCTTCACTGCTGCGCTGGCGCAAGCGTGCCAGGCGCAGACGCTGGCTGATGAACAGCAGGGCGAAGACCAGGCTCAGCCACACGGCGGCTGCGGCGAGGGCGGCATTGCGGCCGTCGTCGCTGACCTGCGGCTTGCGCAGCAGGTGCAGGGTCCAGCCCTCGGCTTCCAGGGGCAAGCTCTCCCACAGGTACTCAGAGCTACCTTCAGGCTGTTGAACACGCATCAGGTGGCTGTTGTCATCGAAACGGCTGAGCACCTGGTGCTGCAAAGGCACCAGCTGTTGCTTGTCGTACTGGCGGGTGGCGGCCAGTTCGGCACGGTCAGCACTGGTCAGGGGTTTGAGTTGGCGGTAGCGCCAACCGTCCTGGTTGGCGATGAAGATGATCCCGCGGGCATCGCTGACCAGCAGAATATCGTTGCCTTGGCGCCATTCACGTTCAAGCTCCGGGAACTCCAGCTTGACCACCATGGCACCGAGGAAGCGGCCGTGCTCGTCCTGCACGGCGCTGGAGAGGAAGTAGCCCGGCACGCCGCTGGTCACGCCGACGGCGTAGAAGCGCCCGCTGCCCTGGCTGCGGGTCTGTTTGAAGTAGGGGCGAAAGCCGTAGTTGGAGCCGACATAGGTGCTGGGCAGGCGCCAGTTGCTGGCGGCCACGGCAAGGCCGGTACGGTCGAGCAGCTCCAGGGTCGAGGAGTTGGCCGCACCGTTAATGCGCTCGAGCTTGCGGTTCAGGGCATCCTGAACCTGGTCGTTGAGCGGACCACTGAGCGCGCTGATCAGCTCCGGGTCCAGGGCCAGCACGGCGGGCAGGGCGCGGTAGCGTTCGATCAGGGTATGCAGCGAGGTGGCGTACAAGCCCAGTTGCTGGCTGGCACGAGCGGCATCCTCGACCATCGACTGGCGTTTGGCATGGTGCATGGCCCAGCCGGCGGTGAACAGCGTGCCGGCCAGGATGAAGAAAACTATCAGCCCCAGACGCAGGGCACGAAAAGAGTAAGGCATGGTGCGGATCCCGGCAGAGGGGGAAGGCCTCCTGGCCTTCCCTTGGCGCTTGGCAGCGGCTTACAACAGTTCGAAACGCTTTTGCTGTACCGCCTGGGAGTCCAGCCCGACCTGGACGTTGAACTCGCCGGGCTCGGCTGCCCATTGCAGTTGGGTGTTGTAGAACTTCAGGTCTTCTTCACTGATCTGGAAGCGTACAGTGCGCTCTTCACCAGCCTTGAGCATGACCTTCTGGAAGTTCTTCAATTCCTTGATGGGTCGGCTCATGGACGCGGCAATGTCTTGCAGGTACAGCTGCACCACGGTTTCGCCGTCACGCTTGCCGGTGTTCTTCACACGAACGCTGGCCTCGAGGGTCTGGCCCTTTTTCAGGGTTTTACTCGACAGGGTCAGCGGCGACAGGCTGAAGTCGCTATAGCTCAGGCCGTAGCCGAAGGGGTAGAGCGGGCCGTTGGGCTCCTCGAAGTACTGCGAGGTGTAGTTGCCAGGCTTGCCCGGGGTGAAGGGGCGGCCAATGCTCAGGTGGTTGTAGTACATCGGAATCTGCCCGACCGAACGCGGGAAGGTGATGGCCAGCTTGCCTGACGGGTTGTAGTCGCCGAACAGTACATCGGCGATGGCATTACCGCCTTCAGTGCCGCTGAACCAGGTTTCCAGGATGGCGTCGGCCTGCTCGCGTTCCCAGGTCAGCGACAGCGGCCGGCCGTTCATCAGCACCAGCACCAGCGGCTTACCCGTAGCTTTCAGGGCCTTGATCAGCTCGCGCTGGGCGGCCGGGATTTCCAGGGTGGTGCGGCTCGACGATTCGTGGGACATGCCACGGGACTCGCCGACCACGGCCACGACCACATCGGACTGCTTGGCAGCCTTGACCGCTTCGTCGATCAGCACGGCGGCCGGACGTGGGTCATCGACAATTTCCGGAGCGTCGAAGTTGAGGAAGTTCAGGTAGTCGAGAATGGCCTTGTCGTGGGTGACGTTGGAGCCTTTGGCGTAGATCACCTTGGCCTTGTCGCCCAGCACCTGGCGCATGCCTTCGCGCACGGTCACTGACTGCTGCGGACGCCCGGCGGCGGCCCAGCTGCCCATCATGTCGATGGGGGCGTCGGCCAGCGGGCCGACCAGGGCGATGGTGCCGGTCTTCTTCAGCGGCAGGGTCTGCTCGCGGTTTTCCAGCAGGACCAGGCTGCGGCGCGCCACATCACGCGCTTCGGCGCGGTGCAGGCGGCTGTCGGCGTAGGTGTCGGCCGGGTCGTCGCTGGCGTTGCCGATGCGCCGGTACGGGTCGGCGAACAGGCCCATGTCGTACTTGGCGCCGAGTACTTCACGCACAGCATTGTCGATGTCGGCCTGGTCGATTTCGCCCGCCTTGAGCAGGTTGGCCAGTTCTTCGCCGTACAGCGAGTCGTTCATGCTCAGGTCGATGCCCGCCTTGATCGCCAGCTTTGCCGCCTCGCGGCCATCGCCGGCCACACCGTGGCGAACCAGTTCGGTGATTGCCCCGTGGTCGCTGACGGTCACGCCCTTGAAACCCCAGTCCTTGCGCAGCAGATCCTGCATCAGCCAAGTGTTGGAGGTGGCCGGCACGCCGTTGATCGAGTTCAGCGCGACCATCACACCGCCGGCGCCAGCATCGATGGCGGCGCGGTAAGGTGGCAGGTAGTCGTTGAACATCTTCGTTGGGCTCATGTCGACGGTGTTGTAGTCGCGCCCGCCCTCCACAGCGCCATACAGGGCGAAGTGTTTGACACTGGCCATCAGGCTGGTCGCCTCGGCCGGGCTCTTGCCCTGGAAGGACTCAACCATGACCTTGGAAATGCGCGAGACCAGATAGGTGTCTTCACCAAAGCCTTCACTGGTGCGACCCCAGCGCGGGTCGCGAGCGATATCGACCATCGGCGCGAAGGTCATGTCGATGCCGTCGGAGGCGGCTTCCAGAGCGGAGATCCGTCCGACCTTGGCGATCGCGTCCATGTCCCAGCTCGAGGCCAGGGCCAGGCTGATCGGGAAAATCGTGCGGTGGCCGTGGATCACGTCATAGGCGAAGAACATCGGGATCTTCAGACGGCTGCGGCCTGCCGCGTCCTGCATCGGACGGTTCTCGGCGCGGGTGATCGAGTTGAAGGTACCGCCGATGCGGCCCGCGGCGATCTCCTTGCGGATCATCTCCCGCGGCATTTCCGGGCCGATGCTGATCAGGCGCAACTGGCCGATCTTCTCGTCCAGGGTCATCTGGCCCATAAGGTCGGCGATGAACGCCTGTTTGTTCTGCAACGAATCTGCAGGGGTATCGGCGAAGGCCGACTGACTGGCCAGGCTGACGAGGAGGCCCAGCAAACACAGCTTGTTCATGAAATTCTGTTCTCAAAGCCCAGGGCAGTATTCACGGTGATACTGCCCAGCCGAAGTTGGGGGAGCGGCTATTGTTGTAGTTTGCTGGGGCATCTTTTAGCCGATTGGGCCAACACGATCCAGCGGCGGTGACGGATTATGCCTCAAGTACAGTGATTCACGCTGATCAAGGAGTAGGGCAACTATGCAGGTAATCCAGTTCAAGGGCGTTCGATTGTGGTTGTTGCTGATCCTTGGCAGCCTGCTGGCCGGCTGCGGGATCAACAACATCCCCAACTACGACGAGCAGGTCAAGGCCGCCTGGGCGCAAGTGCAGAACCAATACCAGCGCCGCGCCGACCTGATCCCCAACCTGGTGGAAACGGTCAAAGGTTATGCCAGGCAGGAACAGGAAACCCTGACCGCAGTCATTGAAGCGCGGGCCAAGGCCACCTCGATCCAGGTGGATGCCAGCACCTTGGATGATCCAAAGAAGCTCCAGCAATTCCAGCAGGCACAATCGCAACTGACGGGAGCGCTCAGCCGTCTGATGGTGGTGTCCGAACGCTATCCGGAGCTGAAGTCAAACCAGAATTTTCTCGCCCTGCAGTCACAGCTTGAAGGCACGGAAAACCGCATTGCCGTGGCCCGCAAGGATTTCATCGCCGCGGTTCAGCGTTACAACACCGAGATCCGCACCTTCCCCGGGCGTCTCTGGCACAGTGTGATGTACAGCAGCCTGCCGCTGCGGGAGACCTTCGAGGCCACAGCCAGTGATGCCGACAAAGCCCCTGAAGTGAAGTTCTGATGCGTCTGCTGCAATGGACGCTGCTGCTGGCGCTACTGATTGTCACGCCGCTGCGGGCCGAGCCGAACTTCCCGGCCCTGAGCGGCCGGGTGGTGGACAACGCCGGGTTGCTCGACGCCGGCAGCCGCAACCAGCTTGAACGTATGCTCACGGCCCATGAACAAGCCAGCGGCGAGCAGGTTGTGGTGGTCACCGTGAATGATCTGCAGGGGCTGCCGATCGAGGACTTCGGCTATCAGCTCGGTCGCCACTGGGGGATTGGCCAGAAGGGCAAGGACAACGGTGCGCTGTTGATCGTTGTGCCCCAGGCGCGCAAGCTGCGCATCGAAGTCGGCTATGGTCTTGAAGAACGTCTGACCGATGCCCAGGCGTCGGTGATCATCAACGGCATTATCACCCCGGCGTTTCGCCGTGGCGAGTTCAGCTTAGGCATTGTCCAAGGTACGGCGGCGATCTTTCAGGTACTGGGCGGCACCCCCTTGGCCGAGCCGTCGCGGGCACAAGGCGGCGGGGGCGAGGAGGCCGCGCCGGCCTGGGCTTTCGGCCTGTTTGTCCTGCTGATTATCGTGGTCTTTGCCGCGCAGTCCATGGGGCTGGGCGCAAGTGGCCGCGGTGGCCATGGTGGCATGGGCGGTGGTTTCGGCGGCGGCTATGGCGGTTTTGGTGGTGGTCGCGGCGGCGGGGGCTTCAGTGGCGGCGGTGGCGGCTTCGGCGGTGGCGGCTCCTCCGGGGGCTGGTAGAACAATAATCAACGAGATGCCCAGTACATGACATTGCTCAGTGAATATGAACAGCGCCAGGTAGCCGAGGCCATCGCCCGGGTCGAGCGGCGCACCGACGCGGAGTTGGTCACCGTGCTGGCGGCCCGCGCCGACGACTACGCCTATATCCCCTTGCTCTGGGCCAGCCTGCTGGCCTTGCTGGTGCCGGGCACTATTTATTACCTGGGTGGCTGGTTGAGCGTCAACGGCTTGCTGATCGCTCAATGGCTGACCTTCATCGCCCTGTGCCTGCTGTTTCGCCTGCCTAGCCTGACTACCCGGCTGATCCCGCGTTCGGTGCGCCACTGGCGCGCCTCGAACCTGGCCCGGCGGCAGTTTTTAGAACAGAACCTGCACCATACGGCAGGCAGTACCGGGGTGCTGATTTTCGTCAGCGAGGCCGAGCGCTATGTCGAAATTCTGGTCGACGAGGGCATCTCCCAGCATCTGGACAACCAGGTGTGGGAAGGCATCGTCCAGCGCTTTACCGAACAGGTGCGCCAGGGGCAGACCCTGCAGGGTTTTGTGGCATGCATCGAGGCTTGCGGCGAGCTGCTGATCGAGCACGTGCCCTTGACCCATGAGCGTAACGAACTGCCCAACCGCCTGGTGGTGTTGGGCTGAGCCGGGAACGCTGATCGACAAAAGCTGTGCGCAGGCCGGTCATCCACGTAAAATGCCCGGCATTGCGCCTAGCCGCTCCCTTCGCAACCCGAGGCACCCACTCCCGATGTCCGATTCCCCCACCGCCCAGGCCGCGCCGGATGCGCGTGCGCAGTTTCTGAGCCTGCTCGCCAGCAGCCTGCAACAAAACGCCCTGATCAAGCTGGTGCTGGCGCGCCATGTCGGCACTGAAGAAGCCTTGCAGCGGATCATCGCCAAGCCGTTGACCGTCAAGGGCCAGGCCTGTCTGTCGCTGGTCTACCGCTACCAGACCCGCGACATCACCCGCAACCTGCCCAATGAAGAAGCCCTGGCGTTGGTGGCCGAGCTGCTGCCGGGCTCGTTTCGCAATGCCCACCTGCTGAGCCTGAGCGATGAAGCGCAATTGGAGTTCAGCAAGAAGGGCAAGCCAATGCTCCATCGCAGTGCCGTGCAGCAGGAACGTCAGGCGCCGGCGGGCGAACATGACCGGGAGAAAAAACGTTACTTGGAGTTGAGCCGTCCGTTCCTGCATGACCTGGGCGTCACCGACAAGCAGCATGCGTTGATCCCGGCCATGTCGCGTAAGTGGAAACAGATCAACAAGTTCATCGAAGTGTTTTCTCATGCGCTGAACTCGGCGCCGCTGGCCGCCGATCAACCCTTGCGGGTCACCGACTTTGGCTCGGGCAAGGGTTACCTGACCTTTGCCATCCACGATTACCTGCGCAACACCCTGCAGCGTGAGGCCCAGGTGACTGGCGTCGAGTTGCGTCAGGACATGGTCGAGTTGTGCAATGGCGCTGCTGCGCGCCTGGAACATCCGGGGTTGCGGTTCGAGTGTGGCGATGTGCGCAGCGTGGTGCCCAGTGCCATAGAGGTGATGATCGCCCTGCATGCCTGTGACATCGCCACCGACTATGCGATCCATACCGGCATTCGCTGTGGCGCGGCGATCATCATGTGCTCGCCCTGCTGCCACAAACAGATTCGCCCGCAATTGCATAGCCCGGGCCTGCTCAAACCGATGCTGCAGTATGGGTTGCACCTGGGGCAGCAGGCCGAGATGCTGACTGACAGCTTGCGTGCCTTGTACCTGGAAGCCTGTGGTTACGAGACCAAGGTGTTCGAGTTCATCTCGCTGGAGCACACCAACAAGAACAAGATGATCCTCGCGGTGAAACGTCAGGCGCCGGTGGATTCAACGGTGTTGCTGGAGAAGATCCAGCAGTTGAAGGAATTTTATGGGGTCAAGGAGCATTGCCTGGAAACCCTGTTGCGAGCGGATGGCTTGATCGCGGCCTGAAACATCGCGGGGCAAGCCCCGCGACATGGACCTTTCAGGCCCTCACCGGTGCCGGATGTACCCGAGTTTTGCGACCCAACACCACAGTAGCAATCACCCCCGCCGCAAACACCCAGGTAATCGGCTCGACCTGCTCACCAAAGAACAGCGCGGAAAAGGCGATGGTGAAGAAAATCTGCAGCAACTGGATCTGACTGACCCGGGCGATGCCACCCAGGGCCAGCCCGGCATACCAGGCAAAGAAACCAATGAACTGCGAGAACAGCGACACATAAGCAAAGGCCCACCAGGCCTGTGCGCTGACCGGCCCCTGATGTTGCAGGGCCAGGTACACAACCGGGCCGATCAACAGCGGGCTGGCCAGCACCAGGGCCCAGCAGATCACCTGCCAACCGCCCATCTCCCGCGCCAGTCGTCCACCTTCGGCATAGCCCAGGCCACCGACGGCAATGGCCGCGAGCATCAACAGGTCACCAGCCTGGATCTGCCCGGCGCCCATGATCATCGCGTACACCAACACCAGCGCGCTGCCCAGCGCGGCGCAGGCCCAGAAGGCTTTCGACGGTCGTTCATGGGACAGCCAGGCGGCATAGAAGGCGACGCACAAAGGTTGCAGGCCGTTGACCAAGGCACCGTGGGACGCGGGTACAGTCTGCATGGCCCAGGCGGAAAAAACCGGAAAGCCAAGGATTACTCCCAGGGCCACCAGGCTCAAACCTTTGACCTGTTGCCAGGTCGGCCATTTCTCACGACGCCAGAGCAGCAATGCCGCTGCCGGGATTGCCGCCAGCAGGGCACGGCCTAGGCCATTGAGCAGCGGATGCAGTTCCTGCACGACGATACGGGTCATGGGCAGGGTCAGGCTGAAAATGATGACACCGAGCAAGCCAAGGGCCATCCCGGTGTTCTCGCGGCTGGACATAACAAAAGCCTGTGACAGATGAGTCCGGTCATTGAGCCACAGCCAGCACGGATGATCTTGTTACAGTTGGTCACAAGATCATCCGTACAGTTTGCTGTCGATTCAGAAGAAGCGGGTAATGCTCACCTTGGCATTGCGTCCCTGGCTGTAGGCATAGGCGCCGCTGAGTTCGGAGCGGTAGTCGTTGTTGAACAGGTTGTCGATGGTCAGGTTGACCTCGGTGCCTTTGAGCTGCTGCTGCGGCTTCCAGTTGGCGAACAGACCGTGGACCTGATAGTCGTCGTTGGCGTAGTGATCGTAGTAGTGGTCACCCAGCGAGCTGGCGGGCCCTTCGCGGTACTTGTCGCTGGGCAGGCGGTCGGTCTTGCGCACGAACTGTGCCTGCCAGCCGACCTTGGCGTCCCAACTGGGGATTTTCACGCCGAGGGTGGTGCATTCTGGCTGCTCCATGCCGTTGTCACTGTCCAGGCGGTGCTTGCAATGCAGTAGTGCGGCGGCAATGTGTTTTTCCACCATGCTCACGGAGATCCCCATGCGCTCACCGATCTGTGCCTGCGTCAAACCTTCGAAGCGGTGCAGCATAAGGGCTTGGCGACGGCGCGGCGAGAGTTCGGCGAGTACATCTTTCAATTGCGCCAGGCGTTGTTGTTGCTGGGCATGGTTCAGGGGGTCGGCGGAGTTGTCGCTGCTCGCGTCTTCATCGGCACGTGTCTGCTCAGCGAGCGCGGCGTGACGAACACGTTGACGGCGCCAGTGATCGCTGAGCAGATTACGTGCGACCTGGAACAGAAACGCCCGCGGTTGCTCCACCCGTGACCGGTCCCGGTAGCCCAGCCACTGGGTGAACACATCCTGGGTCATGTCGGCGGCATCACTGGCGTTGTCCATGCGCTTGCGCAGGAAACGCAGGATGTCGGTGTAAAACCCGCGGCAGGTGTCATGGGCAAGTGGATCGGGTTTGGGGCGTTGCATGCAAGCTTTCCAGGACGGACCGGAGAAGAAAGATGCGAATGGTATCGATAATTATTTATATTTGCCATGACGAAATTGTCGTGCTGTCAACGCCGCTTGCGAACCGGCATCGGTACCTGGACTTCAAGGCCGGGAGCGCCCAGGGGGTGGCTGCTGGCGTCGAAAAAGTACAGCGGCAGGTCCGCAGTGTCGGCGAAGCGCTGGGCGTAATGCTGCTTCTGGCTGATGATCGAGGTCTCGTTCAACGGCCGGATGGCAATGGCCAGGTGCGCCGGGCGTGCCTGCTTGATGGCTTGCAGCAGGTGACGGTCGCTGTTGTCCAGGTGCTGGCCGAACAGGCACAGCCCACCTTGATGACCCGCCAGTTCGCCCAGGCACCAGTTCAGATAGTCGGAACTGCGGATGGCCTTGAGCTTGTCGTCGCTGTTGCTTTCGTTGACGAACAGCGGCACATCGCCGGGGGTGTTTACGGCAAATCCATCGAGCAACTGGCTGTCGCTGGCACTGCGCTGGCGGGTGCTGCCGTCCTGTTGTTTGAGCAGGTGCAAGCCGCCGTGCAGGTACAACAGGCGGGTGCCGGGATTGTGCGTGTGACGGATATCGAAGATGCCTTCCTCATCGAACAACGACTGGAGACCGTCCGCGCACTGGCTGGCCGCCCAGTGGCAGAGCAGGTCGTAGTTGCTTGAGTAGACGCTGTGGTAATTGCGCAGTTCGTTGTTGATCAGTTGCAGGGTCGACTTCGGCAGTAGGCGCCAGGATATATGCACGCTGCGCACGGCGTGTATCAGCGCTTCCTTGATTGCGTAATAACGGTTCAGCGGCGCGGACGAACTGATTGCCAGGGCGGCGTTGATGCGTACCGTGGTGTTCAAGGCGCTGAGCACCGGCTCGAACAGCTCGGTGCCGAGGGATTTGAACAAGGCCTGGTCGGTCAGGCTCAAGGGTTTGTGGCGCACCCGTTGGGCTTCTTCGAACAGGGAGAAATAGGCGAACGGGCGCCACAACGCTCGACTGGCACCATTGCCCAGCAGCAAGCCGCTGCACGGGTGGCTGGCGATCAATTCAGGCCAGAGGTGGAGGCTGGCGTCGAGGTCGGTGTGGGGCATGGGGTTCACTGTTCCGGGTGGGTCGCTTGATCGGCGCGACTTTAGCATGCCACTGCATTGTCATCAGTGTTGGTGACTATGCTGGTTTCGCGATTAATGAAGAGGAAACGTGATGATGCAAGGAATCCGCAGGTTTGCGTGTCTGCTCCTGCTGCCTTTGGCCGGGCTGGTCGAGGCTGGTCAGGGCAAGGAACTGGCGGCCGCCCAGAGCATCCCGTACCCGGCAGTGATTGCCCATCGCGGCGCATCGTTCGATGCGCCGGAGTCCACTGCCGCAGCCTACCTGTTGGCCCGAGACCTGGGCGCCGACTACCTGGAATTGGACCTGCAGCGCAGCAAGGACGGCGTGTTGGTGGCGGTTCACGATGACAACCTGCAGCGCAGCAGCGATGTGGCTCAGCGCTTTCCCGAGCGCAGAGACAGCCCGGTCAGTGCCTTCACCCTGGCCGAACTCAAGGCGCTGGATGCTGGCAGCTGGTTCAACCAGGCCAGCCCCGAACGGGCGCGGGAGCGCTTCAAGGGCTTGCAGATCCTCACCCTGGACGAGGTCATGGACATCGCCGAAGGCCATCCAGACAAGCGGCCCGGGTTGTACATCGAGACCAAGGTGCCGACCCTGTTCCCCGGCATCGAAGCGGATTTGAAGGCGCGTCTGCAGGCGCGTGGCTGGCTCGACCAGCCTGGGCGGGTGGTGTTGCAGAGCTTTGATCGCAACAGTTTGGCGCTGCTGCACAAGGAAATGCCCCAGGTGCCCAAGGTGCTGCTGTTGTGGATTGGCAAGGGCAACATCGAGCCTGCGTCCGCGCAGAGCTTTGCCGAATCCGGCGAGACCGACAAAGCGGCGTTCTATGCTCGCCAGCAACCCAGGGACAAGGCCGAGTTTGTGCGCTGGCTTGATTATGCCAAGGACACAGGTGCCATCGGCACCGGACCGTCGGCGGCGCTGGAAGCGGGTGGGGCGCAGAGCTATGCCGACCTGGTGCAACCCTGGATGAACCAGCTGACTCATGAAAAAGGCTTGCTGGTGCACGTGTACACCGTCGATGAAGACGTGGACTTCGCCAAGGTCATGGCGGCAGGCGTCGATGGCATCTTCACCAATCGCAGCGGCCAGTTGCTGCGTTATTTTGCCCGGCCGCCAGCGCTGAGTGAGGTGCAGATCCTCACGTCCCATGGCTACTGAGGTGCTGGCCGCAAAGTGGCGGCTACCGTAGACTTCGCCTTTTGCCTAGTTGCCCAGGAGCCCGGCCGTAATGACCTTTTCGCTGCTGTTTGCCGTGCTGGCTTCCGGATTTATCTACGGCATCACCCCGGGGCCGGGTGTGCTGGCGGTGCTGGGCATCGGTGCGGCCCGCGGACGTCGGGCGGGTGCCGGGTTCCTCTGCGGTCATCTGCTGGGCGACGTGCTTTGGTGCAGCACGGCACTGGTGGCGATTGTCGGTGCGCGCCAGATCGGCAACTCGGTGTTCGACATCCTCGGCCTGCTCAGCGGCCTGTACCTGTTCTGGCTGGGCTTGCGCGCACTGCGCAGCCGTCCGGGCAATGGCCAGGGCGAACAAGGACCGGTACGCGAACCGTTCTGGCACGGCATCGTCTTTGGCCTGACCAACCCCAAGGCCTACCCGGTAGCGGTCGCCACCTTCACTGCCTTGCTCTCCAGTCGCGCCGCCGCCCTGGACTGGTCCATGCTGCCGATGCTGATTGCCTTGAGTTTTGTTGGCGGCCTGTTGGCTTATGCGATTCTGGTCGCGCTGGTTGGCGCCCGGCAGGTACGCACTCTGTATACCCGTTACGAACTGTGGATTACCCGGGCCTGCGGGGTGATGTTCATCGGCTTTGCCATCAATGCCCTGATGCATGCCTTGCCGGGGCTGATGCCGCATTCCTGAGCCCAGGCCTCATCGCCCATCATCCAGCGCTGGCCGCTGCCGATTTGCGCGTACGATTACGCCACAACCGATACGCCCGAATCCCCGAACGCACCGACCCGAACAGCATCCCGTCCTCCATTTCCCGAGCGATTCCCGAGCGCACCAGCATACGCAGGAAGCGCCCGCGAGCCCGGGCGATGGCAAAGTGAATACCGCGTGCCTTGAGGGTATCGCGCACTTCCCGTAACGCAGAAATACCGCTGACGTCGATGGAGCTGACTGCCTCCGCATCGAACAACACCGCTCGCGGCTCGAGTTCCTGTTGGACCGCTTCGAGCAGGCGCATCTTGAAGTAGTCGGCATTGAAGAACAGGATCGCGTCATCGAAGCGATACACCACCAGGCCTTTGACCGTACGCGCATCCTTGTGCCGATGGATATCCACCTGGCCCTCAATGCCAGGCACCCAGCCGAGCACCGCATCGGTGGGTTGGTAAATACTGTAGAGCAAGCGCAGGATTGCCAGGGTCACGGCGATGATGATGCCTGGCAACACGCCGACGCCCAGCACCCCCACCGTGGTCAGCACGCACAGCCAGAATTCGAAGCGGCTGAGCTTGTAGATCTTGCCCAGGGATTTCACGTCGATCAGGCCCCAGCCGGCCATCAGCAGCACAGCCCCCAGGGCAGCCTGGGGAATCCAGGCCATGGGGGCGGTAAAGAACAACAGGATCATCGCAATCACCAGGGCGGCGATGATGCCCACCAACTGGCTCTTGCCACCGACCATGTCGTTGACTGCGGTGCGTGAGTCGGCGCCGCTGACGGCGAAACCCTGGGATACCCCGGCGGCGATGTTGGTCACCCCCAGGGCGAGGAATTCGTGGTTGGCATTGATTGCATAACCATGCCGGGCAGCAAAACTGCGGGCGGTGAGCATCGCGCTGCAGAAACTCACCGTGGCGATACCCAGGGCGTCACGCAGCAGGCTTTTCATTTCCTCAAGGTTGGTTTGAGGCCAGGCCAGTTCCGGCATGCCGGCTGGCACCGGGCCGAGAATCGCTACGCCGAAACGATCCAGGCCAAACGCCCCGACCACCAATGTCGCGACGACTACTGTGACCAGCGCGGCAGGCAGCCGAGGAAATCGGCGCGGCAACCAGATCAGCAGCGCCAGGCCGACCGCGCCGATGCTCAGCGTCACCCAGTGGATTTCCTCCAGGCGTTGCAACAGGTTGATCAGGCTGAGAATGAAGCCGTTGCCTTCAATCTGAAAACCCAGCACCTTGCCCAGTTGTCCGGCCAGCAGACTCAGGCCGATGCCGTTGAGGTAACCGATCAGAATCGGGCGCGAGAAGAAACTGGCGATAAAGCCGGCGCGGGCCAGCCCTGCACCGATCAACATCAGTCCGACCAGTACGGTGACAATGACTGACAACTGCGCCAATCGAGTGGGATCACCCAGCGCCAGCGGCGCGATGGCCCCGGCAACCATGGCACAGGTCGCCGCATCCGGGCCGACCATCAACTGTCGCGAACTGCCGACCAGGGCATAGACCATCATTGGCAAAATGCAGGCGTACAGGCCGTATTGCGGTGGTAGGCCGACAATCTGTGCATAGGCGATGGCGATCGGAATCTGAATTGCCGCCACCGACAAGCCGGCCTGCAGGTCGGCATGCAACCATTCGCGGCGATAGTGCAAGAGATTGGCCAGGCCCGGGAGCCAGCGAGAGAGCAGCATGAACGGGTCCTTTCGAGTGTTTCGCGACGATGCTGAAGAATATGCAATTGCTTTCATTAAAGCGCATTGCGTATTCCGGGGCAGGGCGTCAGATCAAAAGGTTGTGCTGGTCAGTCCAGGTCTGTGGTGTTGGTCACGATCCACCCGAGTAGGAGGTGGTCGTCTGTTCAATCTGCTCCTCGAACCAAGTCAATACAGCGCGGCAGGCGGGGTGGGTCACGCCGCTATCGCGCAACCACAGGGCATAGACCGCTCTGGTCCGCAGCGCCTCGCCGAAGGGCACTACCAGATCGCCGCGCATCAGTGTGTCGTGAGCCAGCACTTTGTCCGTCATGGCGACGCCCAGGCCTCGGCTTGCGGCGTCCAGCGCCAGGTCGTCGAGGTTGAACATTATATGCTTGAAGCTGCGCTCAGCCTTGTCTTGTTGTGCCTGCAGCCATACTGTCCATTCATGCCGGCTGGTGGAACCGTGGATCAGGGCTGCTTTTGCTTGACCGTTGTCTGTCTTAGGGGGGCAGCTTTGGGCAACCGCTCTGGGCGCTGGTCAGGTCAGACACGTAACTGGAACACGATCCCGTGTTGTTGAACCCGGATCGAGAGCAACAGGTCGAGAAAAGAGCGGTATAGTTAGACGGTCGACGCGACAAGTACCTTGAAAAACGCCGGTTCGTCGGGGTGCGCCAGGCCCTAGTGATGGCTTTTTGATATTGACGCCGCCTGTTCTGCATGCCAGGGGTGCTATACTTTTCTCGGGTTGCATGAAGTGTGCAACGTTCCCCACGGGTACAGATACCGACTGCAAATCTCAGTTAACGGCTGCAGGACAGAGGAGGTCTACGGCAAATACGAGATGGGAGGTGTGGCATGAATCGACATTATTACATCAGTGACAATCTCGACGATCTTGAAGCCGTTGAAAATGAATTGGAAGCTAACGGTATCAATACCGAACAAATTCATGTGCTCAGTGAAAAAGTTGCTGATGTTGAACAACATCACCTCCACGAGGTTAACTCGTTAATGAAACAAGATGCTGTTCACTCGGGCGAGATTGGTGCGCTGGTCGGTGTGCCACTTGCGGTGCTGGTTCTTGGCGGTGCCTATTGGCTGGGTTGGACCGAATCCGCCGCAGGCTGGGTGCCTTTTATCTTCCTTGCCATTATTATATTTGGTTTCTGCATCTGGGAAGGCGGTTTTTTGGGTATCCAGGTGCCGAACACTCACTTTCGCAGTTTTAAACAGGTAGTGGAAGAAGGCAAACATATCTTCTTCGTGGATGTTGAGCCGGATCAGGAACCGGTATTGGGCCGGGTAATCGAACATCATCCAAGGCTGAAGATCGCCGGTACAGGAACGGCAGCCCCACACTGGGCAGTAGCCTGGCTGCACAAGTGGCATCAGTTCAAGCGAACGATATAAATCCATTTGTTGCCGGTTAGCCTCCGGAGGCTTAAGGCCATCTGGACGTTTTTTATTGGCCGAAGAAAATTACCCGGCTGAGGAAAACATAGTCTGCCTCGGTGGCCATCAGTCCGACGAGCACCAGTAAACACAAAGGTGGCACCAATATGGCGTAGACCATGGCCAAGCGTTCCCAGGCCATATGCATGAAGATGGAGACAATTAAACCTGCCTTCAACAACATGAACGTGATAATCAGGGACCACCTAAGGTAGCCTTGGACGTGAAAATAGTCGACTAGATACGACAGCGTGCTGAGGACGAATAACAGTCCCCAAATTTTAAGGTACAAACCAATTGGATGTTGCTGACCCTGAGCATGCGCCATCATCAGTGCTCCTCTACCATAAATAGAAGAAAGCAAAAATAAACACCCACACCAAATCCACGAAGTGCCAGTAAAGCCCGGCTATCTCGACATTCTGATAGTTTCCGGAGCGTTCATAATCTCCCCGCAACACTTTCAGCGCCACAATGCTGAGGTAGAGGGCGCCGATTGACACATGCAGTCCGTGGAAACCGGTAATCATGAAAAAGCTGGCACCAAATTGCGCCGCCCCCATGGGGTTCCCCCAGGGACGCACCCCTTCTGCGATGAGCTTGCTCCATTCGAATGCCTGCATGCCCACGAAGGTCACCCCCAAGGCAGCGGTCGCCAGCATCAGGGCTGTGGTTTTCGCGCGATCACGGCGATAGGCGAAATTAACTGCCATGGCCATGGTGCCGCTGCTGCTGATCAGCACAAAGGTCATGATGGCGATCAGAATCAGTGGAATTTCTACACCACCGATCGTCAATGCGAACACTTCACTGGGGTTCGGCCAAGCGGCGGTGGTAGTCATGCGTACCGACATGTAGCCGGTCAGAAAACAGGTGAATATAAAAGTATCGCTGAGCAGGAATATCCACATCATCGCCTTGCCCCAGGAGACCTGCTTGAAAACCTCTCTATCCGAGGCCCAGTCGCTGGCGATGCCCTGCCATCCCGGTGCAGGCAGCGAGCCTGGTGGATTGGATGAATCGGACTCGTCTGGGGTTAGGGGGGGCGATGCCATGGCTTTTCACCTCAGGCCGCAGAGTCTGGCGATGGCTTCATAGGTTTGCGGCGTGCTGACCAGCAGAGCGAATAGCACGAACCAAAGACCCAGTAAGTAATGCCAATAGATGGCACAGAGCTCTACGCTGGCGCTGAGTTGCGGCAACGGCACGCGATGCAGGAATTTAGCGACGGTTCTGCCCCAGGCGATCAGCCCGCCCAGCAGGTGGAGCCCATGCAGGCCGGTCAACAGGTAGAAGAAACTGTTGGCCGGATTGCTGGCGACAAAGTAGCCCCAGGCGACAAACTGCTGCCAGACCCAGAGTTGTCCTATCAGAAAGGTAATTGCAAATATGCCCCCTAATGCAAAGCCAATGACAGTTGCGCCCAGTCGAGTCTGTCGGGCGGCCATACGCGACCACTGCAGTGCGATGCAACTGAATACCAGAAAAGCTGAGTTCAGCCATAGCTGCCATGGATTGGCTAACGGCGCCAAGGGCTCTGTCAGGGGTAGCCAGTCGGCCATTTGTGAGCGGGCGATAAAGGCGAACAGGAAGAGAAAGAATAACGAGCTCACCACCACCAGAAACAAGCGCAGGCCTACTCTTGCGGTTTGGCGTCTATCGGCCCCTTCGGCGGCTTGAATCCCCTCAGGATCGCGATTCCAACTGCCACCGGGGTCAGCGCCGTCGGCGTTTCTCAATAGCAGTCTGTTCATGTTTTAGCGTCCGCTATCTTGGTGGCGGCACTGAGTTGCCGCATTTGCTCCAGCTCCTCGGCGGAGACCGTTTGCGCAACGAAGTCCTGGTCTATCCCCGGCACACTGTAGTCATAGGCCCAGCGATGCACGACCGGCAGTTGCGCTCCCCAGTTACCGTGTATCGGTGGGGTATTCGGTGTTTGCCATTCCAGACTGGCCGCGCCCCAGGGATTACTGCCTGCGGGCTTGCCTTTAAATACACTCCAGGCCAGGTTGAACAGAAACAACAGTTGGGAAACGCCGACGATCAAAGCGACCACCGTAATGAAAGCATTCAACTCTTGCGCCGACTGCGGGATGAACGCGTAGTTTTCATAGGCGTAATAGCGGCGTGGCATGCCCTGAAAACCCAGGTAGTGCATGGGGAAGAAGATGGCGTAGGTGCCCAGAAAGGTAATCCAGAAGTGCAGCTTGCCCAAGGTGTCGTTCAACATGCGCCCGGTTACTTTCGGGAACCAATGATAGATACCGCCGAACACCACCAGTACCGGCGCGACCCCCATGACCATATGAAAATGGGCGACGACGAAATAGGTGTCTGAGAGCGGAATATCCACGATCACATTGCCGAGAAACAACCCGGTCAGACCGCCAACCAGGAAGGTGACGATAAAAGCCAAGGCAAACAACATCGGCACCGTCAAATGGATGTCACCCCGCCACAGGGTGAGTACCCAGTTATAGACTTTCAGAGCGGTCGGCACCGCGATGATCAAGGTGGTGACGGCGAAGAAAAAGCCAAAGTACGGGTTCATTCCACTGACATACATATGGTGTGCCCACACCACAAAGCTGAGTACGCCAATCGCAATAATGGCCCACACCATCATTCGGTAGCCGAAGATATTTTTACGCGCATGCGTGCTGATCAAGTCGGAGACCAGGCCAAACGCGGGTAGAGCAACGATGTAGACTTCCGGGTGACCGAAGAACCAGAACAGATGCTGGAACAATATCGGGCTGCCACCTTGGTGATCGAGCTGCTGCCCCAGCGAGATCATCGCCGGCATAAAGAAACTGGTGCCCAACAGCTTGTCAAACAGCATCATGACCGCACTGACAAACAATGCCGGGAAAGCCAGCAAGGCCATGATCGAGGCCATGAAGATGCCCCATACGGAGAGCGGCATGCGAAACAATGTCATGCCGTGCGTGCGCGCCTGTAACACCGTGGTGACGTAGTTCAACCCGCCCATGGTGGCTGCGACAATAAAAATCGCCAGTGAGACGAGCATCAAGACGATGCCCCACTCGACCCCCGGTGTTCCCTGAGTAATGGATTGTGGCGGGTAGAGCGTCCAGCCCGAACCGGTGGGGCCGCCAGGGACAAAGAAACTGGCGAGCAACACCACTACCGCCAGCAGGTAGAACCAGTAACTCAGCATGTTGACATAGGGGAAGACCATGTCGCGGGCGCCCACCATCAGAGGGATCAGATAGTTGCCGAAGCCCCCCAGAAACAAAGCCGTCAGCAAATAAATGACCATGATCATGCCGTGCATGGTCATCGCCTGATAGTAAGCACTGGCGTCCATGAACGCCAAACTGCCGGGGAAGCCTATCTGCATGCGCATCAAACCGGACAACACCACGGCGATAAGACCCACGAACAGCGCCGTCAAGGAATATTGAATGGCGATGACCTTGTGGTCCTGGCTCCAGATATATTTGGTCAGGAAACTTTTTGGCTCGTGCAGTGCTTCTGTTTCGGCTTGCTCCGCATAGGCCATCACGTCATCCTCCTGTCGAAGTTTCGGTGTATTCCTGGCTGCTTTACGGCTACTTCCCTGGTTGCGCCTTGCTCATATCAGCATCGGCATTCGCTTTGGACTTGATAAAAGCGATCAGTGCGTTCAACTCCTTATCACTCGGCGCAAAGGCCGGCATGACGGCTGGATAGCCTTTGACGATTTTGGCACCGGGATTAAGAACCGAATCTTTTATATAGCCCTCATCGGCCTTTATGCTCGTACCGTCGGCAAAGGTTACTGTCGTGCCATACAGGCCCTGCCAACTGGGGCCGACGCCCTTACTGCCATCGACACTGTGGCAAGCCAGACAACCGAGCGACTCGGCCAGCCGCTGTCCCTGCGCCGCCAAGTCGTCGCCAGGGCCCGACGCTTGGTTGGAAGAGCGCTCATCGTCTTGCTGCGCAGCGCCCAGTGATTTGATCAGGGCGACGAGAGCACCCAATTCATCGTCATTGAGAGTATAGGCCACCATGACTGGCGGGTAGCCCTGTACCAGTCGGGCCTTCGGATCGAGGATCGACTCTTTCAGATAGGCCTCATCGACCAGCACACTGGTGCCATCGACAAGCTGTTCAGTGCGCCCGTACAGCCCCTTCCATCCTGGGCCGAGACTGGTACTGCCATCCTGGCTATGGCAGGCACCGCAGCCGTATTTTTCGACCAACAGGCGGCCTTTTTCCAGCACACTGTCCCGACTTGGCTTGGCAGCTGTGGTTAATGTCTGCGCAAAAGTCGGTTGGCTGGTCAGCCATTGATCGAAGGCGCCCTGTTCTTCCACGATCATCTGGCCACGCATGTTGTAATGACCTAAACCACAATATTCAGCGCAAAGAATTTCATAGTTCCCGGTTTTAGTTGGCGTAAACCAAAAGTACGACACCATTCCTGGCACCATGTCCATCTTGCTGCGAATCTGCGGCACATAGAAATTGTGCAGCACATCTTTAGATCGCAGTAAAACTTTCACCGGTTTATCGAGCGGAAGGCGAACTTCATTGTTTCTTATAAGTACATCATCCTGCCCGGCAGGATCCTTGGGATCAACGCCGAGGGGATTGGCGGAATCAACAAACCTGATATCCGATTTGCCCAGCTTCCCGTCCTGGCCGGGAAAACGAAAGGCCCACTGCCACTGCTGGGCAACCACTTCAAGTTCATAGGCATTTTTCGGTACCCGGATGAAATCGTTGTAAACAACCAGACCCGGCGCCAACATGCCGACAATACCTATCGAGGTAATGATAATTAACCATAACTCCAGCTTTTTACTTTCTGGCTGGTAGTGTGCCCTGGTACCCTCCTTGTGACGATAACGCATCACGGCCACCGCCATAAATACCGTGATGGCGATGAAAAATATTCCGCTAATGATCAGGGTGATGAACAGGGTAGTGTCTATTGACCCCCAGTTGGAAGCTGCCGGTGTTGCATGCCAAGGCGCCAGGATATGGAAGAGTACTGATGCAATAACGATTAGTATCAAGATAATTGCTATTGCCATTTCCTCTTCATCCTATTCCTGTTGTTCATTGGTTATGCAAAAGCATCGCCACTGACGTCCAACCAGGGCAGACAAGTACCACCCATCCGGGCGGAAAAGTCAGTAAAAAGTATAGTTCCATCGGGTTGTACCGTGAGGTTGGCAAGCAAGGCCCGGTAGCCAGCTATACTCAATTTCAGCTTACGGACGGCAGAGATCGGGCAGAAGCGGCCCCAAAAGACGACCCCTGCCGGGTGGCATTGAGAGAAACAAGAGCTACAGAGTCCAGTAGTTCACGACGGAGGTTTCGTCATGAGTACCCTGACGATCGAAGGCTGGTGCAAAACCAACCCCGAGCAAAAGTCCACCCCGGTGGGCGACATCCATTTTTACGTCGACGGCCCCCTCCATCTGCGCCTGGAGCAAGCTGAAGAACGCCTGCAGAAGACCCATGAGCGTGAAGCCATGGTCGATGTCGACATGAGTTCAATGGATTTGATCTTGCCAGAGGGATACGGCCCCTTGTCCGACTGCCAGATGCGCGTCTATCTGCACGACGAGCGCGGTCAGTTCCATTTGGTCGGGCATCGAGCGAGTGATGGAAGCTTGATCTATACCAACGCGGTTTTGATAGATCAGCTGCTTTAGCTTGGAAGGCGGTTTGAGCAATCAATTTTTGCGCGGGAGGGGAGGGTGCCGCAGATGATGTTTCAAGGGATTCGCACTTTTGTGCGAACGTCCCCCAAAACAGCTCCCAACTCATTGCGGTCATATACACGCATCGCTGGAAGCCTTGAAATACTTGGAGCGGGTGAAGGGAATCGAACCCTCGTTATCAGCTTGGGAAGCTGGAGTAATGCCATTATACGACACCCGCTTGCAGGGCTGACGTTGTACCAGAAGTGCACTGCGATTTGAAGCCTTGCCGTGTAAAAAGCCTGGGGCGGTGGCCGGTAGCGCGAGGTCATGCATCTCCCTTCTGCCCATTCGGGCCGCTGATGCAGGAGGCTGCGCTACCGCCAACCAGGGACTCAGATCGCCAGTGCATGGTGCTCCTGGGCGTACTGATAACGTACGCGGGATTCCCGGGCAGCGGGCTTGAGGAAACCCAGCAAGGCATCACGCGTTTCATTGCAGGCTGCTTTGTGTTCCATGTCGAGGAAGTGGCCGGTGGCGCGGATTTCGCTGAAGTGACTGTTGCGCACGTGCTGGCTGAACTGCCGGGCGTCTTCCATGGTGGTGTATTCATCCCACTCGCCATTCATGAACAAAACCGGAATGTCGATCACCCGGGCCGAGCGCAGGGCATTGTCCAGGTCGTGCTCTAGCACTTGGTTGATGTGGAAGTGCATCTGCGCATACTCATGGTTGTCCAGGCTGCTGACGTGCCGGTAGTTGAAGCGCTTGAACAACGACGGCAGGTGTTTGCCGATGGTGTCGTTGACCAGGTTGCCCACCTGGTAGCGGTCACAGGCACTGAGGTACTGGCAGCCGCGTTCGAGGTAGTCGCGCATTGGCTCGTTGATTACCGGCGAGAACGAACTGACCACGGCCTTTTCGATACGCCGCGGCTTGTGCGCCAGGGCCAGCAGGGTGCAAGCGCCGCCCCAGGAAAACGACATCACGTGGTCGGCGGCGAAGTGCTCGATCAGCTCCAGAAGGATCTGCCCTTCGGTTTCCTTGGTCAGCAGCCGCTCATTACGGTTGTGCGCCTTGGACTTGCCGGCATAGGGCTGATCGTAGAGCACTACGTTGAATTGCGGATGCAGGTTGCGCACGGTCTGGGCAAACGAGGCCGTTGTGGCCAGTGAGCCATTGATCAGGATGATCGTCTTCTCAGCGGCGTCTGCGCGATAGAACTCCGTGTAAACCCGATACTGACCTTGTATATCAAGCACAGCAATTTCTGGCCTCATGTCGTCGACTCCTGGCGCAAAAAGGGTGTTCGCACATGCAAGAATGCGCGTTCTTTATGACAGGTAGGCATACGCCTGGATGAGAAGCTGGGGGCCCTTGTCGATCCTTTGACGCCGGTCGACGGGTATTATTCTAAGCGGGCAATCTGCCGGACCCCGGTGCTTCGAGGCACTGGTAGCCAGCAAAAAGGTGTCTTGGACTACGAGTGTGACCGGTGAGTCACATGCAGACCGACGATTGGATTCAAGCAGGCACCTGAGTAACCTGCAAGTGTCTTTGGGGAAATTGACGAAATCTTTCCGCCAGGCGGTCGTCCCTTTAGAACGCCAGGATTTCCTCGGGGTAGAGAGCGCGGTACTCGCCAGGCGCCAGGCCCGGGTCGAGTCGCAGCGGGCCCATGCATTCGCGGTGCAGGCGCAGCACCTTGTTGTCAAAGTGGCCGAACATGCGCTTGACCTGATGGTAGCGGCCTTCAACGATGCTCAGGCGCGCGCTGCGCGGGCCGAGCAGGGTCAGTTCGGCGGGCAGGGTGGTGAGGTCTTCGAAGGCGAAGTAGAAACCTTGACGAAATTTCTCGATGTAGTGGGGCCCGATGACCTGCTCGGTCTCGACGTAGTAAATCTTCGCCAGCTTGGTTTGCGGCTGGGTCAGGCGCCGTGACCACTGGCCGTCATTGGTCAGCAGCAACAAGCCGGTGGTGTTGAAATCCAGGCGCCCGGCAATGTGCAGCTCGTGCTTGTCCGCTTCATCGATAAGGTCCAGCACGGTGCGGTGCTCGGGGTCCTGTGTGGCGCTGACGCAGCCCTGGGGTTTGTGCAGCATCAGGTAGCGCGCCGGACGTCCGGCTTGCAGCAGTTGCTCATCGACCTCGATACGGCTGAATTCTCGTACGTCCAGGCGCGGATCGCTCACGCAGTAGCCGTCCACGCGCACCCGTCGCTCTGCCAACAGCAAACGCACTTGCTGACGGTTGAAGCAGGGCAGGTTGCTGAGGAATCGATCGAGACGCATACAAGGCCAGGTGCCGGGCGCTGCAGTTTAACTGGCGCAGGCTCTCTTGGCTGCTTCCAGTTGTTCCAGTACCTGGGCGCAGGCGGGGCACAGGCAGGCCTTGTTGCGCTGTTCGGCAGGCAACGCCTCAAGTACCTCGGGGGCGATGCTGACGCTGTAGCACCAACAGGCCTGGGCCGCCGTGCGCAGGTCGGCAAGGCTGCAACTGTTGCTGGCGCCACAGGCGGGACAGCGGCGGGTGTCATTCATGATTTGACCTGGGCATTTCCACGCAGACGCGGTTGCGCCCACTCTGTTCGACGCGGTATAGCGCCTGATCGGCACGGGCGATCGGTTGTGCAGGGTATCCTCGGCCTGCAGGTTGCTCAAGCCGATACTGGCGCTCAGGCGGTGACATACCCAGCCAGTGGCGTTCATTCCAGTGGCTTGGCGAAAAAATAACTGGACGGTATTCAGGGCTATCGGCCTTGTATCAATTTATTGCAGCGGCGGCACCGGAGCTGTTTTCGGCAGTCTTATCCAGTGTCGATGAACGCTTGCCGATCGACGCCGACCAGCGCCGCTGGGAAGGGCAGTTTCGCGGTCCGGGAGGCCGCCATGTATCGCCGACTTTTGCTGATAGTAGTGCTGGGTTTGCTGACAACCGCTTGTGTCCCTTACGGAGGTAACGGTTACTACCGCACTGAAGTCTATACCGCCGACAGCTACGGCTATCCGGGTTACTACCGGCCGTCCTATCCCTACAATCGCGGCTATTACATAGCGCCGCAGCCGCGTTACTACGCGCCACCCCCGTATTACTACCGTCCGGCGCCCCACGGTTACTACCGTGAAACGCCGCACAACTACTACAAGCCTTACCCGGGCCGCGGGCATGACCGGTACCGGCATGGCCCGTCACGCCACGAGCGTAACCGCGACGGCTGGCCGGATCGCAACTGGCGCCGCTGAGTCGGCGTTCAGTCCAGGTCCGCCAGTGGGTGACGACCTTCCCACGCCTTGCTGAAATGCGCCTCGACCACCGCGCTTGGCACCTGGGCAATATCCGCCCAGTGCCAGCGCGGCTTCTGGCCCTTGTCGATAAGACGCGCGCGCACCCCTTCGCTGAACTCCGGATGCTGGCAGCAGTTGAGGCTCATGCAGTATTCCATCTGGAACACTTGAGCCAGTGACAGGTGGCGGGCGCGCTGGATCTGCTGCCAGACCAGATGAGCGGTCAAGGGACAGCCTTCGAGCATGGTTTGCGCCGCCTTGGCCAGCAGAGGATCGGCGTGATTGCGCAGCGCAGCAATGGCGCGCCAGGCGCACACCGGATCGGCGACATCCAGCAGCGCATCGATCTGTTTGCGCCGTGGCAGCCACTGGGCTTCGGGCAGTTCGGCCTGGGCCCGGTGCTGTTGGGCCTTGAGCAGGCTGTTGAGTTGCAGGGCGGTCTGTTCCTGCCAGTTCAGTTGCAACAGGTCATTCAGTAGCTCTTCCTGCTGGTTTTCACCGAACAGGCGATCAGCCAGGCCCAGGTCCAGGGCATCAATGGCATTGATCGGCGCGCCGGTCAGGCCGAGAAACAAACCGAGCTTGCCCGGCAATCGCGCCAGGAACCAACTGGCGCCCACATCCGGGTAAAGACCGATACTGATTTCCGGCATGGCCAGGCGACTGCTTGGGGTGACAATGCGGATTGCCGCACCTTGCAACAACCCCATGCCACCGCCCAGGACATGGCCATGCCCCCAGCAGAGCAAGGGCTTGGGATAGGTGTGCAAGTGATAGTCGAGGCGATACTCGGCGGCAAAGAAATGTGCCGCCAGCGGTGGTACTCGCCCGGGGTGGTCGTGACAGGCCTGGGCCAGACTGCGCACCTCGCCACCGGCACAGAAGGCCTTGGCGCCGCTGCCGCGCAGCAGCACGCAGACGATGTCCGGGTCATCGGCCCAGGCCTTGAGTTGTTCGTCGAGCACCTCGATCATCGGCAGCGACAAGGCATTGAGCGCCTGGGGCGCATTCAGTGTGGCGATGCCGATGCGGGCACCATCGACACCGGTGAGTTCTTCGCACTGTACGGCCATGGGCGACCTCATTCGTCTGATCCGGACAAGTATGGTCGCTGCTGGGGATTATGGCGGTCGCCGGTCGGATCGATTGACAAGCACGGGCAGCTTTCCTAGTGTCGCGCCATTGTTTACGGATGGCTCCATGACTGACGACGACCGCATCAAACTCGAACCAAGCTGGAAAGAAGCGCTGCGCGCCGAATTCGATCAACCCTACATGCACCAACTGCGTGAGTTCCTGCGCGAGGAATATGCGGCAGGCAAAGAGATCTACCCACCTGGCCCGCTGATTTTCAACGCGCTCAACTCCACGCCGCTGGATCAGGTGAAAGTGGTGATCCTCGGCCAGGATCCGTACCACGGCCCGGGCCAGGCCCATGGCCTGTGCTTTTCGGTCCAGCCGGGCATCCCTACGCCGCCGTCGCTGGCCAACATCTACAAGGAATTGCACCGCGACCTGAACATCGAGATCCCCAAGCACGGCTGCCTGCAACACTGGGCGGACCAGGGCGTATTGCTGCTCAATACCACCATGACCGTGGAGCGGGCCAATGCCGCCTCCCATGCCAAGAAGGGGTGGGAATTCTTCACTGACCGCATCATCGAGCTGGTCAGCGAGCATCAGCCCAACACGGTGTTCCTGCTGTGGGGCGCCCATGCCCAGAGCAAGCAGAAGCTGATCGATGGCACCAAGCACCTGGTGCTCAAGTCGGTGCACCCGTCACCCTTGTCAGCTTATCGCGGATTCTTGGGGTGCGGGCATTTCAGCCGGACCAACAAGTTCCTCGAGCAGCATGGCCTGACGCCGGTGGAATGGGCCTTGCCACCGTTATGAGGTGGGGTACCTAGTATTTTTGTCAGTTTCGCCGCGTGTATTCCTGATTTAGATTCGGATCAACGTCAGGGGGTGAACATTCACTCGCCTGATCCAGTGTGAAACTGGCAGGGATACTCCATGAGCAAGCTCAAGGCAAAAGCGTCACCCAGCGAAGATCGATCCGGGACGATGGTTGGCAACGGCGTGCTGGCACTCAGCCCGCCCCGGCTCCTGGATGGTTTGCCGACGTTGCCAGACGAAGCTGATATTCAAACGCTGCGCCCTCAGGATCCGGGGCCGCCGTCACAGTACCTGCTGAAGTTCGAGCTCGACGCCTGGGGCAGTTATCAAGCTGACTATGATGACTTGGTCAATAAGGGGTACGTACCCGTCACAGTCCTGCAGGTCCTGCTCAACGACCTGACGGTGGGAGCGGAACGATCGTTTCCGATGCCGCGTGATCCTGCCCTGCTGTTTCCCATCACCCTTGAAGTTCCGCAGGCGTTTTTGCGGGAAGGTATCTTTGACGTCAGTTACCAACATTGGTACGAAGACATCCACAATAAAACACTCTCACCCAATACGCCCGTGCGCATTGACACGACAGCACCGAACAACCAAAGAGAGCCGGGTTTACGGGGACCGAGCAACATCGATCAAGCCTATCTGGATGGAAACAACCAACAGGCTACTTTTCTAGTTGATCTGTGGCCGGATGTTCGTCTGGAAGACCAGGCAATCCTATACATGCAGGATATTGCCAACATAGGTGATGTCGCCGAGTTTCCGGTCTTGGTCAACGCGGGCAACCAAGCACAGAACCCGTTCGAGGTTTCAATTGCGGCTGAACACCTGCGCAATGGACAGTTCCTGGTTTATTGCCGTTTGCGTGACCGCTCCGGGAATCTGGGGCCGCGCTCGAACTTTCTGATCGTGAGCATCAGTCTGGAGGCGGGCGTAGAAACCTACCAAAAACCGCTGCCGGTGTCCCCCTACGTGACATTGTGGGGCTGGATCAATTGTGAATCGTTGTTTTCCAGAACTAAGCCGATACCTGTTGAAGGCCTGCCATTTACAGTGCCGGGCTCCCAAAACAATCTGCTTGCCGGGGACACTGTGGAGTTGATTTGGCAAATGTGCAGCGATAGGTTCGCGGAGCGGCCGATTTCTCCACCTTATTATTTTCCACCTGTGCTGGTCAGTGCTGAAGGGGCAAATATCGGATTTAGAATTCATATGAATCTGGTCGATCAACTGATTATCGATGAGCTTAGAAAGAATGGAGAGCTGCCCGAAAATATGGAGGGGTCAGTGCGGGTCGGGTATAGGGTTAACAGGGCTGGGGTCAGTTTGGGGGTTTCAACTAATAGCACGTTTGTCGTGTCTTTACTCAAGCCTGGAAATACGGTTTGCCTGGGGCCGTGAAACGCTTCTGGTTGATACTGTTGGTGCAATACTGATGGTAAAGCAGTAGCTGGTTGGCAGGTGACTGTCGCTAGGCAGTGACTGTAACTGTGCGGATGCTCATGGCAAGTCATGGGGATGCAGTTACTGTGGCAGTTTGGATTGCTTGGTTTTATGCGGTGCTGATGCCAATTCTATGTTGGTGCTGAGGTATGGTTTTGAGCGGATTTTAATTATTTCAAGTGACTGGAGAGTAACATGGGTACATTAACTGAAGCTGGAGAACACGGCTTGGAGCTTTCGGAAGAAGAGCTGAAGGCTTTGGCAAATCGTAAGTTGGCAGAACATAATAATAGTGTTATCAAAAAACGTAACGGAAAATCACCGCTGGGCAAGGCTGTCTCTGGTTTGGCCATGCTTAGGAGCCCTGCTGCAGACCTTCTGGCTGACGAATTTACATTTGAAGGCACGCTTCCAACTATTACCCCTGCAAGGCCCAATACACCGCCGTTTGCTGCCTATAGCGATGAGGATGGAAGTGGCAATGACCTCGTGTATCTATCGATTCCGCAGTGGGCGGATACTGATGGTCCTGATGACGGCAGTGACTCAGAAGATATTGTATCGATATACATTGGTGGGCAGGCTTGGCCGTACACGCTACCAGGAGAGCAACGCTTCAGTCTTCCTTATCCCCCGGACGCCGGTAGCTTTCCTGTTAAAGTTCCGCTGCTCCCCTCAATGCTGGCGTCGCTGGGAGACGGTATTCATTTAATCGGCTACAGCGTTCAGAACAGTTTGGTGGAAAACGAGGACGAGTCGCTGGCGCAACAGATGTATGTCGACACGCGCCCACCTTCACGCAATGTGCCGCCCGCAGCAATCGGGGTGCCGGCCGGTTTGATCACGCCGCCTCCGGGGCAGCCCCTTGTCATCTCTGCCGAGTACCTGGCTTCGAATGACCCAGTGTCCTTCCCGGTGCCGGTTTACTCGGATCCGCAGTTGGCAGACGAAATTATTGTCAGGGATGAAAACAGCAATACCGTGCTCATCAGAGCTCCAATCTGGCCAGTGGGCCAGCCTGCACGCTCGCCTAACATCGATATCCCGGCAGCAACAATTCAAGCGCTGGGTAACGGACCGAAGCAGATTGTTTATGAGCTTATTGACTACGCACAGAATCTTTCTGGTACCTCTGTGGCTCGGCCTATCGTGCTTGAGCTTGTACCTGCACCGATAAATCTTCAGGCGCCCGATGTCAATCCCAATCCGGTTAACCGTGCAGGGGCTACTGCCGGTGTAGCCATCAACGCCACTTACGACAATGCTCGGCCTGATGATTTGGTTGAGTTTACCTGGGAAACGCCAAATGGAAATAAAACCGTTGGACCTGTCAGGTACGACGCGTTGCCTGGGCGGATAGGGTGGCCGGAGCTTTCCGATCCCGATTCAGGAGCAGTTTATAGTGCACGGGTCACTTACACTGTAAGGCGTGGTACCGCCAATACGGCTCCGTCGCCTGCCAATAATGTGCCAGTGGACTTGAGCGTGGTCGGGCCGGTAAACCCAAATGATCCAGATCCGGTCAACCCTGATCTGATTGCGGTAACGGTTACAGGTGGTGTTAGTGGACAACCAGACGTAATCAATCACCTTGATTTTGGTGTGGACGGTAGTATCAGATTTACTGTTTATGACGGTGCGGTAGCAGGTCATGTCGTGACGTTCTTCTATAATGGAGCGGAACTCAATCCGCCGCTTGTATTGGATGCTGGTCATGTGCCCGGGTCCATTGTTCCCGTTCCACTGCCTTGGGCGACCATCCTGTTGCATGGTAATGGCACTATTCCTGTATATTACACTATCAAGGAAGCAGCAAACTCCGCAAACTTTCAGCAGTCCGTTAATACGCCTGTGCGGGTGACCGCTATAACTCAGGCTATCACGAACTTTGTCAACTATAATTACCTGGCGCTGGATAGGCAGGATAAGCGGCCTGGAACGCCAGCTGCTCAAACGGGTATCATCAATTGCAGGGCAAACCCGTGGGACGGAGTCAATCTCTCTATCAGGTTTGCTCCGGGGGAGTTTATTGTCAATGATGTGGTGACGTTGCATTGGGTTTTCTGTACAGATATTTTGGGGCAAGTAGAAGTTGCCAATACACGCTACGAAGCCCCTGTCACGGTTAGCCAGGCCCACGTTACGGCTGGCTCCATTGTTATCAGCGTTCCCTACGAGGCTACTCGATTTGGTGAGGGAACCGTGGGGGGGAATCCCCCTCTGCCGGGACTTCCGCATGCTGTTTCCGGGTCGTTTTCCTGCCAACTCATAAGAGCCAGAGGCGCGGCGATTGGTCTCTCGGCGAAGTCGATAGCCAGATACAACACTACTCAAGGTGGACGGGTGTGCCAATCTTGGCCAACTACGCCGTGACGTGGTTTCGTGAGCGGGGCGTTGTCCCGCTCACCTTGGCTAAATGAAGAAAGTAATGAATGCATTTTTAGCGGCGAACCTGTAGCCGGATAGTATTCCGGCTGCAGGCTCGCCGCTAAATTTGTCTGAATAACCAGGACGAGTTGTAGAAAATTCCTACATTATAGTACAAGCCTTTCACGTACCATTCGGAAATCTCTTAATGTTCTGGTGGGTAACTCTCTTACTTGCCGGTTTGCGATTCTGATGAATAGGTCCTAGGAAATGCTCATGAATAAACCAGTCCTGCAACCCATATCTTACTTGTCGACGTTAACCAAGTTGGCCAGTGCCATTTCACTCTCGTTGTTCAGTTCTTCGCTATGGGCGGTTGTGCTCGATAATCAGACGCTGACCATTACTTCAGCAACACCAGTTGATGACTATCAACTGAATAATCAGTCAGTATTAACGGTGGACGGTGCGCAAACATTGGCAATCCGTGCGAGCAACTCCGTGCTTAATATCCTAAGTGGCACGGTGGTGGCGGCGAACAACGGGATTTCTTTGCTCGATAGCCAGGCCAGCATTGCCAATGCCCGTGTCTCCAGTACCTCTGGTACTGGGCTGTTGTTGGCGCATGGCACTGGGGGAGCGGGTTCGAGAGCCACTGTTTCCAACAGCCAAATCAGTGGGTCGGCGGTCGGCGCGCAAGCCACTGCCGGGAGTTTGTTGACGTTGATCGACTCCCAGGTAGTCGGCACGGCGACAAATAGTGTTGGCATGCGTTTTTTTTCTGGCTCTGCACAGGCGACCGGCAGCAGCATCACGGGTGAGAGTGCCGGGGTGCAGATATTCCGGGAGGGATCACGTCCCGAGATCTCTGTGCTGACGTTGGATAACAGTGTGGTGACGGGCGTGAGCGGTCCGGCGATCCGGCTCATGACGGGTGTCTCTGCCATCATCAATGTAGAGAATGGCTCCAGACTCTCTGCGGGTGATGGTGTCTTGCTTGACATGGCCGGCAACTCCAACGCGGACGTCAATGTGAGAGCGTCCAATCTTGAAGGCAATATTCTGGTTGCCGAAACCGCCAGCGCCACCCTGAACGTCGACAACGCCAGTCTTGTCGGAGATATCAACAGCAACGGTAACACGACGGCAAACTTCACTCAGTCAACCTTTACTGGCGCTGTCAATGTCGGTAGTAACGCAACGGTCAATCTGGCGCTGGACCAGGCCCGAATGGTGGGCGATGTGATCGTTCAGCAAGGCGGCAACGCTTCGTTGGGACTGAATAACGGCGCCCAGCTCACGGGTACCGTCAATGCCGCCACTGGCTCAACGGTCAATCTGGCGCTGGACCAGGCCCGCATGGCCGGCGATGTGATCGTTCAGCAAGACGGCAACGCTTCGTTGAGACTGAATAACGGCGCCCAGCTCACGGGTACCGTCAATGCCGCCACTGGCTCAACGGTCAATCTGGCGCTGAACCAGGCCAGCATGGTCGGTGATGTGTTGGCCGAGCAAGGCTCGATCACCACAGTGGTGCTGAACAACAACGCGCAGCTCACCGGCAAGTTGGCCAATGTCCAGCAGCTTGAGATTAACAGTGGGTCCGCCTGGACCATGACCGGTGACAGCACCCTGGGCAACCTGGCGATGAGCAATGGTCGAGTGACCATGGGCGATAATGCCACATTCCAGAGGTTGAACGTCACCAACCTGTCAGGCAATGGCGATTTTCATATGGCCAGTGACTTCGCCACAGGTGCTAGCGATTTTATCAATGTAACCGGCACGTCCAGCGGCAATCATGGCCTGTTGGTCGCCAGCAGTGGCAGCGAGGCCGGCGTGGAATCGGTACAGTTAGTACAAACCGCCGACGGCGGTGCGCAGTTCCACCTGCTCAATGACCGCGGGCAAGTGGATGTAGGGGCTTACTCCTACCAACTGGCGGCCAAGGACAATGGCTGGTACCTGGACCAGGAAACCCGCACGATAAGCCCGGGGACTCGCGCGGTCATGGCATTGTTCAACTCGCCGATCACCGTAGCCTATGGCGAGCAGGCATCCTTGCGCAGCCGTATGGGTGAGTTGCGTTACAGTCAAGGCCGCAGTGCCGGTGTTTGGGCCCGTGCCTACGGCAATCAGTACAACATTGCCGATGCCTCTTCCGGGGTCGGTTACCAGCAGAACCAGCGCGGCCTGAGCCTGGGTGCCGACATGCGCGTGGGCGAGAGTGACTGGCTGGTGGGTGTGCTGGCCGGTAGCAGCCGTTCGGACCTGAATCTGAGCTATGGCACGTCGGGTAGTATCGACAGTTACTACCTGGGCGGTTATGCGACCTGGCTGGATAGTGAGACGGGCTACTATGTCGACACTGTTCTCAAATACAACCGTTACCAGAACAATGCCAAGGTTGGCCTCAGTGACGGTACCCGGGCCAAGGGCGACTATGACACCCACGGCATGAGTGCCTCGGTGGAGGCGGGCAAGCATATCAAGCTCAACGACGGTGTCTTCATCGAGCCCTTTGCCAAAGTGGACGTCGCCACCGTTGCCGGCAAGGACTTTAGCCTGGACAACAGTATGCGTGCCGAGGGTGATAGCAGTCAGTCATTACTGGGCAAGGCCGGGGTTACTCTGGGCAAGACGATCGAACTGGGGGCAGACAGCATGGTCCAGCCCTATGTGAAGGCCGCTTTCGCTCACGAGTTCGCCCAGCGTAACGAGGTGCAAGTGAACAACAATGTATTCAACAACGACCTGTCCGGCTCGCGGGCTGAACTGGGCGCCGGTGTGGTGCTGTCGTTGTCCAAGCAGTTCCAGGTCCATGTTGATGTGGACTACATGAATGGCAAGAACATTGAGCAACCCTATGGTGTGAATGTGGGCTTGCGCTACGCGTTCTGAGTGCTGTGAAACTGGAAAAGGAAGCTTTGCAGACTGTGTGAAAACCTAGCAATCTGCCCGGCCCTTTAAGAGAATGCTCCGTATCGAAGGATACGGAGCATTTTTCGTTATGGCCTACATACAAGGAGAGTCCCGCAGCCAGACCAGCCTGTTCC
>NZ_JBOICA010000045.1:0-37765 GCF_050739775.1 Pseudomonas sp.
ACTCAGTAGTGAAACGATGCATCGCCGATGGTAGTGTGGGGTTTCCCCATGTGAGAGTAGGTCATCGTCAAGATTAAATTCCGAAACCCCTATCTGCGCATGCAGGTAGGGGTTTTGTCTTTGTGGCGCCGTCGCCCCCACAGCTGCGATCGATGCGCCGCGTATCGGTTAGAATACCGCCCTCGCGTTGACTCAGAAGTTCACTATGTCCGACCCTGTCGATTCCCATCAGCTCACCGACCTGCCCTTGGATCAACTGGTGGCGTGTCACGAATGTGACCTGCTGATGCGCAAGCCTGTGCTCAAGCTGGATGAAAAAGCGCATTGCCCGCGCTGCGGCTATGAGCTCTATGCCCACCGTCACAATGTCGTCCAGCGCAGCCTGGCGCTGGTGCTGGCCGCCTTGCTGCTCTACATACCGGCCAACTTCTTGCCCATCATGCAACTCCATCTGCTGGGCCAGAGCGCCAACGATACGGTCTGGAGCGGGGTGGTAGGGTTGTACAACACCGGGATGACTGAAGTGGCAGTGGTAGTGTTCCTCTGCAGCATGGCGATCCCCTTGCTCAAGCTGTTGTGCCAATTGGTGGTGCTGCTGAGCATTCGCCTGAATATCGGGCGCAGTTACGGTCTGTTGCTTTACCGGATTTATCACCATCTGCGCGACTGGGGCATGCTCGAGGTGTATTTCATGGGCGTGCTGGTCGCGATGGTCAAGTTGGTCGACCTGGCGGAGCTGAGTCTCGGTTTGGGGCTGGCCTGTTTTATCAGTCTGCTATTGGTGCAGGTGTGGCTGGAGGTGGTGATGTCACCCCACCAGATCTGGAGTGCTTTATCGGGGGAGGACCTGCATGCGTGCGATTGATGCTGGGATTCTGATTTGTGGCGAATGCCATGAACTGAATCGCCAGGAGCCGGAGAGTACTTCGCAAATCTGCAACCGTTGCGGCGCCATTGTGCATGCGCGGCGGCCCAACAGCCTGGTGCGGACCTGGGCCTTGTTGCTTACCTCGGCGATTCTGTACATCCCGGCCAACGTGCTGCCGATCATGACCGTCAGTGCCCTGGGCCAGGGGAGTCCGGACACCATCATGTCCGGTGTCATCACCCTGATGAAACATGGCATGTTGCCTATCGCTGCCGTGGTGTTCATTGCCAGTATCCTGGTGCCCACCTTCAAGTTGGTGGGTATTGGCCTGTTGCTTTACTCGGTGCAACGCCATCAACCTTTGTCCGCCCGGCAGCGGATCCTGATGTACCGCTTCATTGAATTTATCGGACGCTGGTCAATGCTGGATATCTTCGTGATCGCCATTTTGGTGGCGGTGGTGAATTTCGGCAGGATCGCCAGTGTCGAAGCCAACCTGGGTGCCGTCGCTTTCGCCAGTGTGGTGATTCTGACGATGCTCGCAGCAGTAACTTTCGATCCCCGACTGATTTGGGATAACACGGAGTCGGATGACGACCATGAGTGATTTGCCTACGGCTAAAACCCGCCCAGCTTCGAACTGGTCGGCTATATGGATATTGCCTCTGATCGCCCTGGTCATTGGTGGCTGGCTTGGCTGGCAGGCCTACCGCGAATCAGGGGTGAACATTCAGGTTCGCTTTGAAAGCGGTGAGGGCATCGTCGCCAACAAAACCGAGGTGGTCTTCAAGGGCATGTCGGTGGGTAAGGTCAAAGAGCTGGTGTTGGATGCCAAGGGCAGCAATACCGGGGTTATCGCCACCATTGAAATGAATAAGGACGCTGAGCCGCACCTGAACAGCGGTACACGCTTCTGGCTGGTCAAGCCGAGTGTCAGTCTGGCTGGCATCACCGGCCTGGAGACCCTCGTGTCAGGCAACTACATTGCCGTGAGCCCGGGGGAGGGCGAGCCGACCAAGCGGTTCAAGGCGCTGGATGAAGCGCCGCCGTTGTCTGATAGCGAGCCTGGTCTGCACCTGACCCTCAAGGCGGATCGGCTGGGCTCGCTCAACCGTGATAGCCCGGTGTTCTACAAGCAGATCCAGGTCGGCCGGGTGAAGAGCTATCGTCTGGCCGATGACCAGGGGGCAGTGGAGATCAAGGTCTTCATCGAGCCGGCCTATAGCAACCTTGTGCGCAAACACACGCGCTTCTGGAACGCCAGTGGCATCAGTATCGATGCCGACCTGTCCGGGGTGAAGGTACGCAGTGAGTCGCTGGCCAGCATTGTCGCCGGTGGTATTGCCTTTGCCACGCCAGAGCACCGCAAGGACAGCCCGCCAACTGATCCGGGCTTGCCGTTCCGCCTGTTCGAAGACTTCGATGCGGCCCAGGCGGGTATCCGCGTCAAGGTCAAGCTGAGTGACTTCGAAGGGCTGCAGGCCGGGCGGACGCCGGTGATGTATAAAGGCATCCAGGTCGGTTCGCTGAAGACCCTGAAAGTTGATGCGGATCTTTCCAGCGCCGTGGCCGAACTGACCCTGGATCCGTTGGCTGAAGACTACTTGGTTGACGGCACCCAGTTCTGGGTGGTGAAGCCGTCCATCTCGCTGGCTGGGATCACCGGTTTGGAAGCCCTGGTCAAAGGTAACTACATTGCTATCCGGCCGGGTGAAAAGGGCGCCTCTCCGCAGCGTGAGTTTGAAGCCCGGGACAAAGCGCCTCCACTCGACTTGAAGGCACCAGGGCTGCACTTGGTGCTGTTCAGTGACAACCTCGGTTCGCTGGAAGTCGGCAGTCCGGTGCTCTACCGTCAGGTCAAGGTCGGTACCGTGCAGAGTTACCAGTTTTCCAAAAAGAGCAAGCGCCTGCTGATTGGGGTGCACATCGAGAAGGAGTACGCCAACCTGGTCAACGGTTCGACACGTTTCTGGAATGCCAGTGGCATCACCCTCACCGGTGGTTTGTCGGGAATCCAGATCAAGAGCGAATCGTTGCAGAGCCTGATGGCGGGAGGTATCGCTTTCGATACGCCGACCCCGAATGTGCCGCTCAAGCGCCGCATTCCGAGTTTCCGCCTGCATGTGGACCAGGAGGCGGCCAATCGCAGTGGTACCACGGTGACCATTCGTGTCGAGCGTGCGGACGGTCTCAAGGTCGGTACGCCGGTTCGCTTCAAGGGCCTGGATGTTGGCAAGGTCGAACAGGTCGATCTGACCGAAGATCTGCAGGCCGTTCTGCTCAAGGCACGTATTACTGAGGTGCCGGAGCGCATTGCTCGTGAGGGGACGCAATTCTGGGTGGTCAAACCGGCTCTGGGCATCGTCAAGACCGCGAACCTGGAAACCTTGGTGACGGGTCAATATCTCGAAGTGCACCCAGCATCGAAGAACCTCGGGCCTCAGCGTACGTTCAATGCACTGCCACAGGCGCCGGATTTTTCCGCGCGTGAAGCGGGCCTTGCGCTGGTGCTCAGTGCGCCGCGGCGTGGCTCGATCAAGCCAGGCGTTCCGGTTACCTATCGCGAGATCCCGGTTGGCAAGGTAACCGGTTTCGAGTTGGGGCAAACGGCGGACCGGGTGCTGATTCATATCCTTATCGAGCCGCGCTATGCGGCGTTGGTGCGCGGCGGTAGCCGATTCTGGAACAGCAGCGGCTTCGGCTTTGACTTCGGCTTGTTCAAAGGCGCTACCGTGCGTACCGAGTCGCTGGAGACGCTGATCGAGGGCGGTATTGCCTTTGCCACGCCGGATGGCGAGAAGATGGGGAACCCGGCTCGAGCGCAGCAGACCTTCGCCTTGTTCGACAGGGCCGAAGATGAATGGCTGCAGTGGGCGCCGAAGATTCAGATAGGTAAGTAATCATCGTGGGTCAAGCCCGCTTCCACAGGTGCAGTACAAACCTGTAGGGGCGGGCTTGACCCGCGATGCTTTTAGCAGCAGATACCAAATCGCAGGCAACAAAAAACCGACCCTAAGGTCGGTTTTTTAACAAGCGTATCGCTTAGGCAACTGCAGCGAGCTTCAGTGCCTTGATGTGGCCATTCAGACGGCCTTTATGGCGAGCAGCCTTGTTCTTGTGGATGATGCCTTTATCGGCCATACGGTCGATAACTGGCACAGCCAGGATGTAAGCAGCTTGCGCTTTTTCGGCGTCTTTTGCGTCGATGGCTTTAACTACATTCTTGATGTAGGTACGAACCATGGAACGCAGGCTGGCGTTGTGGCTGCGACGCTTCTCAGCCTGTTTTGCACGTTTTTTGGCGGAAGGTGAGTTGGCCACCGTCGAGCTCCTCGAAAGACTTGGTAAATAGCAAACAAAATAGGCCGCGAATCATGCCGATGAGTTGATCGGTTGTCAAGGGCACTTGCATGGATCCGCTGAGTGGTTGTTCCTGACAAGGGAGTGATTCCCTTCTGCGGTACGACCTGTAAACTCGGGAGCTTTTGCTCTGCTTGCGTTGCGGCGCGGAGTATCGCACAACTGCGCGCGTTGCGGCACAGCCCTTTATCTTTAGGCGTAAAAAACTTTCAATGAATCTTCTGAAATCCCTGGCCGCCGTCAGCTCCATCACCATGATTTCCCGGGTGTTGGGCTTTGTGCGCGATACCATCCTGGCACGAGTATTCGGTGCCGGCGTGGCTACCGACGCCTTCTTCATTGCCTTCAAATTGCCCAACCTGCTGCGACGGATATTCGCCGAGGGGGCGTTTTCCCAGGCTTTCGTGCCGATCCTGGCCGAGTACAAGACCCAGCAGGGCGAGGAAGCGACACGGACCTTCGTTGCCTATGTCAGCGGTTTGTTGACCCTGGTGCTGGCCCTGGTCACCGCACTCGGCATACTGGCGGCCCCCTGGGTGGTGTGGGTCACGGCGCCGGGCTTTATCGACAACAGCGAAAAGTTTCAGCTGACCACCGAGCTGTTGCGCGTGACGTTCCCTTATATATTGCTGATCTCGCTATCGTCGCTAGCCGGGGCCATTCTCAATACTTGGAACCGTTTTTCGGTGCCGGCCTTCGTGCCGACCCTGCTCAATGTGGCGATGATCGGCTTTACCCTGTTCCTCACCCCGTACTTCGATCCGCCCATCATGGCGCTGGCCTGGGGCGTACTGGCCGGTGGCCTGGCGCAATTGCTGTACCAGCTGCCACATCTGAAGAAAATCGGCATGCTGGTGCTGCCACGCCTGAATCTGCGCGATAGTGGGGTCTGGCGGGTACTCAAACAGATGCTGCCGGCGATCCTCGGGGTGTCGGTCAGCCAGATCTCGCTAATCATCAACACCATCTTCGCCTCGTTCCTGGTGGCAGGCTCGGTGTCCTGGATGTACTACGCCGACCGCCTGATGGAGCTGCCCTCCGGTGTACTCGGCGTGGCCCTGGGTACCATTTTGTTGCCGACCCTGGCCAAGACCTACGCCAATCGTGACCGTCACGAGTACTCGCGGATCCTCGACTGGGGCCTGCGCCTGTGCTTTTTGCTGGTGCTGCCGTGCACCCTGGCCATGGCGATCCTTGCCGAGCCGTTGACCGTGGCGCTGTTCCAGTACGGTAAGTTCACGGCATTTGATGCAGCCATGACCCAGCGCGCGCTGATTGCCTATTCGGTCGGTCTGCTGGCCATCATTCTGGTCAAGGTGCTGGCGCCCGGTTTCTATGCCCAGCAAAACATCCGTACGCCGGTTAAAATCGCGGTATTTACCCTGGTCTGCACCCAGCTGTTCAACTTGATGTTCGTCACCCACCTGCAACACGCAGGGTTGGCCCTGGCCATCAGTCTCGGCGCCTGCCTGAATGCCGGCCTGCTGTACTGGAAATTGCGTCAGCAGCAGTTGTTCCAGCCGCAACCGGGATGGGGCAAGTTCCTCGCCAAGCTGGTGCTGGCCGTGGTGTTGATGTCGGCGGTGCTGCTGGTGGGGATGCATTACATGCCGGCCTGGGAAGAAGGACAGATGCTCGAACGTTTCCTGCGTCTGGGCGTGCTGATCCTGGCTGGTGTACTGACTTATTTCGGCAGTCTGTTCGTGTTCGGTTTCCGCCCGCGTGACTTTGCACGCAAGGTACTGCATTGAGCCGCAAGTACGGCCAGACGTCGGTTTTATCTTTTCCATGCCTCGGGGGGACGCTGCTGCCTGTCGTCAGCGCCCGGGTGTGGTTATAATCGACCACTTTATGAGCAAGAAGCGCGTTATGCAGCTGGTTCGAGGCCTTCACAACCTGCGCCCCCAGCACCGGGGCTGTGTCGCCACTATTGGCAACTTCGACGGTGTTCACCGTGGCCACCAGGCAATCCTGGCGCGTCTGCGTGAGCGAGCGGTAGAGCTGGGCGTACCCAGCTGTGTGGTGATTTTCGAGCCGCAACCGCGCGAATACTTCGCTCCGGACACCGCCCCGGCCCGCTTGGCCCGTTTGCGTGACAAAGTCGCGCTGTTGGCTGCTGAAGGCGTGGACCGGGTGCTGTGCCTGGCGTTCAATCAACGTCTGAGCAAACTCAGTGCCGCCGAGTTCGTCGCCACCATCCTGGTCGAGGGTCTGGGTGTTAAGCACCTGGAAGTCGGAGATGATTTCCGCTTCGGCTGCGACCGGGTCGGTGACTTCGCGTTTCTCCAGCAGGCCGGCCTGAGCCAGGGCTTCACCGTTGAAGCCGCGCAGACCGTCGAGCTGGACGGCCTGCGGGTCAGCAGCACGCAAGTGCGCCAGGCCCTGGCCAAGGCCGATTTTGTCCTGGCCGAACGGCTGCTCGGGCGCCCGTACCGTATCAGCGGTCGGGTGTTGCATGGGCAGAAGCTGGCGCGCCAATTGGGCACGCCGACAGCCAACATACAACTCAAGCGTCATCGTGTCCCCCTGACCGGCGTTTACCTGGTCAGCGTCGAACTCGATGGCAAGGCTTGGCCGGGCGTCGCCAACATCGGCGTGCGGCCAACCGTTTCAGGTGATGGCAGTGCCCACCTGGAAGTGCATCTCCTGGATTTTGCCGGCGATCTCTATGGCCGGCGCCTGACGGTGGAATTCCACCACAAGCTGCGCGACGAGCAGCGTTTCGCCTCCCTGGAGGCGCTGAAGTCGGCGATCGATGCGGATATCGCCGCCGCACGTGCCCATTGGCACGCTCAACCGCTAACGAAGAGCCTGAAATGACCGACTATAAAGCCACGCTAAACCTTCCGGACACCGCCTTCCCGATGAAGGCCGGCCTGCCGCAGCGCGAACCGCAGATTCTGCAGCGCTGGGACAGCATAGGCCTGTACCAGAAGCTGCGCGAAATTGGCAAGGATCGTCCGAAGTTCGTACTGCACGACGGCCCGCCCTACGCCAACGGCAAGATTCACATCGGTCATGCGCTGAACAAGATTCTCAAGGACATGATTGTCCGCTCCAAGACCCTGTCCGGTTTCGATGCCCCGTACGTGCCGGGCTGGGACTGCCATGGTCTGCCGATCGAGCATAAGGTCGAAGTCACCCACGGCAAGCACCTGAGTGCCGATCAGACCCGCGAGCTGTGCCGCGCCTATGCCGCCGAGCAGATCGAAGGCCAGAAGACCGAGTTCATCCGCCTGGGTGTGCTGGGTGACTGGGACAATCCCTACAAGACCATGAACTTTGCCAACGAGGCCGGTGAAATCCGCGCCCTGGCCGAGATGGTCAAGCACGGCTTCGTGTTCAAGGGCTTGAAGCCTGTGAACTGGTGCTTCGATTGCGGTTCGGCCCTGGCTGAAGCCGAGGTCGAATACGCCGACAAGAAATCCCAGACCATCGACGTTGCCTTCCCGGTTGTTGATGACGCCAAGCTGGCCGCCGCTTTCGGCCTGGCCTCGCTGGTCAAGCCGGCTGCGATCGTGATCTGGACCACTACCCCGTGGACCATCCCGGCCAACCAGGCGCTGAATGTCCATCCGGAGTTCATCTACGCGCTGGTCGACGTCGGCGACAAACTGCTGGTGCTGGCTGAAGAGCTGGTCGAGTCGTGCCTGCAGCGTTACGCGCTGGAAGGTTCGGTGATCGCCACCGCGCCAGGTTCGGCGCTGGAGCTGATCAACTTCCGTCACCCGTTCTACGAGCGTCTGTCGCCGGTTTATCTGGCCGACTACGTCGAGCTCGGCGCCGGTACCGGTGTGGTTCACTCCTCGCCAGCCTACGGTGAAGACGACTTCGTCACCTGCAAGCGCTACGGCATGGTCAATGACGACATCCTGACCCCGGTGCAAAGCAACGGTGTGTATGTGCAATCGCTGGAATTCTTCGGCGGCCAGTTTATCTGGAAGGCCAACCCGGCCATTGTCGAAAAACTCTCGCAAGTCGGTGCGCTGATGCACACCGAAACCATCAGCCACAGCTACATGCACTGCTGGCGCCACAAGACCCCGCTGATCTACCGCGCTACCGCGCAGTGGTTCGTCGGCATGGACAAGCAGCCTGACAATGGCGACACCCTGCGCAAGCGTGCGGTCAAGGCCATCGAGGAAACCAAGTTCGTTCCGGCCTGGGGCCAGGCGCGCCTGCATTCGATGATCGCCAACCGCCCCGATTGGTGCATCTCGCGCCAGCGTAACTGGGGGGTGCCGATCCCGTTCTTCCTCAATAAACAGAGCGGTGAGCTGCACCCGCGCACTGTCGAGCTGATGGAAGAGGTGGCCAAGCGCGTCGAGAACGAAGGCATCGAAGCCTGGTTCAAGCTGGACGCGGCCGAGCTGCTCGGTGACGAAGCCGGCCAGTACGACAAGATCGCCGACACCCTCGACGTCTGGTTCGATTCCGGCACCACCCACTGGCACGTACTGCGTGGCTCGCACAGCATCGGCCACGACACCGGCCCGCGCGCCGACCTGTACCTGGAAGGTTCCGACCAGCACCGCGGCTGGTTCCATTCCTCGCTGCTGACTGGCTGCGCCATCGACAACCACGCGCCGTACCGCGAGCTGCTGACCCACGGCTTCACCGTCGACGAAAACGGCCGCAAGATGTCCAAGTCGCTGGGTAACACCATCGAGCCGCAGAAGGTCAACGACACCCTGGGTGCCGACATCCTGCGCCTGTGGGTCTCGGCCACTGACTACTCCGGCGAGATGGCGGTTTCCGAGCAGATCCTGCAGCGCAGCGCTGACGCTTACCGGCGTATCCGTAACACCGCGCGCTTCCTGCTCTCCAACCTGTCCGGCTTTGACCCGGCCCGCGACCTGCTGCCGGCCGAAGACATGCTGGCGCTGGACCGTTGGGCCGTCGACCGTACCCTGCTGCTGCAGCGCGAGCTGGAAGAGCACTACGGCGAATACCGCTTCTGGAACGTTTATTCGAAGATTCACAACTTCTGCGTGCAGGAGTTGGGCGGCTTCTATCTGGACATCATCAAGGACCGTCAGTACACCACCGCTGCCAACAGTGTTGCCCGTCGTTCCTGCCAGACCGCGCTGTACCACATCAGCGAAGCACTGGTGCGCTGGATCGCGCCGATCCTGGCGTTCACCGCCGACGAGCTGTGGCAGTACCTGCCGGGCGAGCGCAACGAGTCGGTCATGCTCAACACCTGGTACCAGGGGCTGACCGAGCTACCGGAAGGCTTCGAGTTGGGGCGCACTTACTGGGACCGCGTGATGGCCGCCAAGACTGCAGTCAACAAGGAGCTGGAGAACCAGCGTTCGGCCAAGGCCATCGGTGGCAACCTGCAGGCCGAAGTTACCTTGTTTGCCGACGACGCCCTGAGCGCCGACCTGAACAAGCTGGGCGACGAGCTGCGCTTCGTGCTGATCACCTCGGCGGCGAGCGTTGCGCCTTTCGTCCAGGCACCAGCCGATGCGGTCGAGACCGAAGTTCCTGGTTTGAAGCTGAAAGTGGTTAAATCCGCTCATACCAAGTGCGGCCGTTGCTGGCACTTCCGCGCCGACGTCGGGGCGAACCCGGAGCATCCGGAAATCTGCGCCCGTTGTGCCGACAATATCAGCGGCAACGGTGAGGTGCGCCACTATGCCTAACCCTGCTGTGGGGCGCTTCGGGCGCCTTGGCTGGCTCTGGCTGAGCCTGCTGGTCCTGATCCTCGACCAGGCCAGCAAATTCTATTTCGAGGATGCGCTGAGCCTGTACCAGCAGATCGTAGTCATCCCCGACTACTTCAGCTGGACCCTGGCTTACAACACCGGTGCAGCCTTCAGTTTCCTGGCCGACAGTTCCGGTTGGCAACGCTGGCTGTTCGCCCTGATCGCCCTGGTGGTCAGCGGCGTGCTGGTGGTCTGGCTCAAGCGCCTGGGGCGCAACGAGACCTGGCTGGCGGTGGCCCTGGCCCTGGTGCTCGGCGGCGCGCTGGGCAACCTGTACGACCGTATCGTGCTGGGCCATGTGGTCGACTTCATCCTCGTCCACTGGCAGAACCGCTGGTACTTCCCGGCCTTCAACCTGGCCGACAGCGCCATTTCCGTCGGTGCGGTGATGCTGGCGCTGGATATGTTCAAGAGCAAGAAGTCCGGAGAACCCGTCCATGACTGAGACCCGAATCGGCCAGAACACCGAAGTGAAACTGCACTTCGCGCTGCACCTGGAAAACGGCGATACCGTCGACAGCACCTTCGACAAGTCGCCGGCAGTCTTCAAGGTTGGCGACGGCAATCTGCTACCGGGCTTCGAAGCGGCGATCTTCGGCTTCAAGGCCGGTGACAAGCGCACCGTTACCGTCGAGCCGGAAAACGCTTTCGGTCAGCCCAATCCGCAGAACGTGCAGATCATTCCACGCTCGCAATTCAACGACATGGAGCTTTCCGAAGGTCTGCTGGTGATCTTCAATGACGCTGCCAATGCCGAGCTGCCGGGTGTGGTCAAGGCGTTCGATGACGCCCAGGTGACCATCGACTTCAATCATCCACTGGCTGGCAAAACCCTGAGCTTCGAGGTGCAAATCCTCGAAGTCACAGCGCTTTGAGCCCGGAGCCGAGCATGCAAATCAAACTCGCCAACCCCCGCGGCTTCTGTGCGGGCGTGGACCGGGCGATCGAGATCGTCAACCGCGCGCTGGAAGTCTTCGGCCCGCCGATCTATGTACGTCACGAAGTGGTGCACAACAAGTTCGTGGTCGAAGACCTGCGCGCACGCGGCGCCATCTTTGTCGAAGAGCTGGATCAGGTGCCGGATGATGTCATCGTCATCTTCAGCGCCCACGGTGTTTCCCAGGCTGTACGCCAGGAAGCGGCCGGGCGTGGCCTGAAGGTGTTCGATGCGACCTGCCCGCTGGTGACCAAGGTGCATATCGAGGTGGCGCGCTACAGCCGCGACGGCCGCGAATGTATCCTGATCGGCCACGAAGGCCATCCGGAAGTCGAAGGCACCATGGGTCAGTACGACCCCAGTAACGGCGGCGCGATCTACCTGGTCGAAGACGAGGAAGATGTTGCCCAACTGCAGGTCAATGACCCGGACAAACTGGCCTTCGTTACCCAGACGACCTTGTCGATGGATGACACCAGCCGAGTGATCGATGCCCTGCGTGCCCGCTTCCCGAATATCGGCGGGCCGCGCAAGGACGACATCTGCTACGCCACCCAGAACCGCCAGGATGCGGTCAAGCAGTTGGCCAACGAATGCGATGTGGTTCTGGTGGTGGGCAGCCCGAACAGCTCCAACTCCAACCGCCTGCGTGAGTTGGCCGAGCGCATGTCGACGCCGGCCTACCTGATCGACGGTGCTGAAGACCTGCAGAAGAGCTGGTTCGACGGTGTCGAGCGCATCGGTATCACTGCCGGTGCCTCGGCGCCGGAAGTGCTGGTGCGTGGCGTGATCGAACAACTCAGGGCATGGGGCGCCACCGGTGCCGAAGAGCTGGATGGCCGCGAAGAGAACATCACCTTCTCGATGCCCAAGGAACTGCGTGTTCGTTCACTGATCTGACCCGGCAGCCGCGCACAGCGGCTGCTCGATCAGCGCGTCACGCAGGCTGACTCTGCCGCTGCGTGACAGCACCACCTGATAGTGACTCAGTGCTTCGGGGCGTTGGCAAACATGCAGCGTCCCGGCCTGAAAAGCCCCGCTTTCCAGCAGCGGCACCCCCAGGCCACTGAAGCGCACCTGCCGGGCCACCGGTTGGTTACCGACAATGATCATGCGTCCATTGCTGCGCCATTCATGCAGCAATTGCGGGTTCTCGCGCTCAAGCATCATCCTCCAGCCATTGCTCCAGTCCGCGTCCAGTGCTTGCAGGTGCACGACGCTATTACGCAGCAGCGCTTCACTGCGCGCGGTACGTAACGCCTGGGCCAGGTTCTTGGCGGCCGCCTGCCGTTGCAGGTCGGAGCTCATGGCGTTGTAGGCCGGGATACTCATCTGTGTCAGCAGCCCCAGCAGGGCCGATGCGAACAGAAGTTGTATCAGTGTTACGCCCTGTTGCCTCACCGTGCATTCCTCCCTGGAAGTGCTTCGCTATAGGTTCGAGGCCCGTGTCGCTGACGTCCAGTCGGCCGGGTTGGCAAAAGACTGTGGAAAAGTCTCGGGAGGTTGGCCATGGATGGCTGGCAACAACAAGGCATGACGTTAATCGAAGTGCTGGTAGCGATGGCGGTACTGGGGCTGGGGTTGTTTGCTGCTGCCGGCTTGCAAGTGCGGGCATTGCAGGCCACTGACAGCGCATTGCGTAGCACCCAGGCGGCCTATCTGGCTCATGGGATGCTCGAGCAGGCGCGTGCTGGTGGGGATCTGCGCAATGAGGAACTGGGGCAATGAGCAGGCAGATGGGTTTCAGCCTGCTGGAAGTGCTGCTGGCCCTGAGCCTGGGATTGCTGCTGTTGCTCGGTGCCAGTCGCCTGTTTCTTGCTGCGAGTCAGTCCTGGCAGGCACAGGGGGTGGCGGCGCGGATGCAGGAGGATGCGCGCCAGGCCCTGCAGCGTCTGGCTCAGAGTATTCGCATGGCGGGAATGTTCGGTTGTCTGCATCACGATGCCATCGACTTTCTCGATCCCTTGGCTGGCGAAGCATTTGCACATCCTGTGCAGATCACACGCGCAGCGGATGGGCGTCTGCAGCGCCTGAGCCTGATCAGTGCCGAGGTTGCCCAGGCCAGTGGCCTGCCCGATTGGACCCTGGTCACCGACTGTCGAACGCAGGCAAGCGTGCATGCCGGTGTGCGGGCCGCTGAGGTGGGTCAGTTTGCCGTACCCATTCGTCGCCACGACTACCGCTTGGTTGCCGATCAACTGCTGCTGCGTAGCGGGGCGAGCGATGGCGTGCTGGTGGACGGGGTAGGCGAGCTGCAGCTTGAACTGCTCAGGGACAGTTCCTTGGGCATTTCCGGCGTGCAGTTGGGCCTGACCCTGATCGACCCGCAGCAGCGCGTCAGGCCGCAGACTTATCGAATGAGCATCGCACTAGGCAACCCGGTGGCCGGGTCATGACACCGTGCGGCAAGACCACGCAGCGCGGTCTGGTGCTGCTGCTCAGCCTGACACTGGTGCTGTTGCTGGGGCTGCTTGGGATATCGGCGATGGGCAGTGCGACCCAGCAGGAGCGCATGGCGCGCAACCTGCTGACCACCTTGCAGATGTTTGAACAGGCGCATCAGGTGCTGCAGCAAGGAGAGCTCAGAGCGCTGGAGCAGGTTGGGTCACGCTGCGAGTTCTGCCTGCCGCCGCCGGAGGCGGGCTTCATTACCAGGGCCGGGGTGCATGCAGGTGCAGGTGCAAGCTCCGGTTTGGTTTGGCTGGCAGGTGACGGCGGTTTCTATCTCATCCAGTCTCTGGGGGAGAGCACCCAGGCCAGACGGATGCCACCAGGGCTTGCGGTAAACCTTTATCGGGTCACGGCCGTGGCGCGCAATGGCATGGCCCGCAGCGTACTGGAGAGCGTGATTGCGCAACCTGTCGGGCCAGCGCCGCAGCCATGGCGGCGCATCCTCTGGCGACAGATCTATTAAGGAGCAGGTGAATGCAGCTGCAGAAAGGATTGAGCCTGATCGAAGTGTTGATTGTCATCGCCGTGGTCGGCATTCTGGCGAGCATTGCCTACCCCGGTTACCGCGACCAGGTCAGAAAAGCGGCTCGCACGGAAATTGTCGGCTTGCTGTTCACCAGCGCGCAGCAGCTGGAGCGCCATTACTCACGTGCGGGTCAGTACAGCGATGCGGAATCGGTGGTGACGCCACTGGCGAGCGGGACTGCTCACTACCGCTTGCAAGCGGTACGCGACAAGGAGTCATTCACCCTGTTGGCACGACGCCTTCCCGGCGGGCTGATGATGGCCGATCCGTGTGGTGACTATGCGCTTGACCAGGCAGGTGTGCGCGGCAATCCCGAAAGCGTCGGGGATGCCGGCAGTGACTGCTGGGGAGGCTGAAGCCTTTCGCGATTTACTTCAGAAGTTGGATCGATAGATGACCAAGCAAGTAGTGATAGTCGGCGGCGGAGTGATCGGCCTGCTGACGGCGTTCAACCTGGCGGCCGAGGTCGAGCAGGTGGTGCTGTGTGATCGCGGTGAGCTGGGACAGGAGTCGTCCTGGGCTGGTGGTGGCATTGTTTCGCCGCTCTACCCCTGGCGTTACAGCCCCGCAGTGACGGCGCTGGCGCATTGGTCACAGGATTTTTATCCACAGCTGGGTGAGCGTTTGTTCGCCAGTACCGGGGTGGATCCCGAGGTGCATACCACCGGCCTCTATTGGTTGGACCTGGAGGACGAAGCCGAGGCCTTGGCCTGGGCCGAGCGGGAGGGGCGCCCACTGAGTGCTGTGGATATCTCTGCCGCCTATGAAGCCGTGCCGGTCCTCGGTTCCGGTTTCCATCGGGCTATCTATATGGCTGGCGTTGCCAATGTGCGTAACCCGCGCCTGGTCAAGTCGCTCAAGGTGGCGCTGCAGGCGATGCCCAACGTAAGCATTCGCGAGCATTGCGAAATTACAGGTTTTAGCCACGACGCCGGGCGAATCACGGGTGTCGAGACCGTAGGTGGCACGATTGCCGGCAACCGCGTGGTACTGACTGCAGGTGCCTGGAGTGGCGACCTATTGCGTCCCTTGGGCCTGGAGCTGCCGGTTGAGCCGGTCAAAGGGCAGATGATTCTGTTCAAATGCGCCGAAGATTTCCTGCCCAGCATGGTGTTGGCCAAAGGGCGCTATGCCATCCCGCGACGCGATGGGCATATCCTGGTGGGCAGTACCCTGGAGCATGCCGGCTACGACAAGACCCCGACCGCCGAGGCGCTGGAAAGCCTCAAGGCTTCGGCTATCGAGTTGCTCCCGGCACTGGCTGAGGCCACACCGGTTGGCCATTGGGCGGGTTTGCGTCCAGGATCGCCTGAGGGTATTCCCTACATTGGTGCAGTGCCGGGCTGGGAGGGCTTGTGGCTGAACTGCGGGCACTACCGTAACGGCCTGGTGCTGGCGCCGGCCTCCTGCCAGCTATTCGCTGACCTGTTGCTGGGCCGCGAACCGATCATCGATCCGCGGCCCTATGCACCAGCAGGGCGTTTTGTAGGGGAGTGAGGGACTCAGCGCTGCGCGCCGGGACCTTGCTCCAGGTGCGCCTGGCTGCAATACCACTGGCTGCCCAGGCGCAGGGCACGGTCATTGGGCAGGTGCACGCCACAATGGGCGCAGCGCACCATCTTCAACGGGTCTTCAAGGCTGTTGTCGGGCTTATCAGCAGCGTTGCTGGCCTTGAACTTGCGCCACAGCCAGAAAGCAGCGGCAATCAGGGCGATCCAGAAAAGTAGGCGAACCATGGTGTCCAGCTTTGTCAGTGAAGAGCCTTAATTCTAGGGCTCGGGCATGAAAAAAGGGAGGCCTTGGCCTCCCTTTATCTGTTGCATGATCAATCAGTCGAACACGCCGAAGGTCATGTAGCTGAACCAGGAGCGGTCGTCGTTGTTACCTTGCGCTTCGTGTTCCTCTTCTTCGACGGCGTCTGCGTCTTTTGGCAGCAGTTCGGCCGGAATCGCTTCCTTGGCATCTTCGTACTGCTTGATCACGTCCTGGTTGGCGCGGGTTTCGCCCGGCGGCAGCGGCGCTTCGGTCTCGATCAGGCCCAGGGTGGCCTTGGACAGCCAGGAGCGGTTGTCGGCTTCATCCTGCTTGGGCTGGAACTGACCGTCGACCAGGCTCGGGTGATCCGGGTAGTTGAGCTTGAGGGTTTCCAGGCTGGTGGCGGCCAGTTCGTCCAGGTGCAGACGCATATAGGCTTCGGTCATCACCGCCAGGCCGTCGCCGACCGATGGGGTTTCCTGGAAGTTCTCGACCACGTAGCGACCACGGTTGGCCGCGGCGACATAGGCCTGACGGGTCAGGTAATAGTCGGCCACGTGGATTTCGTAGGACGCCAGCAGGTTGCGCAGGTAGATCATGCGCTGCTTGGCGTCTGGCGAGTAACGGCTGTTGGGGAAACGGCTGGTCAGCTGGGCGAATTCATTGTAGGAGTCGCGGGCAGCACCCGGGTCACGCTTGGTCATGTCCAGCGGCAGGAAGCGCGCCAGCAGGCCACGGTCCTGATCGAAGGAGGTCAGGCCCTTGAGGTAGTAGGCGTAGTCGACATTCGGATGCTGCGGGTGCAAGCGAATGAAACGCTCGGCAGCCGACTTGGCGGCTTCTGGCTCGGCGTTCTTGTAGTTCGCGTAGATCAGCTCGAGCTGGGCCTGATCGGCATAGCGGCCGAACGGATAGCGCGATTCCAGAGCCTTGAGCTTGCTCGTGGCGCTGGTGTAGCTGTGGTTGTCCAGATCGGCCTGCGCCTGCTGGTACAGCTCGGCTTCGCTCAGGTTTTCGTCGACGACTTCCTTCGAAGAACAAGCAGCGGTCAGTCCGAGGATGGCGATCAGCAGCAGGTGTTTCACTTGCATGGCGGCTTGCGTCCCTATGACGGCCGCTGTCTTGGGCGTGGCCGTCCTGTTATGATGAGCACCCCGATGCAACTCTCGGGGCAAAAGACGTCGTATTTAACCACAAGCGTGCAGTCGAAACCAAAGGCTGTGCCGCCCGCTGATTCGAGCATGTCCGAGATCATTCAACTTAGCGCAGAGGTGCCGTCCGAATTGGGCGGGCAACGCCTCGACCAAGTCGCCGCCCAATTGTTCGCTGAGCACTCGCGCTCGCGCCTTTCCACCTGGATCAAGGAGGGGCGCCTGACGGTTGATGGCGCCGTCCTGCGTCCGCGCGATATCGTCTATGGCGGCTCGCTGCTGGCCCTCGAGGCCGAGCAGGAAGCCCAGGGCGAGTGGCTGGCCCAGGACATCGAGCTGGATATCGTCTATGAAGATGACCACATCCTGGTGATCAACAAGCCTGCCGGGCTGGTGGTCCACCCGGCTGCGGGCCACGCCGATGGCACCCTGCTCAACGCATTGCTGCACCATGTGCCGGATATCATCAACGTACCGCGTGCCGGCATCGTCCACCGCCTGGACAAGGACACCACCGGTCTGATGGTGGTGGCCAAGACCATCCAGGCGCAGACACAACTGGTTACTCAGTTGCAAAACCGCAGTGTCAGCCGCATCTATGAGTGCATCGTGATCGGTGTGGTCACCGCCGGCGGCAAGATCAACGCGCCGATCGGCCGCCATGGCGGGCAACGCCAGCGCATGGCCGTGACCGAGGGCGGCAAGCCGGCCGTCAGCCACTACCGTGTGCTGGAGCGCTTCCGTTCCCATACCCATGTACGGGTCAAGCTGGAAACCGGACGTACCCACCAGATTCGCGTACACATGGCCCACGTCAACTTCCCGTTGGTCGGTGACCCGGTCTACGGCGGTCGCTTCCGCATTCCGCCAGCGGCCAGCCCGACCATGGTTGAGGCCCTCAAGACCTTCCCGCGCCAGGCCCTGCATGCACGCTTCCTGGAGCTGGATCACCCGGTGACCGGCGAGCGTATGGGCTGGGAATCGGCGCTTCCGGACGATTTCGTCTGGTTGCTGTCGTTGCTCAAGCAGGACCGCGAGGCGTTCGTCGGATGACCGAGCTGGCGCGCGAGTTGCTGATCCCGGACTGGCCTGCGCCAGCCGCGGTTCGCGCGTGCGTCACCACGCGTGTTGGCGGGGTTAGCCTGCCGCCCTATGAAAGCTTCAATCTCGGTGACCATGTCGGCGATGCGCCTGATGCGGTGGCCGAGAACCGTCGACGCCTGACTGCCGAGTTCGGCATCCAGCCTGCCTGGCTCAAGCAGGTGCATGGCGTGGCGGCGGCGGATGCCGACCCTGGCGTGATCGCCGAGGCCGATGCCAGCTGGACCGCCACCCCAGGCATTGCCTGCACGGTGATGACCGCCGATTGTCTGCCGTTGCTGTTTTGCGACCGCGCCGGTACCCGGGTTGCCGCTGCCCATGCCGGCTGGCGCGGCCTGGCCAATGGCGTGATCGAGGCCACCCTCGACCGTCTGGCCCTGGCACCTGAAGAGGTGCTGGTGTGGCTGGGCCCGGCCATTGGCCCGCAAGCCTTTGAAGTGGGGCTGGAAGTGCGCGATGCCTTCACGACCGTTCATCCGGAAACTGCCCAGGCTTTCGTGCCCGGTGCCCGCCCGGACAAACTCATGGCCGACATCTATGCCCTGGCGCGCCTGCGTCTGGCTGCCCGTGGCGTATACGCGGTGTATGGCGGCGGTTTGTGCACCGTCAGCGACCCACGCTTCTATTCTTACCGGCGTACCCCGCAAGGCGGACGCTTTGCCTCGCTGGTCTGGCTTGAGCCGCGCTGACCTGAATCAACCCCGCTAAGCTTGAATCCTCCAGAATCACCCTTATCTAATGGGGTATCTCTGGCAGGTTTATCTTCATCAGGTGTGTCCATCGCTCCGGCCTGCCCATAAAGGAAGGTAACTTATGCGAATAGACCGTTTGACCAGCAAGTTACAGCTGGCGTTATCCGATTCCCAATCCCTGGCCGTTGGTATGGACCATCCCGCCATCGAGCCTGCGCACCTGCTGCAAGCGTTGATCGATCAGCAAGGCGGTTCGATCAAGCCGCTGCTGATGCAGGTCGGCTTCGACGTCAACAGCCTGCGCAAGGCGTTGAGCAAAGAGCTCGACCAACTGCCGAAAATCCAGAACCCGACCGGTGACGTGAACATGTCGCAGGACCTGGCGCGTCTGCTCAACCAGGCCGACCGTCTGGCCCAGCAGAAGGGCGACCAGTTCATCTCCAGCGAACTGGTGCTGCTCGCCGCCATGGACGAGAACAGCAAGCTCGGCAAACTGCTGCTGAGCCAGGGCGTGACCAAGAAGGCACTGGAAAACGCCATCAGCAACCTGCGCGGCGGCGAGGCGGTCAACGACCCCAACGCCGAAGAATCGCGCCAGGCCCTGGACAAGTACACCATCGACCTGACCAAGCGTGCCGAAGACGGCAAGCTCGACCCAGTGATCGGCCGTGACGACGAGATCCGCCGCACCATTCAGGTACTGCAACGCCGGACCAAGAACAACCCGGTGCTGATCGGTGAGCCTGGCGTGGGTAAAACCGCCATTGCCGAAGGCCTGGCCCAGCGCATCATCAACGGCGAAGTGCCGGACGGCCTCAAAGGCAAGCGTCTGCTTTCGCTGGATATGGGCGCGCTGATTGCTGGTGCCAAGTTCCGCGGTGAGTTCGAAGAACGCCTCAAAGGGCTGCTCAATGAGCTGTCCAAGCAGGAAGGGCAGATCATCCTGTTCATCGACGAACTGCACACCATGGTCGGCGCCGGTAAAGGTGAAGGCTCAATGGACGCCGGTAACATGCTCAAGCCGGCCCTGGCCCGTGGTGAGCTGCACTGCGTCGGTGCCACGACCCTGAACGAGTACCGCCAGTACATCGAGAAAGACGCGGCCCTTGAGCGGCGCTTCCAAAAAGTGCTGGTAGAGGAGCCGAGCGAGGAAGACACCATCGCCATCCTGCGTGGCCTCAAAGAGCGTTACGAGGTACACCACAAGGTGGCGATCACCGACGGCGCGATCATTGCCGCGGCCAAGCTCAGCCATCGCTACATCACTGACCGGCAACTGCCGGACAAGGCTATCGACCTGGTCGACGAAGCGGCTAGCCGCATTCGCATGGAGATCGACTCCAAGCCGGAAGTGCTCGATCGCCTGGAGCGCCGCCTGATTCAGCTCAAGGTTGAATCCCAGGCGCTGAAGAAAGAAGAAGACGAAGCCGCGCTCAAACGTCTGGAAAAACTGACTGAAGAGATTGCCCGGCTGGAGCGTGAATACGCCGATCTGGAAGAAATCTGGACTTCGGAAAAAGCCGAAGTGCAGGGCTCTGCGCAGATCCAGCAGAAAATCGAGCAGTCGCGCCAGGAGCTGGAAACGGCTCGGCGCAAAGGCGACCTCAGCCGCATGGCCGAGCTGCAGTACGGGGTGATCCCGGACCTGGAGCGCAGCCTGCAGATGGTCGACCAGCACGGCAAGGCCGAGAACCAGCTGTTGCGCAACAAGGTGACGGAAGAGGAAATCGCTGAGGTCGTCTCCAAGTGGACCGGTATTCCGGTGGCCAAGATGCTGGAAGGCGAGCGGGAAAAACTGCTGAAGATGGAAAGTCTGCTACACCAGCGTGTGATCGGTCAGGAAGAGGCCGTCGTCGCTGTCTCCAATGCCGTGCGTCGTTCGCGTGCCGGGTTGTCCGATCCGAACCGGCCAAGTGGCTCATTCCTGTTCCTCGGCCCGACCGGGGTGGGTAAAACCGAGCTGTGCAAAGCCCTGGCCGAGTTCCTGTTCGACACCGAAGAAGCCATGGTGCGTATCGATATGTCCGAGTTCATGGAGAAACATTCCGTGGCACGGCTGATCGGTGCTCCACCAGGTTATGTCGGTTATGAAGAGGGCGGCTACCTGACCGAAGCGGTACGGCGCAAGCCGTATGCTGTCGTACTGCTCGACGAGGTGGAGAAGGCGCACCCGGATGTTTTCAACGTGTTGCTGCAAGTCCTTGAAGACGGTCGCCTGACTGACAGCCACGGACGCACGGTGGATTTTCGCAATACCGTGATCGTGATGACCTCCAACCTCGGCTCGGCGCAGATCCAGGACCTGGTGGGGGATCGCGAAGCGCAGCGGGCTGCGGTGATGGACGCGGTGGGTTCGCACTTTCGCCCTGAGTTCATCAACCGTATCGACGAAGTGGTGGTGTTCGAGCCCCTGGGCCGCGAGCAGATCGCTGGCATCACGCAGATCCAGTTGGGCCGCCTGCGCAGCCGTCTGGCCGAGCGCGACCTGAGCCTGGAACTGAGCGACGAAGCGCTGGATAAACTGATCGCTGTCGGTTACGACCCGGTCTACGGTGCACGGCCGTTGAAACGGGCCATCCAGCGTTGGATCGAAAACCCGTTGGCGCAGTTGATCCTGGCCGGCAAGTTCTTGCCGGGTACCGGGATTACCGCCAAGGTAGAGGGCGAGGAAATCGTCTTCGCCTGATTTTTCGGTGGGTTACGCTAAGGCCTCGAATTTCGAGGCCTTTTTTCTTTGCATTTTTTCTCGAGTGCTTGTAAAGTGCGCCCCGCTGTATGTCGCCCCCGCAGCTTTCCGGCAAAATCGGGAATCTGAAAAAAAGTTGCAAATCAGTAAGTTGAATGCAAATTAGGGGTTGACAAGGGTTTTTAAGGTTGTAGAATAGCGCGCCTCAGAGACATGAACGCAGCGATGCACAAGGTCGAAGAGTTCGAAGCGGTAGTGGTACAGTTTTCGAAATTGCAGCACTTGAAATTGATAGTTCCGCGATAGCTCAGTCGGTAGAGCAAATGACTGTTAATCATTGGGTCCCAGGTTCGAGTCCTGGTCGCGGAGCCAAATTTCAAACCGGGGTATAGCGCAGTCCGGTAGCGCGCCTGCTTTGGGAGCAGGATGTCAGGAGTTCGAATCCCCTTACCCCGACCATTTTTGGGTCGTTAGCTCAGTTGGTAGAGCAGTTGGCTTTTAACCAATTGGTCGTAGGTTCGAATCCTACACGACCCACCATTTTCGAGTCCGGTTCGCTGGGTTTGGATCTTAATAGGTTGGAACGCCATTAGCGTCCAGCCGTAAAAAAGGCGCCTTAATTGGTGCCTTTTTTTTACCGGGGTATAGCGCAGTCCGGTAGCGCGCCTGCTTTGGGAGCAGGATGTCAGGAGTTCGAATCCCCTTACCCCGACCATATTAGAGAAAAGGGCACCTTGCAAAAGGTGCCCTTTTTTCGTTTCTGCAGCCTGGAAAATTGCCTGCTACTATCCGGCAGTGTTCTGCAAGGGAGCTGCCCTATGACCCTCAAAGCCTCCGTATACATCGCCACCAGCCTCGATGGATTCATCGCCCGTGAAAGCGGTGAGCTGGACTGGTTGATGGTTGCCACCAGCTCCAGCGACGACCACGGCTACACCGCTTACATGGCGACGGTCGATACCCTGGTCATGGGGCGCAATACCTACGAGAAAGTCCTGACCTTTGGCGACTGGCCGTATCCACACAAGCGGGTGGTGGTGTTGAGTAGCACCCTGGGCCAGGCGGATGGCGTTGAAGTGCACCCTGGGCCGATTGCCGACCTGATCGAGCATTTGCGCGACACAGGCGCCAAGAGCCTGTACCTCGACGGCGGCAAGGTGGTGCAGAGCTTCTTGCGTGAAGGACGGGTGGATGAATTGACCATCACCCGGATACCGGTGTTGCTGGGCAATGGGATACCCCTGTTCGGGGCATTGGCGGGGGATGTGAGGCTAGAGCACGTACGCAGTACCACATTCGAGAATGGTTTTGTGCAGAGTACCTATCGGGTACTTCGTTGATGGGGCTGCTTTGCAGCCCATCGCCGGCAATGCCGGCTCCTACAGATTTGTGTGGACGCCAAACTTGTAGGAGCTGGCTTTGCCAGCGATGATTTCAGTGCAGCTTCAGGCGCGGCTCGGTGCCGCGGCCGATTCGGCTACCCAACATCAGCATCAAGGTCCGGAAGGTGCCATACAGCGCCATCTGGTGCATACGGTACAACGACACGTAGAACATCCGCGCCAACCAGCCTTCGAGCATCACGCTACCGGTCAGGTTGCCCATCAGGTTACCCACCGCCGAGAAGCGCGACAGCGATACCAGCGAGCCGTAATCACGGTAGGCGTAGGTTGGCAACGGCTTGCCTTCCAGACGTGCCTTCAACGACTTGGCCAGCATCGAGGCCTGCTGGTGGGCGGCCTGGGCCCGTGGCGGTACGTTGCGGTCGCTGCCCGGCTGAGGGCAGGCGGCGCAATCGCCGAAAGCGAAGATATCGTCGTCCAAGGTGGTCTGCAGGGTAGGGCGAACCACTAGTTGGTTGATCCGGTTGGTCTCCAGACCGTCGATGTCCTTGAGGAAACCGGGCGCGCGAATACCCGCGGCCCAGACTTTGAGGCTGGCCGGGATCACATCGCCATTGCTGGTTTTAAGCTCGGTTGCCGTGACTTCACTGACCGACGCATTGGTCATGACCGTGATACCGAGTTTCTCCAGGGTCTGGTGCACCGGCACACTTATGCGCTCCGGCAATGCCGGCAGCACCCGTGGGCCCGCTTCGATCAGGGTGATGAGCATGTCCTTGGGCTGGATACGGTCCAGGCCATAGGCGGCCAACTCGTGGGCGGCATGATGCAGCTCGGCGGCCAGTTCCACCCCGGTGGCACCGGCACCGACAATGGCCACGCTGATGGTTTCGTTAGCCTGGTCGCCAGCATGGGCGCGCAGATAATGATTGAGCAACTGCTGATGGAAGCGCTCGGCTTGCTTGCGAGTATCCAGGAACAGGCAGTGCTGGGCCGCGCCCAGGGTGCCGAAGTCGTTGGTGTTGCTACCCACAGCAATAACCAGGGAGTCGTAGCCCAGGGTCCGCGCAGGCAGCAACTCGCGGCCCTCTTCGTCGAGGGTCGCGGCCAGTTGGATCTGTTTGCTCTCGCGGTCCAGGCCACTCATGCGGCCGAGCTGGAACTGGAAATGATTCCACTTGGCCTGGGCCACGTAGTTCAGTTCGTCTTCCGAAGAGTTCAGCGAGCCTGCGGCGACTTCGTGCAGCAATGGTTTCCAGATGTGCGTCAGGTTGGCGTCGACCAGGGTGATGCTGGCGCTGCCCTTCTTGCCCAGGGTTTTACCCAGGCGGGTCGCCAGTTCCAGGCCGCCGGCGCCGCCGCCGACAATCACAATACGGTGAGTCATGGGGATATCTCATAAGGTTTACGGAATTCGGGTCTCGAGTGGGCGGCCGCTCAGGGCGGTTCGGGCGAGCGCAAGGCAGCTCATAGCACCAGGTTACTCAAGAGGCGGCTCAACAGGCCCAGGCCAGCCGTCACCAGCACCACCATGCAAAGGAGCAGCCAGGGCCGGAAAGGCTTGCGCTCGACTTGATGCTGGGGTGCTTGCAGGTAGTGATCGACACGACGCTGGTCTTTGGGATTCAGGCGGCTGGTCATGAGGGCCTCGTCAGGTAGACGCTTGTGACTGAAGGGAAGCTACAGGGTTCACTGTAGTTGTTTGAACAAAGCCCATGGTGCAGTCGCGCGGCGGTCTTCATGACGAATGATTGCGCTTTGTATCACCACCGCGCAATTTATGCCATTGCGCGTGGGCAGGGGGCCAGTTCAGAGGCTGATGCCGACATCGAAAACAATGCTGCGGCCCAGGTTGCCACGCAGAAAGTCCGGCGCGTCGGGGTGGGCGAACAGCACCCGGGCGAAGGTCGGCCCGACCAGTGACAGCGAACGCCAGCCCTGGCGCAGGTATTCGGTGGGCGGCGGGAAGTGGCTGTTGAGGTCGAGCACTTCGCGCTTGAGGCTGGCGAAGGCGATTATGTCCAGCTCGCTCAGGTCGAGCCCGCGCTCCTGGTAGTTATGGGATTTCTTGCGCAAGGTCGGGGCCAGGCGCTGCAGCAGCTCCTGGGCACTGATCCGCCGCGGCCGCGCTTCGCGCCGCACCAATTGGCTCAGGGAAAAGGCGCTGCGCCGCCGTTGCAGCTCTTCGCGCCACTCATCATTGAGCCGACGGCCTTCGTCGAGGACGAAAAACACCTCGAAAGAGGCATCGCGAAACAGCACGTCAGGCGGTTCTTGGCCGGCAGGAGTGAAATCTTCGCCGCGGTAAGGAATGTTCAGGCCTTGCAGCAGGCGCTGGCAGACCCAACGCTCGCGTTCCCATTTACGGGCATTGGAAAGAAACGCATTGGCTTGTTCGGCCTGAATGGTGAGCAGGCGCAAGTAGTCTGAGTCGTCCATGGGGACAAGCTTAGCGTTCAATTGTGTCTTCAGAAATAAAGTCGTTCAGCGAACAGAAAGACGCAGGGTAGACCGATCCGTCAGTCGACGATCGGTGGCAGGGCGTGAGTGTTACTGCTGTGATTGCGTGACCGTTACGCGCGCGCATCCCTGGTTGTTGCGGTAGAAGTAGTCGCTAAAAAATGGCCAACTCACGGCGTCGTTTACATAGAAGAACAAGGGGCCGTCGGCGCGTGCCGTGAAGGTGCTGTTGAAGACTCGGCCACCTTCGAGGGAAACCGCATCAGGAGGGCAACGCCAGCCTTTGGGCCACTCCTGGATCTTGGTTTTTTTGCAATGCTCCACTAGTAACGGCTCTTCAGGCTTGATGGGCAGTGCGTAACTGTCGTTGCCGTTGGCGCCGACACGCACCATGGTCTGGAACCAGGGCTGACCGACGTGCCGGCGTGCAGGCGTCGAGAGTGCCATCACCACGGAGGTGGTAAATGCCAGAGGACATTCGAAACCGCCTGGGTTGGCCGGGATGCTCTTGTCGCTCCAGCGCCACTGATCAGGCACTTGCAGCGATACCTGATAGGTGCGGCCTTGGCGAACCTGCATACCGGAGTAGGCGCAGAGCGTACGCGTGTCGAACCAGAAGCTCACCTTGTCGCTGGCGCTGTTGCCTTGCGCCTGGCACAGGGTCCCGGAAGCGGCGCCCCAGGCGAACAGCGGTTGGCTCAGCAGCATGAGACCACCCAGCAGGATTGCCAGGACAAACACAAAAGGCATCAGTCGGTAGCTGAGGATGTACATGAACGCCTTGTAGGCGGCGTGGGTACGCAGGCGTTGGATGCTCTTGTCCAGGAGCGGCGGCCTGCGCAGTGGCGGCATCGACGCCACCGACTTGGGCTTGAGCGGCGCAATGCCGTACCAGACACGGCGCATCTTGTCCCTGATCGTAGTATCCAGATGCTTGCCCCAGGCCATACACAGGAACAGCACCAGGATCAACGGCAGGAACAGGTTCGGGTTGGAGGCAAAGGAGGCGGTCCAGGTGCTGGCGAACGAGGGCAGCACATGATCGAGCAGGCTGATGGGCTTGCTCACCACGCACAGTGTGTCCTGGCAGCTTGCCCGGGCGGGCGCGAACAGCGGCATCGCCGCCAGTGTCAGTGACACGAAGAGCGTCAGGAAGTACGCGACGCGTCGCCGCCACACGGTGTTGTAGACATCCTCCCGGGCTGCCCTGAAGCCCTTCATCCAGCGCTTGGGTACCGCACCCGCGTTGCTATTGCCTTGTCTGGCATTCATCAGCGTCAGGTAGTGCTCGATATTAACGATGCTGCCATCGAAGCGCACCACGGAAAAGTTCGGCGGCAGGCTGATGGGGGCATAACCGTCGGGATCGACTTTGATCCGCCGCAGTACGCTTTCATGAACCTTGGTTCTGGGTACCCTTACTTTGTCGGTGCGATTGAGACGATCGATCCGGCGCGGGTTGTAGCAGTAGTAGCTCGCCACGCCGTGGCGCGAGTCATAGAGCTTGCCGTTTTCGTCCGACAGGGCGATCAGTTCGTTCCAGATCGATGGCTCCAGACGCAAGCCATGCTTGTCGGCCTCACTCATGATCCACTGCAGCGGGACGTAGGACAGGCTGTCGTCGGCATAGCCGCCGCCGACGTTGGCGTGCATGCCGCAAAACCACACCTGGCTGACGCGTTCAGCATCAATGTGGCGGCTGCGCCGGTTCGCATTTGGCACGCCTTGCTCGGGATGCTTCGAGTCAGGCGCTTCGTTCCACAAGCGTGGATGAAAGGTGTTGCGCTCATCATCCAGCGCCAGTGCCTGGCGTGCATGTAGAACCCTGGGGCTGAGGTTGTAGTCACGCATGGTCAGCGGCCAGATGAACTTGTCGATAGCCCGTGTGAGCTGGTCTACCGGTAGCCCGTAGGCGTCTACGGTATCCCACAGACCGAGGAACTCGATGGTGATGGGCGCCGAAGACTCCGGGAGCCCCAAGCGCTCGGTATTGCTGTAAAGGGTATTGCCGCGCATCCAGTTCTTCGCATTGAGAATGTGATCGCGAAGGTTCCTGAGCTTCTCGATGCCCCAATGGCTGGGGAATCGGTCACGGCGAAATGCCCGGTAGGCATCCCAGGCCAGGCGCTCAAGGTCGCGTTCGCTGCCGCTGTAGCGCAGCAGACCCTGGGTCATGACCAATCCGATCAGTACCCGTACGGTGAAGGCACCGCGGCTGAAGCCGAACACATAGATCTTGTCGCCGGGCTCATACATCCGGCAAAGGAACACATACAGGTCGATTACGTTGCGCGCCAGGCCCACGCCAAATCCACCTCCGGCCAGCGCCAGGGGCTTGAATGCCGAGGTACCGACACCGTCGTCGTAGAAGGCGAACTGCCTGGGTTGTTGCGGGTTGGCCGGATCGCTGAGGTCGACGGCCTGGTAAAGCCGCCAGACGTTGGTCTTGAACAGCTTGCCGGCGCTGTTGCCGGTTCCGTCTGAAAACAGCACAAGGTGCTTGGGCATGACCAACTCCTCTCAAGGAGCGCCAGGACTGCCCACGACTGCTTATCCAGTGGCCCGTCGCCAGGTTGGCGCGATGGCTGCACAGCCTCGGCCCGCCTCGTATCAGTGATTGGCAACCGCGCCAGGGCTGCCTTTGGTTGAGAATAGTCGAAGGATGGAAAACATTGAGGGCAAAAAGCCACTTCCCGTTGAGGCGGTACTCGCCAGCACCAGGGGTGTAGACTGCCAGGCACGTCTTTGCTCAAGGGCCCCGCTGCCGTGATTGATGCTCATGTGCTGTCTGACCACAGCCTGACCCTGGGCTGGGTCGGTTATGTAGCGCTGCTTGCGTGGGCGCTGGCGCGCACGCGATGGGTCGAACTGTTCACCGACAGTCGCCGCCAGCACTTGCTGTTCGGCACCGTCTTCGCGTTGTTCGCGTTATGGCTGGTGCGGCGTGATTTCGACAACGGGGTGTCTTACCACTTCATCGGCATGACCGCGGTTACCTTGCTGTTGGATTGGCCGCTGGCGATTCTTGGCGGTTTGCTGGCCCAGGTCGGGCTCATCATGATGGGGCGCCAGGACCTTGCGGCCATGGGCGTCAATGGCTTGCTGTTCATCGGCCTGCCGGTGCTGGTCACCGAGGTCTGCGCCATCCTGGTGGAACGGGCGCAGCCGCGAAACCTGTTCGTCTACATCTTCTGTTCGGGTTTTTTTGCCGCAGCCTTGGCGGCACTGCTGTGCCTGCTGCTCGGGCTCGGCCTGTTGTGGCTGGACGGGCTTTTCGTGATGCCGGAGTGGATCGAAGACTTTATCGGCTACCTGTGGCTGATCATTTTTCCCGAAGCTTTTATCAACGGCATGATCGTCAGCGCACTGGTGGTGTTTTGCCCGGAGTGGCTGGAGACCTTCAACCGCACCCGCTATCTGCAGGCGCCCTGGAAGGACGACGACCCCGGGCGCTGAGGCTCAATGGTGGGCGCGGGGATCGAGCTCGCCGGAAAACAGATCGTCTTCAGCATCCGGTGCGACTGGGATCTTGTGCTCTTCAGCGGCCCAGGCGCCGAGGTCGATCAACTTGCAGCGATCGGAACAGAACGGCCGGAACGGGCTGGCGGCGTTCCATTCAACGGGGGCGCCACAGGTCGGGCATTCTACGGTCAGGGGTTGGCTCATGCTTGGCCTCCTCGCAAAGTCAGGTAAAAGTGGTGCAGGCGGTCGACCTCCGAATGCAGCCAGGCCAGGTCGCGGTCGTTGACCAGCACATCATGGGCGTGGCGCAGGCGCTCTTCGCGGCTGGCCTGGGCCTTGAGGATGGCCTGGACCTGCTCAGGGCTGGTCTGGTCGCGCAGCAGGGTGCGCTGGACCTGCAGTTCCTGAGGTGCATCGATCACCAACAGGCGTTGAGTGCGCTGATACTGGCCCGATTCGACCATCAGCGGCGAAACCAACACCGCATAAGGCGACTCAGCCTTGGCCAGGTAGCTGAAAATCTCCTGGCCGATCAAGGGATGCAGCAGGGCTTCCAGCCAGCGCCGTTGCTCAGGGTCGCTGAAGATCAGCTCACGCAGTGCCGCACGGTTCAGTTGGCCATCTTCCTGCAGTACGCCAGCACCGAAGCGCTCGACGATACTGGCCAGTGCCGGACGCCCGGGCTCGACTACCCAGCGCGCGGCCTGATCGGCATCGACCAGGTGCACACCCAGTTCGACAAAGCGCTGGGCGGCAGCGCTCTTGCCACTGCCGATGCCGCCGGTGAGGCCGAGAATCCAGGGAGTGAAAGCAGCGGTGGTCATCACATTCCAGAAAAATTCAGGTAAGAAGTGGTTATTTGACCACCCCAGAGCAGTGCGATCCAGCCCGCGATGGCCAGATAGGGACCAAAGGAGATCTGCGTGCTGACCTTCAGGCCCTTAACCCGCAGCATGATCAGCCCGATCACCGCGCCCAGCACCGACGACAGCAGCAACGTCAGCGGCAGAATCTGCCAGCCACCCCAGGCGCCGATCAGCGCCAGCAACTTGAAGTCGCCATAGCCCATGCCTTCTTTGCCGGTGATGATCTTGAACAGCCAGAACACCGACCACAGGCTCAAATAGCCTGCGACCGCACCCCACAGGGCATCCGCCAGGGGCACGAAAAGCTCGAAAGCGTTGGCGATCAGCCCCAGCCACAACAGCGGCAGCACCAGGGCATCGGGCAACAGCCGGTGCTCGATGTCGATCAGGCTCATGGCCAACAGCCCCCAGCTGAACAGCATTAGGGCCAGTGCAGCGGTGTTGGCACCCAGATGCCAGGCGACAAACACCGTTAATGCCGCGCAGCCCAGTTCCACCAGCGGATAACGGGCACTGATGGCAGTGCGGCAACTGCTGCAGCGCCCGCGCAGCAGCAGGTAGCTCAGGACCGGAATATTTTCCCAGGCGCGAATGCGATGCCCGCACTGCGGGCAGTGTGAAGCGGGCAGGATCAGATCGTAACGCTCAGGCTCGCCTTCGCTGGGCAGTTCCAGCACCTCGCGTGCTTCAGCCTGCCACTGCTGTTGCAGCATGATCGGCAGACGGTGCACCAGCACGTTGAGAAAGCTGCCGACGATCAGCCCCAGAAGCAGGGCAGCCCCCAGGTAAAACAGCGGCTGGCTGGCCAGCGTATCCATCAGGTCCATGTTCAGGTCACACTACCCAACTGAAAGATTGGCAGGTACATGGCGATCACCAGGCTGCCCACCAGCAGCCCGAGAATCAGCACGATCAGAGGTTCGAGCAGGCTGGCCAGGTTATCGAGCAAGCGCTCGATGGCGCTTTCATAATGGCTGGCGACTCTGGCGAGCATATCGTCCAGCGTACCGCCTGTCTCGCCAATGGCGCACATCTGTTGCATCAACCGTGGAAACAAACCGCTGGCGACCATCGCCTGGCTCAATGACTGGCCGCTGGCCAAGTCCTTGCGCAGCCGCAGCACGGCTTGTTCATACAACGGATTGCCGCAAGCACCGGCCACTGGCCCCAGCGCCTCCACCAGCGGCACGCCCGCCGCGAAAGAGGTCGACAGGGTGCGGGCGAAACGGGCCAGGGCGGCATGGCTCAGCAAGGCCCCGATAACCGGCAGCTTCAGCGCTAGGCTCAGACACCACAGACGAAACGCTGGCTGGCGCCGATAGGCCCGACACAGGCCCCAGACACTGCCGAACGTGCACAGCAGCAACCAGCCAAAGTACTGCCCCAACCAATCGGACAAACCAATCACCCGACGGGTGAATGCCGGCAGTTCCGCGCCGAAGCCGCTGAACATCGTCTGAAACTGCGGCACCACCTCAAGCAGCAACAGGCTGGAAACACCGAGGCCAGTCAGCAGCACGATCAGTGGATAAGTCATCGCCTTTTTCAACCGCGAGCGCAGCGCCTGGCGTTGCTCCTGCAGGCTGGCGACCTGTTCGAGCACGCTTTCCAGGCTGCCAGATTGTTCACCGGCGGCAATCAGGTTGCAGTACAGCGCATCGAAGTACCTGGGGTGTCGACGCAAGGCATCCGCCAGATTGCAGCCAGCACCGATATCGGTTTTCAGCGTACCAAGCAGGTTGATCAGCGCCGGGTTGCTGCTGCTTTGGGCAATCACCTCAAGCGCTTGTAGCAGCGCGACGCCGGAGCAGATCAAACTGGCAAGTTGACGGCTGAACTGGCTCAGCTCGCGAGTATTCAGCGTGCCCGGCCTGCGCCACAATCCGGCCCGTACCCGTTCGACGCTTACCGGTCGAATACCGCGTTTACGCAACTCGGCGCGCAGCAGGGTAGGGCTGCGCCCGCGGCTTTCGCCGCTGACCAGTGCCCCTTGTGCCGTGGTGCCTTGCCAGCTGTAGCTATAGGTTTTTCCGGTCATCGCGACATCCTTGCTGCGTGGCCCGCACAAACCCGGAAACAGCTTCGGGGTTGGTACAACGAGCAGGAGTGCCCGTTGCTCACTAGAGTAGTCGAGTCGGCATCAGCGAATGACCGGCACAGGGTGACAAAAGGTGTCTATTCGGGCCTACTGGCGCGCCTGTTGGTGGCCCGCCCCTGAGCGCCGCTGACCAGAACCGATTTTGCGAGGGAGAACGTCCATGAAAGGACAACGCGGCATTACCTTGATCGAACTGATGATCGTGGTGGCGATCATCGGCATCCTGGCGACCATCGCCTTGCCCATGTACACCAACCACCAGGTGCGGACCAAAGCGACTGCCGCCCTGGTCGAGATTTCCGCCCTGAAAACCCCGTTCGACCTGCGCATGAACGAGGGTAAAGACGTCACCGACGTAACCGCCCTGGGCGGTCAGGCCAGCACCAGCAACTGCAGCATCACCGCTACTGGCACTGCTGCCACGGGCGCAGGCAGCATCGTCTGCACCCTGGTCGATGCCCCGGCCACCGCCCTGGGCAAAACCCTCAGCCTGACCCGCTCGGCCACCGGCTGGGCCTGCGCCAGCACCCTCGAAGAAGACCTCGCCCCAGCCGGCTGCAAGCCCGCTGAAAGTGCCCCGGCACAGTGAGCAATAGCTGTTATTAAACAGTGATTTGCGTAAGCGATCCGGCAGTGGTAGCGTTGATGCCACGCCGGTGTAGCTCAGTCGGTAGAGCAGCGCACTCGTAACGCGAAGGTCGCAGGTTCGATTCCTGTCTCCGGCACCAGTCAATAGATTCATGCAGTGCCAAGCAGTCGCATGAAACCCCTCAGAAGCCCGCCTAGTGCGGGCTTTCTGTTTCATGCGGTGCCATCCGATCCCATCCCAGCCCTTGCTATCTGAGTACCCCTTCGAGTACCTTTGCGCTGTTCAATAATCTATGGGTACTCGGATGCCTTTGACAGCGCTGCAAGTGAAGAACTCTGCACCCCGCGAAAAGGACTTTGGCCTTGCTGACGGAGGTGGCTTATTCCTCTGGATTCGAGCCGCCGGCGGTAAGTCTTGGCGCTTCCGTTTCAGGCTGGACGGTAAGCAGTCACACATTTCTTTGGGCACTATCGACAACGTTACGTTGGCGCAGGCTCGCCAGCTTGCGTTTGATGCACGCCAGCTGGTCTCACAGGGGCGGCATCCAGGCCTTGAGAGAAAGGTCGCTCGGGCTCAGGCGGCAATTTCTCGTGCCAATACCTTCAAAAGTCTCGCATTGGAGTGGCATCAGCATAAGTCTGCACGCTGGTCAGAAGGGTATGCGACTGACGTCATCGAGGCTTTTGAGCTGGACATCTTTCCGCAGGTTGGAAGCTTGCCTCTGTCTGAGATCAAGCCTATGCAGTGGTTACAGGTCTTCCGCCGCATAGAGTCACGTGGGGCTTTGGAAAAGCTACGCAAGGTTCGACAGCGCTGCCAAGAGGTGTACCGCTTTGCGATTGCCACGGGCAGGGTCGAGTACAACCCCATCGCAGATATTGGAGGGGCACTTCAAACGCCTACCTCCCGGCACTACCCCTTCCTTCCTATCGCGGAAATCCCAGATCTGATTCGAGGCTTCCACGCTTGCCCAGGGCATGACGTGGTGAAAATTGCTACCCGTTTGCTAATTCTCACGGGTGTGCGGACTGCCGAGCTCAGAGGGGCGCCGTGGTCCGAGTTTGACCTCGAAAATGGCCTTTGGACGATTCCAGCCCAGCGGATGAAAATGCGTCGCGCCCATCTAGTCCCTTTGTCGAGGCAAGCGGTGACTGCGTTGCGTGAACTAGAAGGCATCACAGGTGGTTACACGCTTGCGTTTCCTGGTCGTAATGACCCCGCGAAGCCGATGAGCGAGGCTGCGATTAATCAGTTGTTGAAACGCTCCGGTTACGACGGCAGGGCTACAGGGCATGGTTTCCGCCACACGATGTCAACCACTTTGCACGAGCAGGGCTATCCCAGCGAGTGGGTCGAGACCCAGTTGGCGCATGTCGACAAGAACAGTATTCGTGGCACCTATAACCATGCCCAGTACTTGGAGGGACGGCGAGAGATGCTGCAGTGGTATGCAGATCACCTGGGAGCTTTGCCATGCAGCAATAGCGAAGTCGCTATCACAGTGGGGAGGAAAATTGCATGAATGACGACGTAATGCGCCTTTCGGATTTGGTGCCGGAGTATGCTCGTCACTATAAAGTAAGCCCTCCGGACGCTGCTTATGCTCTGCATGAACTATTTACTGAGCTGAATACTGATCACCACTCGAAACAGCCCAACAAGGCCATCCCGAATAATATTGTCTGGGTTGGAAAAGTAGGGAGCTCTATGCGCTCCACCAAGACTTATAAAATATATTTTTCGGGGCTCGCTGAATATTTTAATGCTCTGATCGAACAAGGTTGCAACTCTGAATTCAACCTTGTTCGATGCCTTTATGTTGGCAAGCACAGCGATACTAAAGATATTCCGCCTAGCATGGTTTATCTATCTAGATCCCTGCTTAGCGATCTAGTTTCTTCTACCCCCATCGAGTTACCAGGTTTTCTGCTTAATGAAGCGCCTGAGGTCGCTCCATATAAGCCTGGCGAGGAAGGAGCTAAAGCCTTCCAGGGGAAGGAACTAGTTTCGATTCAGGGGCTCGCGCGCGGACTTATAGAAATAATTATCGAGGTCGATAAAGCCCATCGTGGTCTTTCGAAAAAAACAAGCCCGGCGGCCATTTTGCTCGCTGCTTCTCAGCTGGATCTAAATAAGAGACCATCAAAGTGGCGGGCTGTTCTTGCTGATCTAGCAGCTGCAGCAGAGGTTGAGGATTTTCGGGGTAACCGTCGAACGCTCGAAAAGTACGTTGGTGACTAGGCCTAGGCATCTAAATTTGGGTATTTCCTAGATTTTTGGCAATTGCCAGAAAGCCTCTCCGGAGTGCCGTTTAATCCATAGCCATCCAATCCGGTTCTAAGGAGATCCGTTCCGATGGCTAGTCAACCTCTCTCACCTCTGTTGCTCCGCTTGCCTGGTGTGTGTGCTCTCGTAGGGCTCAGTAAGTCTCAGATCTATCGGCTGATCCGATCTGGAGAATTTCCAGCTGGTATTTCCCTTGGCGCGAACTCCGTAGCTTGGCCTACAGAGCAAGTGCATGCCTGGGTGGCAAAAAAAATCATCGCAGGTGCCCCTCAGCAATGAGTGTAAATATGTCACTGGCCAATCTTATGGCCAGGCTAGAGGTAAACCGGAAGCGATCCGTCGCGAAGCCTAAGGAGGTCGCGGTCGAGGTCTACGACGAGGTTGTGGCACTACCGAATTCGTCCGAATCGGTACGTCCTATTCCTAACGTGATTCTTCGCTCAGCGCTGTTTGGGGCAATTGCAAAAGGGCGTCGGCCATATCTCGAACGAGTCAAGGTTGACTCTTTGGGTGGTATCGACATGATTTATACAGGAGCGCTGCTTGATCAAGGAGACTTGGATGTCTGGGGGGCGGTCTTGCACCTGGCGCTAACACAAGAGTTTGGGGCGGAGTGTAAAGTTACAGCTTATAGGCTTTTGAAGTTGCTAGGAAAAACAGATACGGGGAAAAATCGAAGAATTTTAGATAAACGTATTAGTAGGCTTAAGGCTACCGCCTTGCAGATTGGAATGGGCAGGTACTCATACGAAGGGAGTTTAATTCATGAAGTCTATCGGGGGCAGAACGAGCGGAGTGAGCGTATATACGTAATTTGCTTGAATTCTAAGCTTCATGTGCTTTTTAATGGGAGCCAGTATACCAAGGTGAACTGGTCTGTTCGCCAAGCACTGCACGGAAAGCCGCTTGCTCAATGGGTGCATGGATTTTACTCATCGCATGCAAGGTCTTATGATTTTAAGGTTGATACCCTGCACCAATTATGTGGGAGTCGTGCGAGGTCTTTGCCTGACTTCAAAAAAGATTTGCGCCGTTCCCTTGAAGCTGTCGCGTGTGCTAGTACGACAGAAGGACAGCCGCTTAGTTATCTTTTGGACGGAAATCTTGTAAAAGTTAAGACTACCCCAAGTGCTTCTCAGCAGCGTCATTTGGCCAAAAAGCGCTAATACCGTTCCAGTACCCCTATTTTTGCCGTTCCAGCGCCCCTGATCTTACCGTTCCAGCACCCTAGGCTACCGTTCCAAGACCCCTGCGATGCCGTTCCAGCACCCATGATGTACCGTTCTAGCACCCCGTGAGTTCGAATCTGGAATAGCGCTCTAGCCCAGTAAAGATCAGGGGTGCAGCATCTTTCGCGGTGCGCACTAATCTATTATTAATCAATTCTAATCAGTGCCGTTTCAGTTGAGGCAGTGAGGTGTCCAATGATGGGTCATGCCCCATTGCTTGACGCTCGGATAGGGAAGGTGACGCGCTGAGTCGCGCCCTGCATTTTTTGCCTTCCAAGAGCATCACTGCCAAAACACCAATTACGATCACTGCTACGCCGATCACGAAGAGCAAGCTGCTGCTGATCCATGTAGGGTCGATGTTTATTCTTAACGCAGGTAAACCTCTGTAATTTCCGGCCGGAAGTGGCCCATTTCCTGCGAAACCACGGCCAGTGCCTGCTTTCGCGTTAAGTGGCTTTGCAATTTCGCCATGCGCTCCTGGGCGTAGGTATGTCGCAGTCCATGTGCGCCGTTCGACCACCCGAGTGCTGCTTTGGAAGCTGCGCTAACGCTTTTGCTCCAAGGCTGACCACCGCCAATCTCGTAAAACTGTTGGTAGTTGATTCCTCGATCTTTGACAGTTCGTGGCTCTGTCAGCCGGGTTCTCTCCAGTCGCTGGGCTAGGGGAGTTGGAATACGGACTTCACGGATCAGCCCACCTTTGCCGTGAACGGTGTAGCTGATGGTCGATTCGCGAATTCCTGAAAACTTCATTCCATGCGCAGGACGTTGGTCCGGTACGCGTTGGTGCGTTCTGCGAAGGCCGAGTAACTCATGGGCACGGAGACCTGCGGCATACGCAATCTCTGTCGCCAGTGCGTTGTGGGGAGCTTGACGAGCTGCAATCAATGACATTTGCTCGCCGTTGTAGGCTCTTGTCTGATCGGCCAGCCTACGGCCCAAGGCAGGATGGTTTGCCGTTCCTGTGCGACCTATTGCCGTGCTCTTGATGACTTCAAGGGGCTGGCCCAGTGATAGCTGGTGAGTGACATGCTGCATCATGGCTTGCAGGGCCTGGCGCTCCATATCCAAGGTTTTCTGGCCAACGACGGTCGCCCTTAGGCGGAGGTACTCAAGGGCACGGGCGGGGGTCATTTCACGAAGGCTGCCGAGTCGATGCTCCTGAAGGTAAGCGGTAATGCGCACCAAGCGTTGCTCATAATTGCGAACGGTGCCCACTGAACGGATGTGAGCGCCTTGGAGGCTTTTCATCACGGACGCGGCTTGTTTTGCAGGCTTGGCAAACTTAGCCACTCAGGCGATTCCGATGTAGCCATCGGTGCACTGTCGAACGCTGAATCTTGATGCCTTTTTCCGCTACCCAGCGTTGCAGTTCGGTGCCATTGCAGCCTGCTGAATCAAGCTGTAGCAGCTCGTACTTGTAGTTATCCAGCAATGAGCGACGTTGGGCATAGGTTCGGGGCTTTCTCCGAATCCTAGATTCGGCCTTGAGGCGTGTAGTAATGCTCTGCGCATCGAATTCGCTCATGGGATTCTCTCTATCAGGTGTAAGAACTCCTGACCGTTTCCGGTTCAGCGACACACCATCCGTAGATGGTTCGTTGTGTGCCTGTTCGCCCCCCTTAGCATGAGATGCAGGCGGGGACTGTTCACGCCTACTCGGAGTCTCCGAGTGAGTTCCTAAGTGTCCGTTCAGGTTCGGTTGCCATTGGGTCTGGCTGACCATGCTGGGTTGTCTTCTCTCCTCAAGTGGTTGGTCGTTGATGGTCCCGACACGTAGTCGGCGTTGGGCCGGGCACACATGCGATGACGCGGGTGTGGCCGATGGGCTAGTGCCCGCGATGACGCAGGCCGAGCCGCCTGCCACTGTCTCAACCCATGAATCACACGGGTAACGAAACTGCCGGGCAGTGCGGTTTGGTTCCCAATCAGCTTACGAAAATGAGGATGGGCAGACAACGCAATGTCGCTGCGTTGTATTTGTTGCGTCAAATAGGAATGGTCGAGTGTGCCCGCTATGTAGAGCGCCGTTTAGGCGCGTTACATAGCGGGCACAGAGCGTCATGACTGTAAGCGGTTGGGGAACACACCTTGCTCAGGTCAGCCCGACATCCATTGATGCGGTAGCAGTTGGTCGATCTCACTGGCCTTCTGCGTCGGCAACCGCGTCAGCACGTCCTTGAGATAGGCA
>NZ_JBOICA010000046.1:0-37309 GCF_050739775.1 Pseudomonas sp.
AACGCTCAGCCCTGCCGGTACGTCTGGAGCGCGAAAGGTGAAGACATTTTGCGCAAGATCCAGCGTGCCCGAGAGGTCATGGCGGGTACGCCCGTAGAGAATGTTTTATCTGAGACAGAACACTAGGAGATAGCGCGCCTACGCTATCAGCAAAGCAAACACGATCCGCACCAGCAAGCTCAGCGGTTCTTGTCATGTCGAGAAGGTCAGACATCGTTGTTCTGGCTGCATCTTCAATTGTTGCTCGTACTTTGAGGCCATTAGCTTTGGCGTAAGCGATAGCGTCAGCGAACATCTCCAAGACATCTGCGCGGGTCTTCCCTTTGAACTTTGTCTCAAGTGATATCTGGTTTACTGAAGCAAACAGTCCAACCCATGGGGCGTTGACAGCGAGGACGGCATCTATATCCTCGCGTCGCGCTCGCGCATGAGCTAGAACCGGTACTGAAGCTGCACTTACAATGGCCTTTACGCGTTCAGCTTCTTCATTAGAAATGAGTGGGTGCCCAGCTTCAATCATATTGACACCAAGCTCGCTAATGGCTTGAGCAAGAACAGTGGACTGATCAATATCAAAGTTGCATTGGCGGGCTTGACGACCCTCTCGCAGGGTGCAATCGAGTATCATAATCATACTGTTAACTCCATTTAATCAGATCGTTACTGGGTGGTTTAACGGCGATTAACGAGTGCCCAGCATCCGTCGGGCACTATGAAGTGCTATGTTTACTCAGGGGGGCGATGGGACGAGACTGATTTACTCAGGGATGAAGCCGATGTAGCGAGACTGCGGCCTAATCAAACGACCATAAATGATTTGCTCACGCGCATGTGCAATCCAACCACCTACTCGACCGATTGCGAACACAGATGTGAAATCGGCGCGGTCAAAACCTAAGACATCCAGTAGAAGCGCTGTATAAAACTCAACGTTTGTATGAAGGGGGTGGCTGGGTTTGTACTTTTTAAGTACTGCCAACGCGGTTTCTTCCACGACAGTCGCTAATGCAAGCTTCCTATGATCAACTGCTGCGGAGTCTTGCAAGCTGGCTATGGCTCCTTTTAGTGCATCAGCTCTTGGGTCTCGCACTTTGTACACGCGATGGCCAAACCCCATCAGCCGATCGCCTTGCGCAACTGAGTTCTCTAGCCAAGGTAATGCATTTCCTTCATCCCCAATACTGTCTATCATGTCGAGTACTGGCCCTGGTGCTCCACCATGCAGCGGCCCTTTCAACGCACTGATCGCAGCTAGTACAGAGGATACAAGACCTGCTTTAGTTGATGCTACAACGCGGCTCGCGAAAGTCGATGCATTCAAACCATGATCGATAATTGTGACTAGGTAGGTATTCAACGCTTGGGCATGAAGAGGGGAGTAGTCAAGCCCAGCCATCTGTAAGGTATCAGTAGCGTGATTAACGTCCGATTTTGGCTTGATGAGGGCTTTGCCGTGACGCGCCCGGATCAATGCTGAAGTAAATACAGCAGGTGCCGCAACCAATCGCAGTGCGGTAGAAACGTCATTACCATCTTCTAGTCTCGATATCAATGAACGCATCGCATCGATGGGCGGCAAATTGACCAAGTGTTGGTCGAGGCGGGACAGCTCACCAAAGACATCCGAGCGAGCCTTTCCCAATAAATCCCGTATTTGCCTGGCGTTATAGTTAACGTCAAACAAATTGTATAGTAGAGTCGCTAGTACTACTTCGTACTCTGTAGATGAAGCTAAATCATCAAGCAATTTCCCTCCGATTACCAAACGACCGTTTTTACCATCAACATGCGAGAGCTTTGTTTCCGCTGCAATTACATTGTCAAGGCCGATACTCATAGCGTGTTCCTCTGGTTTTTTTGGGATGAGAGAATTTAGGAAGCCCAGCGATTACTCGTCAACCTTGATCTAGAAAATCAATGTAAATTAATTGCTGGTCGTGCATTTTCTGGAGGCAATGCATTGATTTATATGGTCAACATGATAGACAATTTATATTGTGTGCTCGGTTTAGGCGGAGGAGCACTCTCACCGCTTCGCTAAGATAAGGGTGGTCGATAACTAAGGTCAAGGAGCTTTATTGGTATCTTGCACGAGGGCGAATCAGCTTCCCTTCCAGTGATTGCTCCATAGCGTGCGCCAGCCATCCTACTGTTCTTGCAGCTATATAAAGGTATATGGGTGCTTCGCTCGGAAGTTTATAGTGCTCAACCAAGCACGCAAGTGCGAAGTCGATGTTGGGGAGTTCGCCGGTTAGATGAATTACAGTTTTCTGTATTTCTTGTAGTCGATTATTTTGCGGGATGCTGCTGAGGAGTGCTTTGCATCGTATATCCCCTTCTGGATAAAGTGGGTGGCCAAATCCAGGGATGTAATTATGTTTGTGTGTCCACTCTTTTATAGCTGGCTCTGTGCCAATGTCGTTGCTTCTAGATATTAATGAGTTTAATTCCGTGTAGACTCTTCCATGTAATGGGCCACTAAGCGCGGCTAGTCCAGCTATAATCCCGGAGCAGAAGCTGGCCCCCGTAGAAATAACTACTCGGGTAGCGAAAGTAGAGGCATTCAGTTCATGGTCGGCTAACAAGCATAGCGCTTCACGTACAGAGTTCTCTGCCTCCGGAATCTCCCAGAAGTTGCATGCGATCTGGCTAATCGAGCCTTCCAGTTTTTTTGGTGTACCTCCAAATAATGCGTATATGACTCTTGCTAATATTTCTATGGCGTTTGTTTTGAGGTTAATTTCCGGTTGCGCTCTAGTGAACGGGTCTAAGTGCATCTGAGACGATACGGCTTGCATCGTTTTTTCAATAGGGCAGGCACTATAAAAAATGCGTTCACTTGCGTTGAAAGCCGGCTCCGATATTTTGAATTTTTGGCTTTGCCAAAGTAGTGATGCAACATCTTCTAGTGACCAACTTCGTGCTAGGTCAATCGCATTTATCCCTCTATAAAGAAGTACTCCATTTTTTACAGTGGAGATGGAGCTAGTCATGATAGGATGCCCCCATCCTGTGACCTCAGCTACTACGTCATCCAATCGCCTCTGCCCCCGGTGTCGGCCGCAGAGACGAGCCACATCACCCGAATGATATAGACTCTTACGGGTATCAACCGGATCTCGTTTTGTTCTTATCTTTCCTCTACTTACGTTAGCGTAAAGGGTTTGTGCACGGACATTCAGCATTGAAAGGGCTTCAGAAGAGCTAATCCAGGTATTCATACCGCACCTTCTAGTTGTTACCTTATATTTATCAGGCCCAAGCGTAACGCTGGATTGTCCGACAATCGCGCGGGTCGCCACGGGCGGAACAGAGCCAATTCGAAATTAAGCTAGCCCATGCTGAACACGTATGTAAACGCTCTACGTGGCCAACGGAGAGTTGTCCCTCAACAACGTACGCCTGCGTTCTGCTAGGTTAAGAGCGCTTTCTTCCCTGAACGTGATGCCCGGAAAACCGGCCCAATGCCTCATCGAACCGGTTATGAGATCGTGAGCAAGTAGTCTGATTCAGCACTCATTTCCGTAACATTCTGTTGCGTTAGAAACCCCAAAACAGGTAGTACACGCTCAGAGGGCGCCTCACGCAACCGGCGTTTTTCAAGGTAGTTGTCGCGTCAACCGTTCAACTATGCCGCTCTTTTCTCGTCCAGTTGCTCCCGATCCGGATTCAGCATCACCGTTCCTATCGGCTCCCAGTTTCGCGTCTGGCCTGAACAACGTTCAGGGCTTTTCTTGCGCGCTCGCTGGTACAGTTCATGCCACCGCGCCAGGATCTAGTGGTCCAGCCCTCGATGTCGCCCCGTCGGTGTCACGAAGCGGATCCGGCTATGTCAGTGCTCATTGTTATACCAACGCATAAAATCTCTCACCCAAGCGCGTGCGGCGTCCAAGCTGGCAAAACCCTCCTGTGGCCATTGCGGGCAGTATTTCAGCGTTCTAAACAGTGACTCCGAGTATGGATTGTCGCTGCTTACTCGCGGTCGGCCACAGGACGGCGTGATGCCCAGTTCGTACACCTTGCTCAACAGCGTCACCGATTTCATCGGCGCGCCATTGTCTGAGTGCAACACCAGAGGCTCACGTAAACACTGCCACACCTGATTGGGGCTTTGGCGGCACGTGTCGTCGGTGCCGCATGCCGTCTGGGTCGCTGGCTACGACTCCGATGATGTTGCTGACCTGCTGCACCCAGGATGCGATAAAACGTCGCTTCCGACGCCAGATTACTCCCCTCGTCAGCCAGCCTTGGTACGATCTGACTCGACGGCAAATGGGCATACGCCGAGCTGTTACACAGCGTCACGATCGCTTGTCATTCGATCTCGCTCAACGCATTACGGGGTGTGGATCGCATGGTGGTTGTGCGGGCATGGGTTTGAACACCCTCACTCTGCGTCCATCGCTGCAAGGTTCTGAGCGACAGCCCCAGCTCCTCGATCAACCAAGCCACCAACAACTGTCGTTCCGGCGAAAGAGGTCAGGTGTCCTCGTTGTCGATTTCCCAGTAATCGTTGAGCCTTTTTCGCAGCACCAACAATGTGGTGGTCTCGGCCAGCGCCTTGTCTTTACGCAGCAGTTCGCGCTCAAGTTGCTGGATATGTTTCTTGTCCTTGCGAGATTGTTTGCGCCGACCTTTTGTTGGTTCTGAACACTCTGCTACCCCGTGATACAGGCTTGGCGTCGGGGTACAGACCTTTTCGTCGGCAGTACTGACCCAGTTCGAGCTGCGGCAGACGGGCAGGGCTTTCATTCGAACTGCTCCAGCCGTGGGCGATCGAAAATGACGATGCGCCGACCCTCCTGGGTGATGATCTGTTCATCGATCAGGAGACGGATGATGCGCGAGAAGGTTTCCGGCTGGATCGACAGGTGGCCGGCGATCAATTGCTTGGCCATCGGCAGTTCGAACTGGCGCTTGACCGGAGGTGCATGTATCAGCTGCGTCAGCAGATAGCGCACCACCCGGTGGGTGGCGTTCTTCGGCGCCAGGGTTTCGATTTCGTTGACCCGCTGATGCAGGCACACGCACAACTTGCCCAACAGGGCGAAGGTCAGACGGATGTTGTTCTGCAGCAGACGCATATAGGTGCTGGTGGACAATCGATACAGCTGCGATGGCCCAATTGCTTCGGCTGAGGCCACATAGCTCGGCGTGTCCATCAGCATCATCGCTTCGGCGAAGGTTTGCCGTGGCCCGATCACTTCAAAGACCTTTTCCTGGCCGTCGGGGGGCAGGCGGTAGATCTTCATCGCGCCGGCGATCACGAAATAAAACGCCTCGGCCGGCTCGAACAGGTGATGGACACGATGAGGGACCATGGGAACTCATCCTCCGGCTGGAGGGGAAGGGCGCTTTAGACAAGACCGAGGGCGATGCTGCTGGCGACGACAATGAACGAACCCAATGCAGCAAACCACGCCAGTGGCTGGATGATGTTTCTCATGTGAACTCCAAAGGGATGACGAATGGACCTGTTCAGCAAGACTCGGGCCAGGCGCCAGGTTCCGTATTTTCTGGTAATGCCGAGGGTTGTGGTTAAAACAATCCTGTGTAGTAGGGTAAAAAACACCTTTAAGGGTTGTTTTTACCCTGATCGCGAACACCATCGGCAAAGCTGGCCAGTAAAGGCGGCGGAGGCACGGCCCTTGCATAACCTGAGTGAACAGCGATGGACAGCTTACGCCGTTGTCGCCAGCAGACTTTGACGTGCGACAAGGGCAAGGGCTAGCAAATCGCAGATGATGGCGCCGGGATTCGGTCCGCCCTGTGCGGGCCCGGCAACAGGGTAAAGGAGTGGTTTCATGCAAGTACTTGACCGCCGTAAAGCGCTGGCCATCGTGCCGCTGTTACGTTTGGCGTTCCGGCCCTTCTTCCTCGCCGGCTGTAGCCTGGCGTTGCTGGCCGTGCCGCTGTGGCTGGCGGCGCTGAACGGCGCGTTGGGCGACTGGCAACCCGCTGGTGGCTGGCTGGCTTGGCATCGCCACGAGTTGCTGTTCGGCTTTGGCTTGGCGATCATCGCCGGTTTTCTGCTTACCGCGGTACAGACCTGGACCGGCCAGCCGGGCTTGAGCGGCACACCACTGGCCGCGTTGGCGCTGCTGTGGCTGGCCGCCCGGATTGCCTGGCTGGCAAACCTGCCGTGGCCGCTGCTGGCGCTGCTGGAGCTGGCGTTTCCTCTGCTGATGGCGCTGTTGATGGGTGCCATGCTCTGGCGCGTGCGGCAGAAGCGCAACTACCCGGTGGTGCTGGTGTTGCTGTTGCTGGCGGCAGCAGATGCCGTGGCGGTGTATGGGCTGGTCGAGGGGCACGATGGCTGGCAGCGCCAGGGCGTGCTCAGCGCTATCTGGCTGGTGGCGGCGATGATGGGCCTGATTGGTGGGCGGGTGATTCCGTTCTTTACCCAGCGTGGCCTGGGTCGGGTCGAAGGTGTTGCGCCCTGGCCCTGGCTTGATTGGCTGCTGCTGGCAGGTTCTGCCCTGGTGGCACTGCTGTATGCCGCCGGCCCTGCATTGTCGGCCAATGTCTGGACTGGTCTGCTGTTTGCCGCGTTGACGCTCGGACATGGACTGCGCCTGTGGCGTTGGCATGATCGCAGGCTGTGGCGTGTGCCGTTGCTGTGGTCGTTGCATCTTGCCTATGGCTGGTTGGCGCTGGCGTGCCTGGGCATGGCCCTGTGGCACTTCGGTGTAGCGTTGAACCCCAGCCTTGCGGTGCACTGCCTGACCATCGGCGCCATGGCCGGGTTGATCCTGGCCATGATCGCCCGAGTCAGCCTGGGCCATACCGGGCGACCCTTGCAGCCGCCGATAGGGATGACCCTGGCGTTCATCCTGCTCAATCTGGCTGGTGTGAGCCGGGTGCTGCTGGTGCTGTGGTTGCCATTGGCGGGGCTGTGGCTGGCCGGGTTGTGCTGGGTCGCGGCCTTTGCCCTGTATGCCTGGCGTTACGCGCCGATGTTGCTGCGCGCCAGGGTTGACGGGCATCCGGGATAGTCCGCAGAGAAGCAGAAGGCAGGTGATGGTCTATCCCTATTTGTTAGTCATCCATTTACTGGCGGCGATTGCCTTTATCGGTACGTTGTTCTTCGAAGTGTTCATCTGGTACTCGGCGCGCCGGCAAGTGCCGGATGCCGCGCGAACTGCGGCAGACCAGGCCATCGCCTCGCGCTCACGCAAGGTGCTGCATGCGCTGGTGCTGGTGTTGTATGGCGCGGGTGTCGGCCTTGCCTGGCACCATCGCGGCGCTTTGAGCCAGCCGCTGGCCAGCAGTTTTTCCGGCCTATTGAGCCTGAAGATCATCCTTGCCCTGAGCATCATCGGGCATTACCTGCTGCTGGCGTACTGGCTACAGCGGGGGCGGTTGAGCGGGGTACGGGCGCGCCGAATTCGCTGCAGTATCCTGGGACACATGCTGTTGATCGTGATTCTGGCCAAGGCGATGTTCTATTGGCATTGACGGTATCGCGGGGCAAGTCGAGAGCAAGGCGGTCGACGCCTGCCAGCGCCAGGCCATCGTCCGTGCGTTGGAACTGTACGGAGACAATTGGGCCAGTGCTGCACGCTTGCTGCAGGTCGATCCGAGCAACCTGCACAAGCTGGCCAGGCGTTTGCGCCTGAAGTAAGCGCTGACGTTGATGGCGGTCAAGGTGACGAGGGGGGCGAGCCAATAGACTGCGCACTCCACCCACCGGAGATCACACTCATGCCCCTGTCCCTGGCTCAGATGCGCCGCAACTACACCCTTGGTGGCCTGCAGGAAGAGGCCGCTGCGCAAGATCCTATGCTGATGTTCGCGCAGTGGCTGCAACAGGCCCGGGAAACCGAATGCGCGCCGGTGGAGGCCAACAGCATGCACCTGGCGACGGTCGACAGTCTGGGCCGACCGCATGGACGCGTATTGCTGCTCAAGAGGGTAAGTGAGGCGGGCTTTACCTTTTTCGGCAATTACCAGAGTGCCAAGGGTCAGGAGCTGGATGCCAACCCGTGGGCGGCCATGACCTTTTTCTGGCCGGGGCCCGAACGCCAGGTACGGATCGAAGGCCAGGTGCGGCGCCTCGACCCGCAGCTCAGCGATGCGTATTTTGATGCCCGCCCTTTGGCCAGCCGCCTGGGTGCCTGGGCTTCACCGCAAAGCCAGGTGCTCGCCGACCGGGCAGCGCTGGAAGCGTTGCTGGCACAGACCATCCGCCGCTTTGTCGATCAACCGCTGCAGCGCCCGGACCACTGGGGCGGTTACTGCCTGCAGCCCGAGCGCATGGAGTTCTGGCAGGGCCGCGCCGACCGCCTGCATGATCGCCTGGACTATCGGCTGCAGGACGGGGTGTGGACGCGCAGGCGCCTGGCACCGTGAACCGCACTCTGGGTCGAGGTACCTCCTTGGAGGAATAGGTTCGCCTGCTGTTTCGGTTCAGGCTTGGGCGCATTCACATCATGGGAGGGTCCGGACATGGCCCATTTGGCACAACGCACCTTTGAGCCGCTGAACATTGCGGTACTGACCATCAGCGACACACGCAGCTTTGACACCGACACCTCGGGGCAGACCCTGTGCGACCTGCTACAGGCAGCCGGGCACCAGCTGATCGACCGCGATCTGATCAAAGATGACATCTACCAGATCCGTGCCACGCTCTCGCGTTGGATCGCCGACCCCAAGGTGCAGGTGGTGTTGACCACCGGCGGCACCGGTTTCACAGTGCGCGACAACACTCCGCAAGCCGTCCTGCCGCTGCTGGACAAGCATGTGGAGGGCTTTGGCGAGTTGTTCCGGCAGGTGTCGCTGGCGGAGATCGGCATGTCCAGTCTGCAGTCGCGAGCGCTGGCCGGGATGAGCAATGGCGTGCTGGTGTGTTGTGTCCCTGGTTCGCCCGGGGCCTGTCGCACGGCCTGGAACCAGATCCTCCTCGGGCAACTGGACAGCCGCACCGGCCCGTGTAATTTCGCCCCGCATCTCAAGGCCCAGGCCGAGCAGGCGATCGGGGCCTGTGGGGGGCGCCCATGAGCCGCCAGGTGTGTGACAGCGGCAAGCTGATACCGGTGGACCAGGCCATCCACCATTTGCTCGATCAGGCGCCGCCACCGCCGGCGGCGCACACCGTCCTGCTGGAAAAGGCCCTGGGCCGGGTGCTGGCGCTGGACATTCATTCGCAACTGGACCTGCCTGGCTGGGACAACAGTGCCATGGACGGCTTCGCCTTTCGCGCAGTTGATCTTCCCGCAGCAGGTGGTTGCCTGAGCCTGGCCGGGCGGATCGCTGCCGGGCAGGCGGCCACCGCGCCGTTGTTGGCCGAACAAGCGGTACGCATCTTCACCGGCGCGCCGCTACCGCCCGGCGCCGATACGGTGGTGCCCCAGGAGCTCTGCCGGGTCGAGGGTGATCAGGTGTGGTTGCCGCCAGCCAGCCTCGGCGATCATGTGCGCAAGGCCGGCGAGGAGGTGCGCAAAGGGCATCTGCTGCTCCAGGCCGGCAAGCGCCTGCGTGCCCAGGAGCTAGGTTTGCTGGCCGCTGCCGGGGTCTGCTGGGTCGAGGTCTATCGGCCATTGCGGGTGTGCCTGCTGAGCAGCGGTGACGAACTGCGCGAGCCCGGCCAACCCCTGGCCCCGGGGCAGATTTACAACAGCAATCGCTATTGCCTGTCGGCGCTGTTGCAGGGCTGGGGCGTTGAGGTACATGACTATGGAGTGATGGCGGACGACCTGTCGGCCAGTTGCCATGCCTTGAGCCTGGCGGCCTCCGAGTGCGACCTGATGCTCAGCTCCGGCGGTGTGTCGGTCGGCGAGGAAGACCACCTCAAGCATGCCATCGAGACCCTGGGCAGCCTGGATCTCTGGCGCCTGGCGATTCAACCGGGCAAGCCGCTGGCCTTTGGCGAGGTGGCCGGCAAGCCCTGGATCGGCATGCCGGGCAATCCCGCCGCGGCGTTGATCACCGCGCTGGTGGTGGTGCGTCCTTTCCTGCTCAGGGCCCAGGGCGTGCGTGACGTATTGCCGCGGCCGATGGCGTTGCCGGCAGGCTTTGACTGGTTGCATCGCAACAAGCGCCGCCAGTACCTGCGCGCCAGAATGACCGCCAAGGACAACGGCCAATCCTGCGTGCAACTGCACCCGCAGCAAAGCTCGGCGATGCTGGCGGCCGCCTGCTGGGCCGATGGCCTGGCGGTGGTGGAGTGCGAACAGCGGGTGCACAAACACGACAGTGTGACCTTCCTGTCGTTCGCCGAACTGATGCAGTGATCGCCCTTGATTGCCGTCAAGGTTTGCGCCGCCCGTCTGGCTAGACTGGCGGTGCATTTTCGATTGCACCGGGCCTGCTCGCGTTACGCATCGCAGGCGGGGGCCGAGACACGTTCTTTGATGAGGAATGCCCATGCAACTGGTCTGCCCGGCAGGGAATCTGCCTGCGCTCAAAGCGGCGGTGCGCCAAGGCGCCGACGCCGTCTACGTCGGCTTTCGCGATGACACCAACGCCCGGCACTTCGCCGGCCTGAACATGGACGACAAGCAGTTCGACGCCGCCGTTGCCTATATCCGTCAACATCAACGCAAGCTCTATGTCGCGGTCAACACCTACCCGCAGCCCCTGGGCTGGGAGCGCTGGCAACGGGCGGTGGACCGCGCCGCCGAGCATGGCGTCGATGCGCTGATCGCCGCCGACCCGGGGGTGCTGGGTTATGCCAGCCAGCGCCATCCGCAGCTGACCCTGCACCTGTCGGTGCAAGGCTCGGCAACCAATGCCAGTGCCCTGGCGTTCTATGCCCAGCATTACAACATCCGCCGCGCTGTACTGCCGCGGGTGCTGTCGCTGGCCCAGGTGCGCCAGGTCGCGGCCAACAGCACGGTGCCCGTCGAGGTTTTCGCCTTCGGCAGCTTGTGCATCATGGCCGAAGGACGTTGCCATCTGTCGTCCTATATCACCGGCGAGTCGCCGAACCTGTGTGGTGTGTGTTCGCCGGCCAAGGCAGTGCGCTGGAGTGAAGACGCCGAGGGCTTGAGCGCACGCCTGAGTGAAGTGCTGATCGATCGCTACAGCCCCGAGGAGCCAGCCGGTTACCCGACCTTGTGCAAGGGGCGCTTCCTGGTCGGTGGCAAACGCTTTCATGCCCTCGAAGAACCCACCAGCCTCGATACCCTGGACCTGTTGCCGGAGCTGGCCGCCATGGGTGTCGAAGCGGTGAAGATCGAAGGTCGTCAGCGCAGTCCGGCCTATGTCGAGCAGGTCACCCAGGTCTGGCGCGCCGCCCTCGATGCGCATCGCCTGGCGCCCGAGCGCTTTGCGGTCAAAGACCGGTGGCGCAAGGTGCTGGCCGGCTTGTCCGAAGGCAGCCAGACCACGCTGGGTGCTTATCATCGATCATGGCAATGAGGAAGTGGACATGAAACTCAGCCTGGGACCCGTCCTGTATTACTGGGACAAGGAGCAATTGGGGCGTTTCTATGCCGAGATGGCAGCCTTGCCCCTGGATGTGATTTATCTTGGCGAAACCGTCTGTTCGAAACGCCGGGTGATGAACCTGGATCAGTGGCTTGGATTGGGCCGTGAGTTGCAGGCCTGCAGCCAGGCGCAGATCGTACTGTCGAGCCTGACCCTGGTCGAAGCCGCTTCCGAGCTCTCCAGCCTGCGGCGCTTGTGCGACAACGGCCAGCTGTTGGTGGAGGCCAACGACATGGGCGCGGTGCAGTTTCTGGCCGAACGCAAATTGCCCTTCGTCGGCGGCCCGGCACTCAACCTGTACAACGGCCACGCCCTGGCGCAGTTGCAGGATTGCGGCTTGATCCGCTGGGTGCCTCCGGTGGAATGTTCAGCGGCGCTGATCCGTTCGATACTCGACCAGGTCGGGGCGCTGGGGCGTGCGCTGCCAGAGGTCGAGGTCTTCGCCTATGGGCATTTACCGCTGGCTTACTCAGCGCGCTGCTTCACCGCGCGGGCAGAAAACCGACCTAAAGATGATTGCCAGTTCTGCTGCCTCAACTACCCCGATGGATTGGCGCTGAGCAGTCAGGAAGGCCAGCCGCTGTTTACCCTCAACGGCATCCAGACGATGTCGGCCGAGGTCACTAACCTGTTGGCCGATTATCCCGGCCTTGCCGCCAGCGGCGCCAACCTGCTGCGCTTGAGTCCGCGTGCGCAGGGCATGGTCGAGGTGATCGAAGCTTTCCAGCGGGTGCGCCTGGGTGCAGCGCCGCCCTTGCATGTGGAAGGCTGCAACGGCTATTGGTATGGCCAGGCGGGGATGTTGCGCGTCGAGGAGGTGGGCCTGTGCTGAATCGCAAAAAATGGCTGCTGCGCGGCGCCGACCGCGTACTCCCGCTGATCCGTCGTGTGCCCTTTGTGCTGCAGCGCGTGGCCCTGCAGCAAGCGCTCAACCGCTGCCTGGCTGAGCCGCTGAAGGACGGTGAGTTTGATTCGCTGCGCGGGCGCTGGCTGTGCTTGCGGATTCCCGACCTGGACCTGACCTGGTACCTGACCCGCAGCCTTTACGGCTTGCAGATTGCCGGGCGGGCCAAGGCCGATGTCACCATTCGCGGCAACTGGCGCGAGTTCCTGTTGCTGGCCAGTCGGCAGGAAGATCCCGACACCTTGTTCTTCAGGCGGCGTCTGGTCATTGAAGGCGATACCGAGCTGGGGCTGACCCTGAAGAACCTGATCGACAGTCTCGACCCTGAGGTCTTGCCGGTATGGTTGTGGCGTAATCTGGAGCGGGCGGGGAAGGGGTTGGCGACAGGCTGAACCACTTGCCTGATGATCCGCCAGCAACTGGCGGATCTGCGCGAGTACTTCAATGTCAGGACTGGTAGTCGACCAGTGCCTCAGTGGCCAGGATGCGAATATCGCGGCGCTCCATGGCAATCAAGCCGTTCTCCACCAGACGATGGAGAATGCGCGAGAAGGTTTCCGGTTGAATGCCCAGCTTCGACGCTATCAGGCGTTTGGGCACCTGCAGCAGGACCCGATCGTCTTGTGGGTTACGCTCCTGCAGGAGAAAATTCACCACCCGCTGGCTGGCGCTGGCCAGGGTCAGGGTATCGATGTCCTTGAGCCGCTGGTGCAGGGTGATGCTCATGCTTGCCAGGATCGACAGGCACACTTGCGGCTGGTCTTCCAGGGCGTTGCGGTAATGGTTGCCTTCGATACTGATCACCACGCTGTCCTTGAGCGCGGTGGCGCTGACCGGGTAGTAGCGGGTCTGGCTGAACAGCAAGGCTTCGGCAAAGGACTGCCCGGGGTGGATGATTTCGACCAGGTTTTCCTGGCCCTGGGCGGTGATGCGGTACAGCTTGATCTGGCCACTGACCAGCAGAAAGAAGCGCTTGGCCGGGTCACGCTGATGCATGAGGGTGTCGTGGCAACTCAGGCGCCGCTGCATGGCCAGGCTGCAGACTTGTTCGAAAACGCTGTCGGGCAATTGGCTGAACAGGTGATGGCGCCGCAAAAACAGTACAAGTGAAGGGTGGGTCAGCATGGGATACCTCCGCTGACCGCCATGGTAGAGCGCCAGGCATCTGTGGCCTATGCCTCTGCAGGCCTACCTCGAAAGGGGCAGTCAGCCCTGATGGCGCAAATGCTCCATGGCCCAGACGGCCGCCTCGACCCGTGAGCGCAAGCCGAGTTTGTGCAGCAGGTTCTTCACATGAACTTTGACCGTGCCCTCGGTAATGCCCAGCTTGTGGCCGATGACCTTATTGCTGTAGCCGCTGGCAATGGTCTTGAGCACCTGACGCTCGCGTTCGGTCAGCTCTACTTCGGGATGGCGTGGCGGAGAACGCAGGGCCTGGGCCATGACCTGGGTCAGCCCTGGGCTGATCACCAGCGCGCCATTCATGGCATCGCGGATGTACTGGATCAGCAACTCCGGTTCCATGTCTTTGAGCAGATAGCCATCGGCATCCAGGCGCAGGGCATCACGGATATCGTCTTCGGCATCGGAAACGGTAAACAGCAGGATCTTGCCGCTGTACGCCAGGGCGCGCAGGTGGCGCAGGGTCTCGATGCCATTCATCTGCGGCATGTTGTTGTCGAGCAGCACCAGATCCGGTTGCAGCGGTTCGATCATGGCCAGGGCTTCTTCTCCGTGGTTGGCCTCGCCGACGATCTCGAAATCGTCTTCCAGTTCGAGCATCTGACGGATGCCACGACGCATCATCGGGTGATCGTCCACCAGCAGGATGCGGCAGTTCGCAGGCGTGTTCATGTGATAGTTCCTTGGATGTGCTGGCCGAGAAATTCCGGACGGAACTCCATCTGGACGAGGGTGCCTTGCGGCTCCCTGGAAAGAATCTGCAACTGGCCGCGCAGGCTGCGTGCGCGTTCATCCATGATGTTCAGGCCGTGGTGCTCACGTGGATCGCGGCTGCCGATGAAACCGCGGCCATCGTCCTCGATCGACAGCCGGACGATTTCGCCGTCCTGGCGCAGCTGCAGCCAGGTGTTTTGCGCATGGGCATGGCGCAGGCAGTTGGACAGCGCCTCGCGGGTGATTTGCAGGATGTGGATCTGTTCACTGGCCGACAGCTCGAAGGCCAGGTTGTCGATGTGCAGGTGGACCTCGAAAGCACCGCGGCGGGTGAACTCCTGCGCCGTGTCCTTCAAGCCCTGGGCCAGGCCTGCGTCATGAATCTGCAGGCGAAAGGTGGTCAGCAGTTCGCGCAGCTGGCGGTAGGCATTGTTCAAGCCTTCGCGCAGCTCGGCGGTGACGCCTTCCAGGGTCTCTACCGGCTCGCCGCGGCGCATCAGGGTCTGCATGCGGCTGACCTGCAGTTTCATGTAGGACAGCGCCTGGGCCAGTGAGTCATGCAACTCGCGGGCGATGATGGCGCGCTCTTCGAGCAGCAACAGGCGATGGTCCTGTTCGCGTTGGCGCTTGAGTGACAGCGAAGTGCCGATCAGGTTGGCCAGGGCCTGGATGAGCTGGGTCTCCCAGGCCTGCGGTGCATGGCCATCGATAAAGTGCGCCTTCAGTTCACCCAGCGAACTGCCCTGGTTACTGATGCTGTAGATGTGCGGGTTAAGTTGCTCGTGGCGCTGGCAGGTGGCGCAATCGCTGCTGGCGCAGACCTTGCGGCTGTCGGCACCGTGCAGAGCGAGCAATTGCTGGGCCGGGGCCTGTAACTGGCCCTGCAGGCACAGCGACAGGCGCAGGCCGGGCAGGCGCTGCTGAAAACGGCGGATCAACTCATCCAGCCCCTCGGCATTGGCCAGGCGCGTGGCCAGGCTGCGGCTGCTTTGATACAGCAGTTCGAGGGCGGCGTTGGCCTGCTGCAGGTTCAGGGTTTTTTGCCGGACCTGGGTCTCCAGGGTGCGATGGGATTGTTCGATGGTTTCGGCCATGGCGTTGAAGCTGTTGGCCAACTGGCCCAACTCATCCTCGGACTGATGGTTGACCCGCGCCTGGAACTCGCCGCGCTGAAAGCGCTGGGTGGCATCCACCAGTTCCTGCAGTGGGCTGATCACGCTGCTTTGCAGTTCATACAGGCCCACCAGCAGCACGATCATGGTGATGAACAGCGCCGCGCCCTGAATCAACTGTTGCCAGGTCTGCTTATGTTCGCTCTGGCGCTGCAGCAGATTGACGAACTGGTTGAGCTGCTCGACGAAGGGCAGGGCGCTGGCCTGAAACGCCATGGCGTCGCCACGCTCAAGGGCCGGACTGAGGGTGTGCTGCCAATAGTCCTGCAACTGTTGGTAGCTGCCATTGAGATCGGCGTTGCTGCCGTCTTCCAGCACCGCCTTGAGGGTATGGCTATTGAGCCGCTGTTGCAGGCTTTGCCTGACGCGGGTGATTTCTGCGCTGTCGGCGCCGGAGGCCAGCTTCCAGCTCAGGCGGTAGGTCTCCATGCGCACCGAGCCTGCGGTATTGATCGCCGCCGCATCACCCTGGCTGAACCAGGCAATCAAACCAGCGCTCAGGGAGCTGGCCAGTGCCAGTACCGCAATCAGGATCACCGCAACGCCGGCACGCGCGGGCAGGGAGCTGCGCAGCCAGCGGGTCATGACCGGGGCCTTTTTGCCAAGCGGGGAAAAGCATGCATGCAGGGCTCCGATGTGTGACTGCCGATGATTCTGCAGCCCGTCCCTGGCGTTCTACCTCTAAAGAGTTCCTACCCTCCGGTGCTGCCAAAATTTCGGGCCTTAAATATGCAAAGCACTGATAAACAAGGGGTTTTACGGTTTTTCGGTTCTACCTCGTTGGAGGTAGGCGGGCAAATCATAGACCTGAACGCGATTTGGCTTCGTTGATCGGAGTCAAGTTTTTACCGGGTTTGCCTCTCTAGTCTGCCGCCAATGCTTTTAAACGGGAGACGCAACATGAATCCACCGCGTGTACGACAGGGCCTGGTACTGGGCATGAGTACGCTGGCCTTCACCGTCTGCTTCATGGTCTGGATGATGTTTGCCGTGCTCGGCGTTCCGATCAAGGAACTGCTCCAGCTCAACGAAACCCAGTTCGGCCTGCTGGCCGCTACACCGGTGTTGACCGGCTCGCTGGTGCGCTTGCCACTCGGCCTGCTGACCGACCGTTTTGGTGGCCGCATCGTATTCTTTGTGCTGATGCTGGCCTGCGTGTTGCCGCTGTACCTGATCAGCCATGCCACAGCCTACTGGCAGTTCCTCGCGCTGGGGCTGTTTGTCGGGCTGGCCGGCGGCTCGTTCTCCGTCGGTATCGCCTACGTCGCCAAATGGTTCGACAAGGACAACCAGGGCTTTGCCATGGGCGTGTTCGGAGCCGGCAATGCAGGCTCGGCAGTCACCAAGTTTCTTGCCCCGGCGTTGATTGCAGCCGGTAGCTGGCAGCTGGTGCCCAAGGTCTTCAGTGCGATCCTGTTCATCACCGCGTTGTTGTTCTGGTTCCTCAGTGCCGACAACAAGGCGCACCGCAGTGCCAACGGCGCAAGCCTGGGCGAGCAGCTCAAGGCGCTGAGGGATCCTGCGGTGTGGCGCTACTGCCAGTACTACTCGATTGTCTTCGGCGGCTACGTGGCCCTGGCGCTGTGGATGACCAAGTACTACGTCGAAGAATACGGTTTCAGCCTGCAGAGTGCGGCGCTGCTGGCCGCCTGCTTCTCCCTGCCGGGCGGCGTGCTGCGTGCCGTCGGTGGCTGGATGTCGGACCGCTGGGGCGCCCAGAGCGTGACCTGGTGGGTGCTGTGGGTCAGCTGGATCTGCCTGTTCCTGCTGTCCTACCCGCAGACCCAGCTGCAGGTGCAAACCCTCAATGGCCCGCTGGATTTCCACATCGGCCTGAACCCGGTGCTGTTCACCGCACTACTGTTCATCATCGGCATTGCCTTCGCCTTCGGTAAAGCCTCGGTGTTCAAGTACATCGCCAATGACTACCCGCAAAACATGGGCGCCGTGTCCGGCATCGTCGGCCTGGCTGGCGGCCTGGGCGGCTTCGTCCTGCCGATCATGTTTGGTGCGCTGGTGGACCTGACCGGCGTGCGCTCCTCGGCCTTCATGCTGATGTACGGCGTGGTCTGGGTGTCACTCATCTGGATGTACTTCAGCGAAGTCCGTAAACGCCCGCTGCTCGGCAAACAGCCGCAGGCGACCTCGAATCCGTTTTCCAGCATTGCCCAAGGAGAAGACCATGTCGGTTCTTAAAAAGCCTGACGCAGGCCCGGTCGTTCATGACTGGCGCCCAGAGGACCCCGCGTTCTGGGGGCGTAGCGGCAAAAAGACCGCTACCCGCAACTTGTGGATTTCGATTCCCGCACTGCTGCTGGCCTTTGCCGTGTGGATGGTCTGGAGTACGGTGATCGTGCGCCTGAACGCCATCGGCTTCACGTTCAGCACCGACCAGCTGTTCTGGCTGGCCGCGTTGCCGGGCCTGTCCGGCGCTACCTTGCGGGTGTTCTACTCGTTCATGGTGCCGATTTTCGGCGGCCGCCGCTGGACCGCCCTGAGCACTGCCTCGTTGTTGCTGCCGACACTGTGGATGGGCTTTGCCGTACAGGACCCGAGCACTCCTTACAGTGTGTTCGTGATGATTGCGCTGCTGTGCGGTTTTGGTGGCGGCAACTTCGCTTCGAGCATGTCCAACATCAGCTTCTTCTACCCCAAATCACAGCAGGGCACTGCCCTGGGCCTGAATGCCGGCCTGGGTAACCTCGGCGTCTCGGTGATGCAGTTCGCCGTGCCGCTGGTGATCACCTTCGGCGTATTCGGTGTGCTCGGTGGACAACCGCAGGTGTTGGCCGACGGTAGCCAGTTGTGGCTGCAGAACGCAGGCTTCCTGTGGGTGCCGTTCATCATTGCCGTGACTTTGCTGGCCTGGTTCGGCATGAACGACCTGTCCAGTGCCAAGGCCTCGTTCGCCGAGCAGGCAGTGATTTTCAAACGCAAACATAACTGGCTGATGTGCTGGCTGTACCTGGCCACCTTCGGTTCGTTCATTGGTTTCTCTGCGGCTTTTCCGCTGCTGATCAAGACCGCGTTCCCCGAGGTCAACGCTTTGGCCTTCGCTTTCCTCGGCCCGCTGGTCGGTGCCCTGGTACGCCCTCTGGGCGGCTGGCTGGCGGACAAGCTCGGTGGCGCGCGGGTGACCCTGTGGAACTTCGTGTTGATGATCGTGATGGTCTTCGGCGTGCTGCACTTCATCCCGCAGCAGGGCGCTGCCGGCAACTTCTACGGCTTCCTCGGCATGTTCATGCTGCTGTTCTTCACCACCGGTATCGGCAACGGTTCGACCTTCCGCATGATTCCGGTGATCTTCCGTACCCAGCATGAACAGGCCGCCGCCGGCAAAGGCGCGAAGGCCCACGAACAGGCGCTGAAAAACGCCGGCAAGGAATCGGCCGCGGTGCTCGGATTCAGTTCGGCCATGGGGGCGTTTGGCGCCTTCTTCATTCCCAAGACGTTCGGCACTTCGATGGCCATGACCGGCAGCCCGGCGCTGGCTTTCTACATGTTCGTCGGTTTTTACCTGAGCTGCATCGTCGTGACCTGGTGGTGGTACGCGCGCAAAGGCGCCGAAGCACCCTGCTGACAGGACCCGAATTCAACTTTTGCGTGGGTGGGGCAAAGAACCCCGCAGCAAGCCTGAGAGGAAAGCATCATGAGTCATCTGCTCGATCAACTGCGGTTCTTCAACCGCAAGCAAGGCGAGTTTTCCGACGGTCACGGCGAGACCCGCAAGGAGTCGCGCGACTGGGAGAACGTCTACCGTTCACGCTGGCAGTACGACAAGATCGTACGCTCCACCCATGGGGTGAACTGCACCGGCTCGTGCTCGTGGAAGATCTACGTGAAAAACGGCCTGATCACCTGGGAAACCCAGCAGACCGACTACCCGCGGACCCGCAACGACCTGCCCAACCACGAACCGCGCGGCTGTCCGCGGGGCGCCAGTTACAGCTGGTACATCTACAGCGCCAACCGCCTCAAGTACCCGAAGATCCGCAAACCGCTGCTCAAACTGTGGCGCGAGGCGCGCCAGAGCATGGCGCCGGTCGAGGCCTGGGCGAGCATTGTCGAGAACAAGGCCAAGGCCGACTCGTACAAGAGCAAGCGCGGCATGGGCGGTTTTATCCGCTCCAGCTGGGACGAGGTCACCGAGATCATCGCCGCGGCCAACGTTTACACCGTCAAGCACTACGGCCCTGACCGGGTGGTGGGCTTCTCGCCGATCCCGGCGATGTCGATGGTCAGCTACGCCGCCGGTGCCCGTTACCTGTCGCTGATCGGTGGCACCTGCCTGAGCTTCTACGACTGGTACTGCGACCTGCCACCGGCGTCGCCGATGGTCTGGGGCGAGCAGACCGACGTGCCGGAGTCGGCCGACTGGTACAACTCCAACTACATCATTGCCTGGGGTTCCAACGTCCCGCAGACCCGTACCCCGGATGCGCACTTCTTCACCGAGGTGCGCTACAAGGGCACCAAGACCGTGGCCATCACCCCCGACTACTCGGAAGTGGCCAAGCTCACCGACCTGTGGCTCAACCCCAAGCAGGGCACCGACGCGGCCCTGGCCCAGGCGTTCAACCATGTGATCTTCAAAGAATTCCACCTCGACCAGCCAAGCGCCTATTTCACCGAGTACGCCAAGCGTTACACCGACCTGCCGGTGCTGGTGCTGCTCAAGCCCATGCTGGGTACCGCACCGGGCGCCGGGTATCAGCCGGACCGCTTCCTGCGGGCCTCGGACCTGGCCGGTAACCTCGGCCAGGACAACAACCCCGAGTGGAAAACCATCGCCCTCGATGCCGACGGCGAGCTGGTGTCGCCGCAGGGTTCGATCGGCTATCGCTGGGGCGAGCAGGGCAAGTGGAACATCCTGCCGCGTGAAGGCGGCGCCGGTCGCGACATCGACCTGACCCTGAGCTTGATCGGTGGCGACGTCGCCGAAGTGGCCTTCCCGTACTTCGCTGGCGAATCCCACGAGCACTTCCAGCACGTCGCCGGTGATGCCGTGCAATACCGCCGTGTGCCAGTGCGCAGCCTGACCCTGGCGGATGGCAGCCAGGTCAAGGTCGCCACCGTGTTCGACCTGTCGGCAGCCAACCTTGCCATCGACCGCGGCCTGGGTGGCGCCAACGTCGCCCGCGACTATGACGACGCCAGCGTGCCGGGCACCCCGGCCTGGCAGGAGCAGATCACCGGCGTCAGCCGCGAAAAAGCCATCCAGATCGCCCGCGAGTTTGCCGACAACGCCGACAAGACCCGTGGCCGTTCGATGATCATCGTCGGTGCGGCGATGAACCACTGGTACCACATGGACATGAACTACCGCGGGCTGATCAACATGCTCATGCTCTGCGGTTGCGTCGGCCAGACCGGTGGCGGCTGGGCCCACTATGTCGGCCAGGAAAAACTGCGTCCGCAGTGCGGCTGGCTGCCACTGGCCTTCGGCCTGGACTGGAACCGTCCGCCACGGCAGATGAACGGCACCAGCTTCTTCTACGCCCACAGTTCGCAGTGGCGCCACGAGAAGATGAACATGCACGACGTGCTCTCGCCGCTGGCCGACAAGAGCCAGTTCCCCGAGCACGCCCTGGACTACAACATCCGCGCCGAACGCGCCGGCTGGCTGCCGAGTGCGCCACAGCTCAACCGAAACCCGCTGGACATCTGCCGCGATGCCGCTGCCGCCGGCATGGCGCCGAAAGATTACGTGGTCAAGGGCTGGCAGGACGGCAGCCTGCGTTTTGCCTGCGAACAGCCGGACAACCCGGTGAACTTCCCGCGCAACATGTTCATCTGGCGCTCCAACCTGCTGGGCTCCTCGGGCAAGGGCCACGAGTACATGCTCAAGTACCTGCTCGGCACCCGCAACGGCGTGATGAACGAGGACATCGGCCAGGTCGGTGACTGCAAGCCGCAGGAAGCCGAGTGGGTCGACGAGGGTGCCATCGGCAAGCTCGACCTGGTGACCACCCTGGACTTCCGCATGTCATCGACCTGCGTGTATTCCGACATCGTCCTGCCGACCGCGACCTGGTACGAGAAGGACGACATGAACACCTCGGACATGCACCCCTTCATCCACCCGCTGTCGGCCGCCATCGATCCGGCCTGGGAATCGCGTTCGGACTGGGAAATCTACAAGGGCATCGCCAAGGCTTTCTCGAACATGGCCGAAGGGCACTTGGGCGTTGAGCAGGACCTGGTCACCGTACCGCTGATGCATGACAGCGTTGGCGAACTGGCCCAGCCGTTCGGTGGCACCGACTGGAAAACCGCAGGCGTCGCACCGCAGCCGGGCAAGAATGCTCCGAACATGCAAGTGGTCGAGCGCGACTACCCGAACATCTACAAGCAGTTCACCTCGCTTGGCCCGTTGCTGGAAAAACTCGGCAACGGCGGCAAGGGCATCAACTGGAACACCGACGAGGAAGTGAAATTCCTCGGCGAGTTGAACTACCGCGAAAACGAAGCAGGCATCAGCCAGGGCCGGCCGAAGATCGACACCGCGATCGACGCCGCCGAGGTGATTCTGTCCCTGGCCCCGGAAACCAACGGCCATGTGGCGCTCAAGGCCTGGGCGGCATTGTCCGAGTTCACCGGCATCGACCACAGCCACCTGGCGCTGTCCAAGGCCCACGAAGCGATCCGCTTCCGTGATATCCAGGCGCAGCCGCGCAAGATCATCTCCAGCCCGACCTGGTCGGGGCTCGAGGACGATCATGTCAGCTACAACGCCGGCTACACCAACGTCCACGAGAACATCCCGTGGCGCACCATCACCGGCCGCCAGCAGTTCTACCAGGATCACCCGTGGATGCAGGCTTTCGGTGAGCAACTGATGAGCTACCGGCCGCCGGTCAACACCCAGACCATCGCCGGGGTGAAAGGCAAGCGCAGCAACGGCCACACCGAGATCGTTCTGAACTGGATCACTCCGCACCAGAAATGGGGCATTCACAGCACCTACAGCGACAACCTGTTGATGCTCACCCTGAGCCGTGGCGGGCCGATTGTCTGGCTCTCGGAGATCGACGCGCAGCGCGCCGGGATCGAGGACAACGACTGGATCGAGTGCTTCAACGCCAACGGTGCGCTGACCGCCCGCGCGGTGGTCAGCCAGCGGGTCAAGGAAGGCATGGTGATGATGTACCACGCCCAGGAACGGATCGTGAACGTACCCGGCTCGGAAACCACCAAGACCCGCGGCGGCCATCATAACTCGGTGACCCGCGTGGTGCTCAAACCGACCCACATGATCGGCGGCTATGCCCAGCAGGCCTATGGGTTCAACTATTACGGCACGGTCGGTTGCAACCGCGACGAGTTCGTCGTGGTGCGCAAGATGGCCAAGGTCGACTGGCTCGACGGTTCGCGCGGCGATGAGCTGCCACGTCCGCTGCCGACCGAGATGGAATAAGGAGTGCTGTCATGAAGATCCGTTCACAAGTGGGCATGGTCCTGAACCTGGACAAATGCATTGGCTGCCACACCTGTTCGATCACCTGCAAGAACGTCTGGACCAGCCGTGAAGGCATGGAATACGCCTGGTTCAACAACGTCGAAACCAAGCCTGGGGTCGGCTACCCGAAAGAGTGGGAAAACCAGGACAAATGGAAGGGCGGCTGGGTGCGCAACGCCAACGGCAGCATCAACCCGCGCATCGGCGGCAAGTTCCGGGTGCTGGCGAACATCTTCGCCAACCCTGACCTGCCAGGCCTTGACGACTACTACGAGCCGTTCGACTTCGATTACCAGCACCTGCATACCGCGCCTCTGGGCGAACATCAGCCGACTGCGCGGCCGCGCTCGCTGGTGTCTGGCAAGCGCATGGAAAAGATCGAGTGGGGCCCGAACTGGGAAGAGATTCTCGGCACCGAGTTCGCCAAGCGCCGCAAGGACAAGAACTTCGAGCAGATTCAGGCGGACATCTACGGTGAGTACGAAAACACCTTCATGATGTACCTGCCGCGCCTGTGCGAGCACTGCCTGAACCCTGCCTGCGCGGCATCCTGCCCGAGCGGGGCGATCTACAAGCGTGAGGAAGACGGCATTGTCCTGATCGACCAGGAGAAGTGCCGCGGCTGGCGCATGTGCATCAGTGGCTGCCCGTACAAGAAGATCTACTTCAACTGGAAAAGCGGCAAGTCCGAGAAGTGCATCTTCTGCTACCCACGGATCGAAGCCGGGATGCCGACGGTCTGTGCCGAAACCTGTGTCGGACGCATTCGTTACCTCGGTGTGCTGCTGTACGACGCCGACCGCATCAGCGAAGTGGCCAGCACCGCCAACGAGCATGACCTGTACGAGAAGCAGCTGGAAATCTTCCTCGATCCGAACGATCCGGCAGTAGTTCGCCAGGCGCTGAAAGATGGTGTGCCGCAGTCGGTGATCGACGCCGCGCAACGCTCGCCGGTGTACAAGATGGCCGTTGACTGGAAGTTGGCGCTGCCGCTGCACCCCGAGTACCGCACGCTGCCGATGGTCTGGTACGTACCGCCTCTGTCGCCGATCCAGAACGCTGCCGCGGCTGGCACCGTGGGCATGAACGGGGTGATCCCGGATGTCGACAGCCTGCGTATCCCGTTGCGCTACCTGGCCAACCTGCTCACCGCCGGTGACGAGAAACCGGTTAAACGTGCGCTCAAGCGCCTGCTGGCCATGCGTGCCTACAAACGCTCCGAACAGGTTGAAGGGGTGCAAGACCTGCAGGTGTTGAAAGACGTTGGCTTGAGCGTGAATCAGGTTGAGGAAATGTACCGCTACCTGGCCATCGCCAACTACGAAGACCGCTACGTGGTGCCGAGTGCGCACCGCGAAGAGGCCATGAGCGACGCCTTTGCCGAACGTTCCGGGTGCGGTTTCAGTTTCGGCAGCGGTTGCAGCGGCAGCTCCGACACCAACATGTTCGGCGCGAAAAAGGCCAACCGCCGCGACATCCTCAAAACCGTACAGCTGTGGGAGGACTGAGCATGCGCATCCTTAAAGTGATTTCGCTGCTGCTCGATTACCCGACCGAGACCCTGGTCGCCGGCCGCGACGAACTGGAACAGGCGATCTTCCAGGCGCGGGAGATCAGCCCGCGTCAGCGCGGGGCGCTGTTCGAGCTGCTGGAGCTGATCTGCAACAACGACCTGATGGATGGCCAGGAGCACTACGGCGCGCTGTTCGGCCGTGGCCGCGCGCTGTCGCTGCTGCTGTTCGAGCACGTGCATGGCGAGTCGCGCGACCGTGGCCAGGCCATGGTCGACATGCTTGCCCAGTACGAAGAGGCGGGCTTTGCCATCGGTGTCAAGGAGCTGCCGGATTACATCCCGCTGTACCTGGAATACCTCTCGACCCGCGACGACCTCGAGGCCCGCGAGGGCCTGGCCGATGTCGCGCACCTGCTGGCCCTGCTCGCCGCGCGCCTGGAGGAGCGCGAGAGCGCCTACGCCAGTTGTTTCCGCGCGCTGTTGCAGATCGCCGGTGCCGAACCGCACCAGGCCGTGGCCGACCTGCGTGAACAGGTCGCCGCCGAGCAGCGCGACGACTCCCTCGAAGCCCTGGACAAGATCTGGGAAGAGGAGGCGGTGGATTTTCTCAAGGCCGAGCAGCAGGAACGTTGCAGCGCGCTGCCAAGTGCGCCGGGTAAAGCCCGGGAAGAAAGCGCGGTACCGCTGCACTGGGTTGATTTTCAGCATCAAGGGCCTGCCGGCGCGCAGGCTACGGAGGTGGGTAATGTCTAAATGGAATCTGTTGGCGTTCGGGGTGTATCCCTATATTGCTCTGGCGGTCTGCCTGCTGGGCAGCTGGGCGCGTTTCGACCTGTCGCAGTACACCTGGAAAGCCAGTTCCAGCCAGATGCTCTCCGGGCGCGGCATGCGCGCGGCGAGCAACCTGTTTCACGTCGGCGTGCTGTTCGTCCTGGCCGGGCACTTTGTCGGCCTGCTGACCCCGGCTTCGGTCTATCACCATGTGATCAGCACTGAAAGCAAGCAATTGCTGGCGATGGTCTCCGGCGGCTTTTTCGGCCTGCTGTGCCTGATCGGCCTGATCATGCTGATTCACCGGCGCCTGACCGATTCGCGGGTTCGCGCCACCTCCAGCACCTCGGACATCCTGATCCTGCTGGTGTTGCTGGCGCAGCTGGTGCTTGGTCTGCTGACCATCGTTGTTTCCACCGGGCACATGGACGGCTCGGTGATGGTCATGCTTGCCGAGTGGGCGCAGAACACCGTGCTGTTGCGTCCGGTGGAAGCAGCGGCCGCCATTGCCCCGGTCAGCCTGGTGTACAAGCTGCATGTGTTCCTCGGCCTGACCCTGTTCGTGCTGTTCCCCTTTACCCGCCTGGTGCACATCGTCAGCGCACCGGTCTGGTACCTGGGACGGCGCTATCAAATCGTTCGGCAGAAAATCTGAGGAGGTTGTCATGTCAAGCGGATGTGGATGTGGCGGTGGTAATGGTGGTGGCGGTGGTTGCGCCTCTTCAACGGTCGTTGAACCCGAGCTGGCTGTAGAGGCGCTGGAGGTCTCAGCGCCCGCGCAGTTGATCGCCAGCAGCGAACAGGAATGGCCGATCATCAGCGTCAATGCGGTGCCGATCAGCCCTCAGGCGATGGCCCAGGAACTGCAGTATCACCCGGCAGCGGACCGTGAGGAGGCGGTATTCATGGCTGCCCGCGCCCTGGTGATCCGCGAACTGTTGCAGCAGCGGATCGCCGAGCTGGGCCTGTCGCTGCAGGTCGGCGCGGGTGAGAACGAAGAGGAGGCGGCCACGCGCTTGCTGCTGGAGTGCGAAGTGCAGGTGCCCGAGTGTGACGAGGCGACCTGCCTGCGTTACTTCGACAGCAACCGCGGGCGCTTTCACAGCGCGCCGCTGCTGGCGGTACGGCACATTCTGCTCGAATGCGCCCCGGACGATGCCGAGGCGCGCAGCCTGGCGCTGACCCAGGCCGAGATCCTGCAGCAGCGTTTGGTGCAGTTCCCCGAGCAGTTTGCCGAGCTCGCATTGAAATACTCGGCCTGTCCCTCGAAGGCGCAGGGCGGGGAGCTAGGGCAGATCAGCAAGGGCCAGACGGTGCCAGAGCTGGAGCGGCAGTTGTTCACCCTGGCGCCGGGGCTGGCCGCCAAACCGCTGGAAAGCCGCTATGGCTGGCATGTGCTCAGCGTCGACCAACGTATCGAAGGCCAGCCATTGCCTTATGAGGCGGTCGCCACGGCGATCCGCACCCAGCTGCAACAAGGCGTCTGGCAGAAGGCGGTGGTTCAGTACTTGCAGACTCTGATCGGTGCTGCGGATATTCGCGGTATCCAGCTACAGGGCGCTGATTCGCCGCTGGTGCAGTAACCAGGTAGGCAAGGGGAATGTGATGAGCACGGTGATGCAGGATGGATTCGGGCGGCAGATCGATTATCTGCGCATGTCAGTGACCGATCGTTGTGATTTTCGCTGTGTGTACTGCATGGCCAAGAACATGACCTTCCTGCCGCGCCAGCAGGTACTCACCCTGGAGGAGCTGCAGCGCCTGGCAACGCTGTTCGTTGGCCAGGGAGTGCGCAAGATCCGCCTGACCGGGGGGGAGCCGTTGATCCGTCCGGGGATTGTCGATCTGTGCCGTCACATTGCCGCCTTGCCGGGCTTGCGCGAACTGGTGATGACCAGCAATGGCTCGCAGTTGCAGCGCCTGGCCCGGCCGCTGGTGGACGCCGGGGTCAAACGCATGAACATCAGCCTCGACAGCCTGGACGGCGAGCGCTTTCGCGCGATTACCCGCAATGGCGATCTCGATCAGGTGCTGCGGGGTATCGAAGCGGCAAGCACTGCCGGGTTCGAGCGGATCAAACTCAACTGTGTGGTGATGAAGGGGCGCAACTTCGATGAGGTGCTGGCGTTGCTGCAGTACGCCATCGACCTGGGCATCGACATCACCTTCATTGAAGAGATGCCGCTGGGCGAGGTAGGGCGTTCGCGGGGTGAGTCGTTCTGTTCCAGTGACGAGGTGCGGGCGCTGATTGCCAGCCGCCATGCCTTGCTCGACAGCGCCGAGAACAGCGGCGGGCCAGCGCGCTATGTGCGCCTGGCGCAGCATGCGCAGACGCGTATCGGGTTTATTTCGCCCAACAGTCACAACTTCTGTGCCAGCTGTAACCGGGTACGGATGACCGTGGAGGGGCGTTTGCTGTTGTGCCTGGGGCAGGAGGATTCGCTGGATCTGCGCGGGTTGTTGCGCCGTTATCCGCTGGATGACCAGCCGATTGTCAGTGCGGTGCAGCAGGCCTTGCGGGGCAAGCCGTTGCGGCATGATTTCGATGCCGGGGGAGAGGTGCAGATTCTGCGATTCATGAATATGAGTGGAGGGTGATGCTGGGAGAAGCACAGTGCAATGCAAAATAAAAGATCGAAGCTGCGCCAATCAGAAGTTTCCCACTGGCGATTGAGAAACGTCTTATTCTCAGGCCGCCCAAGCGATGGGCCTAATACCTCCGGAAAAATGAGATGGAGTTCATGCGTGCCAACCCCTTTGTCGATTGGGGCGGATTGGTTGTCATCCCGGACTCCACTAGTCAACCTGAATGTATCTCCTGGTACAGGGATTTCTGGAGTGGTCATGGCCTCGAACAGCTTCCAAAACGAAGTGCCCAAGGCGCGGGTGAATATCAAGCTCGATTTGCACACTGGCGGTGCGCAGAAAAAAGTCGAGTTGCCGCTCAAGCTCATGATGATGGGCGATTACAGTAACGGCGCCGAGCAGCGTCCGTTGTCCGAAAGAAGCAAGATCAATATCAACAAGAACAACTTCGACAACGTCCTGGCCGAATTTTCTCCGCACCTGAAACTGGCCGTGGAAAATACCCTGGCCAACGACAACTCCGATACGTCCGTCGAGTTGAGCTTCCAGAAAATCAAGGACTTTGAGCCCGAGCAAGTGGCGCGGCAAATACCGCAGTTACGCGCGCTGCTGGCGATGCGCAACCTGTTGCGCGACCTCAAGTCCAACCTGCTGGACAACGCTACTTTCCGTCAAGAACTGGAACGCATTCTCAAGGATGAGGCGCTGAGTGACGAGCTGTGCGCCGAACTGGCCGCACTGGCTCCACAAGAAGATCGTTAACTCATCCCGGTTCGCTGCAAGGAAGTCCTCTCATGTCCGTAGAACATACCTCCGTCGAGTCGCACGGCGCTGCTGTGCTGGCTGAAGAAAATCAAGGCGTGTACGCCAGCCTGTTCAGCAAGATCAATCTCCACCCTGTTGCGGCGTTGGGGAACATCGAAACCTTTCAGAACAGCGAGGCCTTGTCCGAGGCTTCCGCCGATGAGCGGGTGACCGCCGCGGTCAGTGTGTTCCTGAGTCTGCTCAAGCAATCGGCGCAAAAAGTCGAGCGTTTGGATAAAACCCTTCTGGATGTGCACATTGCGTCGCTGGATGCGCAGATCAGCCGCCAGCTTGATGCGGTGATGCATCACCCCGACTTTCAGCGTGTGGAATCGACCTGGCGCGGGGTCAAGTCACTCATCGATCAGACCGATTTCCGCCAGAACGTCCGTGTCGAGCTGCTGGATATCAGCAAAGACCATCTGGTTCAGGACTTCGAAGACGCCCCGGAAGTCGCTCAGAGTGGTTTGTACGTCCATACCTACATCCAGGAATACGACACACCAGGCGGTGAGCCGATTGCCGCGGCCATTTCCAACTATGAATTCGACCGTAGCCCACAGGATATCGCCCTGCTGCGCAATATCTCGAAAGTGGCCGCCGCCGCGCACATGCCGTTCATTGGCGCCGTGGGCCCTGCGTTCTTTGGCAAGGATTCGATGGAAGAAGTGGCGGCCATCAAGGATATCGGCAACTACTTCGACCGCGCTGAATACATCAAGTGGAAGTCATTTCGCGACAGCGATGATGCCCGTTATATCGGCCTGACCATGCCGCGCGTGCTGGGCCGACTGCCCTATGGGCCGGACACGCTGCCGGTACGCAGTTTCAACTACATCGAAAGCGTCAAAGGTCCTGACCACGACAAATACCTGTGGACCAACGCCTCGTTCGCTTTCGCCGCCAACATGGTGAAAAGTTTCATCAGCAATGGCTGGTGCGTACAGATTCGCGGGCCGCAATCAGGTGGCGCGGTGACCGACTTGCCGATTCACCTCTACGACCTGGGAACTGGCAACCAGGTGAAGATCCCTTCGGAAGTGATGATTCCAGAAACCCGTGAATTCGAGTTCGCCAACCTCGGTTTCATCCCGTTGTCGTATTACAAGAACCGTGATTACGCGTGTTTTTTCTCGGCCAACTCCACGCAGAAACCGGCGTTGTATGACACCAGCGACGCGACCGCCAATAGCCGGATCAACTCGCGCCTGCCGTACATCTTCCTGCTGTCGCGCATTGCCCATTACCTGAAGCTGATTCAGCGCGAGAACATTGGCACGACCAAAGACCGGCGCTTGCTGGAGCTGGAACTGAACAAGTGGATCGGTGGCCTGGTCACCGAAATGACCGATCCGGCCGATGACCTGCAGGCCTCGCATCCATTGCGCGAAGCCAAGGTTGTGGTTGAAGACATTGATGACAACCCGGGCTTCTTCCGCGTGAAGCTCTATGCCGTGCCGCACTTTCAGGTGGAAGGCATGGACATCAACTTGTCGTTGGTTTCGCAGATGCCCAAAGCGAAAGCCTGAGCCGCAGCGTAGGAACGAACAGCATGAAGATCGACCGCCCGCTATGGGTCGCGGGGGCTTTGCTGTCCCCGCAACAGTTCCAACAACAGGCGCGCTGGGACGCCTGGAACGACGAGTGTCTCGCGCAGTTGTCTCTGGTACACCCCTGGGGCGTGCGGGCGGTGGCGTTCGACCTGGATGCGTTGCGTCTGGGCAAACTCAAGGCCGCGCACCTGTGTGTGCGGCTGGCCGACGGTACGTTGATCGACACCGATCAAGTGGATCGTCTGCCACCGGCACTGGAGTTATCTGGTTTGCTCGCTGACGACACCCAGAGCGCAACCTTGCTGCTGGCGTTGCCGCTTGAGCATGCCAACGGCAACAACTGTGTACTGGATGGCGCCAAGGCTGAGCGCCCGACGCGCTTTCGCCAGGATTGGCGTGCGGTGCAGGACCTCTATGGTGATGAAACTCAATCCATCGCGGTGCTCGAGCATCAATTGAGCCTGCGCCTGGACAGCGACGATAACGGTGACTATCTGTGCTGCCCGGTAGCGCGGCTGGTGCGCGACGGGCAGGGCGGTTGGAGCCTCGATAGCGCTTACATACCGCCTTTGCTCAGCTTCGGTGCTCACCCCGGTCTGCTGACGCAACTGGATAACCTGCTGACTCAGTTGTCTGCCAAGCGCCAACGGCTGATGGGCATGCGCCGCGAAAGCAATCAGCGCATGGCTGATTTTGCCGTAGCCGACGTATCGCTGTTCTGGTTGCTCAATGCATTGAACACCTACCAGCCGGTACTGGCTGATCTGCAGGCGCATCCGGCACGCCATCCCGAGCAGGTCTACCTGGAGCTGGTCAAGCTGGCCGGCAGCCTGACGACGTTCTCGCTGGAGCACGACCTCGACAAGATTCCAGCGTATCGGCATGAACACCTTGAGGCTGTGTTCCCGCCGTTGATGAGCACCATTTCCAGCTTGCTGGAGGCCAGCCTGCCGTCACGGGTGATTACGCTGGAGCTGGAAGAAAAGGCGGCCAACCGTTGGCAGGTCAGCCTCAACGATGCCCGTCTGCGCGAGCCTGATGGTGCTGATTTCTATCTGTCGGTGCGTTGCCAGTGGCCGGCGGCGCAGTTGCAGAGCCAGTTCCCGCGGCTGTGCAAGGTGGGGACCCCGGATGAAGTCGATCACCTGGTCAACGTCGCCCTCGATGGTGTGCCGTTGCAGCCGCTCAGCCACGTGCCCGCGGCGATTCCACTGCGTCTCGAGAACCAGTATTTCGCCCTCGATATCAGTCATGCCAAGGGCCAGGCGATGTTGGCTGAAGGGGTCTGTGCGCTCTACGTTCCGGGCACGCTGAACGACTTGAAACTTGAACTGTTCGCGGTGCTGCGGGCATGAGCACTAGGGCCAATATGCAATCCAACACGGTGGTGGATATCGATGTGCTGTTGCAGGACAGCTACCTCTTGGTGGTGGAACTGCGCCAGGGCGCTTCGGCACAGGACAGCAAGGCCTTGTGGGCACGTTGTGCGCAGCAGATCGAGCACGTCCGGGCTTGCCTCGATAAGGCTGGGCTGAGCGAACGCAGCATCGACCATATCTGTCACGCCCAGTGCGCTTTGCTGGATGAGACAGTGCTCAGTTGTGCCAAAGAGGATGACCACAGCAGCTGGGCAAGCAAGCCGCTGCAGGCCGAGTTCTTCAACCGTCACCAGGCCGGTGAGTCCTTGTATGAAGACATGCGTGAAGTGCTGCGTGCACCAGCGCCTGATCTGCATGTGCTGACCGTCTTCCAGCGGGTACTGATGCTGGGCTTTCAGGGCCGCTATCGCGCTATCAACGACCCCGAGCGTGAGCAGCTGCTGACCACGCTCAACGCGCAGGTCGCACCGTTGAGCCTCGATCAGATGCTGACCACCAGCAGCACACGCGGCGGGCGATTGCCTGGCCGTCGCTGGCTGCAATCACCGCTGGCGCATGTTCTGTTGGCGGGCGTGCTGCTCGTCGGCGTCTGGTGGGGCCTGGACTATCAACTGGGCCGTGTCATCGCCACGCTCTTTCCCGCTTGAGCGTAAGGAGTTCAGATGACGCTTAAGCTGACGCGAGGCCTCTGGCTGTGGGCAGGCGCACTGATGCTGGTGCTGTTGATCCTCCTGCCGCTGGCAGCATGGATACGCGTGTTCGCAATGCTGGCCGTGGTGGTCGTTACCGTTCTGGCGTGGCGCCGAGCTGGGCGTCGCGTGCTGCGCGAGCGCGAGGCCATGCCTTTGGCCGAAGGTGTCACGTTGCCAGCGTCGACCTACCGACAGCCCGTGGTTCTGGTCTGTGGTGACGGGCTCAAGGACCTGTTCGGTCAGGTTCCGCTGGATCAATTGGCGCTGCATTTGAGCGAGCAGGGCTGCTACCTGCGAGTGGCCAGTTTCGATCAACTGTCACGGGTGATCGACAACGTTCTTGCGCACCGCCCGCATTGGCGGGAACAACTCAGTGTGCTGTTGGTCGCCAACCCCGGTGAGCATACCGATAGCGCAGCGATGTCCGGGCGGGTGCGTGCGTTCCGTCATCAGCTGGCACTGGCGCGCCAGCGTGGCTTGGCGTTGCCGCTGCTGCTGGCGAGTTATGTACCGAGCCAGGCAGGCGAGTCAGCCTGGTTCAGTTGGGAATCGGCTATGAGCAGCCCGTGTGTCTACGAAGCGGGTGCGCGCACGGGCCTGACGGATTGGCAGCGGCAAACAGATTCGAGCACCTATGCGAGACGCCTGAGCAGTGGCATACAACTGAGTGCTGGCGCGCAGTGGCTGGCGGCAACGGTACTGCCGAATTTTGTCTCTCGTGTCGCGCGTGACCCGGCCTGTGTCGCGGTGGCGTGTGGCATCACCCTGGTACCGGCCTTGGCGCACACCGTGGACGCCAGCCTCTGGCAGCAATGGCTGCGGGAAAGGACCGCGCTCGCTGAAGCGGCACCCAGGCTGCGCGAGGGTCCGACGTCATTGCCGTTCCCTGATCCGCTGTTGCAGCTGCTCCCGATCCAGACCGGCGGCGCGCCGGTTCGTCGTGCAAGCGTCATTGCGCTGTGGTTGTTCAGCGTGGCAGCGGTGATCGCCCTGCTCAATTCGGCCTGGCAAAACACGCTGCTGGCCCGCCAGGTGAGTGATGACTTGCGGGGTTACCTGGCCATTGCGCCATCCACACATCCTGGCTTACCAGGGGTCGCCCAGCAGCAGACGGCGTTGGCCGTTTTGCGCGCTGATGCCCAGCGTCTGGGTGAGTACTACCGCCATGGTGCGCCATTGTCGCTGGGGCTGGGGCTGTACCGTGGCGAACAGCTACGCGAGCCGCTGCTGGCGGCAATCGCTGGCTACCGTCCACCCATAGATGTCCCGATCCCCAGCAGCAATGCGCCTGGCCCGGTGCGTCTCGACAGCCTGGCGCTGTTCGACAGCGGCCGCGCCACGCTCAAGGCGGGCTCGACCAAAGTGCTGATCAATGCCCTGGTCAACATCAAGGCGCAACCGGGCTGGCTGATTGTCATTGCCGGCCATACCGATGCCAGCGGTAGCGCCGAACACAACCTGCAGCTGTCCCGCGCCCGTGCCGGCGCGGTGCGCGACTGGATGCAGCGCATGGGCGACATTCCCGACAGCTGCTTCGCCGTACAGGGCTTCGGTGCCAGTCAGCCGATCGACAGCAATGACACCGAACAGGGGCGTGCGCTCAACCGCCGCGTCGATATCCGTCGGGTGCCGGAAGTGGGGGCCTGTGCGCTACCCACCGCGGCGTTGGGTAGGCAACACCTGCCGCATTCCGCGGCGTTCAATTTCTAGGAAAAGGAGCTTCACATGGCAATTCCCGTTTACCTGTGGCTGCAAGACGACGGCGGTGCAGAAATCAAAGGTTCGGTTGACGTGCAAAAGCGCGAGGGCAGCATCGAGGTGGTGTCCCAGGACCACAGCCTGTACATCCCGACCGACAACAACACCGGCAAGCTGACCGGCACGCGGGTGCATACCCCGTTCCTGTTCGCCAAGGAAATCGATGCTTCCAGCCCTTATCTGTACAAGGCCGTGACCACTGGCCAGACCCTCAAGAGCGCCGAGTTCAAGTGGTACCGCATCGACGACGCCGGTCAGGAAGTCGAGTACTTCATCACCAAACTGGAGAACGTCAAGGTGGTGAAAGTCGCGCCGAAAATGCACGACATCAAAGACCCGAGCAAAGAGAAGCACAACCACCTGGAGCAGGTCGAGTTGCGCTACGAGAAGATCACCTGGACCTACAAGGACGGCAACATCATCCACTCCGACGCGTGGAGCGAGCGTCAGAGCGTTTGACCTGAGCAGGACAGCGGACAGACGCCTGTCCGCTGATTGCCGATGGGTCGGGTTGAGCGTCCTGTTGCGGGCGCTCAACCCAACACACCGGGATTCAAGCCGAACCCCCTGAGCTAGGACGCCCCTGTATGGCATATTCTTCCACCCGTTTGCTTCGTCGCCTCAACCCTTGTTGCGCCCAGGCGCTCAGCGCAGCTGCCACGCTGTGCCAGAGCCGTGCGCACGCGCAGATCAGCATCGAGCACTGGCTGCTCAAGCTGTTGGGACAGGGTGAGAGCGACCTGACCCTGATCGCCCGCCGCTACGAATGGGACATGAATGCACTGTGGAGTGGGCTGCTTGAGCACCTCGACAGCCTGCCGCGCAGTGTGCAGGGCAAGCCGCAACTGTCCGGCAAGCTGCAGCAGCTGATCAAAAACGCCTGGCTTCGGGCTTCGCTGGACGACAACCGCGACCAGCTGCGCTCAGTGCACCTGCTCGGCGCCTTGCTGGAAACGCCGGGTCTGCTGGACTGTGATGCCGCCTGGCCGTTGCTCAGCCTCAGTGAGGCACAGCTGGAGCAGTTGCTGCCGTTGCTCGATCAGCATTCCGACGAGCGCCCGCAAGCTGCGCAGCAACCGGACTGGCCCGCAATCGAAGCGCACCAGCTGGTCGCACCGCCGGCGTCCCGGTCGCCAGGGCATGAGGCCTCTGAGGGGGGGCTGGCCAAGTACACCCAGGACATCACCGCCAAAGCCAGGGAAGGGCAGATCGACCCGGTGTTTGGCCGCGACGACGAAATCCGTCAGGTGATCGACATTCTCAGCCGTCGGCGCAAGAACAATCCGATCCTGGTCGGTGAGCCAGGGGTCGGCAAGACGGCCCTGGTTGAAGGCCTGGCCTTGCGCATCGCCTTGGGGAATGTGCCCGACAGCCTCAAGCCGGTCAGCGTTCACACCCTCGACCTGGGTTTGTTGCAAGCCGGTGCCGGGGTCAAAGGCGAGTTCGAGCAGCGCCTGAAGAACGTCATCGATGCCGTGCAACAGTCGCCGCACCCGGTGCTGTTGTTCATCGACGAGGCCCACACCCTGATCGGCTCCGGCAACCAGGCCGGCGGGGCGGATGCGGCAAACCTGCTCAAACCGGCCCTGGCGCGCGGCGAACTGCGCACCATCGCCGCCACCACCTGGAGCGAATACAAGCAGTACTTCGAACGTGATGCGGCCTTGGAACGGCGCTTCCAGATGGTCAAGGTCGACGAGCCGAACGATGCCGATGCCTGCCTCATGCTGCGCGGCCTCAAGGCACGCTACGCCAGCCATCACGGTGTACATATCGAAGATGCCGCGGTGCAGGCGGCAGTCAGCCTGTCGCGGCGCTATCTGACAGGGCGCCAGTTGCCGGACAAGGCCGTTGACTTGCTCGATACCGCCAGCGCGCGCGTGCGCATGAGCCTTGATTGCGAACCACAGGCCCTGGTCCGTCTTGAAGCCCGAGGGGTAGCCCTGGAGCTTGAGCGCCAGGCGCTGGAAGAGGACGGGCAGCTCAGTGGCAGCAGCGCCAATGAGCGTCTGGCGACCATCGCTACGCAGTCCGCTGAACTGCGGCGGCACAAAGCTGTTCTGCAGCAGCAATACCAGCACGAACTGGAACTGACCCAGCAACTGCTCGACGCTCGCCAGGCGGAACCGCCGCAACGCGAAGTCTGCGCCCGCTTGCAACAGCGCCTGAGCGAGATCCAGGCGCAGCAAGCCCTGCTTTCATTAGATGTGAACGCGCGCAGTGTGGCTGAAGTCATCGCCGACTGGACGGGTGTGCCGCTGGGGAGCCTGCTCAAGGACGAACAAAGCAACCTGCTGGCGCTGGAGCAACAGCTGGGCGAACGGGTCATCGGCCAGGACCCGGCGCTTAGCGCGTTGGCGCAGCGCTTGCGGGCGGGCAAGACCGGCCTCACCGACGACAAGGCACCGCTGGGCGTTTTCCTGCTGGTGGGCACCAGCGGCGTCGGTAAAACCGAAACCGCCCTGGCCCTGGCCGACTGCCTGTTCGGCGGCGAAAAGTCGCTGATCACCCTCAATCTTTCCGAATACCAGGAAGCCCACACCGTCAGCCAGCTCAAGGGTTCGCCGCCAGGCTACGTCGGTTATGGCCAAGGTGGCGTGCTCACCGAAGCGGTGCGGCAACGGCCCTACAGCGTGGTGTTGCTCGACGAAGTGGAGAAAGCCCACCGCGACGTTCTCAACCTGTTTTACCAGGTCTTCGACCGCGGCTGCATGCGCGATGGCGAAGGGCGGGAAATCGACTTTCGCAACACGGTCATCCTCATGACCTCCAACCTCGGTAGCGATGAGTTGCAAGCCTGTCTGCAGGCGCAACCCGAGGCGCCGGACAGTATATTGCAGGAGCTGCTGCGACCGCTGCTGCGCGAGCACTTCCAGCCGGCGTTGCTGGCACGTTTCCAGACCCTGATCTACCGCCCGCTGCAGGCCGAGGCGCTCAAATGCATTGTCGAGCTCAAGCTGTCCCAGGTCGCCCGTCGTCTGCAGCGTCACTACGGCCTTGAGTGCCAGATCGATGGGCAATTGAATGACGCCCTGGTGGCTGCCTGCCTGCTGCCTGATACCGGGGCGCGCAACATCGACAGCCTGCTCAACCAGCAAATCCTGCCGGTGCTCAGCCAGCAGCTGCTGCAACGTCAAGCCGCGCGGCAGAGCACTCACCGTGTGACGTTGGGCTACCACGACGAGGAAGGCATCACCCTGCATTTCCGTGATGCCCTGGTCGGCGTGGAGGCCTGAACATGCTCAACGAACTACGCACTTTTTTCGACCACAGCCGGCACAAGCTCAAGGTGCGCGGCGTCGATGCCGAACTCGACATCCTGGCCTTTCAGGGCGACGAATATCTCAGCCAGCCGTTCAAATACCTGATCGAATTCACCTCCACCGAGC
>NZ_JBOICA010000047.1:0-37024 GCF_050739775.1 Pseudomonas sp.
GTCCTGGGTGCCCGAAAAATGATGCAACTGATGGGCTGAAAGGCCTTTTACAGCACAAAAACAAACGCCCCGAACAAGTCGGGGCGTTTGGCTTAAGGCCTGTCAGCGTGTTTTCACACAGTCTGTTCGGGATCCTTTTTTTATGTCGGCTACAATGATCTAGTGAACTTGCATCTTGTACGCAAGATTTTGCCAAGGCCCTGCAATGATATCCATATCCCTGCTGCCAGGACTTACAGCGCAGACTTTTCGAAAAACAGGAGTGTCTCGTATGAAGAAGTTCGCTATTGCTGCCGCTACTGCCACCGCCCTGACCCTGACCATGGCTAACGCGGCTTTCGCCCAACAGCCTTCCCAGGCGCCGCTGACCGTTGCTGCCGGTGAAATGACCAAAGCAACAGAAGCGACCTCAGACACCTGGATCACCACCAAGGTCAAAGCTGACCTGATAACCGAAAAAGGCGTACCAGGCACTGACATCAAGGTCGAGACCAACAAAGGTGTGGTTTCCCTGTCTTCGGATGTCGCGTTGACTGCTGCACAGAAAGAGATGGCGGTAACTATCGCCAAGAACATCAAAGGTGTTAAGGCCGTGTCGGCTGATGGCCTGAAAACCGACTAAACAGGTTCATGCGAAAGACCATAACGACTTGGTCACTCAAAGTCCCGGCACTGGTTGCCGGGGCTTCTTTATTGGGGAGGCGACGCATCTCTGTAAGCGGATTTATCCGTGAAGGGCTGCGTAGCAGTCCTATCTTCTGGGGCCGCTTTGCGACCCTTCGCGGATGAATCCGCTCCTACGGTCGATTGTTACTCCGCATCCAGATGCAGCGGCGTGATCACCCGGCCATCTGCTTCTGCCTGGCCGAGGCTGGCATCAATGAAGTACACCCGATCATCTTCCAGCTTGCCCTTGTCGACCAGATAGTCCTTGATGCTACTGGCCCGGGCTTGACCCAGCTGGCGTAGCAGCAGAGCGCTTTCACCCCAGGACTTGAGCACTGCATCGCGCAGTTGGTTGGTGCGCTGCTCGCGCTCCAGCTGTTCCCATTCGGCCGGTGGCTGCTGCTTCATGCGGGTGCGGTAGATGCCTTCGAGCATCGCCGGTTTGTCGCCATCCGGGACTTTCAGCTCCGAGGCTTGGGCCGGTACCTTGTCACCGCGACGCTGGAGGATCTTGTAGTAGGTGCTCTGGTACTCACGCTCCAGACGCTGCTGGGCAATCAACGGCCCGTCGCTGCTCTGGGCGCTGGTGCCTTCGATCTCCAGGCGCAGGGCTGGGCGCTCTTTGAGTGCAGCCGCGAGTTTGTCGAGGGCGCCTTGCGCATCGGGCGCCAGATCGCTGGAGCCGGCGGCGAAGGCAACGTTGCCCAGGTCCTGGGCCTCGCCACCGCTGACCAGTCCACCGATGAACTTGAACGGCGCCTGGGCGGCGCGCAGTACCAGGTTGCGCAAGGTCTGCCAGACGATGGGCATGACGCTGAACTGGGGATCGTTCAAATCCCCGCTAACCGGCAGTTCGATGGAGATCTTGCCCTCGGTGTCCTTGAGCAAGGCCACTGCCAGGCGAATCGGCAGGTCCACCGCATCCGGGCTGTCGACCTTCTCGCCCAGTTGCAGTTGCTCGACCACCACCTTGTTCTCGGCCTTGAGCTGGCCCTGGCTGATGATGTAGTGCAGATCGATGTTCAGCCGGCCCTTGCGGATGCGGAACCCGGCGAACTTGCCCGAGTAAGGCGTCAGGGTGGTCAACTCGACACGTTTGAAACTGGTGGCGATATCAAGGCTGGCCATCGGGTCGAAGGGGTTCAGGGCGCCTTTGATGGTCACTGGCGCATAGCGATCGACCTTGCCCTTGATATCGACTTTGGCCGGCTTGGGCTGGCGGTTGTCGATGGTGCCAATCTGACCATTGAGCTGTTGGATAGCCGTGGCGAAGTTGGGCGTCAGGCTGAAGTCGGCAAAGTTCGCCGAGCCGTCGTTGATGTCGATTGCTCCGATGCGAATACCCAGTGGCTTGTCGCTGCTGGCCGGCGCCTTGGTTTTCGCCTGGGCACTGGTTTGTGCGGTGGCCGCTTGTGGGATCAGCAGGTCATCGACGTTGGTGGTGCGGTCTTCGTTGATCATGAAGCGTGCGTAGGGCTGCTTCAGGCTGACCTTGGCGATGCTCAGGGCATCACCGTGGCGATAGGACAAACCGTCGAGGTTGAGCTGCTGCCATTTGACGAAGTCGCGGTCCTTGATGGTGTCCAGGGTATGCAGCTGGTTGACCTGAGCCTTGCCGTCAATGCTGAAGGCCAGTGGTTCAACGTTGCTGAGGTTGACGTTGAGATCACTGCCGAGCATGCCGCTACGCAGCTCCAGGCGTATGTACGGGGTGATGTAGGCCTGGGCAATGCGTAAGTCGATGTCCTGGGTACTGACCTTGAGCGTGGCGGTAACCGGAGCCAGGTTGACCTCACCGGCAGCCTGCAACTTGCCTTGCTTACCCACACCGGTATCGAGCTTGAGGGTGAAAGGCGATTGATTGAGGCTGTCGAAGTTTTGCAGGTCAAGATTCAGCGGTCCGACATCCAGGGCTACCGGTTCCTTCTGCGAACGGTCGGCCAGATGCACTTGGTAATTGCGTAACTGCACGTCCTTGAGCAAGACCTGCCAGGGCTTGCCTGGCTCGGCCGCCGCTGCTTGCGCCTGGCTGTCTGGTTCGGCCGCGGCAGGCTCGGCCTTCTCTTTTGGCGTTGCTTTGGCCGGCTGGCTGGCGAACAGTTTTTGCCAATCGAGTTGGCCATCCGCCTCCAGGGCGGCCCAGGTTTCCAGTTTCTCGCTGCGAATCTTGCCCACGGTGACCAGTTGCTTGGCGAGGTCTACCGAGGTTTCGCTGACATCCAGTCGTGCCAGGCGTGCCAGTGGACGGCCATCCGGCGCCTTGATGGCAAAGGGTGCGATGCTGACCGAGGTGTTGTCGAGCAGCAGCTCGGTTTCCTTCGACAGGTTCAGCTTGTAGTGGGTGTCGAGGTTGACCACGCCTTCTTCCAGCACCAGCGGTACGGCATCACGGACATAAGGCCAAAAGGCTTTCATCTTGCCGTCGCTGACCTTCAAGGTACCCTCAGAAGCGAGGGGGACCACACTGAAGGTCCCGCTCCAGTCGATGCGACCGCCGCCTGGGCCAATGGCGACCAAGGTCATGTCGGTGTTGTCGTCGGGCAGGGTGCTGAGGTTCTTCAGCTCCAGGTTCATCGAGTCGTAGAGGAACTCGATCGGCTCGCTGGGGCGCAGGTCCTGGAAGTGCAGGTAACCTTCGCTGAGCTTGATGCTGCCGATACGTACCGGGAATGGATCACTGGGCGGTGCCTCTGGTTTTGGCTCGCTGGGAGGCAGTTTGAACAGTTGCGAGAGGTTGAGGCTGCCATCCTTGGCGAACAGCAGTTCAGTTCGCGGTTTGTCCAGCTCGATGCCTGCCAGATGCAGGGCGCCGGTCCACAGGCTATCGACCTGCAGGTTGGCATACAGGCGTTCGAATCCAACCTGCTCCTTGCCCGGCTCGCCAATCTGCAGGCCCCAGAGGCTCAGCTCAAGACTGAACGGGTTGAGCTCGATACGCTGCAAGTGCGCGGGCACCGTGGCGTAGTTGGCCAGTTGCTGGTTGGCGATACGCAGGGCAACCCCAGGAAGAATCAGAAAGCCAAGCAGGCTGTACAGGGCCAAAGCGGCCAACATGGCGCCGAGGGCGCGTTTCAATCCTTTGGGCATGTGCGGCGTCGTCTGTCTGGAACGGAAGTGGTTGGAGTATGGCACGTAAAAACGGTTCCGAAGATAGCTCGGAAATAACCAGGTTTTTGTTTTAGAGCTGAAGAATCAAGGTCTTCAGTGGTGGTTGCTGGTCCTGCGACGGAAAGTCGCTGGCCGGTGTAAGTACCTGCCAGTCGCGTACCGGCCGCCCGGCTTTCTCGGCGCAGCGCAACACTTGCCCGCGCCAGTCGTCAAGGCTGACCTTGGCCAGGTTGTTACAGCAGATCAGTACACCGTCCTCGGCAGTACTGAGCAGTGCCGGCTTGAGCAGGCTCTGGTAGTCGCGCAGCAGGTCGACGGTGCCGAAGGCGCTCTTGGCCCAGGCCGGCGGGTCGAGAAACACCAGGTCGAACTGACGCTGCTCCAGGCGTGGGTAGGGCGGAAGCTTGTGACCGCGGCGCTGGCTGATGGGCAAGCCGGCGAACTGACGGATCGCCGGGAAGTAGTCGGACTGGATGAAACTCATCGGCGCCAGCTGAGGGTTGAGTGCAGCGTTCTCCTTGCCCACCGCCAGGTTGCCTTCGGCGAAGTCCAGGTTGCACACCTCACGGGCGCCGCCCGCTGCAGCGCTGAGGCCGACGCCGCAGGTATAGGCAAACAGGTTCAGCACACGTTTACCGGCACTGTGTTGCTTGACCCAACCGCGGGCGTTGCGCAGGTCGAGGAACAGCAGCGGGTCCTGCCCGGCATGGCGGCCACGGACACGGTAGTTCAGGCCCCACTCATGGCCGACATGATCGGCCAGGGCGTTCTCACTGGCCTGGTACACCGGATCACGGCGATCGATGCGGCTGTTGCCCTGGGAGCGGTCGTTGTAGACCAGTAGCAGCTCAAGGCCAAGGTGCGCTTCAACCAGGGCGTGCAGTTCAAGCAAGGTCATGGATTCAAGCGTCTGGTGGAAGCTCTGTACCAGCAACTGCGGGCCGTAGCGGTCCACGGTCAGGCCGCTGGCGCCTTCCTGGCTGCCATGGAACAGGCGATAGCAGTCGGTGCCCTGGGCATGCAGTTCGGCGATTAGGCCCTGGCGGGCGTCGAGGGCGGCGCGCAGCGCCTGATTCAAGAGGGACATGCACGTGGCCTTGGTTTGCGGACGTGCAGTTTATCAGTTCAAGCCAGAGGAGGGGCCGTTGCAGCCCCTCCCGCAGTTATCAGCGTTCGATCGCCAGGGCTACACCCTGGCCGCCGCCGATGCACAGCGTGGCCAGGCCCTTGCTGACGTCACGCTTGATCATCTCATGCAGCAGGGTTACCAGCACCCGGCAACCCGAGGCCCCGATCGGATGGCCAAGGGCAATGGCGCCGCCATTGACGTTGACCTTGCTGGCATCCCAGCCCAGTTCCTTGCCCACTGACAGGGCCTGGGCGGCGAAGGCTTCGTTGGCTTCGATCAGGTCCAGGTCAGCCAGCTCCCAACCGGCTTTTTCCAGGCAGCGGCGGGTGGCGCTGACCGGGCCGATGCCCATGATCGCCGGGTCCACGCCGGCATTGGCGTAGGCCTTGATCCGCGCCAGGATCGGTAACCCCAACTGCTGGGCCTTGGCCGCACTCATCAGCATGACGGCAGCGGCGCCGTCGTTGAGCGACGAGGCGTTCCCGGCAGTGACGCTGCCGTCTTTCTTGAAGGCTGGCTTGAGCTTGCCCAGGGATTCGGCGGTAGTACCGGCACGCGGTTGTTCGTCAGTGGCGAAGGCAATCGGATCGCCCTTGCGCTGGGGGATCAGGATCGGGGTGATCTCGTCGACGAAGCGCCGGGCTTCAATGGCAGCGACTGCCTTTTGCTGGGAAGCGGCGGCGAAGGCGTCCTGGTCTTCACGGCTGATGCCGTACTTTTCCACCAGGTTCTCGGCGGTGATGCCCATGTGGTAGTCGTTGAAGGCGTCCCACAGGCCGTCGCTGATCATGCTGTCGATCAGCGTGCTGTGACCCATGCGCAAGCCGGTACGGGCGCCCGGCATCACATAGTTGGCCAAGCTCATGTTTTCCTGGCCGCCCGCGATGATCACTTCGGCATCGCCGCAGCGAATTGCCTGGGTAGCCAGGTGCAGGGCCTTGAGGCCGGAGCCGCAGACCTTGTTCAGGGTCATGGCGGGCACCGCGTGGGGCAGGCCAGCCTTGATCGCGGCCTGGCGCGCAGGGTTTTGTCCGGCACCGGCGGTCAGCACTTGGCCGAGGATCACTTCATCGACCAGTTCGGCATCAATGCCGGTCAGGGTCAGCAGTTGGCGAATCACCGCAGCGCCGAGGTCGACGGCGGGAATAGCGGCCAGCGCTCCTTGGTAGCTACCGACAGCGGTTCGGGTGGCGGCAACGATAACGACGTCTTGCATGGCGCGGGTCCTCACTCTTATTCGATTTGGCGTCAGAACAGCACAGGCCCCTGTGGGGCCTTGATCAACCGTCATGGTGGCATAGATGCTCAGGGTACTGCCAATGGCGAACCGCTTGGTCGCGTCTAGCGGATAGCCATGCGCCGCCGCGCTCGATGCGCCGAGCCATCACGCATGGCCCAGCGCAGCACCGGGGCAGTAGTGTTGATGCCCAGGCGGATAAAGCGCCGTTGCAAGGAATGCTGCTGAAGTTCCAGCATGGCGCTGGCCCAGTCAGGCAGCAGATCGATGCCCGCACGCAACATTAGGCTAGCCACCGGTTTGGCCAGGCGGCTGGGCGCGGGTGCATCAAGCAGTACCTGCACCACCTCATGGCTGCGTTCATCAGCGTGCAACTGTGGACGCATGGCCTGCAGGTAGTCGGTTACCTGCTGGCGCGAGCACGGTACATCACGGGCCCCCAGGCGTTCGGCGATCAGGGCGATTTCGGCGTAGTAGGCGTCCTGCTCAGCGAGAGACAGCTTCGGGTTGCGGTAACGCAGATGGGCGGCAAGAAAGCTGCTGACCTCGGCCACGTGCACCCAGGTCAACAGGTCGGGATCACTGGCCGCGTAGGGGCGGCCATCGGCGGCGCTACCGACCACCTGCAGGTGAATGGTACGGACTTTTTCGATCAGCCAGTTGGCATCGCCAGTGGCGCCGAAAGTGGTGCCGGAGATGAACTGGCTGGTGCGGCGCAGGCGCCCCAACAGGTCCTGGCGAAAGTTGGAGTGATCCCAGACCCCGGCCAGGGCCAGCGGATGCAGCAGTTGCAGGAGCAAGGCACTGATACCGCCCACCAGCATGCTCGGGAAGTCGCCGTGCACCCGCCAACTGATGCTGTCCGGGCCGAACAGCCCGGGGTCACCTTTGGGGTTTTCCAGGTCAAGTTGCCCCAGGGACAAGCCGGTCAGGCTCATCACCTGGGTTTCGATACGGCGGCGAATCGCTTCCATGGTTACCTTGCGCGCGAGGCAGCCAGGACGTGCTGCCGGTTATGTATTCAAACGTTTGTCGATCAAGCCCTGGACCACACTGGGGTCGGCCAGGGTCGAGGTGTCGCCCAGGTTGTCCAGCTCATTGCAGGCGATCTTGCGCAGAATGCGCCGCATGATCTTGCCTGAGCGAGTCTTGGGCAGGGCCGGGGCCCACTGGATCAGTTCCGGCTTGGCGAAGCTGCCGATTTCCTTGCTGACCAGGGCCAACAGCTCCTGCTTGAGCGGGTCTCCCGGGGTCACCCCGTTCATCGGCGTGACAAAGGCATAGATACCTTGCCCCTTGAGGTCATGAGGGTACCCGACAACCGCGGCCTCGGCGATGCTGTCGTGTAATACCAAGGCGCTTTCGACTTCGGCGGTGCCGATGCGGTGCCCGGAGACGTTGATCACGTCATCGATGCGCCCGGTTATCCACAAGTCGCCGTCCTCGTCGCGGCGAGCACCGTCGCCGGTGAAGTAGTAGCCGGGCAGTGGCTTGAAGTAGGTATCGATCATTCGTTGCGGGTCGCCATATACGCTACGGATCTGCCCAGGCCAGCTGGCCTTGATCGCCAGCATGCCGCTGCCGGGCCCTTCGATGAGCTTGCCCTGGTCGTCCAGCAGCACTGGTTGTACGCCGAACATCGGCTGGGTGGCGCAACCGGGTTTGATCCGTCGGCTACTCACCAACGGACTGATCATGATGCTGCCGGTTTCGGTCTGCCACCAGGTGTCCACCACAGGACAACGTTGCTCGCCTACCGCATTGAAGTACCACTCCCAGGCTTCCGGGTTGATCGGTTCGCCGACACTGCCGAGCAGGCGCAGGCTTCTGCGTGAGGTGTTTTTCAGCGGGCCATCCCCTTCGCGCATCAGGGCGCGCAGGGCGGTGGGGGCGGTATAGAAAATGTTCACCTTGTGCTTGTCGACCACCTGCCAGAAGCGCGAGGCGTCGGGGTAGTTGGGCACGCCTTCGAACATCAAGGTGATCGCACCGTTGGCCAGCGGTCCGTAGACGATGTAGCTGTGCCCGGTGACCCAGCCGACATCGGCGGTGCACCAGAACACTTCGCCTTCCCGGTAATCGAACACGGTCTTGAAGGTCAGGGTGGCCTGCAGCAGGTAGCCAGCGGTGGTGTGCAGCACGCCTTTGGGTTTGCCAGTGCTGCCGGAGGTATAGAGGATGAACAGCGGGTCTTCAGCGTCCATCGGCTCGGGCGGGCAGTCATCGTTGACCTGCTTGATTGCCTCGTGGTGCCAGAGGTCGCGCCCCTCGCTCCAGTCAATCTGGCCACCGGTACGCTTGATCACCACCACGGTGCTGACATCCGGGCAACTGAGCAGGGCCTTGTCGACGTTGTTCTTCAGCGCCACCGTCTTGCCGCCGCGAACGCCTTCATCGGCGGTGATCAAGGTGCGGCAGTCGGCGTCGAGGATGCGATCACGCAGGGCGTCGGGCGAGAAGCCACCGAACACCACCGAATGAATTGCGCCGATGCGGCTGCAAGCGAGCATGGCATAGGCAGCTTCCGGGACCATGGGCATGTAGATGCATACCCGATCACCTTTTTTTACCCCGCGTTGCTTGAGCACATTGGCCAGGCGGCAGACATGACGATGCAGCTCACGGTAGGTGATGACGCTGGAATCGGCAGGATTATCACCTTCACGGATGATTGCCGGCTGCTCACCCCGCGTGGCCAGGTGACGGTCGATGCAGTTGTAGCTGACATTGAGGCGGGCATCCTTGAACCAGGTGGCCTGGCCGGTCTTCATGTCACTCTGCTGGATACGGCTCCAAGGCTTGATCCAGTCCAGGATCTTGGCCTGTTCGGCCCAGAAGGTATCGGGGTCTTCAATTGACTGGCGGTACAGGCGCTGATACTCGGCCTGGCTCAGTTGCGCCGCTTTGCTGACGGCATCGGCGTGGGGATAGGCGCTGATATCGAACATGGCGGGGTCCTGTCCTGATTGTTTTTGTCAGAACAGTGTAGCCGTTACCCCTGGCTGTGTTCGCTCAGCCAGGGGTAACGCAGGCGATCAACCGCGGTGGCGGCTGCGGAAGAAGTTGATCAGGCCCTGGGTCGAAGGGTCTTCGGCAGCGTCCTCGATGCCGCCGGTCAGGCGCTGATAGACGCCCTTGCCCAGCTCTTTACCCAGCTCCACGCCCCACTGGTCGAAAGCGTTGATACCCCAGATTACGCTCTGCACGAATACTTTGTGTTCGTACATTGCCACCAGCGCGCCGAGTCGGCGTGGGCTGATGCGCTCCACCACCAGGGTGTTGCTTGGACGGTTGCCCGGGATCACCTTGTGCGGGGCGAGTTTCTGGATCTCGGCTTCGGCCATGCCTTTGCCACGCAATTCGGCTTCCGCCTCGCTGCGGGTCTTGCCCAGCATCAACGCCTGGCTCTGCGACAGACAGTTGGCGTACAGCCACTGATGGTGGTCGGCAACCGGGTTGAAGCTGACCACCGGGACGATGAAGTCCGCCGGAATCAGCTGGGTGCCCTGGTGCAGCAACTGGTGGTAGGCATGCTGGCCGTTACAGCCCACGCCACCCCAGATTACCGGGCCGGTGTCGTGATTGACCGGCGTACCGTCCTGGCGAACGCTCTTGCCGTTGGATTCCATGTCCAGCTGTTGCAGGTGCTTGGTGATGTTACGCAGGTAGTGATCGTACGGCAGGATCGCGTGGCTCTGCGCACCCCAGAAGTTGCCGTACCAGACACCGAGCAGGGCCAGCAGTACCGGCATGTTCTGTTCGAACGGTGCGTTCTGGAAATGCTGGTCCATGGTGTAGGCACCGGACAGCAGTTCCTTGAAGTTAGCGGTGCCGATGGCCAGGGCGATTGGCAAGCCGATGGCCGACCACAGCGAATAACGCCCGCCGACCCAGTCCCACATCGGGAAGATGTTCTCTTCGCGAATACCGAACGCCACGGCGGCGGCCTTGTTGCTCGAAACCGCAATGAAGTGCTTGTACAGCTCGGCTTCCGAGCCACCCTGGGCCAGGTACCAGGCGCGGGCGGCCTGGGCGTTTTTCAGGGTTTCGAGGGTATTGAAGGATTTCGAAGAAACGATGAACAGCGTGGTTTCGGCACGCAGTTTGGCCGACAGTTCATGGAACTCGCTGCCGTCGATATTGGCCAGGTAATGGCAGCGGACGCCGCGCTGGGCGTAGGGAAGCAGCGCCTCGGAAACCAGCTCGGGGCCGAGGAACGAGCCACCAATGCCGATATTGACCACGTCGGTGATGGGTTTTTCGCTGTAGCCACGCCACAGGCCATCATGAATGCGACCGACCAGTTCGGTGACCTGGTTGAGGACTTTGTGCACCTCCGGCATGACGTTGACGCCATTGACGCTCAACTTGTCGCCTACCGGCCGACGCAGCGCGGTGTGCAGGGCAGGACGGCCTTCGGAGGCGTTGAGAGTCTCGCCGGCGAACAGGGCTTTGATCGCTTCTTGCAGGCCGACTTCATTGGCCAGGTTGACCAGCAGGTGGCGGGTCTGGCCATTGATCAGGTTTTTCGAGTAATCGAGAAACAGTCCGCAGGTGCTCAGGGAGAACTGTTCGAAGCGTTGCGGCTCGGCATTGAATGCGTCGCGCATGCTGAAGTCCTGCATGGCTTCGCGGTGCTGCTGGAGCGCCTGCCAGGCGGGCAGGGCAGTAACATCATGAGGGGTGCGGTAATACGCCATCGCTGCAGGTTTCCTTATTGCGTGAACTGCCTTGGACACTGAAAACAGCGCGCTGTTTGCAGGCTGATGCCAATTATAGGCATGCAGCCTGGGTTACAGGGAGTGGGCTCGGTTGGCGACCTGGTTACTTGTCGTCGAGATTCAGGTGCAGGTTGTCGATCAGGCGGGTAGCACCGAGGAAGGCTGCGACCAGGATCACCAGATCGCGGTCTTCGGCCGTCGCTGGACGCAGGCTCAGGGCCTGGCGAACTTCCAGGTAGTCCGGGCGAAAACCGGCGTGTTCCAGCTGTTGCTGGCCGCTGGCGATCAGGGCTGGGTAGTCGCGCTCGCCTTGTTCGATAGCGCTGGCCATCCCGCTCAGCAACCGATACAGCGCTGGCGCAACGGCACGCTGCTCTTCGCTCAGATAGCCATTGCGCGACGACAGCGCCAGACCGTCCTCGGCGCGCACGGTTGGCTCGCCAATGATCTGGATCGGCATGTTCAGGTCACGTACCAGGGCACGGATCACCGCCAACTGCTGGAAGTCTTTCTGGCCGAACACGGCCAGGTCCGGCTGGACCATGTTGAACAGCTTGCTGACCACCGTCGCCACACCTTCGAAATGGCCCGGACGGCTGGCGCCGCAAAGGCCTTCAGACAGCTGCGCAACGTTGACGCGGGTCTGGCCGTCCATACCGTCGGGGTACATCTCTTCGACGGTGGGGGCGAACAGCAGGTGGCAACCGGCCTGGAGCAGTTTCTCCTGGTCGGCGGCGAGGGTTCGCGGGTACTTGTCGAGGTCTTCGCCGGGGCCGAACTGCAGCGGGTTGACGAAGATGCTTGCCACCACGAAATCGACGCGCTGTGCGGCCTTGGTCACCAGCGCGGCGTGGCCGCTGTGCAGGTTGCCCATGGTCGGCACGAAGCCGATGCGTTTGCCTTCACTGCGCGCCCGCGCCACGGCGGCACGCAGTTCGCGGACGGTCTTGACTGTATTCATGCACTGAACCCGTGTTCGCTACCTGGGAAACTGACGTCCTTGACCGCTGTTACGTAGGCCTTGAGCGCACCCTGGATGTCGCTCTGGCCGGCCATGAAGTTTTTCACGAACTTTGGTACTCGACCTGTCAACGACAAGCCCAGCATGTCGTGCAGCACCAGCACCTGACCATCGGTCGCACTACCGGCACCGATACCGATCACCGGAATGCTCACCGCCTGGGTGATTTCAGCGGCAAGCTCGCTGGGTACGCATTCGAGCAGCAGCATCGCCGCGCCAGCCTGCTCCAGGGCGATAGCGTCGGCACGCATTTGCCGCGCCTGGTTTTCCTGGCGGCCCTGGACCTTGTAGCCGCCGAGGATATTCACGGTCTGCGGGGTCAGGCCCATATGAGCGCAAACAGGAACGCCGCGTTCGGCCAGGAGGCGGATGGTTTCTGCGAGCCAGGCGGCGCCCTCGACTTTGACCATGTGCGCGCCCGCTTGCATCAGGGCGCCGCTGTTGGCGAAAGCCTGCTCGATGGTGGCACACGCCATGAATGGCAGGTCAGCGAGAATCAATGCGCCTTCGTTGCCACGTTTGACGCAGGCGGTGTGGTAAGTCATCTCGGCGTTGGTCACCGGCAAGGTACTGTCATGACCCTGCAGGACCATGCCCAGGGAGTCACCCACCAGCAGGATTTCCACGCCGGCACGGCTGGCAGCCTGGGCGAAGGTTGCGTCGTAGCAGGTCAGCATGGTTATTTTCTCACCCTTGGCTTTGAGGCTCTGTAGGGTGGTCAGGGTTACATCTGGCATGAAAAGGAGTCCTCATTCAGGCGCTGTGAAAAACGACTGCGTACAACGCGTGTATTCATCTTCTGGAACAGCACATCATCGATCGTGGTGTTTGAATTACGACCTGTTCCAGGCCTATATACGCCTTTTTGCGGCGCGCAGGCGCCACCGGACGCCTATAGTCGTGAGGGAGGGGGCTGAAGTCAATTACCCTGTTACCGCATTGTTACGAATGCGCTGTTACGGGCGTTACCGGATGGGGGAATGCCCGGTTACAGGCGTTCCAGACCGACGAACGGGCAATCTGCCAGTAACTCGGCGAGGCTGCGCTGGTCGGCCAGCTGGAAGCCGTCCGGGACCAGTTCGGCCAGGGGGTAAAGGACGAACGGTCGCTCTTGCATGTGGTAATGCGGGACTTTGAGGCGCGGGATGTCGATCAGTTGATCGCCATACAGCAGGATATCCAGGTCCAGGGTGCGCGGCCCCCAGCGCTCTTTGCGTTCGCGGCCTTGTGCGGCCTCGATGGCCTGCAGGCTGTCGAGCAGGTCCAGGGGCGCCAATGCGCTGTCCAGTGCGGCCACGGCATTGGTGTAGCGGGGCTGGCCGGGTGACAGCGATTCGCTGCTGTAGAACGCAGAAACCGCCGCTACGGTTGTGCCGGGCAATTCGCGCAGCGCGTTGATGGCGCTGCGCAGTTGCTCCTGCGGTTGGTCCAGGTTGCTACCCAGGCCGATGTACACGCGCTCCATGCTTATTCGCCCGCGCCGTCGTCGGCACGTTTGCGCTTGCTCGGGCTGCGCTTGCGTTTGCGCGGGCCGGCACCGGTGCCTTCATCGCGGCTGCCCAGGTCACGGATCATGTCGCGCCGCTCGCTGTCGTTGCAGTCCTGATAGTCGGTCCACCATTGGCCAAGGCCATCGGTTTCCTCGCCTGCGCTTTCACGCAGCAGCAGGAAGTCATAACCGGCACGGAAACGCGGGTTGTCGAGCAACAGGTCGGCACGCTTGCCGCTGCGGCGTGGCAGGCGCTCCTGCATGTCCCAGATCTCGCGGATCGGCAGGGTAAAGCGTTTGGGGATCGCGATGCGTTGGCACTGTTCGCTGATCAGCTCATGGGCGGCTTCATTCATCGCCGGAATCGGCGGCATGCCACGACTTTGCAGGCGCAGTGCGCGACCCGGCAAGGCTGGCCAGAGCAGGGCGGCAAACAGGAAGGCGGGGGTCACCGGCTTGCCCTGTTTGATGCGCAGGTCGGTGTTGATCAGTGCCTGGCTGATCAGGGTATGGGTGTAGGTCGGGTGCTCTTCCAGCGCTTCGGCACTGGCCGGGAACAGCGGATCGAACAGCTGCAGGTCGACCAGCATTTCGAAGGTGTCGGCGGCGTGTCCGGAAAGGAACAGCTTGAGCGTTTCTTCGAACAGGCGCGCGGCCGGGATTTCGCGCAGCATCGACGCCAACTGGCGGATCGGCTGTACGCTGTGCTTCTCGATGCCGAAGTTCAGTTTGGCGGCGAAACGCACGGCGCGCAGCATCCGTACCGGGTCCTCCTGATAACGCTGGGTCGGGTCACCGATCAGGCGGATCAGACGGTTGCGGATGTCGTGTACGCCATTGGCGTAGTCGAGGATGCGCTCGCTGACCGGATCGTAGTAAAGGGCGTTGATGGTGAAGTCGCGGCGTTGCGCGTCTTCTTCCAGGGTGCCGTAGACATTGTCACGCAGAATTCGCCCACTCTCGTTACGCGACGAGGTGTGGCTGTCTTCTGCTTCGCTTTCCGGGTGGTTGGCGCGGAAGGTCGCGACTTCGATGATTTCACGACCGAAATGGATGTGAACCAGCTTGAAACGGCGGCCGATGATGCGCGCATTGCGAAATTCGCCGCGAACTTGTTCAGGGGTGGCGCTGGTGGCGACGTCGAAGTCCTTGGGGGTGATGCCCAGGAGTTGGTCACGCACGCAGCCACCGACCAGGTAGGCCTGGTAGCCAGCATTTTGCAGGCGCTCAACGATGCTCACCGCATGACGACTGAACTGGCCACGTTGCAGCGAATGTTGACCGCTATTGATCACTTCAGGCGTGGTGCGCTTGTGGTGCGGGCCACGTACGGGAGGACGGAACGACTGGAACAGCTTCTTCAGCATGGGATGCACTGTTTGAAGGAATGTTCGGCCAAAAACGAAGAATGGCCGCATGATGGGCGGGGATTCTAGCATTTACTGGGGGGATGGTGTAGGCGCTAGCGAAGAGGGGTGATGCTGAGGGGGAGAAACTACAAGGGGAGCCGAAGCTCCCCAAGAAGTAGTTGCGTGCTCTTATTGTTTTTTTGCCGGGCTTCTTGTTTTTGTTGAGCGCCCTATCCACAAAACACAAAGTTTGTGGACGATCTCCCTAACCGGGATTCAAGAGCAAACGGATTGCTTTGGTCGCTGAGGTTGCAATGATCATGCGATCCAACCAGTTTAGGCCCTGCTTGAGTGCAGTTTTTATTGTTCTCTGCCTGGTTGTGGGGCAAGCCCCAAATACAACTCCTCTCCAAAAGAATCAGTTAGCTGCGCCTCCGCCGTCTTGTTCTTATTGTGCGTGAGCCGATTCGTCTTATTTTTATTGTCTTTTGCAGTGCTTGTTATTGTTCTTGTACCAAGCATATAGCAGGTGCCGTGCCAACTTTTGCAAGCCCCAGTAAAACAAGGGCTTGGAGCGATTTTGAGGCCTCGGCGGGGCGAAAAAAAACCGGGGCTTCGTTACCGTAAGCCCCGGTTATTGTTACGAGATTGTGGCGAGGTAACAGTTTTTTCACATTTCGCTGTGTTACCGCTTTGCGCCTCGGTGACAGCTGAAAGGGATCAGCTGTCGCTGGTGGCGCCGCTCTTGCGCCGCGGGATGCCCAGGCGCTGGCGACGTTCCCATAAGCATTTGCGGCTGACACCGAGTTTGCGTGCCAACTCGGTCTCGGTCATGTGGTCCTGGTGCTCAAGCACGAAGTGCTGGAAGTAGTCTTCCAGAGACAGGTCTTCGGTGGGCTCGTGGCTGGTGTTGTTGCCCGCGCTGCCATTACCGGACAGGCTGGCGAACGGCTCGTCGTCCAGGTCGCCCAGTTCGATATCGATGCCCAGCAGGTCAGCAGAAATTTCTGGGCTCTCGCAGAGAATCACCGCGCGTTCAACGGCGTTTTCCAGCTCCCGGACGTTGCCCGGCCAGGCGTAGTGACGGATGGCCTGCTCGGCATCGTGGGCGAAGCGCAAGTCGCTACGGCCGACGCGTGTACTTTGCCGGGCGAGGAAGGCGTTGGCGATCTCGTTGACATCGGCACCGCGCTCGCGCAGGGCCGGCAACTTGAGGGCGATAACGTGCAGGCGGTAATAAAGGTCTTCACGGAACTGGCCGATCTTGGCCAGGTTTTTCAGGTCGCGGTGGGTCGCGGCGATTAGGCGCACGTCGACCTTTTGCGACTGCACCGAGCCGACCCGACGGATCTCGCCTTCCTGGAGAACCCGCAACAGGCGAGCTTGTGCTTCCAGCGGCAGCTCACCGATTTCGTCGAGGAACAGGGTGCCGCCGTCAGCTGCTTCGACCAGGCCGGCGCGACCGGCGCTGGCACCGGTGAAGGCGCCTTTTTCGTGGCCGAACAGTTCCGATTCGATCAGGGTTTCCGGAATGGCCGCGCAGTTCACCGAGATCATCGGTGCCTTGGCGCGGCGCGAGAGGTTGTGCAAGGCGCGGGCAACCAGCTCCTTGCCGGTGCCCGATTCGCCCTGGATCAGCACATTCGAATCCGTCGGCGCGACCTTGCGGATCTTGCCGTAAAGGTCTTGCATCGGTGGGCAGGAACCGATGATGCCGATCTCGCCGTTGGCAGCGTTGCTGCTGCCTTTGTCTGCCGTGCCGGTCTTGCCATTACCGCGTGCTTCGGCGGGCGCCGTCGGCGCGTTCTGGCGGTCACGCAGGATGCGCGCCACGGCCTGGAGCATTTCGTCATGATCGAAAGGCTTGGCGATGTAGTCGACCGCGCCCATCTTCATCGAATCGACCGCGGAGCGCAGGCTTGCGTAGCTGGTCATGATCAGCACTGGCGTGCCCTGGCCGAGCTTGATCAGTTCGGTACCCGGGGCGCCGGGCAGGCGCAGGTCACTGACAATCAGGTCGAAGGTGGCAATGCTGAAGCGTTCCTGGGCTTCCTGCACCGAGCCGGCTTCGCTGACCTGGTACTGGTTCCGCTCCAGCAGTCGACGCAGCGCCGAGCGGATGATGATTTCGTCTTCGACGATCAGAATATGCGGCATTGATTCAATTCTCTCGACGGTCTCAGTTCACAGCGGACGTCGCTACGACATGACGCGGCAGGGTGACTCGAATCCGAGTGCCGCGCTGGCTCTGGGTATCGGCCGGGCTGTCGATGGTGATTTGTCCATAATGCTCTTCCACGATGGAATAGACCAGAGCAAGCCCCAGTCCGGTACCTTCGCCCGGGTCCTTGGTAGTGAAGAAGGGTTCGAACAGACGATCCATGATGTTTTTCGGAATACCGCTGCCTTCGTCCTCGACGATCAGGTCAACGGTATGCTCGCTGGCTTCGCTCTTGACCCGCACGGCACTGCCGGGCGGTGAGGCGTCGCGGGCGTTGGACAGCAAGTTGATCAAGACCTGGGCCAAGCGTTGCGGGTCGCCATCGACCCAGTGCTCGGGGTCGCACAGGTTGAAGAACTGTACTTCGAAATTGCGCCGGTTCAAGGCCAGCAGACCGATGGCGTCCTGCGCCACTTCGGCCAGGCACACCGGCTCGTCGCTGTGCTGATGGCTGCCTGCATGGGCAAAGCTCATCAGTGACTGGACGATGCGGGAAATGCGCTTGGTCTGCTCGAGGATCTGGCTGCTTAACTCGGTGATTTCGCCATCATCCTCGCGCTCTTCGCGCAGGTTCTGTGCCAGGCAGGCGATGCCGGTGACCGGGTTGCCGATCTCGTGGGCCACCCCGGCAGCCAGGCGGCCGATACTGGCCAGGCGTTCGGAGTGCACCAGCTTGTCTTCCAGTGCCTGGGTCTCGGTGAGGTCTTCGACCAGTACCACCAGGCCGCTGTTACCCGGCGCCAGGGGCTCGTCGATAGCGGCCTTGTGCAGGTTCAACCAACGGGTCTGGCCGTCCAGGCCCAGGCGCTGCTTGTGCAGGTGTTCATCGGGGATGTTGGTGAAGCCCAGCAGCAGGCCACGCCAAGGCTCGCCAATGGTGGTCAGGCGTGAGCCGACCACGCGCTTGGCGGCAATACCGGTGAGCTCTTCCATGGCCTTGTTCCACATCAGGATCTCCTGGTCCTTGGCCAGCGAGCAGACACCCATGGGCAGCTCCTGCAAGGTCTGGCGGTGGTAGCGGCGCAGGGCGTCGAGCTCGGCGGCAAGACCGGTGAGGCGCGAGTGGTAGTCTTCCAGGCGGCTTTCGATGAAGTGGATGTCTTCGGTGACGTAATTTTCGTTACCGGACTTGTAGGGGAGGAAGGTTTCGACCATGTCCTGGGCCACGCTCGGCCCCATCAACCCCGACAGGTTGGCTTCGATACGATCGCGCAGGCGGCGCAAGGCGTAGGGACGGCGTTCATCAAAGGGCAGGTAGAGGTCCCGCAGGGCCTGTTCCACTTCCTTCTGCGCGGCTTTTGCACCGAGGGGTTTGGCCAGTTGCGTGGCAAACTCTTGTGGTGAGGCGGCATGCAGTTCGCGCCGTTGTGGGCGGCGCACGTTATCCACCGCGCAGGCTTCGGCGGCACTGACTTCTTCACTGCTGGCGTTGGTGAACAGCGAAATCAGGGTAAACAGCAACACGTTCGCGGCCAGCGAGGCGATGGCCGCCATGTGCCAACTGGTGTCGTCGAGCACGTAGATCATGTTCAGTAACGGGATGTAGAAGCCCTGCAGGTTGCCTACCAGTGGCAGCAGCATGGTCACCATCCACACCAGGATCCCGGCCAGCAAGCCGGCAATGAAGCCACGACGGTTGGCGGTCGGCCAGTACAGTACCGAGAGTACGCCCGGCAGGAATTGCAGGGTGGCGACGAAGGCGACGATACCGAGGTTGGCCAGGTCCTGCTGGCTGCCAAGGGTCAGGTAGAAACCGAAGCCGGCGGCGATGATGGCGACAATCAGCGCACGGCGGGTCCATTTCAGCCAGCGATAGATGTTGCCCTCGGCCGGTGGTTGGTACAGCGGCAGAACCAGGTGGTTCAGGGCCATGCCCGAGAGGGCCAGGGTGGTGACGATGATCAGGCCACTGGAGGCTGATAGCCCGCCAATATAGGCAAGGAGCGCCAGCGCTTGGTTGTTGGCAGCGATCCCCAGGCCCAGGGTGAAGTATTCAGGACTGGTGCTGGCGCCCATCTTCAGGCCGGCCCAGAGGATCAGCGGCACGGCCAGGCTCATCAGCAGCAGGAACAACGGCAGGCCCCAGCTGGCGCTGACCAGCGAGCGCGGGTTGAGGTTCTCGGTAAAGGCCATGTGGTACATGTGCGGCATGACGATGGCCGAGGCGAAGAACACTAGCAGCAGGGTCCGCCATGGGCCTTCCTGCAAGGGCGTGTGCAGGGCGGCCAGGGCCGTCTGGTTCTGCAGCAGCCAGACTTCCAACTGATGCGGACCGCCGAACACCCCGTACAGGGCGTACAGGCCAATGCCACCCAGGGCCAGCAACTTGATCACCGACTCGAAGGCGATGGCGAACACCAGGCCCTCGTGTTTTTCCCGGGTAGCGATATGCCGGGAGCCAAAAAAGATGGTGAACAGGGTAATCAAGGCACAGAAGGCCATGGCCACCCGAGCCTTGACCGGCTCGCCGGTGAGGATGCTGATGGAGTCAGCCACCGCCTGGATCTGCAGGGCCAGCAACGGCAGCACACCGATCAGCATGAACACCGTGGTCAGGGCCCCGGCCCAGGTGCTGCGAAAGCGGAAGGCGATCAGGTCGGCCAGCGACGACAGTTGATAGGTGCGGGTGATCTTGAGGATGGGGTAAAGCAGCACCGGCGCCAGCAGGAAGGCGCCGGAAACACCCAGGTAACAGGCAAGAAAACCGTAACCATACTGGTAGGCCAGGCCGACTGAGCCATAGAAGGCCCAGGCACTGGCGTAGACCCCCAGCGACAGGGTGTAGGTCAAGGGGTGGCGAATGATCGAGCGCGGGACCATGCCGCGTTCGCTGACCCAGGCCACGCCGAACAGCACCAGCAGGTAGGCGGCACTGATCAGGATCATCTGGGTCAGGCTAAAGCTCATCGGCATCACGTTGGCTCTGCAGGATAAAGGTCACGACGATCAGGATCAGCCAGAGCAGGTAAGGGCGATACCAGGCACCGGTTGGCTCGATCCACCAGTCCATGATGGCCGGGGAGAACAGATAGATCCCCACGACCAGAAGCAGGACCAAACGATAGATATACATGCTGGCCTCAAAGGTTAGGGCGCTGCGGCTTGGACTTATTATTGGCGCAAATGGCTGCGGCGATGGTAACGGATGGGCTGACGGCTGCAAACGACCTTGCGCGTTTTAGCCAAAGATTTGAATTTATTGGGCTTTCCGCTTGCGGGCAAGGGTCAGTGCAGCTGTGCTTCGGCCAGGGTCCGACTGTGCGGGATCGCGCTGCTTGCCCAGTGCCGAGCGGCATGGGCCAGTACTTCGGCAGGCCGGGCCTGCTCCATGGCCGCGTCGGTGGCTTGGCCCAAGGCGCGCAGGGCACGCAGGATCAGCGGCGTGGCTTGTTCGGCGGGCAGGGGGGCGGAGCGGTAGCTCTTGCCCAGCTTATGGCCGTCGGGCTGGGTAATCAGCGGCACATGCAGGTAGCGCGGTTGCGACAGGCCCAGCAGTTCCTGCAGGTAAAGCTGGCGTGGCGTGTTATCCAGCAGGTCGGCGCCGCGGACAATATCGGTCACCCCTTGCCAGGCGTCATCCAGTACCACGGCCAGTTGATAGGCATAGAGCCCGTCGCGACGGCGTATGACAAAATCACCGACCTCACGCCCCAGATGCTGCTCGAAAGCCCCCTGGACCCGGTCCTCGAAACGGTAGCTCAGTTCCGGGACACGCAGGCGAATGGCGGCATCCTGCTGGGCATGGCCGGCATTGCGGCACAGGCCGGGATAAATGCCGTTGTAACCTTCCAGTTGCTTGCGCGAACAGGTGCAGGCGTAAGCCAGGCCCTGGCGGAACAAACGCTCGACCACCTCGGCGTAGGTATCGTGGCGTTGGCTCTGGTAGACCACCTCACCATCCCACTCCAGGCCATAGCTTTCCAGGGTGTGCAGGATCGCTGCCTGGGCCCCGGGGGCTTCGCGGGGAGGGTCGATATCTTCCATGCGCAGCAGCCAGGTGCCGCCGGCTGCGCGGGCATCGAGCCAAGAGGCGAGGGCGGCGACCAGTGAGCCAAAGTGCAGGAAGCCACTGGGAGTAGGGGCGAACCGCCCGACGTAGTTAGCTTTGTTCAAGGGCATGGGCGCGGGTGGGGTTGGTTGAAAGGCAAAAACAAAACGGGGCGCTTCAAGCGCCCCGTACAGGTTGGCTCCGTATTACTTACCGACCTGCTTTTCCTTGATTTCGGCCAAGGTCTTGCAGTCAAAGCACTGGTCGGCCGTCGGGCGAGCTTCCAGGCGGCGTATACCGATTTCCACGCCGCAGTCTTTGCACCAGCCGTAGTCTTCGTCTTCGATCAGTTGCAAGGTCTTGTCGATTTTCTTGATCAGCTTGCGTTCGCGATCGCGGTTACGCAACTCAAGGGCGAACTCTTCTTCCTGGCTGGCGCGATCGGCCGGGTCAGGGAAGTTGGCCGCCTCGTCTTTCATGTGGTCCACAGTCTGGTCCACACCCTGCATCAGCTCCAGCTTCCACTTCTGCAGGAGCTTGGAGAAGTGCGCACGCATGGGGGCGCCCATGTACTCCTCACCCTTGGCTTCTTTGTAGGGTTCGAAGCCGCGAACAAGTTGACTGCTTTGTTGCTTTTCTTGGGTGGACATGAATAGACCGCCTCTCACTCTTCTAATCCATTGCGCAGGCTGCTCCATCTCCGGCGCCCGCCGGCCCTGCGACTGCGAGCCGCCGAACTTACCAGATCGAATCGGGGCGCGCTACTCCCGGGTGCCTTCGTGGTTGACAGCAGGTTTAGTCACACGTTCGCATCAGCACACGGGTAGAATCACTATTCTAGACCTATTTGAGAGAAGGTTGATGGCCCAGTCCTACAGTGCGCGCAGCCGCGCCATAGAGCCCTTCCACGTCATGGCCCTGCTGGCCCGCGCCAATGAGCTGCAGGCCAGCGGCCATGATGTGATTCACCTGGAAATCGGCGAGCCGGACTTTACTACCGCCGCACCGATCGTCGAGGCGGGTCAGGCTGCACTGGCCGCCGGGCATACCCGCTACACCGCGGCGCGTGGCTTGCCAGCGCTGCGTGAGGCGATTGCCGGCTTTTATCAGCAGCGCTATGGCCTGAGCATCGACCCCGAGCGGATCCTCATCACCCCGGGCGGTTCTGGCGCCTTGCTGCTGGCCAGCAGCCTGCTGGTGGACCCGGGCAAGCACTGGTTGCTGGCAGACCCGGGCTATCCATGCAACCGGCACTTCCTGCGATTGGTCGAAGGCGGGGCGCAACTGGTGCCGGTGGGCCCCGACGTCAACTACCAGCTGACCGCCGACCTGGTCGAGCGCTACTGGGATCAGGACAGCGTCGGCGCACTGGTGGCGTCCCCGGCCAATCCGACTGGCACCGTGCTCGATCGTACCGAGTTGGCCAGTCTGTCTGCGGCGACCCGTGCGCACAATGGTCACCTGGTGGTCGATGAGATCTACCACGGGCTTACCTACGGTATGGACGCTACTAGCGTTCTGGAGGTCGATGACCAGGCTTTCGTTCTGAATAGTTTTTCCAAGTATTTCGGGATGACCGGTTGGCGCCTCGGCTGGCTGGTGGCTCCACCGGCAGCGGTAAGTGACTTGGAAAAATTGGCACAGAACCTCTACATCAGTGCCCCAAGCATGGCTCAACACGCCGCACTGGCCTGCTTCCAGCCGCAGACGCTGGCGATCCTGGAAGAGCGCCGTGGCGAATTCGCCCGTCGCCGCGACTTCCTGTTGCCAGCGCTGCGCGAACTGGGCTTCAAGATTGCCGTGGAGCCGCAGGGTGCCTTCTACCTGTATGCCGATATCAGCGCTTTTGGTGGGGATGCCTTCGCGTTCTGTCAGCATTTCCTCGAAACCGAACATGTTGCCTTCACGCCGGGCTTGGATTTCGGCCGCTATCAGGCCGGACAGCATGTACGCTTTGCTTACACCCAGAGCCTGCCACGCCTGCAGCAAGCGGTGGAGCGGATTGCCCGTGGTCTGCGGAGCTGGCAAGGCTGATGCGCTTTTCTCCACCCCTTGAAACCGCGCGACTGTTGCGCCGCTACAAACGCTTCCTGGCTGATATCGAACTGGCCAGTGGCGAGCAGCTCACCATCCATTGCCCCAATACCGGCTCAATGTTCAATTGCATGGTCGAAGGCGGGCAGGTCTGGTTTAGCCGCTCCAACGATCCCAAGCGCAAGTTGCCGGGGACCTGGGAAATCAGTGAGACGCCGCAAGGACGCCTGGCCTGTGTGAATACCGGACGGGCCAACGCACTGGTCGAGGAAGCTCTGCGGACCGGCGTAATCCGCGAACTGGCCGGCTTTACCGGATTGAAGCGTGAGGTAGCTTACGGCGAGGAGCGCAGCCGGGTGGACTTTCGTCTGGAGTTTGCCGATGGGCCCGCCTATGTCGAGGTCAAGAGCGTGACCCTGGGCTTTGAGGGTTCGGCAGTTGCTGCCTTTCCCGATGCGGTCACCCAGCGTGGCGCCAAGCATCTGCGCGAACTGGCGGCGCTGGCCCGGCAAGGCGTTCGGGCGGTGCAGCTGTACTGTGTAAACCTCAGCGCTATCGAGGCCGTGCGGCCTGCCGATGAAATCGACGCTGCTTATGCACAAGCGTTGCGCGCCGCAGTGGCTGATGGCGTTGAGGTTCTGGCCTACGGCACACGGATCGATGGCGAGCAGATCTACATCGATCGGGCGTTGCCGGTAGTGCTCACGTCATGAGCCAGATGCCCTGGCTGTCTTCAAGGCAGTCCAGGGCACCCAGATGCTCCCCGGCGCAGGGACCGGCCACACATTCACCGGACTCGATCAGGAACAGTGCGCCATGTCGGCCACAGGCGATCAGGCTGGCGCTGCTGTCGAGAAACTGATCGGGCTCCCAGTTCAAGGGAATGCCACGGTGCGGGCAGCGATTGCGGTACAGGTAGACCCGGCCCGCACGGCGCACGGCAAACACCGCAGAGTCGTCGACGCTGAAGCCACGACTGCGACCTTCGCCTAATTGGTCGGATAAGCAGAGAAAATGCATAGTGGAGATTACCTGGAGTCACTGTTGGTTTGACGCTATCAAACGATACCAACTCCAGGCAAAAAAAGACCCGGCAAAGAGCCGGGTCAATAACCGTGATTAGCCTGATGAGGAGATAATCTGAGAGTCCGAACCAGGGGCTTTCAGGTTACCCAACCAGTCTCGCGACCAGTTGTGATAATCATAACTATTCTCATTGCGACGTCAACCACCGTTACTCAATATTCTCAATTATTTTTCTGAGCGGGTTTGCCATCGAGTTGCTGGTTCAAGGCTTCCTTGCGGTCTGCCGGAATGTCATTCCAGTGCACGTCGAGCAAGGCGCCTTCAATCGCATAGAGCAGCACCTTCGACGCCCGGAAACCACGCGTGCGCACCGCCTTGTAGGCATTTACCGCACCCAGCCGGCGTAAATCCGAAGCACTGTGGATGCCGACCGCATGCAGCCACTGCGCAGAAGTCTTGCCAAGGTTTTTCAGATGCTGGAGTTCATCGTTCATCAAGCCTCCTTGCGACGGCTGAACGGGTCTTGAGAAGGAATCGCTGGCAGGTCAATGAGCAGTGTAGCGGCACTTGGAAAATACGCGGCGTTTTGCCATCGGGCTGCCGGCAGGTCGCCGAAAGGCTCCCGTCAGGTCACGGCTGGCGGGGACTTCACCAGAAGGATCAGCGGGTGCGATAGCGCAGTCGGGTGCCAAAATTGACCGACATGAGTATTTCGTCGGCGCTCAGTTCGCTGGGGAAGTAGGTGCCGGAGATCTGCGCATGGGCCAGGCTCGCACCTTCGAGCCCGTTGTGACGCAGGTCCAGGCCGCGCAGGTCGGCGGCGCGGAAGTAGGCATCGGTGAAATCGATACCGGCGGTGTCCAGTTCACGCAGGTCGAGGCCGCGGAAATCGCCAGCGCGAAAATCGATGCTGGCGTCCTTGGGCTTTTCGCGGTTGAAGCTGGCGATCTGTTCGTCATGCACCAGCGCATACAGTGCGCTGTCCAGTTGCCGTGGCTGACTCATGAAGGCGCCTCCTTGTTTGCGCTTATGGTGACACTATAGTGCCATCATCGTGGAGGCGCCGGAAATCAGGCGTGAAGTGTCGACTGCTTCACGTCCTGAGGTATATCAGAGCCCTGGCAGGCGCTGACGGATCTGCTTGACCAGCAGGTCGAGGCTACCGCTTTCGTTGGTTTCGACGCGTTTGCTTTGCAGCAATTCTTCGGCGGTCAGTGGCTCGCGGCTGGCCTGCTGGGCTTCGACTACTTCCAGCGTTGCGTCGGAAGGATCGTTTTTGTCAGCCTGACGTTGTGCCAACCAGCTGGCGATAACGGCTTGCGGTGCGTTGCAGTCGAGGATCAGGAAGGGTACCCCGGTCTCGCTGGCAACGCCGGCTGCCGCCTGGCGCTGGGCCTGCTTGAGGTAGGTGGCGTCAATGACCACCGGGAAACCGGCGCGCAGGATGGTTTCGGCCAGATCGTGCAGGCGGGCATAGGTGGTCTGGCTGGCGTCATTGTTATAGATGCCTTGCTCCAGTTGGCCGGCATCGACTGCCTGCTGCTCACCGAACATGCGCTTGCGCTCCACGTCCGAACGCAGGCGGATCGCGCCCAGGGCGTCGACCAGACGCATGGCCACATGGCTCTTGCCAACTGCGGAGAGGCCATGGGTGATAGCCAGGAAGCGCGACGGAATGGCGCTGTAGCTTTCCGCCAGGTTGGCGTAGTTGCGGTAAGTGCGCAGGGTGGTGGCACGCTGCACAGCGTCGGCATTGGCCGGCATGCTGAACAAGGCGACCTTGGCCCGTACCAGAGCGCGGTAGGCCTTGTAGAAGTTCAGCAGTTCCAGGCCCGCATAGTCGCCGGTCAGTTCCAGGTACTGGCTGATGAAGCGCCGCGACAGCGATTTCAGACCACGGTCTTCCAGGTCCATGGCCAGGAACGCGGCGTCGGCATAGACGTCGGTCAGGCGGAAAGGCTCGTTGAACTCGATGCAGTCGAAGATCACCACTTTGCCGTCGATCAGGGTGGCGTTGCCCAGGTGGATGTCACCGTGGCACTCACGAATGAAACCTTCAGCCTTGCGCGCTTCGAACAGGCCGTGAAGGCGCTTGAAGCTGTCCTGGGCCCAGGCCTGCAGGGCGTCGAGTTGCTGCTGGTCGGTCTTGTCGGTGAGGAACGGGCGAATCTGCTCGAAGTTCTGCTCCACCGGCGCCATGACGCTGTCCGGGGTGCCCAGCGGGTGCTCCAGCGACACCTTGGGCGCTTGCAGGTGAAACGCGGCAATCTGCCGGGCCATCTGGTCAATGTGCCCGGCGGTCAGCTCGCCATTGGCTTGCAGGATGCTGAGCATCTGGTTCTGGGGGAACTGACGCATCTTCAGGGCATACTCGATCGGTTCGCCTTCGCCGCCCAGTTGTGGCGCTTCGGCGCTACCGCTGATCGGCAATACTTCCAGGTACAGGCCTTCGGTCAGGCGCTGGTTAAGGCGCAGTTCCTCGGCACAGAAGTGCGCGCGCTGGGATAGTTCGGTGAAATCGAGGAAGCCGAAATTCATCGGCTTCTTGATCTTGTAGGCATAGTCGCCGGTCAACAGCACCCAGGAGATATGCGTCTCGATGAGCTGAAACTCCTTCACCGGGTGAGGGAACAGGGCGGGGTTCTGCAGCGCGGTGATCAAGGCTTGGCTCACAGGCGATCCTTCTGGGTCTTGGTGATTTCGAGTGGGCCATTATGGCGGCAAGCGAGGCTGGTGCAAACCGCCGGAGGGCGCCTGTTGATGATTGATAAAGTGCGTATAATCCGCCGCCATGACTCGTATCCGATCCCCCCGTACCCCGAAAAAACGCCCGTCTGGCCGCTCGCGCGCCTGGCTGGGCTGGGCCATCAAGCTCAGCCTGGTTGGTCTTGTGGTGCTGGCCGGCTTTGCGATCTACCTCGATGCTGTGGTCCAGGAGAAGTTCTCCGGCAAGCGCTGGACCATCCCGGCCAAGGTGTATGCCCGGCCGCTGGAGCTGTTCGTCGGGCAGAAGCTGAGCAAAAGCGATTTTCTCATCGAGCTCGATGCCCTGGGCTATCGCCGTGAAAGCGTTGCCAACGGCCCGGGTGCCGCTGCCGTCAGTGGCAATACCGTCGACCTCAATACCCGTGGCTTCCAGTTCTATGAGGGCCTGGAGCAGGCGCAAGCGGTGCGTGTGCGTTTCTCCGGGGACTATGTGGCAGGCCTGAGCGGCATCAATGGCACCAAGCTCGATGTGGTTCGCCTGGAGCCGCTGATGATCGGCGGCCTGTACCCGAAGAACCTGGAAGACCGCATCCTGATCAAGCTCGATCAGGTGCCGCCGTACCTGCTGGAAACCCTGGTGGCCGTGGAAGACCGCGACTTCTATAGCCACTTTGGCGTATCGCCAAAGTCGATCGCCCGTGCCGTCTGGGTCAACACTTCGTCGGGGGCAATGCGCCAAGGCGGCAGTACCCTGACCCAGCAGTTGGTCAAGAACTTCTACCTGACCAGCGAACGCAGCCTGAGTCGTAAGCTTACCGAGGCCATGATGGCCCTGCTGCTGGAGCTGCATTACGACAAACGCGAGATCCTCGAGGCCTACCTCAACGAAGTGTTCGTCGGCCAGGATGGTCAGCGTGCAGTGCACGGTTTTGGCCTGGCCAGTCAGTTCTTCTTCAGCCAGCCGCTGTCCGAGTTGAAACTGCATCAGGTGGCGTTGCTGGTGGGGATGGTCAAGGGGCCTTCCTACTACAACCCGCGCCGTTATCCGGAACGCGCCACCGTGCGACGCAACCTGGTGCTTGACCTGTTGGCCGAGCAGGGCGTGGCTACGCCAGAAGCCGTTGCCGCAGCGAAAAATATGCCACTGGGTGTGACCAAGCGCGGCAGCCTGGCCGACAGCTCGTTCCCCGGCTTTCTTGATCTGGTCAAACGTCAATTACGCCAGGACTACCGCGATGAAGACTTGACCGAAGAAGGCCTGCGCATCTTCACCAGCTTCGACCCGATCCTGCAGATGAAATCCGAATCCGCCATGGCCGAGACCTTCAAGCGTCTGGCCGGTCGCAAAGGCGCCGATGAGGTCGAGGCGGCGATGGTGGTGACCAACCCTGAAACCGGTGAGGTGCAGGCGTTGATCGGCAGCCGTCAGGCTGGCTTTGCCGGCTTCAACCGGGCCATTGACGCTGTGCGGCCGATCGGCTCGCTGGTCAAGCCGGCGATCTACCTGACCGCCCTGGAAAAACCGAGCAAGTACACCCTGACCAGTTGGGTGCAGGATGAACCGTTCTCGATCAAGGGGGGCGATGGCCAGGTATGGCGGCCACAGAACTACGATCGCCGTTCCCATGGCACTGTCTATCTGTACCAGGGGCTGGCCAACTCCTACAACCTGTCGACGGCCAAGCTCGGCCTGGAACTGGGCGTGCCCAATGTACTCAAAACTATTGGACGCCTGGGGGTGAATGTCGATTGGCCGGCATTCCCGTCGATGCTGCTGGGCGCGGGTGGCATGTCGCCTATGCAGGTCGCGACCATGTACCAGACGCTGGCCAACGGTGGTTTCAACACGCCGATGCGCGGCATTCGCAGCGTACTGACCGCCGAGGGCGAACCGCTCAAGCGTTATCCGTTCCAGATCCAGCAGAGCTTCGATCCGGGGGCCATCTATCTGGTACAGAACGCCATGCAGCGGGTGATGCGCGAAGGTACCGGGCGCTCGGTCTACAGTGTGTTGCCAAACTCGTTGAATCTAGCTGGCAAGACCGGCACCAGTAACGATTCGCGTGACAGCTGGTTCGCAGGTTTCAGTCAGGATCTGTTGACGGTGGTCTGGCTGGGTCGGGACGACAATGGCAAGACGCCGTTCACCGGCGCCACCGGCGCCCTGCAGGTCTGGACCAGTTTCATGCGCAAGGCCGACCCGTTGCCGCTGGACATGCCGTTGCCCGACAACGTGGTCCAGGCCTGGATTGACCCACACACCGGGCAAGGCTCTGACGGCAGTTGCCCGGGCGCGGTACAGATGCCGTATATTCGCGGCAGTGAGCCACCTGCCGGCGCCGCCTGTGGTGGCACGCAGGATCCCGCCGAGTCCGTCATGGATTGGGTCAAGGGCTGGATGAATTAAGCATTAGGCAAAGAGGGTGTGAAGTGAACAAGTGGTGGTTTCCTGCCTTGACGGCACTGGCTTTGCTCAACGGTTGCGCCAACGTTCAGCGCGGCTCAATTCCCGTGGTCGACTCAAGCACGCGCGTGTCCAACAGCGAACGGGTCACCGCCAGCCGTGGCGCGCAAGTCAATGCTGGCACCCGCCAGGCCCAGGCCGTGCCGCAGGACTCCGGTGTCACCGTCATGGTCCCGCAAGGCGCCGGCGCGGCACCGATCCAGACGTTCCCGGCGTCGACCGGCGCTGCGCCGATCAGTACCGGCCCGATCACGCCGGGGCCAAGCAGTTCGGCACCGTTCGACAGCAGTTCGACCAATGCCGGCAGCTACACCATGCCGAGCACTACTGCCCCCAGCGCGCCCAGCGGCATCCCCCGCAGCGCAGCCGTCAGTGGTGGCCTGTCGGCCGACGAGCAGCTCGACGGCCCGGTGCTGGCGCTGCTGACCACTGCCCAGCAACAGCAGGGCAGCGGTGATTACAACGGCGCGTCGTCGAGCCTGGAGCGTGCCCAGCGCATCGCCCCGCGTGAGCCTCAGGTGCTCTACCGTCTGGCCCAGGTGCGCCTGGCTCAGGGTGATGCGGCGCAATCCGAACAGCTGGCCCGTCGCGCCCTGACCTACGCCAATGGCCGTCCGGACCTGCAAGCAGGCCTGTGGGGCATCATCGCCCAGGCCCGTGAGAAGCAGGGTGACTCGGCGGGTGCGGCACTGGCGCGGCAGAAAGCTCAGGTCAACCTGTAATGGATCAGCGCATCCTGGATATCGCCGATCATCTACTGCTGATCGAGCACGAACTGCGCGTCCAGGGTTGGTGGAGCGATACGCCGCCCACGGCCCAGGCGCTGGCCAGCAGCGTGCCTTTTGCGGTCGACAGCATGAGCTTCGATCAGTGGCTGCAGTGGATTTTCCTGCCGAAGATGAAAGAGATTCTCGAGAAGGGGCTGCCGCTGCCAAACGCTTCCGGCATCCTAGTGATGGCTGAAACGGTATACGTTGATCGCCCGGACGAAAGCCGCGAGCTACGCAGGCTGCTAGCAGAGTTTGACCAATTGATCAGTCCTTCTGCCTGAATTTCCCTCTTTTCACCCTTGGGGCCACAGATTGTGGCTCTTTTTGTTTGTATTCTTTATTTTTCTGCTGCTGTCGTTGGTATTAGTGGTGACTGTGCTTCGTCCTTGCGCGAAATTGGCAATAATTTTTCTTGACTTGCGCGCGCCGAAAAAGAAGAATCCAGATTCCGCTGTAGAGGGACTGCCAGAAGCAGACCCGCTAAGCAGATCATGAGGCGCACACCCGCGCCGACCTGTTACACCCCGCAACGCGTTACCTCGCGCTGGGTGGGAAACCCCCGCAACACTCTGGGGCGCTCCCAATACTTGCTCAGTCAGTGCTGACGTAGTCGGCGATTCCGTCGCTCATGCTCTGCTTGGCAGTAAACCTATTAAGACCCGTCCACCGTGGACGGTATTCTGGCGTTTTAGAGGTGAACAACGTGGAGCTTTTATCTGGCGCTGAGATGGTCGTCCGCTTTTTGCGTGACGAAGGCGTTAAGCACATCTACGGGTACCCTGGTGGTGCTCTCCTTCATGTTTACGATGCCCTGTTCAAAGAACCGGAAGTGAGTCACATCCTGGTTCGTCACGAGCAGGCTGCTACCCATATGGCGGACGGTTACGCCCGTGCCACCGGCAAGGCCGGCGTGGTACTGGTGACCTCCGGTCCAGGCGCAACCAATGCCATTACCGGTATTGCCACTGCGTACATGGACTCCATCCCGATGGTTATTCTTTCCGGTCAGGTGCCTAGCACCATGGTCGGTACCGATGCCTTCCAGGAAACCGACATGATCGGTATTTCCCGGCCGATCGTGAAACACAGCTTCATGATCAAACATGCTTCGGAAATCCCGGAAGTCATGAAAAAGGCGTTCTATCTGGCGCAGTCGGGTCGTCCAGGCCCGGTTGTGGTCGATATCCCGAAAGACATGACCAACCCGGCGGAAAAGTTCGAATACGTTTACCCGAAAAAGGTCAAGCTGCGTTCATACAGCCCGGCCGTCCGTGGTCACTCGGGGCAGATCCGCAAGGCTGCTGAAATGCTCTTGGCCGCCAAGCGTCCAGTTGTCTACGCCGGTGGTGGCGTGATCCTCGGTGGTGGCTCTGCTGCCCTGACCGAGATCGCCCAGATGCTCAACCTGCCGGTCACCAACACCCTGATGGGCTTGGGTGGCTATCCGGGTACCGATCGCCAGTTCCTCGGCATGCTCGGTATGCATGGCAGCTACACCGCCAACCTGGCCATGCACCACGCCGACGTGATTTTCGCTGTCGGTGCGCGCTTTGACGACCGGGTGGTCAACGGTCCGAGCAAGTTCTGCCCGAACGCCAAGGTTATCCACATCGATATCGACCCGGCGTCGATCTCCAAGACCATCAAGGCCGACGTGCCGATTGTTGGTCCGGTCGAAAGCGTGCTGACCGAAATGGTTGCGACCCTGCGCGAAATCGGCGAACAGCCGGATAAAGCAGCGATGGACGCCTGGTGGAAGCAGATCGAAGAGTGGCGCGGCGATCGCGAAATGTTCCCTTATGACAAGGGCGACGGTAGCGTCATCAAGCCACAGACCGTGATCGAGACCCTCTGCGAAGTGACCAAGGGCGATGCCTTCATCACCTCCGATGTTGGTCAGCACCAGATGTTCGCGGCGCAGTACTACCGCTTCAACAAACCCAATCGCTGGATCAACTCCGGTGGCCTGGGCACCATGGGCTTTGGTTTCCCGGCGGCCATGGGCGTCAAACTGAACTTCCCGGACCAGGACGTTGCCTGCGTGACCGGTGAGGGCAGCATCCAGATGAACATTCAGGAGCTGTCGACCTGCCTGCAGTACGACCTGCCGGTAAAGATCGTCAACCTGAACAACGGTGTATTGGGTATGGTCCGCCAGTGGCAGGACATGGCCTACAACAGCCGTCACTCGCACTCCTATATGGAATCGCTGCCTGACTTCGTCAAGCTGGCTGAAGCCTATGGTCACGTGGGCATCCGCATCACCAACCTGAAGGACCTCAAGCCCAAGCTGGAAGAAGCGTTCGCCATGAAAGACCGCCTGGTGTTCATCGACATCCAGGTCGACAACAGCGAGCACGTCTACCCGATGCAGATCAAAGACGGCTCTATGCGCGACATGTGGCTGAGCAAGACGGAGCGTACCTAATCATGCGGCACATTATTTCCCTGCTGTTGGAAAACGAACCCGGTGCCTTGTCTCGCGTGGTGGGTCTGTTCTCGCAGCGTAACTACAACATCGAAAGCCTGACCGTAGCGCCTACCGAAGACCCGACCCTGTCGCGTCTGACGTTGACCACGGTCGGTCATGATGAGGTGATCGAACAGATCACCAAAAACCTGAACAAGCTGGTTGAAGTCGTCAAGCTGGTCGACCTCTCGGAAAGCGCGCACATCGAACGTGAGCTGATGCTGGTCAAGATCAAGGCCACGGGCGCGCAGCGTGCCGAGATCAAGCGCACCACCGATATCTACCGTGGGCAGATCGTCGATGTCAGCAGCAGTGTCTACACCGTTCAACTGACTGGCGCCAGCGACAAGCTTGACAGCTTCATTCAGGCCATCGGTACCGCGTCCATTCTCGAAACAGTGCGCAGTGGCGTCACCGGCATTGCCCGTGGCGACAAAGTGCTCAGCATCTAACTCAAAAAATTAGCGATGGCCCTATCGGGCCGAGATAACAGGGGTATTTTCATGAAAGTTTATTACGAAAAAGACTGCGACCTTTCGATCATCCAGGGCAAGAAAGTTGCCATCATCGGTTACGGCTCCCAAGGCCACGCTCAAGCGTGCAACCTGAAAGACTCCGGTGTGGATGTCACTGTCGGTCTGCGTAAAGGCTCAGCTACCGTTGCCAAGGCCGAAGCCCACGGCCTGAAAGTTGCCGATGTGGCGACTGCTGTTGCCGGTGCCGACCTGGTCATGATCCTGACCCCGGACGAGTTCCAGTCCCAGCTGTACAAGAACGAAGTCGAGCCGAACATCAAGAAGGGCGCCACCCTGGCCTTCTCCCACGGTTTTGCCATCCACTACAACCAGGTTGTGCCACGCGCTGACCTGGACGTGATCATGATCGCGCCAAAAGCGCCAGGTCACACCGTACGTTCCGAGTTCGTCAAAGGCGGCGGTATTCCTGACCTGATCGCTGTTTACCAGGACGCCTCGGGCAACGCCAAGAACGTCGCCCTGTCCTACGCCGCTGGCGTCGGTGGCGGCCGTACCGGCATCATCGAAACCACCTTCAAGGACGAGACCGAAACCGACCTGTTCGGCGAACAAGCCGTTCTGTGTGGTGGTACCGTCGAGCTGGTCAAAGCTGGCTTCGAGACCCTGGTTGAAGCGGGCTACGCCCCAGAAATGGCCTACTTCGAGTGCCTGCACGAACTGAAGCTGATCGTTGACCTCATGTACGAAGGCGGTATCGCCAACATGAACTACTCGATCTCCAACAACGCCGAATACGGCGAGTACGTGACCGGCCCGGAAGTCATCAACGCCGAATCCCGTCAGGCCATGCGTAACGCGCTCAAGCGCATCCAGGACGGCGAGTACGCCAAGATGTTCATCAGTGAAGGTGCTACCGGCTACCCATCGATGACCGCCAAGCGTCGCAACAACGCCGCTCACGGCATCGAAGTCATCGGCGAGCAACTGCGCTCGATGATGCCTTGGATCGCAGCCAACAAGATCGTCGACAAGGCCAAGAACTGAGTCTGTCTCGATGCGATGAAAACGCGGCTTCGGCCGCGTTTTTTCGTTTAGGCGGTCAGCTTCTGGTATAAAGCTTCATCGTCTGTCGGCGAACCCTCGCCGCAGACCTCTATCGAAACTTTCCACACCGTTGCAAGGTAATGTCCATGAGCGAACGTCCCGAAGAGCCGAACAAGGCCTCTGACGCCGAAAGCCTGCTACCGATCGATGAGCATGTTGAAGAAGGGCATGACGCCGAAGGACGCAAGGTTCGGCATCGCGGCATCTATCTGCTGCCCAACCTGTTCACCACCGCGAACCTGTTCGCCGGTTTCTATTCCATCATCAACTCCATGAGTGCCCAGGCTGCCCTGAGCGCTGGCGATCCGCGCGAAGCGAGCAAGTATTTCGCGTTTGCCGCCATTGCCATTTTTGTCGCGATGGTCCTCGACGGCCTCGATGGCCGTGTTGCCCGTATGACCAACACCCAGAGCGCCTTCGGCGCCGAGTACGACTCGCTGTCGGACATGGTCGCCTTTGGTGTAGCCCCTGCGTTGCTGGCGTTCGGCTGGGCCCTGGGTGACATGGGCAAGGTCGGCTGGATGGTTGCGTTTATCTATGTCGCTGGCGCTGCACTGCGCCTGGCTCGCTTCAACACCCAGGTCGGCAAGGCCGACAAACGCTACTTCATCGGCCTGGCCAGTCCGGCGGCGGCGGGCGTGGTGGCCGGTACCGTCTGGGCGTTCAGTGACTACGGTATCCAGGGCTCGAAGCTTTCGTTCCTGGTGGCGTTGCTGGTAGCGGCAGCAGGCATGCTGATGGTCAGCAACATCAAGTACAACAGCTTCAAGGAGCTGGATCTCAAAGGGCGCGTGCCGTTCGTAGCGATCCTCGCCGTGGTGCTGGTGTTCGCGGTAGTCTTCAGTGATCCACCGCGCATCCTGCTGCTGGTGTTCCTTGGCTATGCGGCCTCCGGTCCTGTGCAATACCTGTTGCGCATGCGCCGGCGTAAAAACGTCGAGTGATGTAATTTCGCTCGGGCTCCGTAGTCTACTGGTGCATCAGTCCTCCAGTTCTACGGAGCCATCATGCTCATCAAGCTGTCCAAAGCCTCCGATTGCAAAGAATCGGATATCACTCCCGAATCCCTTTATGTCTCGCGCCGTGCCATCCTGGGTGGGGCGCTGGCTGCCCTGGCGGCTACTGCACTGCCACGCTGGGCCGGTGCTGCCGAGGTGTCGCGCTATGTCGATGTCGAGGCGGGCAGGGCGCCTGGCTGGTTCAATGAAAAGCTCGGCGCGACCCAATGGCAGGCAATCACTGCGCCGGGGGAGGCGATTACCCCGTTCAAGGATGCGACTCACTACAACAACTTCTACGAGTTCGGTACTGACAAGGGGGATCCGGCAGCCAATGCCGGTAGCCTGAAAACCGAGCCGTGGACGGTTGTGGTCGATGGTGAAGTGGGCAAGCCAGGGCGTTATGCCCTGAAGGACTTCATGAAGCCTTACCAGCTCGAGGAGAGAATCTACCGTCTGCGCTGCGTTGAGGCCTGGTCGATGGTCATTCCCTGGCTGGGCTTTCCGCTTTCAGCTTTGCTCAAGCAGGTGGAGCCGACCTCCAAGGCGCGCTTCATTCGCTTCGAGACGCTGCAAGACCCAAAAAGCATGCCGGGGCAACGCTCCAAATTCGCGCTGATTGACTGGCCTTATGTAGAAGGCTTGCGCCTGGATGAGGCGATGAATCCGTTGGCGATCCTGGCTGTTGGCATGTATGGACGAGAGCTGCCTAATCAGAATGGTGCGCCGTTGCGCTTGGTGGTGCCTTGGAAGTATGGCTTCAAGAGCATCAAGTCGATTGTGCGGATCAGTCTGGTCGAGGCGCAGCCACGAACAACTTGGCAGGCTATTGCACCGGAAGAGTACGGTTTCTATGCCAACGTCAACCCTGAAGTAGATCACCCGCGCTGGACCCAGGCCCGGGAGCGACGCCTGCCCAGCGGGTTGTTCAGTCCCAATGTGCGTCCTACCCAGATGTTCAACGGTTATGCCGAGGAAGTGGCAGGGTTGTACAGCGGGCTCGATCTGCGGAAGAACTACTGATGCGCTATCCACTGTTTCGTCTTGGCATCTTTGTCCTGGCTTGTATCTGGCCCCTGTGGTGGCTGTACGAGGCGGCCATGAATGCGCTGGGTCCGGATCCTGGCAAGATCCTGGTCGACCGGCTAGGGTTGGGCGCGCTGATCTTCCTGCTGATCACCCTGAGTATGACGCCGCTGCAGCGTTTGACCGGTTGGGCGGGGTGGATCGTCTCGCGCCGACAACTGGGGTTGTGGTGCTTTGCTTATATAGTGCTGCACATGACGTCCTACATGGTCTTCGTCCTCGGATTGGATTGGGGGCAGTTGGGGGTGGAACTGAGCAAGCGGCCCTACATCATTGTTGGCGCATTGGGCTTTGTTGGTTTGCTGGCCTTGGCCGTGACCTCCAATCGCTACAGTCAGCGACGCCTGGGTGCGCGCTGGAAGAAGTTGCACAAGCTGGTCTACGTGATTCTTGCTTTGGGTTTGCTGCACTTTCTCTGGGTTGTGCGAGCGGACCTCAAAGAGTGGGCGGTCTATGCGGGCATTGGGGTGTTTCTGCTGGCGCTGCGTATCCCGCTGCTTGCCCGGCGCATTCCGCGGTTGGCGGGTCGAAAAACAACTTCTGCAACAAAAGCCTGAATAAGTCCTTGACGCCCCTGTAGATCTCTCTATAATTCGCCCCACTTCCGGCGTAGTCGGAACGGAAAACTCCTTGAGATTCAACGAGTTAGATGTTCCAGGTGGTGTCGGAGGGGCTTCGATCGAAAGATCGGCAGCGGTGAAAAAGGTGGTTGACAGCGGATTGAAACGCTGTAGAATTCGCCTCCCGCTGACGAGAGATCGTAGCGAGTCAAGCAGTTGAATTTGAGCGAAAAACTTCAAAATAAACGCTTGACAGGCACTGAGGAAAGCGTAAAATGCGCGCCTCGGTTGAAGCGAAAGACTTCAGCCACCGCTCTTTAACAATCGAATCAAGCAATTCGTGTGGGTGCTTGTGGCTCAGACTGATAGTCAGAAAGATTATCAGCATCACAAGTGACTGC
>NZ_JBOICA010000048.1:0-36419 GCF_050739775.1 Pseudomonas sp.
GCTTCGCAAAGCCCGGAAACTGGGGTATCAGCTTGTGGCAGCCTAAGAGACTTAAGAATCAGTGGCTTATATTTTGTTTGATGAGAGCGGGCTTGCCCCGCGATGGGATGTGACTGACAAAGCGCAATCGCGGGTGCAAGCCCGCTCCCGCAGACAGTTGTTCCTCAGCATCATTGCCGGGTTGCCTGTGTCACCAATCCACGGCGTAGCTCAGCGCCAGGCGCCGCCCCTCAGCATGGGGGTAGGGTGCTGCGGCGTTGGCCTGCATGTACAGCGTTTCATAGTTGCGATCGCTGAGGTTGTAGACACCCATCTCCAGCTTGCCCACGGGCAGCGCCACCCCGGCCAACAGGTCGAAGGTGGTGTAGCCTTCGATCTTGCGGCCGTTGCCATCCTTGAAGCCGTCGTCATAGCTTTCCAGGCGCAGGGCTTGCAGGCGCAGGGTGTAGCCATTGTCATCGAACTCGACGAACGCCGTGGTCTTGGCCGGCGAGATACGGGTAGCCGGCAGGTCCCGCCATTCACCGTTCTGGTCGGTCTCGCCTTTGGTCCAGGCATAGGTGCCGCCCAGCGACCAGGCTGTGTCCAGGTGATAGGTCAGGCTGCTCTCGACCCCGCGCACCCGCTCCTTCTGGTCAATCAGGCGTTGCGCACGAGTGACCGAATCGTAGTACTGGGTGACGTCCGAGCGGTTCTCGAACACCGTGACGTTAGCCTGCAGTGACTCCCAGTCGCCGCGCCAGCCCAGCTCATAGCTGTCGACCTTGATCGCCTGGGCGTTGAGATCGTGGATGTCGTAGCTGCCGCGCACATCGCGCAGAAAGCGTTGCACATCCGGTAGCGAGAAGCCCTGGCTGAAGTTGACGAACAGGTCCTGGGCGCTGCTCAGGTGATAGACCGCGCCAAGGTTGTAGAGGGTATCCTCGTACTTCAAGGTTCCTCCTGGCAGTACTTCGGTGACCCCCGCCCGCCAGATTCCGCCGAACGCCACGCTGTCGTCGACATCGCTGTGAATCCACTCGTGCCGGGCGCCGCCGCGCAAGGTCCAGTCGCCGATATCCCAGGTCGACTGGGCGAACAGCGCGGTGCTGTTGGTTTCGATGTCGGGACCGAAGGCGTAGCGTTGACCCGTAGGGGTGTAGACCTGGCCATCGACACGGTAGCGATCACCGTTCTGGCTGACCTGTTCGTTCTCGAAGTCGGCGCCCCAGACCAGGCTGCCAGTGGCGCTGCCGATGCTCGGCAAGCTGCTTTCCACTGCGGCGCGCAAACCGTACACACGGGCTTCGCTCTCGGAGGCGACGACGCCGGCATTGGCGCCCCAGTTGTAAGGGAAGAAGCGTGCCTGCTGCTTGCGCCAGTAGCTCTCCACCAGCAGTTGCTGGCCGAACAGGTCACCATCGCTGTAGTTGAAGTTCAGCGCCTGATTATGGGTGAAGGGCTGGTCGCTCAGTTGCAGGCCTTTGATCGCCACTGATTCGCCGTTCTGCGTAGCGGCCACGTAGCCGCTGTCCTGTTTGTCTTCATGCTCCTGCAGGGCCAGGGTGATGCGGCGCTGGTCATCCAGGTCGTAGCCGAACTTGGCATGCAGGTCATGGCTTTCGGTGTCCATGTTGCTGCCTTGGAACGCTTCCTGGGGAATGCGCTTGCCGTTGCCATCGAACTGATCGTTACGCTGTACCAGGTCGGCGGACAGGTACCAGTCCAGTGCGTCCTGGCGGCCGGTGACGCTCTGGAACGCTTCGTAGGCAAAGCCCTTGTGGTTGAAATTATCCGCCGTGCTGATGCTGACCCGGCTGCTCATTGCCAGCGCTTGCCCATCGTTGCGCTTGGTGATGATGTTGATAATGCCCCCCGAGGCTCCGGCGCCATAGAGGCTGCTGGCCCCCGACACCACTTCGATACGCTCGATGCTCGAGGGCGCAACGCTGTTGAGCTGGCGTGATACATCGCGGCTGGCGTTTTGCGAAACGCCGTCGATCAACACCAGCACATTGCGCCCGCGCAGGGTCTGGCCATAGTTGCTCATGGTGCCGGAGGAGGGGGCCAGGCCGGGCACCAGGGTAGCGAGAATATCGGCGGCCTTGCGCCCGGCTGCCGACTGCTGGGCGATCTGTGGCGCCAGGATCACCTGCACGGTGCCGGGAATCGAGGCAATGCTGGCCTCGCTGCGCGAAGCGCTGACCAGGGTGTCAGACAACGCCAACGGGCCGCTACCCAGTTCAAGCGGAACCGGTGCCGGTTGCACGACGATGCTGTTCTGACCACTCAGGCGCCATTGCAGGCCGCTACCTTGCAACAACGCATCGAGCGCCTGCTCGGCACTGTAGTCGCCCTGCAGCGCAGGCGCCGATTTGCCGCGTAGCAACGCTGCATCAACGCCGATGGCCAGCCCGGTACGGGTGGCCAGTGCGGTCAAGGCGCTATCGAGCGACTGGCTGGCCTGTTCGAAGTGGTAGCTGCCCGAGGCGCTGCCGGCGAAGGCCGGGGTGGTGCAACTCAAGGCCAGCGCCAGGGCGCTGCGGCGAAACAGTGAAGCGGTGGTGTTGGTCATGGGTATTGCCCGTGCAATCGACTGTATTAACTTCAATGACCGGGCTGGAAACAAATCGGGCAGTCACCTGGGCGTTTTTTTCAACGTGGCCGTACGTTCACCAGGTAGTCGCTGTAAAAGTCGATACGGATTGGCAGGGCTGCCTGCAACAGCGCCAGGGCGGCATTGCTGTCTTGTACCGGCAGCACGCCGGTAAAGCGCAGAGCCTGCAGCTGCGCCTTATCGCTGCAGATAAGCCCCGGACGGTGGCGATCCAGCTCAGCCAGCACCTCTGGCAGCGGCCGGTCGTGGAATATCAACTGCGTGGGCGCCGCAACGACTGCTGCGGGTTGGCTAACCCAATTCTCCACAGGCAAGAACTGCACTGCAGCGATTGCGGCCGGTAACGCCAGGGCCAAGCCGATGGCTGCAATTGGCCGGGATCTGGTTTTGGCGGGGGGCGAGACGGCTTGCCACAGTTGCTGGAGCTGTTGGTAGATCTGCCCATGGCGGCTGTCAGCCTCGCACCAGTTGCGAAACTGCGCCAGGTCCTCAGGCGTCGGACTGTCGTCCAGGCGCAGCAGCCACTGCGCCGCCTGATCGCGGAGGGTGTCCAAGGGCGGGGCGTCAGTCATGCTGCAGGCCCTCGGGCATGGCATCGAACAGCCGGGCATGACAATGTGCCAGCGCCTTGGCCAGGTACTGTTTGACGCTGCTTTCCGATACCTGCAACTGCAGGGCGATCTCGCTGTATGAGCAGCCGTCGACCCGCGCCATGAGAAAGGCCTTGCGCGGTTTTTCATCCAGCTCTTCGAGGAGCAACAACAGCACCTTAGCCAATAACTGGCGTACGGCAACGATCTGTTCCGGACCTTGTTGGGTCGTTTGCTCAAGCAGCACGGCCATACTGCGCAGGGTTTCGTCTTCGACCCGACGCCGGTGATACTGGTTGATCAACAAGCGATTTGCCGCGACCAGCAGGAACGCCCGAGGCTCCTTGAGCGCCGGTATATGCTCAAGGCCCAGGAGTTTGACGAAGGTGTCCTGGGTCAGGTCGGCGGCATTGGCGGGGCAACCCAGCTTCTTGCGCAGCCAGCCGAATAGCCAGCCGTGATGGCGATGATAGAGCTCGGAAAAAGGAGAAACGGGCTGGCCCGGCACGACGAGACCTCGAGCGAAGACGAATCTAAATGGGAAATTGATGCGGTTGCGAATGCTGTCATGTTGGAGCGAGGCCGGCAAGTAGATCGCAGCTAACTTGGTTTTTTGTGAGGCAGGGACGAAGCTTCAACTCGGGCTATCGGGCATAGAGAATGACTGCCGCGCGAAGTTTACTGCCGCCAAAAAGGCTCATTCGCTGAAACTCATCGTGGCTTACCGGTAGGTGCTGGCAGTCAAGGGCATGACGATGGCGACTATGGTCGATATCCGGATCATGCAAGTAGACAAAGTCTTCGTCACAGCCGGTGACAAGCACCCAGTGTGGCGCCTTGCTTCGGGTCAGACGGAAACAGCTGATCAACACCAGCGGTTGACCGCCCTCAGCCAGCAAGCGCGAGATATCGATCTGCTTGCTATACAGCTGAACAACGTCAGTACTTTGCAGTTCAGTGCAGAGTTCCTCATGCACCAGGCGAATGACTGCTTTCTTGTGCTCGCTGCGCACGCCGTTGAGGAACAGCGGCCCGTCGACGCTTACCTGCAAGAGCACGCGAAATCCCCTGCGCCAGGCTGCCAGTGCAAGACCTTGTGGGCTGCAGCCACCGTGACCGGAGGTCATGAACACAGTGGTTGCCTCCCGCCATAGCTGCACCTCTTCGCGCCTGGCCAGCGCGCGCCCGGGTTGCAGCGCAGCCATGGCCATCAACAGGCACGCAGGGCCACAGCTGAAGTCAGTGGATTGCTGGTAGTAGGGTACCTGCCGCGCTTTGCCGGCAGGTCGCTGGATGATCCGTTTCTCATAGCGCAGGGCGTCTGTGTGATCCTGGTAGTAATCGTTGATCACTGCGAAGCGTCGATAGCCTACGCCTTCGTAAAGCCTGATCGCCGTCTGGTTATCCTGGCGAACCTCAAGCCGCATATATGCGCAGTCAGCGCTGCGGGCGTTTTCCTCTGCCTCGGCCAGCAACCGCTTGCCCAGCCCTTGGCCACGAGCATCGGGGGAGATGGCGATGGAGTAAAGGCGGGCCAATGATGTGCCGCGATGAAACAGCAATAAGGCGTAACCCATCAAACGGCCGTGCGCTTGCGCAACAATCAGGCTGGCGTGGGCACGGCTGATCATCCACTGAAAACTACGGGGTGTCAGACGGTCATGCTCGAAACATTGGTTCTCCAACGACAGTAGCGATGGCAGGTCTTCAGGCGTGGCGTTGCGAAATATAAATTCCATACAGGTCACCGTAAAACTTTCGTAATGGAGCGAGACTTTCTGAAGCATTCGTGTTTAATGGGTAAGCACTTGTTCTTCGTTGGATACCTGAGATGACAATGGCACAATTTGGACTGCGTGAAGTATTAGGTAAAAACATTGAGCCGGCAATAGTTGCGCCGCCCAGTTCTGCAAATGACAGCAAGAGCTGCAGTCAGCTGATAATTATTGTTGAGCGCAAGGAAGATTGGGCCAAATACTTTCCGAGCGAAGACCTGGTGACCGCTCAGGAGTATCTGGAGCGACCGCGAGATAGAGAGCCAAGCAAGCGTGTACAGGTGATCAACCTATGCCGCAGTTACAAATATCTGGGGCACGGCTATTACTGTTCTCTTTTGGCTGAAGCCTGGGGGCACAAAGTGATTCCTTCGGTAAAAACAATCAGTGAGCTAGCGCGTAAATCGCTGTATGGTCTGGCACTTGATGACCTGGAGAAAACACTTGAAAAAACCTTGAGTAATAATGTTTACGCTGAGGCTGAAAGTTTTACACTTAGCCTGTACTTTGGCCAAACCTATTTGGAACCGCTTCAGTCTATTGCCCGTCAACTGTTTGAAGCCTTTCCCTGTCCAATATTGTTGGTCGAATTTCGCAAAGCCAATGGTTGGCAGATCGCCGGTATCAAAGCTGGATCCTTACACAAGTTGCGAGAAGATCAGGAAGATCAATTCGCTAATGCCTTGGACGGGTTCAGCCGAAAAATCTGGCGCGTACCCCGATCCCGGCGCATGGCGCGCTATGATTTGGCCATCTTGCACGACCCCGAGGAAGCGCTGCCGCCCTCGAACGCCAAGGCGCTGGAGAGTTTCGTGCGTGTGGGCCGGGGCATGGGTATCGATGTCGAGATGATTGAGCGCAAAGATTACTCGCGCCTGGCCGAGTATGACGCACTGCTGATTCGCGAGACGACCAGTGTCGACAATCACACCTACCGCTTCGCAAAAAAAGCCGAGAGCGAAGGGCTGGTGGTCATGGACGATCCAACCTCCATCCTGCGCTGCACCAACAAGGTCTATCTGACCGACCTGTTACGCAGCAATAAGCTGGCGATGCCGGCCAGTGAGATTCTCTACAAGGACAACCTGCAAGAACTGCAGCAAGTGGGTGAGCGTCTGGGATTCCCGCTGGTAGTGAAAATCCCTGACGGTTGCTTCTCCCGTGGCGTGATCAAAGTGGAGAACCAGGAACAATTGCTGCAGGCTACTGCTGAACTCTTCGAACATTCGGTGCTGCTCCTGGCTCAGGAGTACCTCTATACCGAGTACGACTGGCGCATCGGCATTCTCAATCGCAAGCCGATCTTCGCCTGCCAATACTTCATGTCGAAAGGGCATTGGCAGATCTTCAATCACAAGGCCAACGGTGCCGACGTTATTGGCGAGTGCCGCACTCTACCCGTCCACGAAGCACCGCGAGCAGTAGTAGAGCTGGCGGCAAAAACAGCCAGTCTGATTGGCGATGGTTTGTACGGTGTAGACCTTAAGCAGTCAGGTGACAAGGTGGTAGTCATCGAGGTGAACGATAACCCCAACCTGGACGCCGGTATTGAGGATGCCTACCTGCAGGACGACCTGTACACCTTGGTACTGGAGGAGTTCGTTCGCCGGTTGGAACTCAAGCGCCGTGGCCAGATCTGGTAGAAGGCCGGCATGAATCCGGGAGAGCCCCGATGATCAAAAGCTTCCAGCTCGCCCAAGGGGCGTTGCACCCAAGTGAAAGCCTCGACAGCCAAGTCCTGTTGTTCGTCGACCCGGATGCGGCAGAGCGCGACTTGCTCAAGTGCCGGTTCCGTGTTGACGAGCATGCCCTGGCTTCGGCGCTGGACCCTGATGAAGTATCGCGTATCGAGTTCCACCCGGACAGTCTCTTCTTGATCTGGAAACGTCCGGAGAACTATTCAGGCGGTGACAGTTTCTCCTTTGAGGTGTCGTCCTTCGGTTTGCTGTTGCAGGCCGAACGTCTGGTGCTCATCGCGCCAGACGACTCGCAGCTGCAAGGCCTGGGTAGCCGTCATCATTTGCAAACACCGCTGGATGTGTTGCTGGACATGCTGTTCAGCAACATCCATCACTACCTTGGCCACCTGAAGGTCATCAAGATGGTTGCCCGCGAGCTGCAGCAGCGCTTCAACAGCTCGATGCACAACAACCACCTGATACAGATGTTCAACCTCAGCGAGAGCCTGATTTATTACATCAACGCTATCCACAGCAATGGCACCGTGCTTTCGCGTCTTCGTAACCATGCGCAAAAGAACCACTTTGACGCGCAGCTCATCGAGTTGATCGACGACCTGATCATCGAGAACACCCAGTGCTACAAGCAGGCGGAGATCTACTCCACAGTGTTTGCCGGGCTGATGGATGCGCGCGGCAATCTGGCCAACAACACCATGAACGAAATGCTGCGCAAGCTGACCTTGATCAACGTGGTGTTCCTGCCTTTGAACCTGATCGCCAGCATTGGCGGCATGTCCGAATTCAGCATGATGACCAGTGGTATTGCGTGGTGGCTTGCCTATCCAGCGTTTGTCCTGGCGATGCTGCTGTTGGGCGGAGTAATGGTCTTGTTCCTCAAGCGACTAGCCCGGGATTTCCGTGGAGGAAATCATCCGGCGGCGGTGGATGCACCCCCGCGCGCCGGGCCTGCAAAGAGATTCTTCACGCGGGTTTTTTCGTGATGGGCGCAGCGTTCTGCCTTAGGCGGTAGGGCGCAATCTGGTGTTTACGACCTGCTCAGCCTGGGCCAGGTCAAGTTCGCATGGAGATGTCGATGAACAACACAGTTTTGGGTTTGCTAGTGGTAGCCCTGATTCTGCTGTTTGGGGTGGTGAGCTTCTATCTGGACTTCATCAGGAAGAAAGACAAGTCCAACTGATGCCCGCAGCTTCATCCAGGTGATGGGCGTTGGCGACGCCCATTCCCGTACAGATCACGGGATGAAACGGTAGCCAACGCCGGTTTCAGTAACCAGATGACGCGGTTGGGAGGGGTCAGCTTCAACTTTCTTGCGCAAGCCGCCCATGAACACACGAAGGTAGGGTGTGTCAGTGGTGTGCGAAGGGCCCCATACCGCTTTGAGCAGCTGCATATGAGTCAGAACCCGGTTCGGATGTGAGCACAGATGAACCAGCAAGCGGTACTCCAGTGGCGTCAGGTGCAATGGCGCCCCTGATCGTTCAACTATGCGTCGATCCAGGTCAATGCGGACATCGCCAAACGCCAGGACTGCATTGTTTTCGGTATCTTTGCTGTGCCGGCGTAACAGGGCGCGAACTCGGGCGAGCAGTTCACCGGTACCAAAGGGTTTGACCAGATAATCATCAGCACCGGTATCCAGGGCCAAGATCTTGTCGGCCTCTGCACCACGTGCCGAGAGTACGATGATGGGTACCTCTGACCAGCTTCGAACATCGCGTATAAGGTCGACACCGTCACCGTCGGGAAGTCCGAGGTCGAGCACGATCAAATCCGGGCGGCGAGTCCCGGCATCGACGAGGCCACGGTGAAAGGTATCGGCCTCATGAACTTCCAAGCCTTCAGCTTGCAGGGCCATACGCACGAAACGCCGAATGTCCTTCTCGTCTTCTATGACCAGAACGTGTGGGACCGATTCGCTCATGGTGTTTGCTCCTCGGCCAGCTGGGCGTCAATTGCAGGAGGTTCTTCACGGGGTATGCATAATGTGAAGCAGGCTCCGCCTTCCTGGCGAGTGATAGCCGATAGGTTTGCCCCATGCGCCTGGGCAATCGCCTTGCAAATGGCCAGGCCCAACCCGACGCCAGGAATCGGGCTTTCCTTTCTGCCGCGGACAAACTTGCTGAAGATTTCTGCCTCGTGACCGCGAGGCAACCCCGGCCCCTCATCGGCAACCCATAGTTCTATGTGCTCAGGATCGGCTCTGGCCCCCAGGGTGATGGGGGTTTCTGGCGCTGTGTACTTGATGGCATTTTCGAGCAGGTTGATGAGGATGCGCTCGATCAGCACGGCGTCGATATGAATCAGTGGCAAGTCGTCTTCCAGTTTGACCTGAACGGGGTGCCCCCCCAGTGCCGGCTGGATGGCTCTCAATGCGCTTCCTACTACGTCTTCAACGGGCTGCCATTGACGGTTCAGTACCACGTTGCCGGATTCCAGACGGGCCATATCCAACAGGTTGTTGACCAGCGTATTCATACGCAGCGCCGACTCACCGACGGCAGCGGCGATTTCGGCGGCCTCGCCGCTCAGCGCTGGCTTTGTCAGTTTGAGCGCTTCGGCAAGCCCTACCAGAACCGACAATGGCGTTCGCAAGTCGTGGGAGATGGCCGAGAGCAGTGAGTTGCGCAAGCGCTCGGACTCCATCTGCACGGTCGTGTCCTGGGCAATGTGGATGTAATGAATCCTTTCCAGCGAGATTGCCAACAACGACGCACAGGTATCGAGCAGACGTCGCTGCTCCGGATCCACCAAGCGACTTGCGTCTCGCGGTTGCACAGCCAGCACACCGCGTGCGCGCATGGGCGCGGACAAGGGCAGGTACAGGGTTGGGCTCGAAGGCAAGGTATCGGTGCCGTATCCAGCCGGCTCGACTTTATCGAACGACCACTGGGCGATAGCAAAGTCGACCTGCAGTGCATCTCCCGTCACCATCGGGTTTTGCAGCTTGTTGTTGTCGTCTGCCACCAACAGTGCCGACGTTGCACCAAACTCCGCCGACAGAAAGCGTGAAGCAATTTCGCCAACCTGCTCGGTCATCAGTGCCGCGGACAACAGGCGTGACATGTCATAGAGCGCACGCATGCGATCTTCCCGCCGTTGCGCCACCCGCGCCTGGTAGGTCAGACCGGCGGTCATCTGTCCGATCACTAGTGCCACAACGAGCATGACACTGAAGGTCACCAGGTACTGGACATCGGTGAAGGCAAAGGAAAGCCTGGGCGATACAAAAAAGAAGTCGAAAGCCGCTACCGACAGGAACGCAGCCAGCACCGCCGGGCCTCGGCCGAAGCGAACCGCGACGGTTACCACGGCCAGCAGGAACACCATGACAATGTTGGCTTGTTCCAGCACATGAGCCAGGGGCATGACCAGTAAAGCCGTCGCGGTGCAGAGCACGGCACTCCAGGCATAAGGTTTCCAGAGGGTCCCGGGGCTCTGCTTCGTCCTGGTGCGGGTATCGGCTTGCGTGGGCCGGCTGGCAGGAAGCGCAATCTGAATCACGTCCAGGTCGGCGCCCAAAGCCCCCACTCGATCCGCCAGCAGCCGTCGCCAAAATCGCGGCCGAGGCTGTTCGTCGCGCCCCAGCACGACTTTGGAGAGGTTGTGTTGACGCGCATACTTGACCAGCGTTTCAGCGACGTCGTGACCGGCGAGGGTCGAGATCTGCGCGCCCATGTCCTGAGCGAGCTTCAAGGTCGCCAGAATGCGGCGGCGCCTGTCTTCGGGGAGTCGCTGCAAGGCAGGGGTCTCGACATACACAGCATGCCATGGCACATCGAGCTGAGCCGCGAGGCGAGCCGTTGAGCGGATGGTTTTCTCCCCCAGATCCTGGGGGCCGATGCACGCGAGCAGCGAGTCTCGAGTCCCCCAGACAGGTTTTACCGCACTGCTTTTTCGATACTGCAGCATCTCGCTGTCGACACGGTCAGCGGTACGCCGCAGGGCCAGCTCGCGCAGTGCGATCAGGTTGCCTTTGCGAAAAAAATTCTGCACCGCGCGTTCTGCCTGGTGAGCCAAATAGACTTTACCCTCCTTGAGCCGTTGGAGCAGGTCGTCGGGGGGTAAATCGACAATCACCACTTCATCGGCGGTGTCGAACACATGGTCGGGCACGGTCTCCCAGACACGGATACCGGTGATGCCACCGACTATGTCGTTCAGACTCTCCAAGTGCTGAACATTCATGGTTGACCACACATCAATACCGGCGCTGAGCAGCTCTTCTACGTCCTGCCAGCGTTTTGGATGGCGCGAGCCTACGACATTGGAGTGAGCCAGTTCGTCAATCAGGATCAGTGCAGGTTTGCGCAACAGTGTGGCATCCAGATCGAACTCGCTCAGCGTGCGGTTCTTGTCGGTAACCTGCTTGAGCGGTATTTTTTCGAGACCTGTTGTCAAGGCGATGGTCTCTGCGCGGCCATGGGTTTCGACCACGCCGATCAGTACATCAATGTTTTGTTGTTTCGCCGCTTGAGCGGCGACCAGCATGGCGTAGGTCTTGCCGACGCCGGCACTGGCGCCGAAAAAAATTTTCAGCCGACCGCGTTTGGCTTGTGCTTCTGTTTCGCGAATCTGCGCCAGCAGCTCGTCTGGGTCAGGACGTTGTTCGGCCATCAAGCCCACCGTGTGTGAGTTGGCGCTCAATGCATGGCGTCGAGTGCCAGGTTCAATGCCAGTACGTTGACTCGAGGTTCGCCGAGAAAGCCCAGCAGCGATTTTTCAGAGTGTTCGGCAATCAGCTGTTGAATGCGCGCTAGCGGTAGATTTCGCACCCGCGAAATTCTTCCTGCCTGATACAGGGCGGCATCGATACTGATATGCGGATCAAGACCACTCGCCGAACTGTAGACCAGGTCGGCGGGCACCGTTGCCGTGTTACCGGGATCGGCTGCACGCAAGGCCGCGACACGGCCCTTGATTGCCTCTGCCAGCGCCGGGTTCAGTGGCCCCTGGTTCGAGCCTGAAGATGCCGCCGCGTTATAGGGCATGGGGCTGGTTGACGATGGCCGACCCCAGAAGTGCTTGGGATCGCTGAAGGATTGACCGATCAACAACGAACCCACGGTTTTCCCCTCTCGTTCGATCAGGCTCCCTGTCGCTTGAGCAGGGAAGAGCAGGCCTGCGATTGCGGTTGTGAGCAGCGGATAGGCGAGGCCGGTGAGTAACGAAAGAGCAATAAACAGTGTCAGCGCTGGACGCAATAGAGCAACCATGACAGCACTCCTTCAAGCCAGACCGACGGCAAACAGCGCCATGTCGATCACCTTTATGCCAATGAATGGAACGATCACTCCACCCAGTCCGTAGATCAGCAGGTTACGGCGTAGCAGCAGGGCTGCACCGACCGGGCGATACTTCACGCCCTTGAGCGCCAAAGGGATCAGGAAAATGATGATCAACGCGTTGAAGATCACGGCTGACAGCACCGCCGAGTTCGGGCTGGTAAGGCCCATGATGTTGAGCGCGGAGAGCTGCGGGTAAGTGCTGACGAAAGCGGCCGGGACGATGGCGAAATATTTGGCGATGTCATTGGCAATCGAGAAGGTGGTCAGCGAGCCACGGGTCATCAGCATCTGCTTACCGGTTTCCACAACTTCGATCAGTTTGGTCGGGTTGCTGTCCAGGTCGACCATGTTGCCGGCTTCTTTGGCGGCTTGAGTGCCTGAGTTCATGGCTACGGCAACATCCGCCTGAGCCAGTGCCGGAGCGTCGTTGGTGCCGTCGCCGGTCATGGCGACCAGACGGCCTTCAGCCTGATAGCTTCGAATCAACTGTAGTTTCTGTTCGGGTGTCGCTTCCGCCAGAAAGTCATCAACACCTGCTTCAGCGGCGATCGCAGCAGCAGTGACGCGGTTATCGCCGGTTACCATCACTGTCTTGATGCCCATGCGGCGCAACTCGACGAAGCGCTCGCGGATACCGCCCTTGACGATGTCCTTGAGTTCGATCACGCCCAGCACTTTGACGCCGTCAGCAACGACCAATGGGGTACTGCCGCGACGTGCGACTTCGTCGATGTGGGTTTGTACCGACTCGGGAAAGCTGCCACCCAGACTTTGCACATGCCTGAGGATTGCCTCACCTGCGCCCTTACGGATCTGCCGCTCGCCGAGGTTGACGCCGCTCATGCGCGTTTGCGCAGAAAAGTGCACGAAATGGGCGTGGAGCGCGGCAATGTCGCGCTCGCGCAGGTTGAAACGCTGCTTGGCGAGGACGACGATACTGCGACCTTCGGGGGTTTCGTCAGCCAGGGAAGCCAATTGCGCGACATCCGCGAGTTCCGCTTCCTTGACGCCCGGCGCGGGTAAAAATGCAGAGGCGTGACGGTTGCCCAGGGTGATAGTGCCGGTCTTGTCGAGCAGCAGCACGTCGACGTCGCCGGCAGCCTCCACCGCCCGGCCGGAGGTGGCGATGACATTCGCCTCCATCATGCGGCTCATGCCCGCCACGCCAACGGCCGACAGCAGGCCTGCAATGGTGGTGGGAATCAGGCAAACCAGCAACGAGATCAGCACGGTGATCGAGACGGGCGTGCCCGATTGCGCCACAGAGACACCAAACAGCGAGAAGGGCAGTAACGTCACGGTGACGCCAAGGAACACGATCGTCAGTGCGACCAGCAATATCGTCAGGGCAATTTCATTCGGCGTCTTTTGCCGCTTGGCGTTCTCGACCATGGCGATCATGCGGTCGACAAACGTCTCACCGGGGTTGGTGGTCACGCGGATGACGATCCAGTCCGAGAGCACACGTGTCCCCCCGGTAACTGCCGAGAAGTCGCCACCACATTCACGTATTACCGGTGCCGATTCGCCGGTTATGGCGGACTCATCCACCGAGGCGGCACCTTCGATGACCTCACCGTCGGCGGGAATCACCGACTCGGCGAGGTCACCGGCTTCAACCACGACTACGTCGCCCTTGCACAGCTCACTTGATTGCGCCAGTTGCCACTCTGCGCCGTAGTGAGGCTCTCGCAGTTTCTTGGCCCAGGTTTCCTTCTTCAAGTCGCGTAGAGACGCGGCCTGGGCTTTGCTGCGGCCTTCGGCCAAGGCCTCGGCAAAATTGGCGAACAGCACGGTGAACCACAACCACAAGGCAATCGCGAGAATGAAGCCGCTGCCGGCCTCGCCCTTGCCACTCAGCGCTTGTACCCACAGTCCGGTGGTGATGAATGCGCCGATGTAGACGACGAACATCACCGGGTTGCGCCACTGCGCCCTGGGGCTGAGCTTGCGCAAGGACTCGAGCATTGCCGGTCGAATGAGCTTGGGGGCGAACAAGGAGAACGCTTTGCGTGTCATGTTCGTGATCTCACTTGATCATGATGAGGTGTTCAACGATGGGGCCGAGCGCGAGCGCCGGTATGTAGTTCAGCAAGCCGACCAGTAATACCGTGCCGATCAGCAACACGATGAACAGCATCCCGTGTGTGGGCATCGTGCCGGCGGTGACCGCGAGACGTTTCTTGGCTGCCAGACTGCCAGACTGCCAGCGACTGCGAGCACCGGCACAATCACGCCGAATCGGCCGAACCAGGTCATGACGGCCAGTAGCGTGTTGTAGAACGGTGTGTTGGCTGAAAGTCCGGCGAATGCGCTGCCGTTGTTGTTTGCCGCCGAGGTGAAGGCGTAAAGGACTTCCGAGAAGCCGTGCGCGCCGGGATTGGCGATCCCCACTCTGCCAGCCTCGGACATGACGGCGATGGCGGTACCACACAACACCAGCAACGGGGTCACGAGGATGGCGATAGCCACCATCTTCATCTCATAGGCCTCGATCTTTTTACCCAGATACTCGGGGGTGCGACCGATCATCAGGCCGGCGATGAACACCGCGAGGATAGCGAACACGAGCATGCCGTACAGGCCGGAGCCGGTGCCGCCGAATACCACCTCGCCCAGTTGCATCAGCGCCAGTGGTACTGCGCCGCCCAACGGCGTGAACGAGTCATGCATTGCATTCACCGCCCCGCACGAGGCCGCGGTGGTCACCGCCGCGAACAGGCTGGATGCACTGATGCCAAAACGCAGCTCCTTGCCCTCCAGATTGCCCGCTGCCGTATCAAGGCCCAGCGCCGCAAATTGCGGGTTGCCCAGTTGTTCGTAATGGGTGACGGAGACCACCGCGATCAAGAAGATGGTCGTCATCGTTGCCAGCAGCGCCCAGCCTTGTCGTATGTCGCCAACAATGTGGCCGAAGACGAAACAGAGTGCGGTGGGGATGAGGAAGATCGCCAGCATCTGCATGAAATTCGTCAGGGCCGTGGGGTTCTCAAACGGATGTGCCGAGTTGGCGTTGAAGAAGCCGCCACCGTTGGTGCCCAGCATCTTGATCGCTTCCTGTGAAGCGACCGGCCCCATTGCAATGGTCTGCTTGTCGCTGGCGATGCTTTGCATCACGGCATTGCCTTGGGCATCAACGGCTGGCTGACCGCTGTCAGTGAGCATCGGGACTTGATAGTGCAGGGTCTCGATCGTGGCGACTTCCTTGTACGGGGCGAGATTCTGGATGACGCCTTGGCTGACGAGAAACAGGGCAAAGATCAGTGACAGTGGCAGTAACACCCACAAGATGATGCGGGTAAGGTCGATCCAGGCGTTGCCGATGCTGTCCGCGCTGTGTCGGGCGAACCCGCGAATGAGGGCCACGGCCACCACGATGCCTGTCGCCGCAGACAGAAAATTCTGTACTGTCAGCGCAAGCATTTGGGTCAGGTAACTCATCGTTGCTTCGCCGCTGTAGCCTTGCCAGTTGGTATTGGTGACAAAGCTGGCGGCGGTGTTGAAAGAAGAGTCCGCCGTCACTGCGCCCATTCCCTGTGGGTTAAATGGCAGAACACTTTGCAGTCGTTGCAATGCATAAACGACGAGAAGCCCCAACGCGTTGAACACGAGCAAGGCCACGGCGTATTGAAGCCAGCTCATCTGCGCGTCCAGCTTGACCCCGGCGAGGCGATAGAGCGGCGATTCGATTCGCGCACCGAAGGTGAACCGACCCTCCATTACGCTGGTGAGCCAACGTCCAAGTGGCCAGGCGAGAATGCCCAGTGCTACGAGGAAGGCGCCAAGCAGGATCCAGGCTTGAATGGTCACAGGAAATCCTCCGGAAACAGCAGGGCTGCGACTAGATAGACGAGCAGCCCGGCTGCGATGAGAGCACCGAAAAGATAGAGGCCAGTCATGACCGCCTCCTGTTGAGCGCCGCGCAGCCGCGGGCCAGACCGACGAGGCTCAAGACAAACAGCGCCCCAAGCCCTACGAAGATGAAGTCCATGGCATTCCCTCCAGCAGTGAGGGAAGCCTAGTTTGACGGTTAATAAGTTGTTAGAAGGATTCGGAGTAGGGGAGTAAAGATCTTATAAAGACACATGGGATGTGTGTGGTTTTTTGATTGAAACCTGTAACGTCCTAGTGGTGGTCTTGTCTGTAAACAAGCGCCTTCTCGGGCCCTTGGTTAGTCGCCTTTAGCGCTAGCTAAATAGTACGCAACCAGAGCGTTAGCATGGCCATGGCCCATGCTGTGTTCCGTTTTGAGCAAGGTCACCATTTCCATATGCTTCTTGGCACTTACTGTTTCGAGCAGATTTAACCAGTAGGTTATTGGCTGGCCATATTTTTTTCAATTGAGGGGAAGTACGACGCTGGCCCTTTAATTTTTTGATCTTCGGTCATGATGCAAACTCCGTTTTTGCATGGCTATTACTGAGCTCACCGTCCGCTTCAACCCAAAGCAGACAATAAGCGGGGCACTTACTGGCACGAGTCTAGACACAAGCGTATCGTTTGTCCTGCTCTGTCTCTCTTGGAAAGCGCTGAAAAGGAACACGTACATGGATGATGGAATGGCTACCGAGATCGAGGCCGCTGAAAGAGCATACGGTCGCCTGACGTGATCACGGGAGTCGTTGTATGCTCTCTCAACGACGAGCATAAGGAGAATGCCTGATGAAATTAGCTGCTGCACAAATCCGTTCTACACCGGGTGACATCGACAAAAACCGCGAGAAGCATGTTGATGTCATTCGCTTAGCTGTCAGCAAGGGCGTCGATGGTATTTTTTTCCCAGAATTGTCCCTGACCGGTTACGAACCAACACTGGCATCGCGCCTCGCGATGAGCAAGGCTGGTCTTCAATTGGATGAGTTCAAGGCGCTCAGCAACCAGCATGGTATTTTCATCGGTGTGGGTGCACCTACTAAAAGTGAAGATGGCATCCAGATCAGCATGGTTGTTTTTCAGCCCGGTCAGGATCACAAGACCTACTCCAAACAGATTCTCCACTCCGATGAGCTAGCGTTTTTCACCAATGGCAACGAACAGCTTGTTCTCAAGCAAGACAATCAGGTTCTGGTCCCTGCCATCTGCTATGAATCCTTGCAGCAAGGCCACGCAGAGAAAGCAGCTGAATTGGGCGCAACCCTGTATCTGGCAAGCGTGGCCAAGTCGGAAAAAGGCGTACAAGCCGCTTATGGTCATTACCTTGTCATTGCAAAGCAGCACTCGATGACGGTGCTGATGGCAAATGGTGTCGGGCCTGCTGACAGCTTTCTGGCTGCTGGTCAATCGGCTATATGGGATGGTGCCGGGAAGCTTGTTTGCAGTGCCAACGCTTTTGAGGAGGCACTGGTAATGTTCGATACCAGCACAGGAGAAGCGAGCCTGTTTCGCCTACCTTGATCACGCCCGAAAGTACGTATTGTTGTTAAGGTGCGGGGCGCCGACACCGACCTTAGGTTTGCCTCATTCGATAGGCTGTGCTGCTCCAATAACTATTGCCATTGCGTTGTTGGCGAATCCAGCCGGCCGCCTCCAGCTGTTTAGCGATCATTCGATTCATGATGCCATGACCGAGCAGTAGAACGGGCCCTTCATCAGCCAGGGACTGAAGTCGTTGGGCTGCTGTATGGGCGCGCATTTTGGCCTTACGGGCAGACTCGACCTGCCCTGAGAAACCGCACAACCATAAGATTCGAAGAATAAACGCCCACGTGAACGGCGAAAGGCACGGCAGCGTCCAGCGCCCATAGGGCAACTGTGCCTCGCAGTAGACCGCGTCTACCAGAATGGGTTGAAAGCCCAGCGCCCGAACGGATGTCAGTGCTCGAGGCGCGGTGCTCGAAACAATCACTTTGGCGCTGGCAGCCAGCGCCACACAAACCTCTGGTGCGGGTTGGTTGTTGATTTCGCAAAGGTCGTATTGCTCGATCCAGCGCTTCATGCTGAGTGCTGAAACCTTGCCGGCCATGACCAGATCTGGCTGGCCATGACGCATCAGGATGATTTCCTTGTCCACTGTGTTTTGCTCTTCCGTAAGTACTCAGGATTTCAGTTGCTGAAGCTCAACTTGCTTGGCAGCACTGAGTTCAAGGTTTATGCGTTCCTCATCCAGGTAACGATAAATGCTCTGCAGGTTAGCGATTTTCTGTTTGATCTCTACCATCTTCTTTTCAATAAGCCTTGCGCCTGCAGCACAATCGATCAGCTTGTTTCGTTGCGCTTCGAGAATCTCGCCTATCTCTCCCAGGGAAAACCCCATGCTTTGCGCACGCTGGATAAAGTCCAGATCCTGCAGGGTTTGCGCGGTGTAGACGCGATAGTTGTTGGTGCGCCGCTGTGATGAGATCAGGCCGATTTGTTCGTAGTAACGCAGGGTGTGCCGACTGGCGCCGCTGCGGGTCTCAAGTTCGCCGATTCTCATGAAAACACCGCTTGACTGTAGAGCTGGGTCGACAGTTTACGCTTGATTTTTCACCTTACCAAGGAACAGGAAAATGAGCGTGGAGTGCTTTGTCACGGGGGGTACCGGCTTCATCGGCCAGCATCTGCTAGCGCACCTGAGTGCGCAAGGTCACAGCATCCGGGTGTTGATGCGTCGCCCCGAGCGACTCCCTGCGTTGCAGGAGCAAGTACGGAGTTTGGGGGGGAACGCAGCCCGGGTATTTGCCGTAGCAGGTGATCTGGAACGGGAAAACCTCGGTATGAGTCATGCTGATCGAGAGGTGCTGAAGCAAGCCAGGATTGTATTCCATCTGGGCGCCCAGTTTGCCTGGGGGCTTTCACTGGAACAGGCGCGCGCGGTCAATGTCGAAGGGGCAAGGCGCGTGGCGCTGCTGGCGTGCGGACAAAAAAGCCGACTGGTGATGATCGGCGGCTACATGCTGAAGAACCATGAGCACTTGCGGCGTATAGGTATCGACCCCGGTCGCCCGGCATCGACGGATTGGCCAGCGGTCTACCGGCGTGTTGGCGGCTACGAGGGCAGCAAGTTGGAGGCGTACTTTGCGACACTGGCGGTCATGTCGGCCCAGGGCGGGGAGATTACCGTTGTTCACCCCGCGACGGTTTGCGGTCATAGCCGCACGGGTCACATTCTTAGCGCTCAACCGCTGGCGGAACTGATACGCAACCTCGTGCAGGGAAAGCTGGCGGCAGTGCCCGGCACCACCGAGCACTGGTTGCCGTTGGTCACCGTGGACCACCTGGTTGAGCTGGTGGCGGCTTGTGCGTTCGATCCGGCCATGGCGGGCCAGGAACTGCTGGCGCTTGACGAGCAAACGCCCAACTTGAGAGAACTCTTGGCACAGGTGGCGCAACCACTTGGGCTGAAGACGCCCAAGCATCATATTTCGCTGCGACTCCTGAAGTTGCTACTGAGCATTCCTCTCGTCGCGCGGCTATTGAATGCGAACGCCGAATCCTTGGACTTTATCCAGGCCACTCGATTTGATACTGGGGCGCTCGAGCAATTTGCCAACAGACACGCAATCACCAAGCCGGACATCCGCCAGGCTTTGCAGCACACTGCAACATTCGTTAATTCATATTGCATCGGCGAGGGCAGGGCACGCTGACGCTCTCCCCGGTACCTGACACCAGCCGCGCAGCGCTCCTACTAAAACGCCGCACGACAACCTCTCGGAGTTCGTGCGGCGTTGTGCATTCAGCGGGGTCGGAGTCGACACGCTCCGGTCGGCAATCCCGATTACTTGCGCACGTTCTGGTACAGCATCAATCGTGAAGTTTCATGCATGCCGCGGGTCAGTTGCACCAGGCGCTTGAACTCTTCCGGGTGTTGCTGGGCCACGTTGTCTAGCGGTGTCGCAGAGGCGAGGTCATGCAGCGTCGGCGAGCTGCCGTCGTGCTCCATCTGCACCATGTAGTGTTGGGTTACGCCCGCAATCAACGGGAACGTGCCCTCACGCAGGACCAACGGCACCACGCGCTCACCCTCGGGCGCAGGCTGTTGAATATCACGCCCCAGGCCGCTGTTGCGAAATTCAAGGCCGGCCATGCCAGCCACGGTTGGCAACAGGTCCACCAGGCCGACTGCTTCCTTGACGGTCCGCGTGCCGAGCAGCCCCGGAGCGTGAATGATCATTGGCACCGCATTGCTTTCCAGACCTAGTTGTTCATAAGCCGGTGCCAGGAAAGGAATCTGGGCGATACGGGTGTTATGGTCGCCAAACAGCACGAAAATGGTGTTGTCGTAGTAACCACCTGCTTTGGCAATTTCCATCAAACGTCCGATGTTGAAGTCCAGCAAGCGCACGGCGTTGTACTGCTCGACACTGCGCGATCCTGCGGCCTGAACTTGCGCCAGGGTAGGGTGCTTGACCTCGAATCCATCATTGTTCTCGGGAATCGTGAAGGGACGATGGTTGCCGGCCGTCTGCACATAGGCAAAGAACGGTTTGTCCTTGGGCAGTGCTCGCAGAATCTTGTCGGTTTCCTTGAACAGATCCAGATCTGAAATCCCCCAGACATCCACTACCGGGGATTGCCAGTCCCGCTCTTCGAACAAACGAACCCCGTCGATACTTTGCCGAATCAAGGCGTTCATGTTGGCCCAGCCGGAGTTGCCGCCAATGGCGTAGATCTTCTCGTAACCGGTGAAGGCATTGATCAGGGTGTGCTGCTTGGTGATCAGCGGATTACGCGTCGCAGTTTCCTGTCGAGTGACGTCTGGAACCCCACTAATGCTGGCCCAAACGGTTTTTGCTGTCCCGGTGACCGGAACATAGAAGTGCTCGAAGAACCAGCTTTGCGTGGCCAGACGATCGATATTGGGCGTCGGATTGATCGGGTTGCCATAGGCCCCGACGGCACTGGTACCCAGCGACTCAAGCATGACAAACATCACGTTCGGCGGCGCCGAGCCCGATACTTTGTAGGGTTGTGGCGCCTGGTGACGGACGAAGTTCAGGGCTTGCGGGTCGGGCTGGTCGACCCCCAGGTACTTGGCAATCACCGCGTAGTGTTCACGCACCTGCGCTTCGTCATAGCGCAACTGCCCGACCTTGACCGTGTCGTAGAGGAAAATCACTGGGTTCAGGCCAAGCGCAGCGACCTGGTTATTGCCGGAGAAAAACGCATCACTCCAGCGCAACGGGACAGGGTTCTCAAGGTTCATGTTCTCGACACGGCCCAATATACCCAACAGCACCAACACGACCATCAACGCGCCACCCCATGTGGCGGAGAGCGCGTGAATGGCTTTGCCGGCGCGGTCCAGCGTCACGCGCTCCAAACGCACCAGGGCCAGCGTCACCAGTGCCACCATTGCCAGCCAGCCCAGTGAAATCCAGATAACCGGGTAGGTTTGCCAGACCATGTCACGGGATATTTGCGCGTCCTCGATGAAGCGCAGCACGGTGGCGTTGATCCTCAAACCCAGATAGGCGTAATGGCCAAAATCGACGATATAGATCAGCAGCAGGGCGGCCATCGCGGTTGACACATACACGCGTGCCAATCGGCGAAGCAGGCGGCTGCTGACAAGATTCCAACGCGGAATCCAGGCCAGCAACGCCAGTGGCAACATTACCAGGATGGCCAGACGCAGATCGAAACGAAAGCCGATGCCCAGTGTTTCCAGGACTGCATTTTCGTCGCTCAAGGCGCCGGCGTCGAAACCTGAAAAACCGAAAAAGAACACCACCCGTAGTAATGCAAAAAGCACAAACGCAATTGCTGTTGCGCCTAGCCAGTAATGCAAACGTCTCGATTGCAGCCAACCCATCCCTGTTTCCCCGTTAAAAATGTCGTTGAATCGCAAATGGATCAGGCGCCTTTCTCTGAGCCACGTAGCGTGTTTAGCCAACCCTGCGCCCAGCGCAGCGCAAACATCAGCAGTGCCGCGCAGCAATACAGGCCCAGCAGCGGATCAATCAGGTAATCCCAATAGTTATGCGAAGGTTTTACCCCGGCGATGAAAGCCAGGGTGGCACTGGCCAGCATCACCACTGTCAGGTAGCTGCGCAGGTAAAACAGGCCAGCCGTCAGCAGTGCGACGACGATCAGCATCGGGCGCGGGCTGAAGCCAAACCGGTAAGGGTCCAGATAGCTCAAGCCCAGCGTTGCCGGATAGAGCACCAGCGCCATCGCGGCGAAGACGATCAATACCCAGGTTGTACCTTGCTGCGCAGGTGCCAGGAAACCCAGCCGACGCAAACAGCCCCACAGCATGAACACCAATGTCGTGACCGCAAGGTCGTCAATGTGGCTGCGCAAGTACGCGGCCAACGACAAGCCATCCAGTGGTATAAAGCTGGCTGCCAGCAAGGCGAGCAACAGCGCGATCCGCGCGGCCCTCTTCAAGCCAGAAGAAGGCAGCAACAGGAAGATGATCAGTGTGAAGCTGATATGGGCTTGCCACAGGCTGATCATTTGGCACGCTCCGCCAGCCACGCATCGTTGAAGGTGACGTGCTTGATAAAGGTGTTGTTCCAGGAATAAACCAAGTGATACATGCCGTCAGGGCTTCGGATGAAGTACGGGTATTCATACTCGAAACTGCAGCCTTGCTCGCTACAGACCCGAGTGTCGAGGTGGTTCAGGAACTGCGCCTCCAGCGGTTGGCGAAGTGCGCCACTGGATCCGCGAAACTCTTTACTGATGATTTCCTTGTAAGCCTCGGGTGAAAACGCATCGCCCTCTGGATCAGGTGATTTGTCGAGGTCCAGCAGCGAGCGCCACTCGTCCATTTTTGCATCGGTACCGTAAAGACTCAGTTTGAAGCGTCCGTCCTGCAAGTCATTGAGCGCTACCAGCAAGCCATGCTCGGGGGTCGCGACGGCCGCCAACGAGGAATTCGGATTCGAGGGGTCGAGCGGATAAGGTTCGCTCCAGGTTTGCCCGGCGTCTTCTGTGCGGGTCGCCAGTACCCGATGGTGGGTGTTGCCGGCATAGCGCAGCAAGGCGATACCACGTTGCTCATCCAGGGGAACGACCGTGGGTTGCAATGAATTTTTGCCACGGCTGATGCGGAATTTATCGATTACATCACCGTCTGCGCTCAGGTACAGGTACTCGGAAAACTTGCCCAGAAATTCGTGGTAGACCGGTAGGCCGATGGAGCCGTCGGCATGAAACACTGGGGCCGAACGTACGAGGGTGCTGATATTCAGAAAGGGGGAGGTGATCAATTGGCGTGGCGCTGACCACTGTCGGCCATAGTCGTCAGAGACCATCACATTGACTGCACTTCCGGCCCAGCCGCCCATGGACACCGACACGTAGAACAACCAGAGGCGGTTGTCCGGTGCGAGCGCGACGACCGGATTGCCCAGTTTGCGGATGTATTTTCGAGTGCCCTGTTGGGTCGAGTCCCGAGTCGCCAATACCTGTTCCGCACCCCATTCGCCAGTTTTCGCGTCGAAGCGGGCAGAGCGCACCTGCACGTCGGCTGCGCCTTCGCGAGTGCCGGCGAACCAGACCGCCATCAAGCTGCCGTCAGGCAAGGCGGTTACCGCAGAAGAGTGCACGAAGTCCACTAGCCCGGATGAGGCAAAACGACTGGCATACGTGGGTTTGGCGACTTGGTCGGTCTCAGCCCGCAGCGGAGTCATCAGGGCAAAGGAAGAATGCACCGGAGCAGGATGGGTGAACCATGCGGCCGCAAACAGGCAGAAAAGGGCAGCGTAAGCCCCGAAGACAGGGAAGCTGGGCAGTTGGATGCGCATAGTTATTGTTGTGCATCTAATAGGCAGGTCAGGCAGCCTAACCTATCACCATTAGTTGCAGATTCGCTTTCAAGCCAGCCGCAATTTTGTAACTAAATGTTTTTAGCGTTTCATTCGCCCGTCCGTGTAGTCAAGACTCCTTTTCGATCAACAGCTTGCAGCCTTTACCTAGCGTCAGACCGTTAATCGAAAAATTGACGCTTTTGTAGGGGTAGCGGAAGAGGGCAGGCGCAGCTGACACGCCCCCAGTCTTTGCCCTGTAGGCTGGCAGATCGCGCCGAACTTATCTTCTTAGCAGCTGCAATGTCATGGGATCGGGTTGCGCATCGAAGAGCTTGTCGAGGGCTTCTTTGAACAATGGATGATCAGGTTCGAGGCTTGCGAATAATGTGAGGCAGGAGCGCAGCTTCAGGTCGTCGGGGTAACCGAGGATTTGCCGTGCAGATTTGTCGGTGTGCTGCAGGACACTGGCGACACATAGCTCCAAGCGTGGCCGCAGAACCTCATGGCGCAGATACGCGCGGGCTTCGTCAGCGCTGCGCAGGGCGTAACGTTCGGCGGTTTCGCTGTGACCCAGGCCTTGTAATTGAGGAAAGATGAACCAGATCCAGTGGCTGGTTTTGCGCCCGGTACGGAGTTCATCCAGGACCCGGGTGAAGATTGGCTCCTGGGCTTCGACAAAACGTTGGAGATTGAAGGGGTCTGGCATGGTGTTTCTCGCGAGAGAGGTCGGGACCTGAGAACATAGCCGAAGTATTGCATATGACCGAATGGCGAGCAGTGACTACACAGGTTACAGCGCAATGCGCAAGTATCCATAGGTGTAGAGCATGGCACCGCCTGTCGGTGGTTTTGCCCGATCAATGAACGATCGGAAAATACAGGCCTCATATTTTCCAGCAGGCCGGTCCTCAGTGATCACGCCGTGCGCTCCCTAGTAAAAGATGGACATTCAACCTCATCTGCATTGTATGGAATGCATTTGGGGATTTTTTTACCTGAGACTTGGAGTAACGATATGCCCTCGTCAATGACTCGCTGGGCGAGTCGCTGCGTTCTTGAAATGCCAGATTATTGATTTGGTCTGTTTATGTGAGCTTGATCCTGCAGTTGCGAGCAAGTCGTTATCGCGCCTGTTACAAGATCATTTTGCACTAACGCATTACGTGGAGAAGTAGTCGTGGAGATTAATACAATTATCAGCCTGTTCGGGCAGAAAGAATCCATGGAGCTTTTGCGGTTGGCGGTTGTTTATGTTCATCTATTAGCCTGTTGTGTCGCCGTCGGCCTGGTGTTTGCCAGCGATGCGGCAATGGTCAAGGATTTGTTGAAAGGTCGTGTGACGGCGGGGCACAATAACGACGATATGGCGAGTTTGCAGAAGTCTGTTGCCAATGCGTTGATGTTTTTATGGATTACCGGGGCCGCGGTAATAGGCATTGATTACCTTGATAAAGGAATGGCCTATTTTGCCAATCCGAAACTTCAAGCCAAAGTCATTATTGTGTTGTTGCTGACATTCAACGGTATGTTGTTGCATCGCCATGTATTGCCTGCATTGCTGAAGGCCGGATCGCTGCTCGATCTCCAGGTGGGTGTGCGGATGTTTGCCCTGTTCTCCGGAGCGCTGTCGGGCGTGTCCTGGCTGTATGCCGCCATGCTTGGTGTCGGTCGGCCACTGGCCTGGAAGTACTCGCTCACCGAGTTGCTGATGGCGTATCCGGTGTTGATCGTGCTCGGGTTTGCGTTGATGCTGGCATTGACCCAGTGGGCACGTAGCCGGAGCATGACAGTAGCGGCTCAGGAGACTCCATGGCTGTTTGCGGGAATTCATGCGCGGTAAGCTGACGAAAAGAATGGAAAAGACAGGTGAAACCTTTCGAACCTGTCAAACTTCAGCCCCCCCTTCCAGCGAGGGGGGGTTGTGTCGATTTCTTGGCAAGTCCGACGACCGCTGTGTCTCACTGGCCGATGGCGACTCGGTTCGGAACCGGAGCGTTGTTGTCCTGCATCGACTCGACGAAGTCCTCGACCGCACGCCAGCTGTTGCACGCGGCATCGAACCACACCTGGGCGACGATGGCCTGCTGTGCATCGTGGGCCTGGGCCACGTCGTTCGCGGCCCCAGTGATCTCGCCCGCAAGCACCGACCAGGTGACTTTCAGCGAATCCAGTGCCGTGTCGATGGCGTTGATGTCGTTGAGGGCCATCGACAGGCTCATGGTCAGGCCGTTGAGTGTCGCCACCTGTTGCTGATCGCTGGACAAGGTCTGCTGGTCAGAAGTGATCGTCGCCTGGTACTGGGTGATGGTCGCTTGTAGTGAGTCGATTTTTTCCTGCGCCTGCGCCACGGTGGCGACACCAATGCCGGCCAGGATCAGTGATACCCCGCCAGTGAAAGGGGTCAGCAGCACACCGAAGACCGTTTCGACGAAACCACGGGTTTTCTGCGCCTGGGCCTTGGCAATGGCGTCGCGGTCCACCTGGACCTGCTGTTGCAGCTGCTGGATCTGCGCGTTGATGGTAGAGATCTGTTGCTGGATATCGGCCTCCTGGGCCTGGATCTGGGCAATGCTCGTGTTCATGTTGGCGTACGGTACGCCCAGCTTGCGCTCGAAATCAGTGAGCCTCGAGGTGTAGCCATTGATGGCCTCGACCATGCCCTGGACCGGCGTATCCAGTGCATCGAGCTGGGCGGCGATACGCGCTTGCATGCTGCTGTCGAACTGCGCCTGCAATTGCCGGAACAGCGCGTCGATCCCAGGTTGCGCGGCGAGGAATGCCTTGGCGCAGGCATCAATCTGGCCGAGGATCTCGTCCTGGAAATAGCGGTAACCGTTCTGCCGCCAGCCGACGACCAGGTCCTGCGCCTGGCCCAGTTCCTGATCGAGGACCGGGTACCAAGGGGAGTCCGAGGGCGCGATCGAGACCTCGATCAGGGCCTGGCACGAAGCGTTGAGCAGCAGCATCGAGCCGATCGAGTCGCTGATCTGCTGGTTGGTCTGAGAAGCATCGAAAGCCATGGGGAACGTCCTGTAAAGGGTCATGGTGCCCAACAGTGGCCATTTCGGGGCCGCACAGCACCCCGAAACGGACCGGCTGGAGGATCAGGCGGACATCGGCAAGGTCTGCGCCTGGATTTCGATCTTGGCGTTGACCAGGCTGTTGGCGGTGTCCATCGCCGTAGCCCACTCTGTCTGCGCGGCCTTGGTGAACACACCCTGGACGATGGTCGAGATGGCCTGATCGGCTGACTGCAGGCTCGCTACCACGCCCTGCAACTCACCCTGGAACGTGCCCCACTGGGTCTGCAGCTTGGACAGGCTCTGGGTCGCCAGCTCGATGCTGGAGACGGCATTGCTGGACGCCAGCTGCAAGCCCTGCAAGGCGACCAACTGGCGCTGGTCGTCGGCCAGCTCCTGCTGATCCTTGGCGATGTCGTCGAACTGTTCGTTGATCTTATGCTGCATCACACCCCAGGTCACGCTGCCGCCGATGATGCCCGCGGCGCCGATGCCACCGCCGATGAGCAAACTGGCCCCGCCGGTTTCCGGCGCCAGGGCAATGCCCACAACCAGTGCGAAGATGCCAAATATGAATCGCCCTGGGTTGCTGGCCGGCAGGGTCAGGGTGTCATCCTGCGCCCATGGCCATGTGTATTGGCGAGGCTCGAACGGAAAATGCCGGATATGGCGCGTGCGGATTCTACATCTTTTGAAATATCTGAGTAGAGGCTTTCAAAAAATTGCAAATCTGAATGAGTGCATTCGTATGGATGGTCGCCGCCCTGACCAGGGCAGCCTTGACGGCAACGCCCACAAGCGGGCGTTGCCGTCAAGGCTCAGGTCCGGGAAGTGGTGGGTGGATGCAGAGCTTCGGCGATGGTCCCGAATACGATCAGGTCGCCCGGCACGTAGGCAGAGCTGAACTTGATGATGTCGTTTTCGGGAAACAACAGGTTCTCCAAGGCGAACAGGGATACGTCGGAAAAGTTGACATTCAGCGCGTTGGCGATTGCCCCTGGCAACTGTGCCCGCAATTGATCGAGGAAGGCGCTTTGCATGTTGCGATCGGAGCAGGCGCCCGACTCTGACAGGTGGCCGTTGACCTGCACATCCCTGGACTGCAGCGCGATGCGGATCTGCTGGTTCCTGTCATCGCCTGTCACCGTCACGGGTAACAGGGCGTTAAGGTCGATGGTCACCTCGAGGCTGTGGTTGACCCACTGGTTTTCACACCAGGAACTGGTCGATCCAATGTAGCGATGGCACACCTGCTGGCTGTACTGAAAGCTGCGGGTGCTGACATTGGAGTAGCTGATGCCCAATTCGTACGCCGCGTTGCGAGTCAGGCGCATGCCGCCGAAGTCGATCTGCACCTTGTTCGAGTCGGCGCCGAGGCGGATATCCGAGTTGCCGGAGTCGAAACTGACCGGTAGCAGGCCGTGGCTGAAGTTGCCGGACCAGGCAGTGTAGTCGTTGCCCGGGTTGATCCCGGCCAGTTGCAGAAAACTTCCACCATTTTGCAGGCTCTGGGGCAGCAGCTTGTCGTAGGCGATCCTGGAGCTGATGATCAGACTGCAATCATCGCCGCTGGGAACGGGCTCGTGGACGTCGAGCGACAGTGTGTTCTGTGCCTTGCCGTCGGTCGTGATGAACAGTTGCAACAGATCCAGGCCGGAATTGGTGCGCGTCACCGCGAACTGGAAACCACGCGGGTTCAATGCGTCGTAGGTGGCATAGGGACGGGTATCCAGAGCACCCAGTTGGTAACGCACCTCCCGGCCGGCGAACCATTGGCCGAGGTAACTGTTGAACATCGGGTTGGTGGTGTTGATTTCGAAGTTGTCGATGCTGAACGCCCCCTTGGAGAGATCGGCCACCACCTGATGGATGTCGGACAACAGGCTGCCCTGGACCTTGGCCAGCGCCACCCTCGCTTTGATGAAGGTCGGTTTGCGCTGGCAGATTTCGACGCCGGTATCGGGGTTGGTTTCGCAGTGAATGGTGATGTCCGGTATGTCTTCGAGCGGCGTTATGATCGAATGGTCCGGGCCAGTGGCAACCACGGATTGATAGGTGCCAGCGAGCACCTCCATGGTGACCTCCGCATACTGGCTGTTGTTGTTCATGAAACTGATCTTCGGCGCCCCCAGGGTCATGGAAAACAGAGTTCGCATGATCGTATCGGAGCCCGTTTCATAGGGGGCGTCCGGGTCCGTCACCGGGGTGGGGGGAGTCTTGCGTTTGGTGTTGTAGTCGAACCCCACCAGTGGAATCTGCCGAACGAAATCCGGGTTGCACGCGCGGTCGGCGTATTGCTGTTCGAGCAGTTTGTTGATTTTATCTTCCGTCAGGCTCAGGACCACATCCCAACCCTTCGTCACGGAGCGTCCGGCCATGTTGTCGAGGGTGCTCTGGCGGCTGATGGCGGCCTCGAGCGTGACGAATTGCTCCGGCGCGTTGTCCCGGGAGAGCAGACGAGCCTCCAGTGCCGGACTGTCGTTGAGTTGCGCGACGATTTGAAAGCTCAACCGCAGGTTGACGCTGTGCCCGGTGAACGCCAGTCCTTTGTTCGAGGCGACCTGGGGAAATGACACTTCCCAGGTGGAAAACGGTGTTATCCGACTGATCTGATCGACCGCCGGCGCTGCACCGCCGAACACCACAGTGCCGGTTTGCAGATCGGTGAGAAACTCCAGCTGGCGCGAGACCGCATTGAACGTCATCGGCCTGCGCTCTTGATCGCGATCCTCGAAGGGGCTGCCCAGGTACAACAGGCGGCTGATGGTCGAGCCACTATCGCTGGCCGACACCCCTTCCACATGTAAGGTCACGTCCTTGACCCGCATCATGGTGAAGGGCGAGAACTCCCGGGCCGACAAGGCAATCCTGAAGCGGTAAACCGAACCGTTGATCAGGCTGTCGACCGGCACGCCTTCCACCACATAGTCGATCGGCCTGGCCAGCAATTGCGGTGGCGGGGAAAGCGACTCCAGGGCCCTGATGGTCTGCAGGTGCTGCCGGACGATGGCCAGCTTCAACCCGGCGATGTCCAGCGACGGCAGTTTCAGCGGCTGTTGTTGATATTCGTATTGCAGTGACTGGTCCTGGAGCAGCAGGGTGCTGGCCAGGGTCAGCGCCATTTGTTGCTGCTGCATCTGCAGTTCGGCGCTCAGGCCGGGCAGGTCGATGCCTTCCAACACCCGCGGGCTGATCTGGGCGAGCTTGAAATCGGCCACCATGGCCTGCAGACGAGCGGCCTGGTCCTGGTTGATCTTTTGCCGTTGCAGGTTGAGAAACCGGTCGGCAATCAGCTTTTTGGCATTGGCCGTAGCGTTCAAGCGTGCCTGGGCACGCAGCACGAGAATGTCGAACGCCGTCTCCAGCGCGTCTTTCTCCACCACCGAAGGCCCGCTCGCCAGGGCGAGTTTCATGTTGTAACCAAACTCGCTCCATTCCAGCGTGCTGATCGGCGTGTCGTCTCCGCCCTCGATGGATTCCATGGCCTGTTGGGCTGAAACGATGCTGTCGATCCCGCCCTTGAGGCATTGCACGACCTTGTTGATGACCGCGATGGATTTGACCAGTTTCTGCACTTTCTTTGCCGTTTCGCCCAGGCCGGTGACCCCGTCCTTGCCAGGAGTGACGGGCGTGATGACGGTGTAACCGGCCTTGAACAGGTTGAGGCAGAGGTTGAGCGAGAAGCCGACGATCTCGCGGCTCTGCCAGTCGGCTACCGCGCTCTGGTAATGTTCGACTGCCTGGTTGACCGCCATCTGCTGCGCGGAGAACAACTGGTCCAGTTCGCGCAACGAGGCCGCCGTGCTGGCGATGGCCTGGTCATCCTGCTCGACGATGGCGGAATGCAGTCCGGCCAGCTCATCCTGCTGACGGGCACTGGTGGTGATGTAATCGGCCAGCAGCCTGCCGCTGGCGACAACGTTGGCGTTGAGCTGGGTCGCGACATCCATGACGCGCTCCAGTTGCTGACGCTCCCTGATCCGCGCCTGGTAATCCTGGATGGTCCTGGAAATATCGTCGCCGACTCTGATGAGCGACTGCACCAGCTCGCGGTAGGCGTTATAGCGCAGGTAGGGCACACGCCGGGAAGCATCGGTCAGGATGCCGCAGGCGCGGGACTGGTATAGCGCCGACAGACGCAGGCTTGCCAATTCCTCGTCGCGGGTGTCGCCGGGGATGACCGTAACCAGCCACTCGAACAACGACTGGATGCGCTCGCGAACACCTTCCGCCGGGGCGACCTGTTCGACCTGCCAAAGCGCCTGCGCCGAAACCATCGCGAACTCCAGGCCGCGCCGCAAGGCGGGCAGGGCAGAGGATGGAGGAGGCGTGCAGACATCACGTCCGGCGGTTACCCGGTAGTGACCGCTGGCTTCGTCGGGCACAAGGTCGTAGCGTACGCCGTCGACGATCAGGGTCCGTTGCTTGCCCGAGGCGCTTTTTACCTGCAATGCGCCACGAAACTCCTGGCACCACAGTTGTTCCTCGGTAAACGCCTGATCGGCGAGGGTGAGGCAGGGCACGCCAACCCCCAGCTTCGAAGCGTTGATCTTGAAGGCCAGCAGTGCCACGGTCCGGCCGGGGATATGGCAGTCGGAATCGATGGTCAGCAGATTGCTGACCACATTGAGATCCTCGATCGAGTCGCTGGCCACCAGTTGCATCCGGGCCGGCGTGAAGCAGCGACGGAACAGCCGGACACGCGGGCTGGCGATGGTAGACAGCAGATCTTCCTCGCCAGCGTAGAGGCGGGAGTCCAGCGAGTCCGCCGGCGGATTGAAGCTGAGCGCGATCGCATCGCCATACTTGCGGGACAGGGCTGCCAGGTAGATGTGCCGCCAGGTCAGCTTGCGGTAGTGCTCGATGAACAACCCCAGCGAACTGAGCTCCACCGCAATCGGCACGACACGGGTGAACGACTCGAGGTCCACCGTCTGCTCCAGGTACGGCGCCAGGATGCTGTCGCCAACGACCCAATCCGTGGTGCGCCATTGACCCGAGGCCACCGAAGCGGCGAAGGCGGGATCCTGGCTCAGGATGGACAGCGGGCTGTACTGCTCGACGAAACCGAACTGACCTTGGCGAGGGCGACTGAAATAACGGAATCCGAATGCCGCCCAAGGCCCTGAGAACGACTCAGGACTGGCCTTCAGGGCTTGCTGAAGTTCGCTGAAACGTTCGCGGTCATAGGACAAGACCTGATAAATGACATCGCCGCTCCAGACCCGGGAAACGTAATGGGTTCCCCATTTGTGTTGGCACTCGAGGTATTGGCGGGTGATCGCCGTGTCCGCGACGGCGCGGCTTGGGCCCAGGCATGGGCGCAAATGGGCGACGTTGCGGTCGAAGGCGGGCGCCACCATCTCCTCGCGGTCGGCAAAACCGAATACGCCACGCTGCTGTGAGTCGTGGGTCACGCTCCCTGCGGTGCGCCTGATGGCCAGTAAGGCATAGCGCCGGTCCGCGAGGCTGAAGTCCATATCGAAGCGGCTGCCGAGCGTCTTCAACACTTGCGCCCGGTCGGCATCGCGCAACAGCAGCGCGCCGGCGCCGATCGATTGGCCGGGCGCCTCATTGGACTCGAAGCGGATACGGATATCGAACAGTTTCGAGAACAGCGACTCGGCGCTGTCATGCAAGGTCACTTCAAGAGGCTGCCATTGATCAAGTTCCTGGTCGATGGCGGCGTTCGCGGTGGCGATGGGTTGTTCGTCGGGTTGAAAGAAGGGATTCGCGGTGGCCGGCATGTCGGGCCGCAGTCCGAGGGTGAGATTGACGGCACTGCCTAAAGTCCAAGAATATCCGTATTCCATGGTATCTCCGTTGCTGCTGTATCGAGGAATTGGAGTGCCTGTATTAGCCCAGGCTAAGGCAATATGCCACCATTATTAATTGGCGCTGATTCCATGGCGCTTAAGTATGCCGAACTAAGTGTAAGGGTCGTCGAATAACCAGGGGCTCAGCCTTGGTTATCGCGCCTTATAAGCGCACCTCACCCGTAACGTCCAACAAGTGCCGTCGCGCCATCCACAGATTCGACAGTTTGCCCAGGCTGATCAGTTCCTCGGACCTGGCGTGCATTCCGTTGGGCAAGCGCACGGCGGGATGCACTGCTTCGCCCTATTTTGGGGCGTCAACGCCGACCACTGCACAATTGTCGACCGCCCGACGCGAGGACAGCACCACCTCGACGTCGCAGGGGTACACATTGACGCCGCCAGTAATCATCACATCGTGCAGGCGATCACACAGGAACAGAACCCCGCGCTCGTCGAAACCATCCACCACGCAGGCGAACAGCTTGGTTGGCATGCATCCTGCCTCGCGGTTCAGTTGTTCGATGTCATTTCAGTTGGCATCGACCGCCGTTTGAGGATGTGACAGGCACATCCTTTCCTGCAAGGAGGCAGGCCGATGACCTTGGTAATGGAAAATCTGACCCGCTTTGAGCGTATTGAATGCTCGAGGGTCACTGCCAGTGGTGCCCGCTACCCTAAGCATACTCATGAAGAATATGTGATCAGCGCGAACCTCAGCGGGGTGGAGCGGATCTGGTATAACGGCAGGCAGCAAGAGGTGTCATCGGGCGAGGTAACGCTTTATAACCCGATGACCGTGCAGGCGTCGGAGTTCTGCTGGGAGGGCGCACAGTTCATCAGCGTGCATCTGGATGGCCAGCAGGTGCGCAGCATTCTCGACCAGACCACGAGCATCAATGGCCTGCCCACGTTCCAGGAGGGCATGATCCACGATAGCGCTCTGTTCCGTTCGATCCTCGACCTGTATGGGCACCTGGGCTCCAGCGGCCGTGACGAGGCGTTGCTGGTGCTGTTCAGTGAGCTGGCGCGTTTTCGGACCACGCCAGACACCGCCGGCGAGCAATTACGGGTGGCGCAATTGATCAGTTTCATGAAGGCCAATTTGTACGAAGCGATCGAGCTTGAAGACCTGTGCGCCGAAGCCAATCTGTCCAGGTTCCATCTGGTGCGAAGCTTCAAGACCCTGAAAAACCTTCCCCCTATGCAATATTTCAAGCAGTTGCGCCTGATCGAAGCGCGCCGGCGTCTGCGCCTTGGCGACGCGGCGGCACGCATCGCCGTCGACCTGGGTTTCTTCGACCAGGCCCACCTGAGCAATGCGTTCCGCAAAGTGATGGGCGCCTCGCCGTCGAGCTACAGCTCAATGTTTGGCGCAGTCGGGTTGCCCACAAACTCGGCATAGCCGGTCACCACCACATAGACAGCGAAGTAAGCAAAGATCAACGCCGAAGCGATATAGGTGTACCTGATCAGATTTTGCCCCAACAGCCGTCCACCATGGGACGCCAGCAGGCACAGGATAAAAGCCCAGAACACCCCGGCGGCTAAAAAACAGCGGCCAAACGGGTAGCGATGCACTTTTTCAGTTCATCCTCCACGCGCTGTTCGGGATCGCTGCAGCCTTGTACGCTGCGCAATGCATCTACCTGCATCAGGATGTTGCCGATCTGTTCAATCAGGGCGGGGGGAGGGTGGTAGGCACGGGCAATTCAACCGTGCGAATGGCTTGCTGCCGACGAGGGGGCCAGAAAATCCTGTTCATTGTGGTACTCCTTGGAAAGAAGCCCATCAGAGCAGTTGGCCAACAGCGGCTATTGGAAAAAATTGCTCATTGCTCGAAATCGGGAGCCAGAAACTAGGTTAGAGTGTTCATCAATGTTTGTTCATAAGGGCCCTCCACTCGATTTGCGTAGTCGCGCCAAGCACTTCCAGCGAACGAACCGGGCAAAAAAACGTATGTCAATCGTTATTTGAAGAATGAATCGTCCGCTGTTTGTTTCTCTAGATGGGCCCAAGGGAACCGGCAAAACCACACTGTTGGAGGCCGTTACGAAAGTATTGAGGGCAGACAACAAAAAGGTGATCCGACTTTGCGAGAAAAAAAGCGATCCCTATAGGGGTGAAACAATGGCCCTCGTTAACAAACTCGTCAGAAATCCCACTCGGGATTTGGAGTTTGGGGTTTGTGAGCGCTTTGCTGATAGCCGTACTTGGATTTCCCAGCACGTGCTGGCTAAACAGCCACCAGGCAGCATCATCTTGATCGATCGCTGGTACCCGTCTGATGCCGCGTTTCGCCGGATAGTCCCGTTTGCAGAGATTCTACAGTTGAACATTGATCGAAACGTGCGAGTGCCAGACCTGCATGTCGGGGTTGTCACCGCCCCTGATATTTCATGGGCGAGGGCAGCGGCACGACCGCGTGGGCTGAGCAGTACTGTGATGCACAAGCTGGAAGAACATGTCGCTTGTACCAAGGCGTTCGAGCGAGCGGTTGCAGATCACGGCTGGGTTTTATGCCGTAATGAAGGAACGATCGAAGACGCAACGATGCAGGTGGTTTCTGAGATCTATAGAGCCCTTCGATGCCTCATAGGCGAAGTTCGCTGCGTCGGCCTTGATCAAGTTGTCAGCAGTCGTTAATGACCGACGGAGCGACCGATAATGACCCGATTTCTGCTGTCGGCGTCGTCGATAACCAGGGCTAAGCTCTGGTTATCATGCCTTCAGTGTGGTCAGTTGTGCCGTGTTCTTGGCCAGCCCACGGAAGCGGGTTTTCACATAACCGAACTGGCGCTTGATCACGCGAATATGACATGACCTCTCGTTTAACAGAGTCGGTCGTTTCGCTGGGTGTTGTGTTTCAGTTGATACCTTAGACGCCCGGTTTTCCTAGGTTTGTGAGTTTAATTCGTCGCCTACAATGAAAGAGCTATGTTGCTCGTCTAAGTCCGCACCCTGTTGCAAATAATTTGTTACACATCGAACGATCCAATGAGGCCGGAGATCCGCTTTTCACCTTTGAGCAAACTCAATTAAGCTCAGCAACAAAATTGAAAGAGACGCCAAAAAATGGAATTTCCCGGGTTAACTCGGCAGTTGCTAATTGACCCTGAGCTTTGGAGTATGACCCGATCAGGTGCGCGGGCCGGTCGGGGTTTTCGGTATCAGGACGCAGTAACCGCTTGGCTTGCCTCAGTGGCGTGGAGTGGCGAAGCCACTTGGACGCGACTCATCCCGGAAGGTGTCGACGACCTTACCTTACATGGACCTGAGCTTGAGTTTAGAGCCCAGCTCAAGGCCAGGCATGATCCTCAGGCTGTCTTCTCCCAATCTGAGACGGCAAAACACCTTGCCAAGAGCGCTAAGGATCTCCCGCTCGACTGGCGTGAATCCAATCGAGTGAGATTAGCATTGGTGCTAGAGCGACCGCTTGAGGGTATTCAACCTACAGGCTGGATAGTCACGCTTGCGGAAAGTGGCCAAGATCTGACGAAATTCGAAAAGCTTTTGGCAGAGGCCTTAGGGCAACCCGAGAATGGTGTGGTCGAGGCTTTACTAGTGCGCACCCACCTGGTGATCGAACCCGATCCGCTAGATCGTGGCTGCGCTGCCCTCACCAGTGCATCACTACCACCTGCGGGTGTGCGGCTAGTGCTCCAGCAACTTCGCGAGCAGGCTGGGAAAGCATCTGACTCCAACTACCTAGCATCGAGCGAAAAGCCAGAGACGTTGGACCGAAGCGACGTGCAAGAACGTATCGATGGAGTTCTAGGGATTATTGATCCTATCGGCTACGTTGCTTTGACAGCTGGCCTCGCAGAGATGTAAGCGGCCAGCGAACACACCTTCAGAATCCCCGTATTAAGGGCGATGGTGTCCGCCTATCTTTAAGCGGACGCGATCACCCTTATCGCCAGGATTCTCATGCGCCAACGAAGCTCTTATCC
>NZ_JBOICA010000049.1:0-36179 GCF_050739775.1 Pseudomonas sp.
TGGTCTGGCTGCGGGACTCTCCTTGTATGTAGGCCATAACGAAAAATGCTCCGTATCCTTCGATACGGAGCATTCTCTTAAAGGGCCGGGCAGATTGCTAGGTTTTCACACAGTCTGATAAGCGGCCTTCTCTGTTTCTAGTGACGATCACTCAGTAGCGAGTGATGTCCGCCTTGGCTTCCAACTGCTTGCGGTAAGCCGCAAAGTCCTGCTGGCCAGCACGCGAAGCGAGGAAGCGGCGGTAAGCCGATTTCTCTTCATCGGTGGCCGCAGCGCCTTCGTTGACGCCATTCAGGCGCAATACAACCAGGCTACCATCGTTGAGCGCTACGCTGCCGTAGACCGGCTTATCCTTGCCCTCTGGCTTGCTCATGCGGAACACTGCCTGCAGCTCGACTGGATCGATGTCTTCCTGGCTGCGCGAGACCGCTTCCTGAACCTTCCAACGCTGGCCTTCCTGAGTAGTGGCCAGCGGCATGCTGCCGTCACGCAGACCCGCGATCAGCTTGTCAGCCTTGGCTTTCAGGACGGCAGTCGCCTGTTCTTTGGCCAGGTGCTTGCGGATGCTGTCAGAAACCACGTCCAGACCGAGTTGCTCAGGCTTGCGGTGTTCTTTGACGCGCAGGACCACGATGGTCTCCGGATCCAGCTCAATGGCGGCGCTGTTGGCACCCTCTTCCAGCACTTCAGTGCTGTAGGCGGACTGGATCACGGCACGGTTGGCAGTGATACCCTCACCGCCTTCACGACCAAAGGCCGCCGAGGTGTGAACCTTCAGACCCAGGTCCTGGGCTGGCTGGGCCAGGTCGGAAGCTTCGAAGGCAGAGTCTTCCAACTGCTTGGTCACTTCGACAAAGCGCTGTTCGACCTGCTGGGTCTTGAGTTCGCGGGTCAGCTTGTCCTTCAGGCTGGCGAAACTCGGCACCTCAGGCGCCTGTACGCCCAGCAACTTGATCAAGTGAAAACCGTACTCGGTGCGCACCGGCGCCGAGACCTGGTCCTTGTTCAGCGCATACAGCGCCTCTTCAAAGGCCGGGTCGTAGACGCCCTGCCCGGCATAACCGAGGTCACCACCGCTGTTGGCCGAACCCGGGTCCTGGGAGAATTCCTTGGCCAGTGCGGCAAAGTCTTCACCCTTGGCCAGTCGCTGCTGGATCTCTTCGATCTTTGCCTTAGCCTGGGCCTCGTTCATCTTGTCGTTGACTTCGATGAGGATGTGCGCGGCATGACGCTGCTCGGCCAGGTTGGCGATTTCCTTCTCGTACAGCGCCTTGAGCTCGTCTTCGTTAACAGTGACCTGATCGAAGAACGCTGACTTCTTCAGCTCGATGTAGTCAATAACGACCTGATCCGGGCTCATGAACTCTTTGGCGTGCTCATCGTAGTGCACCTTGATCTGCTCGTCGGTGACCTTTACCGCAGCCGGATCGGCCTTGAAGGTCAACGAAGCGAAATCGCGGGTCTGCTTTTCCAGTCGAGCAAAGGCATTGACCTGGTCATCGGTGACAAAACCACTGCCGGCGAGGCCTGCGCGCAGTTGCCCGATGAGCATTTCCTGGGCCAGCATTTCGCGAAATTGCAGACGGCCGTAGCCCATCTGGCGAATCACCTGATCGAAACGCTCGGCGCTGAATTTGCCATCAACCTGGAATTCAGGTGTCTGCAAGATCACCTGATCGACGGCGGCCTCGGAGAAAGCGAACTTGGCGTCTTCGGCCCCCTGAAGCAACAGCTTGCGGTCGATCAGCCCTTTGAGTGCCGCTTCACGCAGCATGTTCTCGTTGAGCAGCGACGGGTCGAAATCCTTGCCCAGCTGTTGCATCAGCTGTCGACGTTGCATGTCAACGGCCTGGCTCAGCTCGTTCTGGCTGATGGTTTCACCATTGACCTTGGCAGCGTCCTGGCTGGTGGTGGTGGCCTGGAAGATGGCATCGAAGCCGGTCAGTGCCATCAAGGCTACGATGACACCGATGATGGTCTTGGCAATCCAACCTTGTGAATTGTCCCTGATATTCTGCAGCATGCGTCCCCCAGAAACGGCTGTACTGAATGAAACAACCGTGGAGCGTGGGTAGATTCCTGATAGAAGAAAGGCGCATCCGAAGATGCGCCTTCTCGTAACCGGCCAAACATCAGGTGCTTTTCAGCGTTTGCCGATGTTCAGCAACCAAGCCAGGCATGAGCCCGGCCTGGTTAGGCGTAAGCCTGAAGGAAGGTCTTAGTTGACGGCTTCTTTCAGTGCCTTGCCAGCCTTGAAGCCTGGCTTCTTGGCAGCAGGGATTTCCAGAGTCTTGCCGGTTTGCGGGTTGCGGCCGGTGCGAGCTGGGCGATCGGTGACGGAGAAGGTACCGAAACCTACCAGTACCACAGAGTCACCTGCCTTCAGGGCGCCAGTGACGGATTCGATTACTGCGTCCAGCGCGCGGCCAGCTACAGCTTTCGGGATGTCAGCAGATGCGGCGATAGCGTCAATCAGTTCCGACTTGTTCACTCTAAGTCCCCTTATATCTCTATTGAGTTTGTTTCTAAGTATGTAATGAAAAGCTAAACGAGCGCTGGGTGGCCTATAGACGCTTAACCGCCGCTTTATAACAAGGGCCTGAAAATACTGTCAAGAAAGCCCCCCAGCCAAATACGTACTAATGCGTGCTAATTCTTTCCTTGGAATCGCTGTCGCGCTTTTCATCCTTGGCGACAATCTCGGGAGCCACATCTGGCAAGGGCTCCGGGGCGTATTGCAGCGCAATTTGGAGGACTTCGTCAATCCATTTGACCGGTTTAATCTGAAGATCCTGCTTAATATTCTCAGGAATTTCTTTCAAATCCCGCACATTCTCTTCAGGAATGATCACCGTCTTGATCCCACCGCGATGCGCCGCCAGCAGTTTCTCTTTCAAACCACCGATGGCCAACACCTGTCCGCGCAGGGTAATTTCACCGGTCATGGCCACATCGGCACGTACCGGGATCTGCGTCAGAGCCGATACCAGGGCAGTGCACATGCCGATACCGGCACTCGGACCATCTTTGGGCGTTGCCCCTTCAGGCATATGGATGTGGGTATCACGCTTCTCGTGGAAGTCGGCCGGGATGCCCAGGCTTCTCGCCCGACTACGGACAACAGTCTGGGCAGCGGTGATCGACTCGACCATGACATCGCCCAGAGAGCCGGTCTTGATCAGTTGGCCCTTGCCCGGAATCACAGCGGCTTCAATGGTCAGCAACTCACCACCAACCTGGGTCCAGGCAAGGCCAGTGACCTGCCCCACCTGATCCTGCTGCTCGGCCAGACCATAACGGAACTTGCGCACCCCAAGATAGTGCTCCAATTGCTCGCCAGTGACCTTGACGGCCACCTGCTTGAGGCCCGCGTGCTCCTTGACCACCTTGCGGCAGATCTTCGCGATCTGGCGCTCCAGTCCCCGCACACCGGCTTCGCGGGTGTAGTAGCGGATGATGTCGCGAATCGCCGTGACGTCTACTTCCAGCTCGCCTTTCTTCAGACCGTTAGCCTTGATCTGCTTGGGCGTCAGGTACTTCACTGCGATGTTGATCTTCTCATCTTCGGTGTAGCCCGGCAGACGGATGACTTCCATCCGGTCCAGCAACGCTGGCGGGATATTCATCGAGTTGGAAGTGCAGAGGAACATCACATCGGAAAGATCGTAATCGACCTCCAGATAGTGATCGTTGAAGTTGTGGTTCTGCTCGGGATCGAGCACCTCAAGCAGCGCCGAGGCCGGGTCGCCACGCATGTCGCTGCCCATCTTGTCGATTTCGTCGAGCAGGAACAGCGGGTTGCGTACCCCCACCTTGGTCATTTTCTGAATCAGGCGACCCGGCATCGAACCGATGTAGGTACGCCGGTGACCGCGAATCTCGGCTTCGTCACGCACGCCGCCCAAGGCCATGCGTACGAACTTGCGGTTGGTGGCGCTGGCAATCGACTCGGCCAGGGAGGTCTTGCCCACCCCTGGAGGACCGACCAGGCACAGCACCGGGCCACGGATCTTTTTGACCCGTTTCTGCACCGCGAGGTACTCAAGGATGCGCTCCTTGACCTCTTCCAGGCCGTAATGGTCGGCGTCAAGGATCTCTTCAGCCTTGGCCAGGTCCAGGCGCACCTTGCTCTGGGCCTTCCACGGCACTTGCACCAGCCAGTCCAGGTAGGAGCGTACCACGGTGGCTTCAGCGGACATCGGCGACATCTGCTTGAGCTTGTTCAGCTCGGCCTGGGCCTTGGCGTAGGCATCTTTTGGCAGGCCAGCGGCGTCGAGGCGTTTTTTCAACTCTTCGACTTCGTTGTGACCTTCTTCGCTGTCGCCCAGCTCCTTCTGAATGGCCTTCATCTGCTCATTCAGGTAGTACTCGCGCTGGCTGCGTTCCATTTGTTTCTTGACCCGACCGCGGATGCGCTTCTCGACCTGCAACAGGTCGATTTCAGCATCCAGCAGCGCCATGACATGCTCAACACGGGTTGTCAGGTCGAGGATCTCGAGGATTTCCTGCTTTTGTTCGATCTTCAGGGCCATGTGCGCGGCCATGGTATCGACCAGGCGCCCTGGCTCGTCGATGCTATTGAGCGACGACAGGACTTCAGCCGGGACTTTCTTGCCCAACTGCACGTATTGTTCAAATTGTGACAACAAGCTACGAACGAAGACTTCAGCCTCGCGCTCGGCGGTCTGCGACTCGTCGATCAACGAAACTTCGGCGCGAATATGGCCATCGACTTCGTTGAAACGCTCGACAGCACCGCGCTGCTCACCCTCGACCAGCACCTTGACGGTGCCATCGGGCAGTTTCAGCAGTTGCAGGACAGTGGCAATGGTACCGACGCGATACAGGGCGTCTTCACCTGGATCATCATCAGCGGGGTTCTTCTGGGCCAGCAGGAGAATCTGCTTCTCGCCCGTCATTGCGGCCTCGAGGGCTTCGATGGACTTCTCGCGTCCCACGAACAGTGGGATAACCATGTGCGGATAGACGACGACATCGCGCAATGGCAAAAGAGGCAAGTCGAGGGTGGTCTTCATGATTTCGCCTCTACAGCGGCCTTGTGGCCGGAAACCGGTGGAATTTGAGCATGGGTTTAATGTGGGGGCAGCCCCGCAAAAAAACAAGCTCTACGACAGGAAAAGCAAAGGGGCCCGAAGGCCCCTTGCAGACTCGAGCCGTTTGGCGACTCAGATGTCGGGTGCAGCTTTGGCTTGCGGCTCGCTGCTCTCGTAGATCAACAGCGGCTGCGAAGAGCCATCGATGACGCTCTCGTCGATCACCACCTTGCTGACATCCTTCTGCGAAGGAATCTCGTACATGGTGTCAAGCAAGATGCCTTCGAGGATCGAACGCAGGCCACGGGCACCAGTCTTGCGCTCCAAGGCCTTGCGGGCCACGGACTTGAGCGCATCGCTGCGGAACTCCAGGTCCACGCCTTCCATCTCGAACAGCTTGGCGTATTGCTTGGTGAGGGCGTTCTTCGGCTCGGTGAGAATCTGCATCAAGGCAGCTTCGTCGAGCTCGTCGAGGGTCGCCAGCACCGGCAGGCGGCCGACGAATTCCGGGATCAGACCGAACTTGACCAGATCGTCAGGCTCGACCTCACGCAGCGATTCACCGACCTTCTTGCCTTCCTGCTTGCTGCGCACTTCGGCACCGAAGCCGATGCCGCCGCGGGTGGAACGGCTCTGGATGACCTTTTCCAGGCCCGAGAACGCACCGCCGCAGATAAACAGGATGTTACGCGTATCGACCTGCAGGAATTCCTGCTGCGGGTGCTTGCGGCCACCTTGCGGTGGTACCGAGGCAACCGTGCCTTCGATCAGCTTGAGCAACGCCTGCTGCACGCCCTCGCCCGAGACATCACGAGTGATGGACGGGTTGTCCGACTTGCGCGAGATCTTGTCGATTTCGTCGATGTAGACAATGCCCATCTGGGCCTTTTCCACGTCGTAGTCGCACTTCTGCAGCAGTTTCTGAATAATGTTCTCGACGTCTTCACCGACATAACCGGCTTCGGTCAGGGTGGTGGCGTCGGCGATAGTGAACGGTACATTCAACAGACGTGCGAGGGTTTCGGCGAGCAGGGTTTTACCCGAGCCCGTCGGACCGATCAGCAGGATGTTACTCTTGCCGAGCTCGACGTCGTCGTTCTTCTTGTCGCGTTGGTTCAGGCGCTTGTAGTGGTTGTACACCGCTACCGCCAGTACCTTTTTCGCACGCTCCTGACCAATGACATACTGGTCCAGGATGGTGCTGATTTCTTTCGGCGAAGGCAGTTTATGCGCGCTGCTTTCGGCCTGGGCTTCCTGCACCTCCTCGCGGATGATGTCATTGCACAGGTCGACGCACTCGTCGCAGATAAATACCGAGGGGCCGGCAATCAACTTGCGCACTTCATGCTGGCTTTTGCCGCAGAAGGAGCAATAGAGCAATTTGCCGTTGTCCTCGCCGTTACGGGTGTCAGTCATTCGATCGATCCAATCCGGTAGGCTTGCAACACAAGATGAAGGCAATTGCGGGCTTTTTCAAGCCCACAGGTGGCGGGAAAGCCCAACCACCTGCTTTAGCGCCTTATCAGACAGCCATTTGCCGCTTGTCATGTACCGAGTCGATCAGACCGTACTCGGCGGCACGTTGCGCACTCATGAAGTTGTCGCGCTCGGTGTCACGCTTGATGGTTTCCAGCTCCTGACCGGTGTGGTAAGCCAGCAACTCGTTCAAGCGCGACTTGATGGAGAGGATTTCCTTGGCGTGGATCTCGATATCCGTTGCCTGGCCCTGGAAACCACCCAGTGGCTGGTGAATCATCACCCGCGAGTTCGGCAGGCAGTGACGCTTGCCGTGGGCACCGGCGGCGAGCAGGAAGGCGCCCATGGAGCACGCCTGGCCGATACAGGTGGTGGAGACGTCCGGCTTGATGAACTGCATGGTGTCGTAGATCGACATACCCGCTGTCACCGAACCGCCCGGCGAGTTGATGTAGAGATGGATATCCTTGTCCGGGTTTTCCGCTTCAAGGAACAGCAATTGCGCCGCGATCAGGTTGGCCATGTAGTCCTCTACCGGGCCGACCAGGAAGATCACCCGCTCCTTCAATAGGCGCGAGTAGATGTCATAGGCACGTTCGCCACGAGCGGATTGCTCGATAACCATCGGGACCAGGCCGCCTGCGGCCTGGATGTCAGAGCTCTGCTGATAATAAGAATTGCGGGACATGTCCTGCACTCACTCCCAAATAGTCATGTCTTGAATACGCACAAGCCAGCTCGAAGGCTGGCTTGTGGTGTTTTCCTACGAGAGAAGAAAATCAGTCAGCGGCAGGAGCCTGCACTGGCTTGATCGCTTCTTCGTACGAGACCGATTTGTCGGTCACAGTCGCTTTCTGCAGAACAGTATCCACAACTTGTTCTTCCAGCACAACCGAACGAACTTCGTTCAGCTGCTGGTCGTTCTTGTAGTACCACGCTACGACCTGCTCAGGCTCCTGGTAGGCCGAGGCCATTTCCTGGATCATTTCACGAACGCGGGCTTCGTCCGGCTTCAGGTCATTCTGCTTGACCACTTCAGCAACGATCAGACCCAGCACGACGCGGCGCTTGGCTTGCTCTTCGAACAGCTCAGCCGGCAGTTGCTCAGGCTTGATGTTGCCACCGAATTGCTGAACGGCTTGAACGCGCAGGCGATTCACTTCGTTTTCCAGCAGGGCCTTTGGCACTTCGATCGGGTTGGCAGCCAGCAGGCCGTCCATTACCTGGTTCTTGACCTTGGTCTTGATGGCCTGACGCAGTTCACGCTCCATGTTCTTGCGAACTTCGGTGCGGAAACCTTCCAGGGTCGCTTCTTTGATGCCGAACTGGGCGAAGAATTCTTCGTTCAGCTCTGGCAGCTTAGGCTCGGAAACGCTGTTGACGGTAACGGTGAACTCGGCGGCTTTGCCAGCCAGGTCCAGGTTCTGGTAGTCCTCAGGGAAGGTCAGGTTCAGAACGCGCTCTTCACCCGCCTTGGCGCCTACCAGACCTTCTTCGAAGCCTGGGATCATGCGGCCGGAACCCAGCACCAACTGGGTGCCTTTGGCCGAACCACCGGCGAAGACTTCACCGTCGACCTTGCCGACGAAATCGATGTTCAGCTGGTCTTCGTTCTGGGCAGCGCGATCAGCGGCTTCGAAACGAACGTTCTGCTTGCGCAGTACTTCCAGCATGTTGTCCAAGTCGGCATCAGCCACTTCGGCGCTCAGGCGCTCGACGGCGATCGAGTCGAAACCGGCAACGGTGAACTCAGGGAACACTTCGAAAATGGCGACGTATTCCAGGTCCTTGCCTTTTTCGAACGATTTTGGCTCGACGGCAGGGGCGCCAGCCGGGTTCAGCTTCTGCTCGACCACGGCTTCGTAGAAGGAAGCCTGGACCAGGTCGCCGAAGGCTTCCTGACGGGCAGCATCTTCATAACGCTGACGGATCACGCTCATCGGCACTTTGCCAGGACGGAAGCCTGGAACCTTGGCGCGACGGGCAGTCTGTTGCAGACGCTTGTTGACTTCGGTCTCGACGCGCTCTGCCGGAACGGCGATGGTCATGCGACGCTCGAGAGCAGAAGTATTTTCAACAGAAACTTGCATGGATATTCCTCGTTGCACAGACGTTAGCCGGCGATACCCGACTCCAGAATCAAGGGCAAGCATTCTAGTGGCTCAAAGGCCAGAAGTCACCCCGTTCAAGACGACGGGAAAGTACGCCGATCCATTTCATTTACAGCCCCCGGAAAAAACCTTGCCCAGAGGTGCTCAAGACCCGCTGCCCAGGGCCTGGACGCCGCCTTCGATCAAAATGGCGAGCCCGGCTTCAAGCAGCCAGAAATACTTGTCAAAACACTACAAGACCGAGGGCCGGCCCTCAAGGCGCCGCATCGTCGATCTCGTTGAAACTGCAATACTCTTCCCATTCCATGCCCAGCGTCTCGGCCACTTGCCGGTGCACTTCAAGGCGCATGGCCTGGAGCTCCGCTTCGGAGCCTGCGATCAGTTGCAGAGTCAGCTCCCAGGGTTCAAGCCCCTGCTCCTCTGCGGCGTCCTCGAACGCCCACTCGATCTGCTGATGCTGCTCATGGGCACTGAGCCCGGCAATTTCTTCGAGTAGCTGCGGATTGTCTTCGGCGAAACGCTGCAACGCGCTGGCCTGACGTTCTTTTGAAATCATGTGGCTGTCCTCACTACCTTGCCGTTGGCCACGGCCTCAACCGGCTGAAATCTATCAGCTTTTGAGCACTTGTCACCAGTGCGCAGCATCTGGCGCCGGTCAAACAAACGAGCGCCAGACGCACGGGCGTAATAAAGAGCCGTCTACCAAGGGATGCAACGAATAATGCAACATGGAAAACTCGGACCCTTGAGGCAAACTGGAAAGTGCCATGCTATTGAACAACACCCATGACCCGCAAAAACGCCCGATGCACCAGGTGGTAGGACTTGTGCTGGTCATCCCGCTGCTCATTTCGTTCGTGAAACTGCCTTTACTCATGAGCCCGATCGCAGCGATCGCTGCCGTGCTAGGTAGCGCCTACGGGGCCCACCTTGCCAGGCAGCAGAACTCGCACAAGCTAGTGGTCTTCGCATGGACCATGGCAATACTCAACGCCCTGTCAGTGATTGCAATGAGCACCCCCTCAGCGGCGATGGGGCTGTATTTCCTGGCAAGGCACGAATGGCAGGCCATGGCGACCTGAAACAGGAGATGAAAGCCTAGAAACGAAAAAAGCCGCACAAGGCGGCTCTTTCGAGGCTTTCATGCACTTCAGCGAAGGGCGGTGAAAGCTTGGATGGTGCGGACGAAGAGACTCGAACTCTTACAGCTTGCGCCGCTGGAGTAGGATCACAGGCCATGCCTTTCCCGTTGCCGGGGGTGAGGCTACAGCAAGTTTCCTCCGAACCGTACGTGCGACTTTCACCGCATACGGCTCTCCAGTCATACACTTCGACTGAGGTGGCGCACACGGCAGACAAACTGGTGCGGAAGGTGGGACTCGAACCCACACACCTTGCGGCGCGGGTACCTAAAACCCGTGTGTCTGCCATTTCACCACTTCCGCATCAACGGCAGCAATACATCGCTAACGTTGAGTGCGCGCATCATACCAGTGCGGGATTATAATGCAAGTCTTTCAGTGACTTACCATCATAATTTCCTGCGTGAATCTGGATATGGCAGTCGTGACATACAGGAATCTGCTTCCTGTTGACGTCAGCCATGATGCGATTGAATCCCCTAACTACCACTTTTCCGCCCTTGCGCAGGTGACGAAGGTGATGCATTTGTATGCCCTCGTTTGAGCCACAGACACAGCAGTTCATCCCCAGCTTTGACTTGACGCTACGATGATATCTCTTGATCAGCGAGTCGGGGTCTCTTGGATTAACCATGAAACCATTGGTGTCCTTGGCGTAGTCACACTCCCAATATTGGGTAGTGCGAACCTTTCCATTGACGTCCCGCATAACCCTGAGACTGCGCCCCCGCATCCTGAATTGTTGCTTCATGGAAGTACGGTATTTATGCGCCAAGGTTTTCGCGAGCGAGAACCTCATCAGGTAGTCGATATACCCGAGAACTCGGATATTCATGGCCGGTCGGTAGTAGTTCCTCCACCCTCGTTTAATGGCATTGTACCGAAGTACCACCTCATCCGGGTCGAGGTGCACGTAACTCCTTTTCGAGATTGCAAAATCTTGACCGCTTTTAGTTTTGATGAACCTTTCGCTTCTCAGTGTGCGGAGCATCTCTTCGCGGTCAATCCACAGACGAATTTTGGAGTTGGCGGTACGACGTGCGTGCGAGTGCTCGCGGTCGCCCTGGATCTTTCTCCGTAGAATATCCTTGTAGGTGGCACTTCCTATCAGGAACCCAAGGAACTTCGCCCTGCCTGAGCAGTGCGTGATCTTTGTTTTCTCAACACTAAGTTCCAGCTTCAGCTCGCTCAGCAGGAATTCTCCAGCCTTTTCCCGTACATCAATCGCCAGTTCTTTGCTACCCGTGATCCCGATCATCCAGTCGTCTGCGTACCTGACATACCGAACCCTAACAAAGTCGGGGTCATATTGGCCTGATGCAGGCGTCGTTAGCAACTGGGCACCCAGCTCCTCGAATCGAGCCAAGTCCTTTCCAACTGGGTTGCCACCACACTTATTCAGAAGGTAGCTTCGCTTCCTGACTATGCTGCGATATTCCGGGTTAGGCTTGCGCTTCTCCCCCTTTGTAAGGCTCTTGCAAATATCGGTAGCCCAAACATCGAATTCATGTAGATAGATGTTGGCCAGCATGGGACTGATAATTCCCCCTTGCGGGGTTCCCTTGCTGGAAGCCTTTAGCGTGCCGCTCTCCAGATACCCAGCGTTAAGAAATTTCCGTACGAGGTTGAGGAATCTGTCGTCCGAGATCTTTCTTTTCAGCAGCGAAATGAGGCGATCATGGCAAATCTCATCAAAGAAGCTTTTTATGTCCCCCTCGATGAACCATTTAGTACCGTTCCATTGCTGGGCAATTTCTTGCAACGCAGAGTGGGTGCTTTTGGCCTCCCGGAAACCGTGACTGCTTTCGCAGAACAGCGGTTTCTTGGGGGAGTCATAGATACACTCAAGGATAAGTCGCACACTTTCCTGGACAATTTTATCTTTGACTGAGGGTATACCGAGCGGACGCATCTTCCCGTTTTTCTTAGGGATGTACACACGGACAGCAGGCTCCGGTTGATAACTTTCGTCCATCAACGCTTTGATAGTGTCAGTGATGTGCTTGACGGAGGTTCCGTCAATATTGCGACCATCCGAGCCCCTAGTCATATTGCCAGGTGCGGACTTGATCTTCTCGTAGGCGAGAATATGGAGTTCCAGCTTGAATAGCAGGCGATAAAGGTCGCGATTGACCCAATCATGCTGGGTATTCAGTTGCCGAAGTTTGTCGAGTCTGTCATAAGCTGTAGAGACCATCCGGCCCACCCATTCCATAAGTTCGACGGTATAACCTGCCTCCCTTCCATCAAGTCTCGAAAGACTGTCCGTACTATGGAGACTCCGTGATCATATCGGTTTCCCGACTTAGACCATCCCGAAGTTACGAGCGAGACGCGGTATATGTTTAGGTGCTCTGTTCGTTCCTTGAATCCCCTCACTGGGGCTGCGCGCAGAAGGAAGAATCTGTTAGCTTAGGTTCTACTATCAGATTTCTGATCGAATGGATTTCAGGCTTGATATCCATTAGGCACGGAAGGCCTCGCTAAGAACTAGAGTTCAGGCAGTATAGCTTTCACCATTCATATCCTAGCTTGCCGTGACTTCTCGGGGACAAGCCATCCCCTCACCACGGCTTTAACGACATGCTGTGTTCCCTTATGACCTTTCGATCTCCGGTAAGTCGCTGCTTTAGACCCTTTCTTCCAGGGCCAGATGCCAATGCATCCAACGTCACGAACGCCACATCGGCGCACACCTAAATCCAGTGTGTCTACCAATTTCACCACGTCCGCGTGAAGCTTTTAAAGCAAAGGCGCCAGATTTTCATCGGGCGCCTTTTGGAATATGGGGTGGACGATGGGGATCGAACCCACGACAACAGGAGTCACAATCCTGTGCTCTACCAACTGAGCTACGCCCACCATATTGCATTTACCGCTTTACTTGTGCCTAAGCTGCCTATTGGCGCACCCGGCAGGACTCGAACCTGCGACCATCCGCTTAGAAGGCGGATGCTCTATCCAGCTGAGCTACGGGCGCATATTTAATCTGCTTTCTGTTACGATTACAAATTAACTTTTAGCCGTACCGAACAAGCCACCAAATCCGCTCATTCTGCCTGACCTTGCTAACCAGTGCTAGGCTCTGCCCGACAAGTGCGACGAATGTTATAGGCGAGTGGCTAGGCCGTCAACTCTTTTTTGAAAAAAATTCATTTTATTTAAGGGCTTAGGGGAATAGCCGGACCAAGCGCCTTTGCCCTCGGCCCCCTTCATGCGAGAATGCGCGCTCTTTTTATTCCCTCTCGATGGTTAATCACGCGTCATGACTGCACACCTTATCGACGGCAAGGCGATCGCCGCCAACCTGCGCCAGCAGATCGCCCAACGTGTCGTGGAGCGTCGCCAGCAAGGCCTGCGTACTCCAGGCCTGGCGGTGATCCTGGTCGGCACCGACCCCGCTTCTCAAGTCTATGTCTCGCACAAGCGCAAGGATTGTGAAGAGGTCGGCTTTATCTCCCAGGCGTTCGACCTGCCCAGCGAGACCACCCAGCAGACCCTGACCGACCTGATCGATCGCCTCAATGATGATGCGAACATCGACGGTATCCTGCTGCAGTTGCCACTGCCGGCCCATCTGGATGCGTCGCTGCTGCTCGAGCGCATTCGCCCGGACAAGGATGTCGATGGTTTCCACCCTTATAACGTCGGCCGCCTGGCCCAGCGTATTCCACTGCTGCGTCCGTGCACGCCGAAAGGCATCATGACCTTGCTGGAAAGCACCGGTCAGAACCTGTATGGCATGAACGCTGTGGTCGTCGGTGCCTCGAACATCGTCGGCCGGCCAATGGCAATGGAGCTGCTGCTGGCCGGCTGCACCGTTACCGTTACTCACCGCTTCACCAAGGACCTGGCCGGCCACGTCGGCCGCGCCGACCTGGTAGTGGTTGCCGCCGGCAAGCCGGGCCTGGTCAAGGGTGAGTGGATCAAGGAAGGCGCGATTGTCATCGACGTCGGTATCAACCGTCAGGAAGATGGCAAGCTGGTCGGCGATGTGGTCTACGAGACCGCCCTGCCCCGCGCGGGCTGGATCACTCCGGTTCCGGGCGGCGTCGGGCCGATGACCCGCGCCTGCCTGCTGGAGAACACCTTGTATGCAGCTGAAGCGCTGCATAAATAAGGGGTGTGATCTCAACGCCCAGCGATACCAGGAAAAAGCCGCATTACGCGGCTTTTTTCGTTTTCACTCTTCCTGAGTTTGGCAATCGTAGCCCTCCCTGTACAAACGCCTGCACGCCCAAGGTCTGGCGAGCGCCGTGCAGTAGTTGAAACAGCAATCCTGGATGGCGACAGCAGAATCCGCTGACAACCTCCCTGTTTCAGCTTTACCGGCTGGGCGCCCGGCGCGCTTCAGCCGGGATTTATCGCTCAGTGCATCGACAATAAGCACACCGCCAACCCCGGATGCGTGCCTCGATGCAAACAACAAATACCGTCTTGATGATCCGCCCGGCGCGGTTCGCCTTCAACCCGGACACCGCCCTGAACAACCGTTTCCAGCAAGCCTTGCTCGACCCGGAGCAGGCACAACAGAAAGCGCTGGAAGAGTTCGATGGCTACGTCGACACCCTGCGCCAGCACGGTGTCGACGTACTGGTGGTGCAGGACACCCCGGCGCCACACACCCCCGATTCGATCTTCCCCAACAACTGGTGGAGCAGCCACGCCGACGGCAGCCTGGTGCTCTACCCGATGGAAGGCCGGAACCGCCGCCTGGAACGCAGCAAGGGCGTGCTCAAGGTCCTCGAAGAGCGCTTTGCCATCCGTCAGACCATCGATTTGAGCCCCCTGGAACAACAGAGTATGTATCTGGAAGGAACCGGCAGCATGGTCCTCGATCGCGAGCACCGGATCAGCTACGCCTGCCACTCCGGGCGCACTCACACCCAGGCCCTGCGCCTGTTCGCCGAACAGCTCGACTATCGCCTGTGTCTGTTCCACGCCGTCGACCGCCAGCAGGCGCCGATCTATCACAGCAACGTGATGATGAGCGTCGGCCGCGGGCTCTCGCTGGTGTGCCTGCAGGCACTGCCCGAGGCCGACGAGCGCCGCGCCCTGGAGCACTCCCTGCGCGACACCGGCAAGGACATCCTGGCCTTGGACTTCGACCAGCTCGAAGGCTTTGCCGGCAACATGCTCGAAGTCCACGACAAGCAAGGCCAGCCGCTGCAGGTGATGTCGCGTAGCGCCTGGCGCTCGCTCAAGCCCGAACAACGCCGGCAGGTGGAGGCGCACAGCCACCCGGTGGTGGTGAACATCGACCATATCGAGCGCATCGGCGGCGGCAGCGCCCGCTGCATGCTCGCCGAAGTCCACTTGCCCGTCCGTCACTGATTACAACAAAGGAGTTCATCATGACCCGCTATATCGACGTTACCGATCTCAGCCGCCTGGTTGCGCGCAAAGGCCTGAGCACCTGCATCAGCGAAATGGCCGAGTACATCCGCGAGGACTACCTGCGCTGGCACGACTTCGAGAAATGCGCACGCCTGGCCAACCACTCGCCCGATGGCGTGATCGAGCTGATGCCGGTGTCCGACGCCAACCTGTATGCCTTCAAGTACGTCAACGGCCACCCGAAGAACACCCAGCGTGGCATGCTCACGGTGATGGCCTTCGGCGCCCTCGGCGACGTCGATACCGGCACGCCGGTGCTGCTCAGCGAAATGACCCTGACCACCGCCATCCGCACCGCCGCCACTTCGGCCCTGGCCGCCCGCTACCTGGCGCGCCAGGACAGCCGCAGCATGGCGCTGATCGGCAACGGCTCGCAAAGCGAATTCCAGGCCCTGGCCTTCCATGCCTTGCTGGGCATCGAGGACATCCGCCTGTACGACCTGGACCCCACGGCCAGCGCCAAACTGGTGGCCAACCTCAGCGCCTTCCCAGCGCTGAAAGTGACCATCGCCGGCTCCGTCGCCGAAGCGGTGCGCGGCGCCGACATCGTCACCACGGTAACCGCCGACAAGACCTACGCCACCATCCTCAGCCCGGAGATGATCGAGCCAGGCATGCACCTCAATGCCGTCGGCGGCGACTGCCCGGGCAAGACCGAGCTGCACCGCGAGATCGTCGAGCACGCGCGGGTGATCGTCGAATACGAGCCGCAAAGCCGCATCGAAGGCGAGATCCAGCAGATGCCCGCCGACTCGCCGGCCACCGAGTTCTGGCAAGTGGTCAATGGCCAGGTGGCCGGTCGTGAGAATGCCGAGCAAGTGACCCTGTTCGACTCGGTCGGTTTCGCCCTGGAGGACTACTCGGCCCTACGCTACGTGCTGGATGTGGCCAAGGCCCTGGACATCGGCAGCGAGATCGCCCTGGTGCCCGAGCTCAAGGACCCGAAAGACCTGTTCGCCCTGCTCCGTGCGCCAGTTGAAAACCTGCAGAAAAAACGCGCCTGAACCCGACCGATTCTGCCGTGCTACGGCATGGCAGCCCGGAAACCGCTGCGATCAAAGCCTAAACAGGAGGTACTGCAGCCGATTCAGCTGCCATGCACGCGTTAACAGCAAAATCCGGCAGCCGACGCCGGCTGAAACGACACAAAAAAAACGTCGTCATCGCGCATTCTGGGCCCGACCAGAGAGTCACTAAAAGACCAGAAGCGCACCACTGCCCTACATCAACTATAAAACTCAGGGATACTCATATGACTTCGCTGCGAAAGCTCCTCAGCGTGCTGCTCCTGCCACTGTGCGCAAGTACGGTGCAGGCCAAGGAATGGACCGAGATCCGTTTCGGCGTCTACCCCGAATACCCTCCTTTTGAATCCGTTGCCGCCGATGGCAGCCTGCAAGGCTTCGACATCGAGCTGGGCAATGCCATCTGCGCCAAGCTGCAGGTCAAGTGCACCTGGGTGCACAACGAATTCGACGGCATGATCCCGGCCCTGCGGGCGCGCAAGTTCGATGCGATCATGTCATCCATGGCGGTGACCCCGGCGCGCCTGAAACAGATCGACTTCACCTCGCGGCTGTTCTTGAGCCCCACCTCGGTGATCGTGCGCAAGTCCGCCGACTTCGGCGATACCCCCGAATCGCTCAAGGGCAAGCAGGTCGGCGTGCTGCAAGGCTCGCTGCAGGAAGCCTACGCCCGCGCCAAACTGGCGCCGCTGGGGACCCAGGTCAAGGCCTACCAGGCCCAGGACCAGAACTATGCCGACCTGCTCAACGGCCGCCTCGACGCCATCCTCACCGACAAGCTCGAAGCCCAGTTGAACTTCCTCACCAAGCCCGAAGGCGCCGACTTCAAGAGCGGCCCGACGATCAAGGACCCGACCCTGCCTCTGGACATCGCCATGGGCCTGCGCAAGAACGACAGCGAGCTCAAGGCCCTGCTCGACAAAGGCATCGCCGCGGTGCACGCCGATGGCACCTTCGCCGCGATCCAGAAGAAGTACGTCGGCGACCTGGATATCTACAACGAGTAAGCCGTGCCACCGTGCTCATCTGGCCCGCAGCTGAGCACGGCTGAACCTGCCCTGCGTCCTACCGAGATTTTTCCCGTGAACGACTTCCTTCACTCCCATGGCTGGCAGGCCCTGAGCTTGCAGGGCTTCGGCCCGCTGTTGCTGCAAGGGACCTGGATGGACCCTGAAACTGGCGCTGCTGTCGCTGGCCCTGAGCCTGGCCCTGGGCCTGTTCGGCGCCAGCGCCAAGCTCTCGCGGCACAAACTGCTACGTGTGCCCGCGACCCTCTACACCACCCTGATTCGCAGCGTGCCGGACCTGGTGCTGATCCTGCTGATCTTCTACACCCTGCAACTGTGGCTCAACGACCTGACCGAACTGCTCGGCTGGGACTACTTCGAGATCGATCCGTTCAGCGCGGGGGTCATCACCCTGGGCTTCATCTACGGTGCTTATTTCACCGAGAACTTTCGCGGGGCGATTCTCAGCGTTCCGGCCGGGCAGTTGGAAGCGGCCACGGCCTATGGCCTGAGCCGCGCGCAACGCTTTCGCCTGGTGCTGTTCCCGCAACTGATGCGCTTCGCCCTACCGGGCCTGGGCAACAACTGGCTGGTGTTGCTCAAGTCCACCGCACTGGTATCGATCATCGGCCTGGCCGACCTGGTCAAGGCCGCGCAGAACGCCGGCAAGACCACCAACAACACCCTGTACTTCCTGATCATTGCCGGACTTGTCTACCTGCTGATCACCACCCTCTCCAACCGCTTGTTCAAGCACCTGGAGCGGCGCTACAACACCGGTATCAAGGGGCTGGCACAATGATCGAACTGCTTGAGCAATACGGCCAGGCCTACCTCTACAGCGATGGCGCCGGTCTGTCCGGGCTGGCCATGACCCTGTGGCTGTTCGTGGTAAACATGGTCCTGGGCTTTCTCCTGTCGTTGCCGCTGGCCTTGGCGCGGGTCTCGCGCAGCCTGTGGCTGCGCTGGCCAGTGGAGTTCTACACCTTCGTGTTTCGCGGCACGCCGCTCTACATCCAGTTGCTGATCTGCTACACCGGCCTGTACGGCCTGGAGGTGGTGCGCGATCACGCCCTGCTCGACCAGTTCTTTCGCAACGCGCTGAACTGCACCCTGCTGGCGTTCGTGCTCAACACCTGCGCCTACACCGTGGAAATTTTCGCCGGGGCCATTCGCAACATTCCCCATGGCGAGATCGAAGCGGCCCAGGCCTATGGCCTGCACGGCTGGAAACTGAACCTGTTCGTGCTCTTGCCGGCGGCCCTGCGTCGTTCGCTGCCGGCCTACAGCAACGAACTGATCCTGATGCTGCACGCCACCTCGCTGGCCTTCACCGCCACCATCGCCGACATCCTCAAGGTCGCCCGCGATGCCAACGCCGCCACCTTCCTGACCTTCCAGGCCTTCGGCACCGCGGCCCTGCTGTACATGTTGCTGTCCTTCGCGCTGGTCGGGCTGTTTCGCCTGGCCGAGCGACGCTGGATGGGTTTTCTTGTTCCTGCCCGAGGCTAACTCATGACTATTACCGCACACGCCTTGTCGACCGCCGAGCAACCGCACAGCAGCCGTCCGAGCCCACGCATTGCCGCTGTTGGCACAGATGCCACGGTCAAACTGAGTGTCCAGGACCTGCACAAAAGCTACGGCGAGCACCAGGTGCTCAAAGGCGTCTCGCTGCAGGCGCGCAAAGGCGACGTGATCAGCCTGATCGGCGCCAGCGGCTCGGGCAAGAGCACCATGCTGCGCTGCATCAACTTCCTCGAGCAGCCTGATGCCGGGGTCATCACCCTCGACAACCAGAGCATCGAGATGCGCCAGGGCCGGGCCGGCAGCCGCGCCCCGCACCCAGCGCAACTGCAGAACCTGCGCACGCGCCTGGCCATGGTGTTCCAGCACTTCAACCTGTGGAGCCACATGACCGTGCTGGAAAACATCTGCATGGCGCCGCGGCGGGTGCTCGGGGTCAGCAGCCAGGAAGCCGAAGCCCGGGCGCGCAAGTACCTGGACAAGGTCGGCCTGCCAGCCCGCGCCGCCGGCCAGTACCCGGCGTTCCTCTCCGGCGGCCAGCAGCAGCGGGTGGCGATTGCCCGGGCCCTGGCCATGGAGCCGGAGATCATCCTCTTCGACGAACCGACTTCGGCCCTGGACCCGGAGCTGGTGGGGGAAGTGCTCAAAGTCATACAGACGCTGGCCGAGGAAGGTCGTACCATGCTCATGGTCACCCACGAGATGGGCTTTGCCCGTCAGGTGTCGAGCCAGGTGCTGTTTCTGCATCAGGGCCGGGTCGAGGAACAAGGAAGCGCCGAGATGCTTGACCAGCCGCAGAGCGAGCGCCTGCAGCAATTTCTTTCCAACCGTTTGAAGTGAAGCCGAACCTGCATGGATACCAAGGTCAACAGCCCACAAAGCACGCCGCCCCTGGACCGGATCGACGAAGCGATCATCGACGTGCTGCGCCATAACGGGCGCATCACCTACGAAAAGCTCTCATCGCTGGTGCACCTCACCCCGCGCCCTTGCCTGGAACGGGTACGCAAGCTGGAACGGCGCGGGGTGATTCGCGGCTATGGCGCAATAATCAATGTACAGATGGTCTCGCCAGGGCTGTCACTGCTGGTGCTGGTGGCCTTGTCCAATCAAAGCGGGCGCGCGGCGCAAAAGGCGTTCGAAGCCTGCGTGCGCGCCTGCCCACAGGTGTTCGACTGTCAGTTGATCAGCGGCCATTTCGACTACAGCCTGCGCATGCGCTGCCGCGACATGGAGCACTACCGGGTGCTGACCGAGAGCTGGATGGACAACGACGAGCTGCACATCGACAAGCTGGTGGCCCACCCGGAGCTGGCGGTGGTCAAGAACACCGCCCTTCAACTCTGAGCAACGCAAATCAGGTACGCGGCGGTGCCACCGGCTCGCTGCGTGACCAATCCAGCAACAGGCTATAGGCAACGGCCAACAGGGTCGGGCCGATGAACAGGCCAATGAAACCGAAAGCCAGCAAGCCGCCAAACACCCCCAGCAAGACAATCACCAACGGCAGGTTGCCACCCCGACTGATCAGGTAGGGCTTGAGCACGTTGTCGACGCCGCTGATGATGAACGTGCCCCAGATCCCGAGAAATACCGCCATGCCGTACTCGCCCTGCCAGGCCAGCCAGGCCGTGGCCGGAATCCAGACCAGCGGCGGACCCATGGGGATCAGGCTGAGCATGAAGGTGACGATACCCAGTACCAGCGCCCCCGGCACACCTGCAATCAGGAAACCGATCAACGCCAGCACTGCCTGAGCCGCCGCGGTTCCGATCACACCATTGACCACCCGCTGCACGGTGCCAGCGACCAGCCCCAGGTAATACTCGGCGCGCTCGCCGATCAGCCGATCCAGCAAGCGCAGGACAAACGCCGACAGGCGTGGACCATCGCGGTAGAAAAAGAACACGAACACCAGGCTCAGGGTCAGCTCAAGCATTCCGCTGCCAATCTGCGCACTGCGCGCCAGCAACCAGTTGCCGACCTGGCCCAGATAGGGCTTGATCGTGCTCAACAGGGCGGCGCCCTGCTGATCGAGCGTATTCCACATGCGCACCAGTCGTTCGCCTACCAGCGGTACACCCTCCAGCCAGCCCGGCGCATCCGGTAGACCGTCGACCTGGACGTCACGCACGAACGCGGTGGCATCGCGAATGTGATCGGCCAGGTTGAAGCCCAGCCAGACCAGAGGCAAGGCCACCAGCAGTATCCACAGGGTAGTCAACAGGCCTGCGGCGAGGGTTTCGCGACCGCCCAGCAAACGGGTCAACAGGCGCATCAGCGGCCAGCTGGCATAGGCCAGGATCGCCCCCCAGAGCAGCGCCGACATAAACGGGGCCATCACCCAAAGGCCAGCCCCGAGCAGGGCCAGCAGGATAATTTGTACCAGCAGGCGATCATTGTTGGGCATCATGCGTCTCGATCAACGTATCAGTTCGACGTGGAAACCATTGGTCTTGGCATCGCCCACTTCAAGCCGGGCCGCAAGCACCCCGGCCTTGACCAGTTGCTCACGCCAGGCCGCGGCCTGGGTGCCACTGAGACTCACGCGCAAGGTGCTGTTGTTATTCAAGCTACGTCCGATCAAGGTTACCCAGTCCTGGGGCGGCTCACCCTTCAGGTCAGGGTAGTCGAGCTTGCCGGTGTCGAGCAGTTCGCGCAGCACCGTGGCCGGCGTTGGCAGCAGTTCCCCCAGAGGCGCCTCGGCGGCAAACTGCTCGACATGCAGGTAAGCACGCTTGTTGCCGCGAGTAATGCTGTACAGCGCGACCAAGGTGTTGTTCTGCTCGGCGGAACGGCGCAATAGAATGAACGCCTGCTGTTCGTCCGAGCCAGACAGCTGCCGGTTCTTGAACACTTCATTGGCCCACAGGCTGTTTTCACCGCAATCGCGTGCCTGGCACCAGAACAACGGGTAGCCACCGTCCTTCTGCAAGGCTTCGCGCGCGGCAGTGAAGGCCTCATTGGCAGTGCGCTCGCGCGGTAGCTCATAGGTGACGGAGCTGACCTGGCCGCGGCTTTCGATCTTGCCTTCCATACGCAACTGGTTGCTGATCTTGCGCAGGCCACCCAACGGGTAGACACGTTCCTGCACCTGCGCCGGACGCTCATCGACTACTTTGCCATCGACCGGCATCGGCAGCCCTTCGGCCAGCGATGGCGCGCTGACGAGTATGCCCAGCCCGGCAAGCGCAGCCCGGATGCAATACTTGAGATTCATAGGCGCGCCACGCTGCATGGGGCGCCAAGGTGGTCAAAGGATGTGGCGTTGTCTTGCTCGTTCATGGTTGTCTCCCTGTTCAACCCGCCAAGCCTCGACAGTTGCCCGCCGCAAGTCAAGAAATGCCAAAGAAGTGATTGAAACAGTCTGCAACAAGGGTTGCGCCAATCTCGTCATTCACGTGCAAGTGATGGCCACCGGGCAACAACTGGCGGGTAAAGGGTAGCTGTTCAAGCAGCTCGGTGTGACGGGCCAGCATGCCCTCGGCGGCGACCACCAGCTTGGTCGGGCAGGTAATGCGCTGGACGAAACTCAACGCCTGGGCTTCGCTCAAACGGGTGGCTGACGGTAGGGTCAGGCGGCTGTCGCTGCGCCAGGTGTAGCCACCCGGTACCGGCATCAGCCCGCGCTGGGCGAGCAGCTCGGCGGCTTCGCGGCTGACCGCGACCAAGCCCTTCATCCGCGCCTCGACCGCTTGATCAAGGGTTGGGTGCACGGCTTTGCGCTTACTGTCCAGGCGCAGTTGCGCCTGTAACGCCATGCCCATGCGCTCGGCGGCATCCTGGGGGCCACTGGTGGGCGGGATCACGCCGTCGATCAGCGCCAGGTGACTGATTCGCTCAGGCAGCGAACCGGCCAGCACCACGGAGATGATCGCCCCCAGCGAGTGACCCAGTAGGGCAAAGCGCTCCCAGCCCATTTGCTCAGCGACCCGCAGCACATCATGGGCGTAGTCCCACAGGGCATACCCGGCGCCGGCCGGTCGGTGTTCGGAGTGACCATGGCCGGCAAGGTCCAGGGCCAGGATCCGCAGCCCCGGCAACTTCGGCGCCAGCCGGACGAAACTGTTGGCATTGTCCAGCCAGCCGTGCAAAGCAATCACCGGCAAGCCGTCGGCAGGGCCGAACAGATGCGCGGCCAGCTCGATATGTCCCAGGCTCAGACGGATTTCTTCCATGTCCGCGCTCATACCGGCACCTGCTGCCAGCGATCGAACAAGCCCTTGATCAAGCTCGCGGTATCCGCGGGCCGCTCCAGCGGGAACATGTGACCACCTGGCAGGCTGTGGTACTCGCCCAGGGGCAGACTGCGTACGGCCAGGGCATGATGGCGCCTGACCACCCGGCTGGTGCTGCCACGCACCATGGCCAGCGGCAGCTCAAGGCGCTTGGCCGGCGCCGGCCGGGTGTGCGGCAGACTGCGGTAGATGCTGATTTCCGTGGCCGGATCGAAGCTCAGGCGCAAGCCTTCATCGCTCGCTTGCAGGCCGTGCTCCAGGTACGCGTCGAGACACTCCGGATCGAAATCGCGGAACAGGGATTTGTCGGCGAAATAGGCCCGGGCACTGTCACGGTCGGTGAACGCCTCGCGACGTCCCAGGGTACGTCCTGCCGGGGTGATGCGGTCGATGAAGCCCATGCGCTTGGCGGCCTGAATCAACCACTGCTCGACCCTGGTCAGCACAGGCGAGTCGAGCATGACCACGCCACGGTAGTACTGGGGACAGCGCAGAGCCGCATGCAGGTGCAACACACCGCCAAGTGAGTGCCCCACTCCCCAGACCGGATCTGGCTGTTGTTGCAGGTGATGAATCAGCTCATCGACCAGATTCTGCCAGTTGTCATCGACCGGAAAACGCGGGTCATGGGCATGTTGCGGCAAGTGAAACACCTGGTAGTCAGGTGCAAGCGCGGCAAAGAGCTTGCCATAGGTCGCCGAAGGAAAGCCGTTGGCATGGGCGAAGAAGATCTGCTGCGACATGGCCGCCTGTCCGAAGGAGAGTGATGACCCATTGTCGGCAAGCGGCTCGCAACCGGCAATGTCCGGAAAAGCCATCGCCGAGGGCAATCAGGTCATTACTCGCCAAAACCGGCCGGAATCGACAACTGAAAGTAACCTCGGGTCGATCAGTGACCCGTTGCGCAGAGGCGCCAGAATTTCAGGGATGGAAAATCCCGCGCAAGGTCATCAGCCCTGCCAGCGGCCAGTCACCTTCAAGTTCGGCCAAGCTCGCTGTAGACATTGCCGGCCCCTGCCGCTGCCCTTGTTCCAGCATTCCGACCAGACAACTCACCAGCGGCTGATGACTGACCAGCAGCACCTGCTCCAGGCCCAGCTTGTCCAGCTCGGCGATGACCTCCTGAGGGTCAGTGCCCGGGGTCAGCCAGGTGACTGTCTGCACCGGTTTATCAAACCCTAACGCCCCGTGCACCAGCCCAGCGGTTTGCTGGGCACGCGCATAAGGGCTGGCGATAATCGCCTGCAACGGTTGACCGAGCAGCGCTGCGGCACTGCGCAGCACCTGCTCGCGACCATGGGCGGTCAACCGCCGCTCGGCATCGGTATTGGCCCGAGGTTCGGCTTCGCCATGACGCAACACCCAGAGCTTCACAGCTTGGGCTCCTCGTCACGTACCGGATGCGGCGCTGGCGGTACGCTATGGGCGGTTTCACCTTCCGGGGTGCGAGGCGCTGGCCAGTCGGCGAACGGCCAGGGTTTCTGGTCGCTGTGGAAACTGCCAAAGCGACCAATCTGGGCCAGGAACTGGCTGAGGCTGTCGCCGAAATTCATCAAACTGGCACTCGGCGCGCCGTAGATCAAACGGTAGATCAGCTGCACCAGCACTAGGCCGCCAAGCAACAATTCGGCCAGTTGCCAGATCACCAGGAATACCAGCATCCACAATACGCGCAGGATGATCGACTCGCGTTGGGCCTGGTTCGGGGATTCGCTCATGTCTTGCTCCTGTACTCAGTTGAAACCGCTGGTGGAGATGAAATCGACATCGGTTTTCGGCTCGGCGCGCATCAGCAGCTCGATCACCTGGTTCAAGGTCCGTCCTTCGAAAAGAATGGCATGCAAACCCGCTACCAGCGGCATGTAGACCTGTACTTCCTGGGCCTTGACCTTGAGCACCTTGAGGGTATTGACGCCTTCGGCCACCTCGCCCAGGCGGCTGACCGCCTCTTCCAGGCTCAACCCTTGGCCCAGGGCGTGACCGACCTGGTAATTGCGGCTCTTGGGCGAGGAACAGGTAACGATCAGGTCGCCGACTCCGGCCAGGCCGAGAAAAGTCATCGGGTTGGCGCCCTGGCTCACGGCAAAACGGGTCATCTCCGCCAATGCTCGGGTGATCAGCATGCTCTTGGTGTTCTCGCCCATCCCCAAGGCCACCGCCATGCCGGCAATGATCGCGTAGACGTTCTTCAGCGCCCCACCCAGCTCGACACCGAAACGGTCGCTGCTGGCATAAACGCGGAAGGTACGCCCGTGCAGCACTGCCTGCACACGCTGACAGAGCGCTTCGTCTTCGCTGGCAACCACAGTGGCGGTCAGCGCGTGCTCAGCCACTTCCCGGGCCAGGTTCGGCCCCGAAAGCACACCGATGCGCGCCAGGGGGGCGATCTCTTCGAGGATCTGGCTCATCAACTTGAAGCTTTGCGCCTCGATGCCCTTGGTCAGGCTGACCAGCATCTTGCCACCCAGCAGTTGCGCATGAGGCGCCAACACACTGCGCAGGGCGCTGGAGGGCAGAGCGACGAAAATCAGCTCGCAGTCCTGGAGGGTCGCCAGCAGGTCATTGACCGGTTCAACGCCCGGGTGGATTTTCACCCCTTTGAGGTAACGCGGGTTTTCCCGGTTGTTGCGCATCGCCTCGGCCTGCTCGGGGTCGCGCATCCATTGCCGTACGCCGATGCCGTTTTCCGCCAGCAGATTCGCCACGGCGGTGCCAAAACTCCCGCCTCCCAGAACTGCAACAGGCTGCTGTTCAGTCATATCCGATCCGTTAAAACCAATTAAAGTGGCGACTCCCGCATTATACGGAGCGCCAGTGCCAGAGCCAGCGCCAGATCACCGAATTGACCTCGGCATTGCCCTGCGCAGCACTGAAAAATGCTGGCCACTCGGTTAACATGCCCGGCTTGAACTCGACACCAAGGCCGCACCGTGTCATTTGGCCCCCCTGCTTCGCGCCCTCTTCTGCTGTTGACTGCCTTTTTGGGCGGCCCGGCGCTGGCTGACGATTTGTTCGTCGACAACCAGGTCCTGCCCCAGGTCCTCACTGCCACCCGGCTCAAACAGTCACCAGCCGCCGTGCCTGGCAGCATGACTGTACTCGACAGCGCGTTGATCCGTGCCAGCGGCGCCCGCGACATTCCCGAGTTGCTACGCCTGGTGCCGGGGATGATGATCGGCTACGGCGCCGGCAACCAGCCCACGGTCAACTACCACGGCAGCAACGTCAACGATGCCCGGCGCATGCAGGTGTTGATCGATGGCCGCTCGGTGTACCGTGCGGGACTGGCCACGGTGGACTGGAGCGACATTCCGCTGGCCATGGAGGATATCGAGCGCATCGAAGTCTTTCGCGGTCCCAATACCGTCAGTTATGGCGCCAATGCACTGATGGCGGTGGTCAACATCCTCACCCGCAAACCGGCCGACAGCCAGGGTACGCGGCTCAAAGTTACCCGTGGCCAACGCGGCATCAATGACTGGTATGCCAGTCAGGGTAGCGGTTGGGACGGTGGCGACCTGCGCCTGTCACTCTCCGGCATGCAGGATGACGGCTTTGATGAAACCGGCAACGGCCAGGATTATCGCGACAGCCGCCGGCTCAACCGCTTGAACCTGAGCGTCAGCCATACCCTGGCGAATAACCAGAGCCTGGACTGGCAGTTTGCCGCTAAAGAAGGCAGTAACCAGCGCCCCTACACCTACAAACCGGTGTTCTACGGCGTCACCGCCAGTGGCGACAATTCCGATGTCAACGCCAAGGACTATGCCGGCTCGGTGCGCTGGAACCTCGATTTAAGCCCCGAGCACAGCCTTTACCTGCAAGGCTCGGCCCAGCACTGGGACCGCCTGCAAGTCTGGCGCGCCTGTGATGCGGCACTGTCGTTCAGCCCGGCGCTGACCCGCCTGTGGCAGCTCAACCCGAATTACGCCGAACAAGTGGCACGCAATATTCGCACGCCACTGCCCACCGGCAGTGCCCAAGAGCAGGCCCTGGGCCGCGAGGTCCAACAACAATGGCGCAACGGCGGCTCCAACCAGGTTTGCGGTGATATCGACCAGAGCACCCGGGAAACGCGCTACGACCTGGAACTGCAGGACACCCTGAGTCTGACCGACAGCCTGCGCCTGGTCAGCGGCGCCAATTACCGTTATGACCGCGCCGACTCGCAGACCTTCTTCAATGGCAGCCTGGACGACAGTACCTGGCGCCTGTTCGGCCACCTGGAGTGGCGCGCCGATGACCACTGGATTATCCAGGGCGGGGCGATGTACGAAGATGCCAGGCGTTCCGGCAGTTCGCTGACACCGCGCCTGGCGCTGAACTACCTGATCACCCCACGCCACGGTTTGCGCGCGGTGTACTCCGAAGCCGTGCGCTCACCGGATATGTTCGAGAACAATGTCAACTGGAGTTATCGGGTTAACAACCTGACCCCGGGAGCCTTCGGCCAGCGCAGCGCCCAGTATTTCGTCAAGACCCGTGGACCGGGCGATCTGGAACAGGAGCGGATGCGTTCGCGGGAACTGGGCTATAACGGTTACTTCGCCGACGCCGACCTCAGCGTTGACCTCAAGCTGTTCTACGACGAAATCACCGGCATGATCAGCGAGCCGCTGCGCAACAACCAGTACATCGCCAGCAACAGCAACAACGCTCGCTTCAGCGGCAGTGAAGCGCAGCTGGACTGGCGCCTGAGCCCCACCGATCGCCTGCGCCTGACCTACGCCCACGTCGATGCCTGGGCAAGTAACCCTGCGGATCGCCGCCTGAGCGCGCACAACAGTGGCTCGGCCGGCTGGTTGCGCGACTGGGGGCAAGGTTGGTCCAGTGCCCTGTTCTACTATGGTGACGATGAACTCAACCAGTACCGGTTCGAGCGCCTCGACCTGCGCGTGGCCAAGCGACTGCACTGGAATCGCACGCAGCTCGAATTGGCGGGCATCCTGCAGCAGCGCCTGGACGACGAGCCCACCACCTACGCAGACAACCGCTATGACAATCGCCATGTCCTGTACTTCAGTGCGGAGCTGGAGTTCTGATGCGTAAGTTGCGGTGCTGGCTGCTACTGGCCTGCCTGTGGCCATTGGCCGCGCTGTCGGCCAGCGAAATCCTGCTCACCGCCAGCCTGGACAGTCCCGGTGTCGAGCAATTCGTCCAGGCCCTGCGTGAACGCCGCCCCGCCGACAAGGTTCGCTTCGTACCGGTGACCGAGCTTGCCCGCCCATCCCGGCTGAATCCCGCCACCCGCCTGATCCTGCTCGACAGCACCAGCCTGGAATGGCGCTTAAGTGAAACAGCAGGACCACCGGCGCTGGCCTTGCGGGTGAGTCGAGTCCAGGCCGAAAAGCGCTTAGGCAATCTGCGCCCGGCCTACCTGAGCCTGTTGTGGAGCGATCCACCCCTGGACCGTCAGCTACGTTTGACCCGCTACCTGCTGCCTGAAGCCCGACGTATCGGCGTGCTCTACGCCGAGCACAGCCATTTCCTCCTCGAAGAACTACGCCGTGCAGCGAAGCCCATGGGCCTTGAAATTATCGCCCAAGACTGGCCGGACCTACGCGACAGTCGTCCGCTGCAAAACCTGCTGCAAAACAGCGATGTATTGCTGGGCATCGACGATCCCCAGCTGTACAACTCCAAGACTGCGAAAAACCTGCTGCTCAGCAGCTACGCACGGCAGATGGCATTGATCGGTCCCAACGCCGGCTTTGTCCGCGCCGGCGCCCTGGCCAGTACCCTGAGCAACCAGGACCACTGGCTGGTGATACTCGACCGCTTGCTCGATCAACCGCCAGGCAGGTGGCCGCGCAGCCTTTACCCCGAACATTTCAGTGTCGTCGGCAACCAGCAGGTCGCCCGCGCCCTGGGCATTGAATCCATCGATCCCGAAAGCGCCGCCCTGGCGCTGAGCGAAGGAGAACGCAGACCATGAGGCGTCGTCTGAGCTGGGACATTCATACCCGCACGCAGATCATCAGCTTGGGTCCGGCGCTGTTGCTGACACTGCTGCTGATCAGCTTCTTTACCTTCGTGCGGATCCAGGACCTGCGCCAGGAGCTCAACCACACTGGCCAGTTGATCGCCAACCAGTTGGCGCCAGCGTCGGAGTACGGCGTGATCGCCGGTAACGACGAAGTGCTCGAAAGCCTGATGCGCGCCACCTTGAGCATTCCCCACGTGCGCTTTCTTGAGGTACAGGACAGCAGCAACCATATCCTGGTGTACGTCGAACAACCCGATGAGCACGACAATCGCGCGCAACAGGTCGAGGTCTTCCAGGCCCCAATCCGCCTGCAACAGATCCGCCTGGATAACGACTTCCTGCACAGTGGCAAGCAACCCTTGAAGAGCGTCGGTGATGACTACTTGGGCAGGGTCATCGTTGGCATGTCCAATGACGCTTTCAGCGAGCGGCAAAAGGAAATCGTGATCAAGGCAGGGATCCTCGCCCTGTTCGCCCTACTCTTCACCTTTCTATTGGCCCGCCGTCTGGCCCTGAGCCTGGCCAAACCGATCAGCGATATGGGCCATGCGGTCAAAGCCATCCAGCAAGGCGACTTCAATGCCCCCTTGCCCGTGGTCGACGACAGTGAACTCGGCCATCTGGCCCGCCACATCAACAACCTGGCCCGCGCCTTGGCTCAGGCCAGTCATGAACAACAACAGGCTATGTCGCAACTGATCCAGGCCCGCGAGGAAGCTGAACAGGCGAACAGGGCCAAATCCGACTTCCTGGCCATGATGAGCCATGAGCTGCGCACGCCCATGAACGGTGTATTGGGCATGTTGCAGTTACTGGAAACCACGACGTTGAGCGAGGAGCAGGTCGAATACACCGCCGTGGCCACTGAATCGACCGGCCATCTGCTCAAGGTCATCAACGACATTCTCGATTTCTCCCGGATCGAGCGCACCAATCTGGAACTGGAACATATCAACTTCAACCTCGGCGAACTGATCGGCAGTTGCGTGCAATCCTTCCAGCACCTGGCCGCCCAGCGGGGCTTGAATCTGCAACTGTTGCTGGCGCCGGGCATGGAGCAACTGCAAGTGGTCGGCGACCCTACGCGGATCCGCCAGATCCTGCTCAACCTGGTGGGCAATGCGCTGAAATTCACCGAGCATGGCAGCGTGCGTATCGAGCCACGCTGGCAGGTGCTGGACCGCCAGTTGATCTGGTTCGCCTGCGCGGTGCACGACACCGGCATCGGTATCGACAGCGAGCGCCTGGAAACGATGTTCATCGCCTTCCAGCAGGCCGACAGCTCGATTTCCCGGCGTTACGGCGGCACGGGTCTGGGCCTGTCGATTGCGCGCACGCTGGCTGAACGCATGGGCGGCACCTTGCGCGGCGAAAGTCGTCAAGGCCAGGGTTCGACCTTTACCCTGGAAATGCCTCTGGCCCTGCCGGTGCAGCAAGCGCCGTGTCTACCGAGCCAGAACAGCGAGCGTGAAGAAGAAGGCCAGGGCCGGCGGATCCTGCTGGTGGAAGACAACCCGGTAAACCAGACCGTGATCGAAGCCATGCTGCGCAGCCTGGGATTCGAGGTGCACATTGCCGTGGACGGCGCCCAGGCGGTGTCTCAGGTCGCCCGCCAGCACTATGCCGCCACGCTGATGGACTGCCGGCTGCCGATCATCGATGGCTATGAAGCCACCCGGCGCATCCGTCAGCTGCCCCAGGCCGCCGCCATGCCGATCATCGCCCTCACGGCCAACGCCTTGCAGGGTGATCGCGAGCGCTGCCTGAGTGCGGGGATGAACGATTACCTGGCCAAGCCGTTCAAACGTACTGATCTGCAGCAGATTCTGCAGCGTTGGCTGCCCGATCAGTCAGCTGCGACTGGCGATTAATCTGAAATTGCGGCAGTCTTAGACACTGGACAGGCCCCTTTAAAGGCCTGAAAATAAAATTTCAGTGCACAAGTGTACTTCTTTGCCCCGTGCGCTGTGACTTTCACTACAACGCAATAGTCTATGTGTAGGCTGCCGCCCCAAGTACAAGTGTTTTGGGTCGGCCGGGAAGATTTGCCCCCTGCCGCACGGGGACTATTGAGGAGCTCGCATGACCAAACAAAACGCCTTTACTCGGGAAGACCTGCTGCGCTGCAGTCGCGGCGAGCTGTTCGGCCCAGGTAACGCGCAACTGCCCGCCCCGAACATGCTGATGGTGGATCGCATCACCCATATCAGCGACGAGGGTGGCAAGTACGGCAAAGGTGAATTGGTCGCCGAGCTGGATATCACCCCGGACCTGTGGTTCTTCGCCTGCCACTTCGAAGGTGATCCGGTAATGCCAGGCTGCCTGGGCCTTGATGCCATGTGGCAGCTGGTCGGCTTCTTCCTCGGCTGGCAAGGCCTGCCAGGTCGCGGTCGCGCCCTGGGCTCCGGTGAGGTCAAGTTCTTTGGCCAGGTTCTGCCAACCGCCAAGAAAGTCACGTACAACATTCACATCAAGCGCGTCCTGAAGGGCAAGCTGAACATGGCCATCGCTGATGGTTCGGTCAGTGTCGACGGTCGCGAGATCTACACCGCCGAAGGCCTTCGGGTCGGCGTATTCACCTCCACTGACAACTTCTAAGGGTTATCCGCATGCGCCGCGTCGTTATCACTGGTCTGGGCATCGTTTCGTGCCTGGGCAATGACAAAGAGACCGTCTCCGCCAACCTGCGTGCAAGCCGCCCTGGCATCCGATTCAACCCGGAATATGCCGAAATGGGTCTGCGTAGCCAGGTTTCCGGCTCCATTGACCTCAACCTTGAAGAACTGATTGACCGCAAGGTCTTCCGTTTTGTTGGTCACGCCGCTGCCTACGCCTACCTGGCGATGGCCGACGCGATCAAGGATTCGGGCCTGAGCGAAGAACAGGTATCCAACCCGCGTACCGGCCTGATCGCAGGCAGCGGCGGCGCTTCGACCCTGAACCAGATGGAAGCGTTGGACATCCTGCGCGAAAAAGGCGTCAAGCGCGTTGGTCCGTACCGCGTCACCCGGACCATGAGCAGCACCGTCTCGGCGTGCCTGGCCACCCCGTTCAAGATCAAGGGCCTGAACTACTCCATCGCCTCGGCTTGCGCCACCAGTGCGCACTGCATCGGCAGCGCGATGGAGCAGATCCAGATGGGCAAGCAGGACATCGTCTTCGCAGGTGGTGGTGAAGAAGAGCACTGGAGCCAGTCGTTCCTGTTCGACGCCATGGGCGCCCTGTCCAGCAAGCGCAACGACACCCCGGAAAAGGCCTCCCGCGCCTACGACGCCGACCGTGACGGTTTCGTCATCGCCGGTGGTGGCGGCATGGTCGTGGTCGAGGAGCTGGAGCACGCTCTGGCCCGTGGCGCGAAAATCTACGCCGAGATCGTCGGCTACGGCGCGACCTCCGATGGCTACGACATGGTTGCCCCGAGTGGCGAAGGCGCAATCCGCTGCATGCAGCAGGCGCTGTCCACCGTCGACACCCCGATCGACTACCTGAACACCCACGGCACCTCGACGCCGGTTGGCGACGTTGCCGAAATGAAGGGTGTGCGTGAAGTGTTCGGCGACAAGGCCCCGGCCATCAGCTCGACCAAGAGCCTGTCCGGTCACTCCTTGGGCGCCGCCGGCGTTCATGAAGCGATCTACTGCATGCTGATGATGGAAGGCAACTTCATTGCCGGTTCCGCCAACATCGACGAGCTGGATCCGGAAGTGGCTGACCTGCCGGTTCTGCGTGAAACCCGTGAAAACGCCAAGATCGACACCGTGATGAGCAACAGCTTCGGTTTCGGCGGCACCAACGCCACCCTGGTGCTCAAGCGCTGGGAAGGCAAGTAAGGGCTAGCTCCCTTATTTTGCTGAAACGCCCCGACTCGTCGGGGCGTTTTTGTTTATATATCAAACCGAAAACCGTCCAACCAACCCATTCAGGTCAATCGCCAACTGCGACAACGCCTGACTCGCCGCATTGGTCTGGTTGGCCCCCGCCGAAGTTTGCATCGCCAGGTTGCGGATGTTGGTCAGGTTGCGATCCACCTCCCGCGCCACCTGCGCCTGCTGCTCGGAGGCGCTGGCGATCACCAGGTTGCGCTCGTTGATCAGACTGATGGCTGTCGCAATCTCCTCCAGTGCCGCCCCTGCGGCGTGAGCCCCTTCCAAGGTGCTACGGGCACGGTCGTTGCTCTGCTGCATACCCTCCACGGCACGATCAGTACCTTGCTGAATACCATGGATCATCTGCTCGATTTCCCGGGTCGACTGCTGGGTGCGATGCGCCAACGCCCGCACCTCATCGGCCACTACGGCAAACCCGCGCCCGGCATCCCCTGCCCGGGCGGCTTCGATCGCAGCATTGAGGGCCAGCAGGTTGGTCTGCTCGGCAATGGCACCGATCACATCCAGCACCTTGGTAATGCCTTGCACCTGTTGCGCCAGCTGCCCTACCTCCTCGGCATTGGACGTCACGCCAGCCGCCAGCGACTCGATCGAGGCTACGGTCAGACGCACCTGTTCACGGCCCTGGCGAGCAATCCGGTCCGACTCGCGAGACGCTTCGGAGGTGGCTACCGCGTTGCTCGCCACTTCTTCCACTGCCGTCGTCATCTGATTGACCGCCGTAGCCGCCTGCTCGATTTCCTGGCTCTGCTGCATCAGCCCGCGCGTGGCATCTTCAGTCACCGCACTGAGTTCCTCGGACGCCGAAGCCAACTGGCTGGGCGAGTCGGAAATTCGCCCAATGGTCTCGCGCAGGTTTTGCTGCATCTGTTTGAGGGCCGTCAACAGCCGCGCTGGCTCGTCCTTGCCCTGTACGGCAATCTGCGGGGTCAGGTCACCAGTGGCCACCACCTCGGCCACCTGCAGCGACTGGGCCAGGGGGCGGACGATGCTGCGGGTCAGGGTCAGCGCCAGGATCACCGTCATCACCAGTGCGCCCAGCAACAGGCCAATCACCCAGACCCGGGCGTTGTTGTACACCGCCTCGGCCAGGTCGGTAGCGCTATTGGCGTGGTGGTTATTGAGCGCAATCAGTTCGTTGAGCGTGGCGGTCATCTGGTCGGCCAACTGGTTCATTTCGCCATTGACCAGAGCAGTCGCCGCATCGACCTGGCCCTGCACCGAAAACTGGGTCACCTGGGCCTGCAACCCCAGGTACTGCCGCTCAATCTTCAAGTAGCGGTCGAACAATGTCTGCTCTTCAGGCAGGACAATCACTGCCTGATACTGTTGCTGCGCCTTGCTCAGGCCGGCCTTGATGTCCTCGATGCGCGCCTTGTTCTGCTGCAGCGACTGCGGGTCACGATTGATCAGCAGGCGCAGGGTCAAGGCTCGAATGCGCAGGGTGTCCTGGGTCATCTTCCCCACCGCGATGACGCTGGGCAGCCAGTTGCTGTCGACCTGTTCGGACTGCTGGCGCATGCTGGTCATCTGCATCAGAGCAAAGCCGCCCAAGGCAAACACCAGCAAGGCCACCAGGCCGAACCCCAAGCCCGCTCTGGGGGCGATATTGATGCTTCTCAAACTCATCTTGCGGCTCCTTCCAAAAGCGCTGCAAAACGATGCAGCTGTCCTTGCTTCTAGAAGATATCGGGCCGTGGAAGAATTGCGTTAGACGAAAACATGATATCAAAACGCCTGCTCATCACGATGGCAAGCGCATACAGCCTCAGCGCACAGTAAAACGCTGCTCGGCAAGCAGACGATCACCCTGAAAGACCATGAAATGCCACTGGCCCGGCACCACTTCGTGATTTTCGGTGAACTCGTAGGCCATTACATCCTGGGCAGCCCCGGGCACCAGCTTCTGCACCACTTCGAATTTATCATGGCGCTTGCCATCGGGGGTGCGCACCCCCGGGGTGAGGTACAGCAGGGTCAGCGGCGTGTCTTCAGCCATCTTGCCTTCCAGGCGATAGCGCATACCGAACTTGCTGCCCAGGCGCGCCGGGATCTGGTCGGTGTGCTGAATAGTCTGGTTGCTTTGGGTCAGCACCCGTTCACCGGGCTGGAAGTTCTGGTGACGCGTTTCGAACAGGCCGTACTCGACTGGCCCTTCTACCCGGACCTCGGCACTGGCCAGGCCACTAACCAGCAAAAGACCACACACTGCGCTGAAACGACTGGAAAACATGATGCACTCCATCAGGATTGATGGCGGCAGGCTATGACGCTGGCATGACAATCTGATGACGGAACGGCTGCCCGTAACAGGTTATGCTCAAGGCAATCGCCCCTGGCCTGGAGCCCACCGTGAGCAATCCCCTGATCATCCGCCCTCGCGCCGAGTCCGTCGAGGGCCAACCAATCCTGCGCCCCCTGCCTTCGGCACAATGCCGCAGTGTCGGACCGTTCGTGTTCTTCGATCACATGCTCGAAACCGACTACACCGCCGGCAAGGGCGTGAACATCCGCCAGCACCCGCATATCGGCCTGTCCACCCTCACCTACCTGTTCAAAGGCGAGTTGCTGCACAAGGACAGCCTCGGCTCCGATCAACGGGTCAAGGCTGGAGACGTCAGCTGGATGACCGCCGGCCGCGGTGTTGCCCATGTCGAACGTACCCCCGCCGATCTGCTGGCAAGGGGTTCGCGACTGCATGGCTTGCAAGTCTGGCTGGCCTCGCCCAAGGACGTCGAACAAGGCGACAGCCACTATAGCCATCACCCGGCTGCCAGCCTGCCAGTCAGCGACAATCTCGGCGTGAATATTCGCCTGATTGCCGGTAGCGGCTTCTGCCTGGAATCACCGGTGCCGGTGCTCTCGCCGACGCTCTATGCCCTGGTGCAGATGCAGGCTGCTACCACTCTGAGCATTCCCAACGAGCATGCCGAACGTGCGCTGTATGTGCTGGACGGTGAAGTATTCCTCAACGACGAGGCCGTCGAACCCCACAGCTTGGTGGTGTTGCCTGAAGGCGAAGAGATGAGCCTGTATGTCGAGAGCGAAAGCCAGCTGGTACTGTTTGGTGGCGCACCACTGGATGGGCCACGGCGGATGAACTGGAACTTCGTTGCCAGTGATCCGGCGCTGATCGAGCAGGCTCGGGCGCGCTGGGCGGCTGGGGATTGGCCGACGGTGCCGGGGGAAAGCGAGCGGATCGAGTTGCCTTGAGATTGATCGCGGGGCAAACCCGCTCTCATCAAACAAAATATAAGCCACTGATTCTTAAGTCTCTTAGGCTGCCACAAGCTGATACCCCAGTTTCCGGGCTTTGCGAAGCAAAGCCC
>NZ_JBOICA010000050.1:0-35329 GCF_050739775.1 Pseudomonas sp.
GTCCTGGGTGCCCGAAAAATGATGCAACTGATGGGCTGAAAGGCCTTTTACAGCACAAAAACAAACGCCCCGAACAAGTCGGGGCGTTTGGCTTAAGGCCTGTCAGCGTGTTTTCACACAGTCTGCGAAGGCGCCTTTTTCATTGTTGCTTGGTTCAACCGATGAACTTGGTCGCTAACCAGAACAATCCGGCCGACAGGCTCACGGTTGCCGGCAGGGTCAGGACCCAGGCCAGCAGGATGGTCTTGACGGTGCCGCCTTGCAGGCCACTCTTGTTCGCAACCATGGTGCCGGCCACGCCCGAGGAAAGTACGTGGGTGGTCGATACCGGCAGGCTGAAGATGTTGGCCATGCCGATGGCGCAGGCTGCGGTAATCTGTGCCGACATGCCTTGGGCGTAGGTCATGCCCTGCTTGCCGATTTTCTCACCGATGGTCAGTACCACACGCTTCCAGCCGACCATGGTGCCCAGGCCCAGGGCCAGGGCGACCGCGAGGATCACCCAGAACGGTGCGTACTCGGTAGTGGCGGTCAGGTCTTTGCGCAGTTTGTTCAGGTCGGCCTTCTCGCGGGCCTGCAGGCTTGGCAGCTTGCCGACCTTCTTGGCGGTGTCGTCCAGGCAAAGCAGGTAACGACGCACTTCAACGCGTTTTTCCGGCGTCAGCGAGCGGTACTCGGTTACGCCCTTGAGGGACTCGAGCAAGGCATTGATGGTCGGCTCGGTCTGCTGCGGATTGCAGCTGAACTGCTCTGGCAGGTCGCCATTCTTGGCTTTGCCCAGGGCGAGGAACTCACCCAGGGTCGCTTCATTGCGCTGATAGAACTGGCTCAGGTGCAGGGTGGCGTCGCGAGTCCGCTCGATCTGATAGGTGGTGCTGTTCAGGTCGAGCACGAACTTTGCCGGAACGATACCAATCAACACCAGCATGATCAGGCCAATACCTTTCTGGCCATCGTTGGAACCGTGCACGAAGCTCACGGCCATGGCCGAAATCACCAGCACCAGGCGGTTCCAGAACGGTGGGTGCTTCTTATCGTCGAGCTTGCGACGCTGTTCAGGCGTCTTGTGCATCTTCGACAGCGGGCGCCACCATTTCAGGCTGAGCAGTACCAGGGCTGCCACGGCAAAGCCGGCCATGGGCGAGAGCACCAGGGACATGCCGATGTCGATTGCTTTCTGCCAGTTGACCCCATCACCCAGTGGGATGTCGCTGATCAGGGCGTTGGCCAGCCCAACGCCGAGGATCGAGCCAATCAGGGTGTGGGAGCTGGAAGCCGGAATACCGAAGTACCAGGTGCCCAGGTTCCAGGCGATGGCGGCGGCCAGCAAGGAAAAGACCATGGCCAATCCATGACCGGTGTTCACATTGATTAGCAGCTCTACCGGCAACAGGTGCACGATGGCATAGGCCACCCCGACACCGCCGAGCAGCACACCAAGGAAGTTGAACACCCCGGAGAAGAACACCGCCAGGTGCGGGGGCATGGCTTTGGTATAAATGACTGTAGCTACCGCGTTAGCGGTGTCATGAAAGCCATTGATGAACTCGAAGGCGAGTACGAAGGTCAAAGCGAGTAGTAGGCTCACCAGTACCCAGGCATCAAGTCCGCTGAATAAATCGATCATGAAGGTTTTCTGACCCGGTCATAAGGGGGCGCGATTATGCCAGAAATCCCTGCTAATCGATGCACCTGCCGCTGACCGGTCCCAGCCGTTCAGTCGCATTCCCGGGCTGGGGTGTGCCCGTAATGATTGCGTAAATGTCGGCTAAAATCGGTAAAAATCTAGAAAATATAAGGGTTTACAGCAAAGGGTATTCCACATTAAAAATTCAAACGACTGTATGAAATTTGTGAGAATCCGTTACGAGCTGCTCGGGGAGCTGTAACGATCAGCCCCCGACACTTTTCTCAAGTACCAGTCATCCGACTGCCATAGGCAAGGCAGCAGAAGCGAGGGCTAGGGCTCGTCGGGCTTGAGTTCTTTCTCGATCTTTTGCAGTTCCTGGGCGAAGGCCTGGTCAAGAATGCTTGCGCGTTTGCGCCAGGGCTTGCGCTCCGGGTCGGGCTGGGCGGCGTAGGTGGTGACTTCCCCGCCGTAAACTTCCTTGTAACGTTGTTCCTGGCGCTCAAGTTCCGCGCGCAGTTCGTCTTTTGTCACAGTGCTACCTGTTGGTTGTGAATAAACTCTGGCGTTAACGCGTGAGGCTGCGCAAAAACGCAACATGTACGTGGCTACGCTGCCAGAGCGTAATTACTGTCGCAGCAACAGTAGGTTCTGAATAGGCAAGGCGATACGAACAACAGGGTGTTCAATCTTGTGGCACTTGCATCAGGCCCGCTCCCTACGACTTCAGGCAAGTGTGGATTGGATCCTACAAAGGCCTACTGGGTAGTGGGTACGGAACTTGATTATAGCAAGCAAGTTCCATCGCCGTATCAACTCTGTTGTTTCGGCAATGGCAACAAAAACTGGCTTTTGTTACGAGCTTGTTAAAGTTCGCTCGCCGTTTCGCTTAAGAGGTTACTCGAAGCGAAAAGTTCTCCGGCAGTTGGCAGCTGTTGCTGGCTAAGCAAGAGGGAGGAAAAACGGCCTCGCTTCGTGGGCAAGGCCGTGCCTGGGACTTCTACGGCGGGTACCTGACCAGTCTCTCCAAGAAGCCACATCGTGGCAGTGGAAAGGTATAAGCAATTGAGGGTAGCGGTCAATTGCGATTATCGGTCGTTGGTTCGATAATCGCCCCAGTGACCGTGTTGTCGAGGTGAACCATGACAGAAGAAACATCGCCCAAAGGGCCCGGATTGAACGATCAGGTGCGCAGTTCGTTTGCGTCGCTGGCACCGCCCATCGTCGCTTCACCGGCCAGGCGTATCCAGGCCTTCACCGGTGATCCCGACTTCATGACCTCGCTGGCCCGCGGCCTGGCGGTGGTCCAGGCCTTCCAGGAACGCAAGCGTCACTTGACCATCGCGCAGATCAGCCACCGTACGGAAATTCCCCGTGCCGCGGTGCGCCGTTGCCTGCATACCTTGATCAAGCTGGGGTATGCCACTACCGACGGGCGTACCTATTCGCTGTTGCCCAAGGTCCTGACGCTTGGCCATGCCTACCTGTCGTCCACGCCTTTGGCGGTGTCGGCCCAGCCGTATCTGGACCGCATGAGCGATCAGTTGCACGAGGCCTGCAACATGGCCACTCTTGAAGGCGACGACATCCTCTATATAGCCCGCTCGGCCACAGTGCAGCGTTTGATTTCCGTAGACCTCTCGGTAGGTGGCCGGCTGCCAGCCTATTGCACCTCCATGGGCCGGATCCTGCTGGCGGCGTTGGACGATGCGACCCTTCATGAATACCTGGAACACGCCGACCTGCAGGCCAAGACCAGTCGTACCCTTCACGACCCGATGGCGCTGCTCGAATGCCTGCAACAGGTTCGCCAGCAGGGTTGGTGCGTGGTTGATCAGGAGCTCGAGCAGGGCCTGCGCTCGATTGCCGTACCGGTCTACGATGCTTCCGGCCAGGTGCTGGCAGCCCTGAACGTCAGCACCCATGCCGGTCGGGTCAGCCGTACCGAGCTTGAACAACGTTTCCTGCCGATCATGCTGGCGGCCAGTCGTGACTTGAGCACCCAGCTGTTTGCCTGATGCTGCACGTTCCTGTTCGATAAACGCACAGTGTTGCGTTTATCGAATTGCGCAGCTTTCGACCTGTTATTAATGTCCTTCGCACCAATCGATCTGTCTTGATCGGTTGTGTCGCCCATGCGCGCCCCGCACATACGCGCGCTCCTACTGGATAAAAATAATGAACAGTCCGCAAGCTGCTGTCGGGAACTGCCTTGATGTGCAGTCCTTTATTAATGAACAACCGCTGTCGCGCTATCAATGGCGTGTGGTGATTCTGTGTTTCCTGATTGTTTTTCTTGATGGCCTGGATACCGCTGCCATGGGCTTTATTGCCCCGGCGCTGTCCCAGGACTGGGGGATCGACCGCGCCAGCCTCGGCCCGGTCATGAGCGCGGCCCTGATCGGCATGGTCTTTGGGGCCCTGGGCTCAGGGCCTTTGGCTGACCGCTTCGGACGCAAGGTGGTACTGGTGGGCGCGGTAGTGGTATTTGGTGCCTTCAGCCTGGCCTCGGCCTACAGCACCAATGTCGACCAGTTGCTGGTGCTACGCTTCCTGACCGGCCTGGGCCTTGGCGCCGGTATGCCCAACGCCACCACGCTGCTCTCTGAATACACCCCTGAGCGGCACAAGTCGCTGCTGGTCACCAGCATGTTCTGTGGCTTCAACCTGGGTATGGCAGGGGGCGGATTTATTTCGGCCAAGCTGATCCCGGCGTTCGGCTGGCACAGTTTGCTGTTGATCGGTGGTGTGTTGCCGCTGCTGTTGGTGGTGGTGCTGGTGCTCTGGTTGCCGGAGTCGGCACGCTACCTGGTGGTGCGCAACCGCGGCACCGATAAGGTGCGCAAGACCTTGGCGCCGATCGAGCCGGCCATTGTCGGCCAGGCGTCGAGTTTCAGTGTTCCGGAGCAAAAGACGGTGAAGGCGCGCAACGTTTTTGCGCTGATTTTCTCTGGCACTTACAGCGTCGGCACCTTGCTGCTGTGGCTGACCTATTTCATGGGTCTGGTGATTGTCTACCTGCTGACCAGTTGGTTGCCGACTTTGATGCGTGACAGTGGCGCGAGTATGGAACAGGCCGCGTTCATTGGTGCCTTGTTCCAGTTCGGCGGAGTGCTCAGCGCTGTCGCCGTGGGTTGGGCCATGGACCGTTACAACCCGCACAAGGTCATCGGCACGTTCTATCTGTTGGCCGGGGTGTTTGCCTACGCAGTGGGTCAGAGTCTGGGCAACATTACCTTGCTGGCGACCCTGGTACTGATTGCTGGCATGTGCGTCAACGGTGCGCAATCGGCCATGCCTTCGCTGGCGGCGCGTTTCTACCCGACCCAAGGGCGCGCCACCGGCGTGTCGTGGATGCTCGGCATCGGCCGCTTCGGCGCCATTCTCGGCGCCTGGATGGGCGCCACCCTGTTGGGCCTGGGCTGGAACTTCGAACAGGTGCTGACGGCGCTGGTGATTCCGGCCGGGCTTGCCTCGGTGGCGGTGATCATTAAAGGCATGGTTAGCCACGCAGACGCGACTTGATAGCCTCATCGCGGGCTTGTCCCGCGATGCTTTCACATCCTTAGTACAACAACAATCGGTTCGATAATCGAACAGTTAGTCGATTATCGGATTGTAGCGCTCTCAGCCCCGTCTTAATCTGAAGGCCTACCGGCGCCACCCAAGGCGCCTTGCACACCGACCTCGACTCAGCACATCCAGGAGTCTGCAATGGCTGAAATCCTCTCGCTCCACGACGCCGTGAAGCAGTTCGTCCACGACGGTGACAGCGTCGCCCTCGAAGGCTTCACCCACTTGATTCCGACTGCCGCCGGGCATGAAATCATTCGTCAGGGCAAGAAACAGCTGACCCTGGTTCGTATGACCCCAGACCTGATCTACGATCAACTGATCGGTGCCGGTTGTGCGCGTAAACTGATTTTCTCCTGGGGCGGTAACCCGGGGGTGGGATCGCTGCACCGTCTGCGCGATGCCGTGGAAAAGCAATGGCCGCAGGCGATGGAGATCGAAGAGCACAGTCACGCGGACCTTGCCAACGCCTATGTTGCCGGTGCCTCGGGCCTGCCCTTTGCGGTGCTGCGCGCCTACGCCGGTTCCGACCTGCCCAAGGTCAATCCGCTGATCAAGAGCGTGACCTGTCCGTTCACCGGAGAAGTGCTCGCCGCCGTGCCTTCGGTCCGCCCGGATGTGACGGTGATTCACGCGCAGAAAGCCGACCGCAAGGGCAACGTGCTGCTCTGGGGCATTCTTGGGGTGCAGAAAGAAGCAGCCCTGGCGGCCAAGCGTTGCATCGTCACCGTCGAAGAAATCGTCGACGACCTCAAGGCGCCAATGAACGCCTGTGTGCTACCCACCTGGGCACTGTCGGCCGTCTGCCTGGTTCCGGGCGGTGCACACCCGTCCTATGCACATGGTTACTACGAACGCGACAACCATTTCTACCAGGCCTGGGACCCGATTTCCCGCAGTCGCGAAGCCTTTAGCGCCTGGATCGATGAGTACATTCGCGGCACTGCCGACTTCAATGAATTCAAGGTAAAACTGGCCAACGCTGCGGAGGCTGCACAATGAGCTACTCCACCAATGAAATGATGACCGTCGCCGCAGCCCGTCGTCTGCGCAATGGTGCAGTGTGCTTCGTCGGCATCGGCCTGCCCTCCAAGGCCGCCAACCTGGCCCGCCTGACCTCCTCGCCCGACGTGGTGTTGATTTATGAATCCGGTCCGATCGGCGCCAAGCCAAGCGTGCTGCCGCTGTCCATCGGTGACGGTGAGCTGGCGGAAACCGCCGACACCGTAGTGCCGACCGGCGAGATTTTCCGCTACTGGCTGCAGGGTGGGCGTATTGACGTCGGCTTTCTTGGCGCCGCCCAGGTTGACCGCTTCGGCAACATCAACACCACGGTGGTCGGTGACTACCAGCAACCGAAAGTGCGCCTGCCTGGCGCCGGTGGCGCGCCGGAGATTGCCGGTTCCGCCAAGCAGGTGCTGATCATCCTCAAGCAATCGAACCGCGCCTTTGTCGACAAGCTCGACTTCATCACCTCGGTCGGCCACGGCGAGGGCGGTGACTCGCGCAAGCGCCTGGGCCTGCCTGGCGAAGGGCCGGTGGGGATCATCACCGACCTGTGCATCATGGAACCGGAAGCCGACACCCACGAGTTCGTCGTCACCTCGATTCACCCGGGCGTGACCCGCGAGCAGATCATTGCCGCCACGGGCTGGGCCATTCGCTTTGTCGACAGCGTGCAGACCACTGCCGAGCCGAGCGAAGCCGAGCTCAGCGCCTTGCGCGATCTGGAAGCGCGCACTGCCGCCGCCCACGGCCAAGCGCCAGGAGAAGCCTGATGCGTGACGTATTTATCTGCGATGCCATTCGTACCCCCATTGGCCGTTTCGGTGGCGCCTTGGCAGGCGTGCGTGCCGATGACCTGGCGGCAGTGCCGATCAAGGCGCTGATCGAGCGCAACCCGCAGGTTCAATGGGATCAACTGGACGAAGTGTTCCTCGGTTGCGCCAACCAGGCCGGAGAAGACAACCGCAACGTCGCGCGCATGGCATTGCTGTTGGCGGGGTTGCCGGACAGCGTGCCGGGAGTGACCCTCAACCGTCTCTGTGCCTCGGGCATGGACGCTGTCGGCACTGCTTTTCGCGCCATCGCCAGTGGCGAGATGGAATTGGCGATTGCCGGTGGCGTGGAGTCGATGTCCCGTGCTCCGTTCGTGATGGGCAAGGCTGACAACGCCTATTCGCGCAACATGAAACTGGAAGACACCACCATCGGCTGGCGCTTCATCAACCCGTTGATGAAGGCTCAGTATGGCGTCGATGCCATGCCGCAGACCGCCGACAATGTCGCCGACGATTACCAGGTCTCGCGTGCCGACCAGGACGCCTTCGCCCTGCGTAGCCAGCAACGTACCGCTGCAGCCCAGGCGGCAGGCTTCTTCGCCGAAGAGATCGTGCCCGTGCGGATCACCCACAAAAAAGGCGAAACCATCGTCGAACAGGACGAGCACCCTCGGGCCGACACCACCCTTGAAGCCCTGGCGCATTTGAAACCGGTCAACGGCCCGGACAAAACCGTCACTGCGGGCAATGCCTCGGGAGTCAACGACGGTGCCGCGGCACTGATCCTGGCCTCGGCTGAAGCGCTGAAAAAACACGGCCTGACGCCACGCGCGCGGGTCCTGGGCATGGCCAGCGCGGGCGTGGCGCCGCGGGTCATGGGCATTGGTCCGGTGCCGGCGGTGCGCAAGTTGAGCGAGCGCCTGGGGATGGCGGTCAGTGATTTCGATGTTATCGAACTCAACGAAGCCTTCGCCAGCCAGGGCCTGGCCGTGCTGCGCGAACTGGGCCTGGCCGACGACGCTGCGCAGGTCAATCCCAATGGCGGCGCTATCGCCCTGGGCCATCCACTGGGCATGAGTGGCGCGCGACTGATCCTTACCGCCTTGCATCAACTGGAGAAATTCGGCGGCCGCAAGGGCCTGGCGACTATGTGCGTCGGGGTAGGTCAGGGCCTGGCCCTGGCTATCGAGCGGGTGTGAATCAATGACCCCGGCCGCCTGCCTCCACGCAAGGCCGGTGGCCCGGGGTGATTGTTCTGTGCTACATGGGTGTTACTCGGCGGGTCTAGACTCCCATGTCTATGCGAACGGGCGCGCTTTGTTGAAGGACCTTTCATGTATCAACGACCGGATAATCAGCTATTCGATGCCTATTTCACTGCACCGGCCATGCGCGAGATCTTTTCCGACCGTGGCCGGGTCCAGGGCATGCTCGATTTCGAGGCCGCGCTGGCCCGTGCCGAAGCGGCGGTCGGGGTGATCCCGCAGGTCGCGGTGGCGCCCATCGAGGCCGCCTGTCATGCCGAACGTTATGACTTCGGCGCCCTGGCCGAGGCCATCGCCGTTGCCGGGAACTCGGCGATTCCGCTGGTCAAGGCGCTGGGCAAGGTGATTGCCAGCGCTGTGCCGGAGGCCGAGCGCCATGTGCATCTGGGCGCCACCAGCCAGGATGCGATGGACACCGGGTTGGTGTTGCAGTTGCGCGAAGCGTTGGCGCTGCTCGAAACTGACCTGGCGCGGCTGGCCGATTCGCTGGCCCGCCAGGCGCAGACGCATGCCCAAACCCCGTTGGCCGGACGCACCTGGCTGCAACATGCAACGCCCGTTACCCTGGGCATGAAGATCGCCGGCTGGCTGGGGGCCTTGACCCGCCACCGCCAGCGCCTGCAGGAACTCAAGCCGCGTTTGCTCACCCTGCAGTTCGGCGGCGCCTCCGGGACTCTGGCAGCGCTGGGTGACCAGGCCCTGCCGGTGGCCGAAGCCCTGGCGGCGCAGTTGAACCTGCAACTGCCGGAACAGCCCTGGCACACCCAGCGCGACCGTCTGGTGGAGTTCGCCTCGGTGCTCGGCCTGATCGCCGGCAGCCTGGGCAAGCTCGGTCGCGACATCAGCCTGCTGATGCAGACCGAAGCGGCGGAAGTGTTTGAGCCCGCAGCTCCGGGCAAAGGTGGCTCGTCGACCATGCCGCACAAACGCAACCCGGTGGGTGCAGCCGTGTTGATCGGTGCAGCGACGCGGGTACCGGGGCTGCTGTCGACACTCTTTGCGGCCATGCCGCAGGAGCATGAGCGTAGCCTGGGCCTGTGGCATGCCGAGTGGGAGACCCTGCCGGAAATCTGCTGCCTGGTCTCTGGAGCGTTGCGCCAGGCGCAGATCATCGCCGACGGCCTTCAGGTCGATGCGGAGCGTATGCGCCATAACCTCGACCTGACCCAGGGCCTGGTGCTGGCTGAAGCGGTCAGTATCGTCCTGGCCCAGCGCCTGGGTCGTGACACCGCTCATCATTTACTGGAAACCTGCTGCCAGCGCGCAGTAGCCGAACAACGCCACCTGCGCGCCGTGCTCGGCGACGATCCGCAGGTGCGCGCCGAACTCTCGGCGGACGAACTCGATCGTCTGCTCGATCCGGCCCATTACCTCGGTCAGGCCCGTGTCTGGGTCGAGCGGGCGCTGGCCGAACATCACCGTTTTAATGCTTGAAGGAGGCTGCAGTGGCACAGGTACAACTCGCCGATGGCGCACTCAATTATCAACTCGACGGCCCTGAAGGCGCGCCGGTGTTGGTGCTGTCCAACTCCCTGGGCACCGACCTGCACATGTGGGACACCCAGGTGCCGGCCTTTGCCGCGCACTTTCGCGTACTGCGCTATGACACTCGTGGCCATGGCGGCTCGCTGGTAACCGAGGGTCCTTACAGTATCGAGCAACTGGGCCAGGACGTGCTGGCGCTGCTTGATGCCTTGAAGATCGAGCGCGCGCATTTCTGTGGCCTGTCCATGGGGGGCCTGATCGGCCAGTGGCTGGGGATCAATGCCGGCCAGCGGCTGAACCGGCTGATCGTCTGCAACACCGCCGCCAAGATCGGCTCGCCGGACACCTGGAACCCGCGTATCGAAACGGTGTTGCGTGACGGTCAGGCAGCGATGGTCGGCCTGCGCGATGCTTCGATCGAGCGTTGGTTCACCCCGGCCTATTCCTCGACCAACCCCGACCAGGCCAAGCGCATCACCGACATGCTCGCCGCCACCTCGCCGCAAGGCTATGCGGCCAACTGTGGGGCGGTACGTGATGCCGATTTTCGTGATCAACTGGGCGAAATCAAGGCCCCGCTGCTGGTGATTTCCGGCAGCCATGACGCGGTCACTCCCCCTTCGGGCGGGCTGTTCATTCAGGAAAATGTGCAGGGCGCCGAGTACGCCGAGTTCCAGGCCGCGCACCTGTCCAATGTCGAAGTCGGCGAGCCATTCAGCCGCCGGGTGATCGACTTTCTGCTGGCCCGCTGAGGAGCAATTGGTGGACGAAAAACAACGCTACGAAGAAGGTCTGAAGGTGCGTCGCGCGGTGCTTGGCGACGCCCACGTCGACCGCAGCCTGAACAACCTGACGGCGTTTAACAGCGAGTTCCAGGAAATGATCACCCGCCATGCCTGGGGTGATATTTGGACCCGCCCGGGCCTGCCACGGCATACCCGCAGCCTGGTCACCATCGCCATGCTGATCGGCATGAACCGCAACGAAGAGCTCAAGTTGCACCTGCGCGCTGCCGCCAGCAATGGCGTGACCCGTGAGGAAATCAAGGAAGTGCTGATGCAGAGCGCGATCTACTGCGGCATTCCGGCGGCCAATGCGACCTTCCACCTGGCCGAGTCGGTGTGGGATGAGTTGGGGGTTGAGTCCAGAAGTTGAGCCAAATCGCGGGGCTTGCCCCGCGAAAGGTCGATCAACGAATCGCCACCGGCCCGGCATTGCGTTCGATGGCCTGCTTCAACTGCGGCCGCATCCCCAGCAGAAACGCCAGCTCCGCCACCACGAACAACGGCCCGACGATCAACCCACTCAGATCATCGACAAACGCCGGCTTGCGCCCTTCGTAGTGGTGCCCGACGAACTGGATCACCCAGCCAAGCACGAACAGTCCCAGCCCCGCACTCAACCAGACCATCGTGCTTTGCAGCGCCAGCACTTGACCGGCCCATAGGCACAGGCCAAGCAACAGGGCCATGATCAGTCCGAATTGCGCGTCCAGGCGCAGGTAGAACCAGCCTGTCAGCAGTGCCACCAACAAGGCCGGCGACCCCCACATCCCGGCCAGATCCAGCCCCGGACGTGACAGCAGCACCGTCACGGCGACCACGATCATCGGAATGCCGACGAAGTGGGTGGCGATATTGCGCGGGTCACGGTGGTAGGCCGCATATTGACTGAGGTGTTCGACCAGGCTTTTCATTATTGTTCCTCCTGTAGGGTGACGTGAGCATGCCCTGCAGGCATTCTGGCTGTCTGTCGGCTAGCCGACAGAGTTGACCTTCGAGGCGTTATGAGCAGCGATCCCACCTGGCACCAAATCCTGCTCCAGGGCCACTGGTTCAAGCATCTGCCTCCGTTCCTTCAGGATAGCCTGCCGAGGTTGGCCCGCTTGCGCGAGTTGGCGCCGGGGCAATACCTGTTCCAGCGCGGGGATGCGCCCTGCGGCTTGTACGCAGTGCTGTCAGGCAGCATGCGGGTCGGTGCGGTCAGTAGCGAAGGCAAGGAGGCGTTGCTGACGCTGGTAGAAACGCCGCACTGGTTCGGCGAAATCAGCCTGTTCGACGGCCAGCCGCGCACCCATGATGCCCAGGCGGAAGGCGCGGTGCGCCTGCTGTGGATACCTCAGGCCGCGCTGTTGGCGTTGCTGGCGCAACACCCTGAGCATTGGCGCGACTTCGCCTTGCTGATGAGCCAGAAGTTGCGCTGGGTGTTTGTCGCCCTGGAACAGCAGAGCCTGCTGGCAGCGGCGCCTCGGGTCGCCCATCGGCTGCTGCAGATCGCCGCCGGTTATGGCGAGATGGACGGCAGCCGCCGCGTGTTGCAACTGTCCCAGGAGCAATTGGCGTTGATGCTGTCGCTGTCGCGCCAGACCACCAACCAGATCCTCAAGTCGTTGCAACAGGAAGGGGCGCTGCGGCTGGGGTATGGCGAAATCGAGATACTCGATCCCGCCCGTCTATACGCCTTGGCTAGTCCGGCTGGAACGGCGACTCGCTGAGGATCACCCCGGTTTCCTCGACATACTTCTGCCATTCGCCCAGCAGTGCCTGGAGCTTGGCCGGTTGCACCTGGGCCAGGTCATCGATTTCGCCCGGGTCGCTGGCCAGGTCATACAACTGCCAGGTGGCCGGACCCACCGGCCCAGGGATGTACACGGCCTTCCACTGCCCCTGGCGAATCGCCCGGCGGCCGAACAGTTCCCAGCCAGTGACGGTATTGTCGTCATGCACCTGTTCGGTCTCGCCGGACAGGTAACCCAGCCACGACTTGCCGCGCAGGGCCGCGACATCGCGCCCGCGCCAGCGCGTGCCGGGATGACGCACACCGGCGAGGTCGAGCAGGGTCGGGGTGATGTCCATCACCGTGCTGAACTGATGGCTGATCTGTCGCTGGCGCGCCAGGGCCGGGTAGTGCACCAATGCTGGCACACGAATGCCGCCTTCGCTGGTAAAGGCCTTGTACAGCCGTGAAGGCGCGGTGGCTGCCTGCGCCCACTGTGGGCCATACCAGACGTAGGAGTTGGCCCGGCCGATGTTTTCCAGGCTGTTGTCGTAGTGCTGATCCAGGTAGCTCGCCAGGTGCGGGCCGAACTTGGGGAAGGCTTCAAGCAGCGCTCCTTCGGCACCATTGTCGGACATGAACAGCACCAGGGTGTTGTCCAGCTGTCCCTGGTTGCGCAGGTAATCCAGTACCCGGCCGATGTTCCAGTCCATGCGCTCGACCATCGCCGCGTAGACCTCCATGGACCGCGCCGAACGCTGGCGCTGCTCATCGCTCAGGCTGTCCCAGTGGTTGTCCACCGGATGGGCACGGGTGTCGGTGGCGATCAGGCCTAGCTGGCGCAACTTCTCCAGACGTTCCTGACGCAAAATTTCCGGGCCGGCGTCATAGCGCCCCTTGTAGCGAGCGACCACTTCGGCCGGCGCCTGCAGCGGCCAGTGCGGTGCGGAGAACGGCAGGTAGGCGAAGAACGGCCGGCTCTGGTCGCGCTCCTTGAGGTACTGCAGCAGTTTGTCGCCAAAGGCGTCGGAGGAGTAAAAGCCTTCAGGCAATTGCTCGACGAAGGTCTGGTCTTCGATATACAGCGCCGGGGTGGACTTGAGCAGGCGCGGGGTTTGCTCGTCATAGGTCGGCTCGAAACCGTAGTGGTTGGCCGCGCCGGGCAGCAGGGCGAAAGAGCGTTCGAAGCCACGGGCATGGGGCGCCAGTTCAGCTTTCAGGCCCAGGTGCCACTTGCCGCTCATCAAGGTCTGGTAACCGGCTTCGCGCAGCAGCTCCGGCAGCGCCACCACACGGTCGTTGAGGTAGCCCTCGTAGCCGGGTTTACCGATCAGCTCCGGGGTCAGGGCTTCGGCCATGGTGCCGATGCCGGCGATGTGGTGGTCGGTGCCGGTCAGCAACATCGAACGGGTTGGCGAGCAGGTCGGCGCGGTGTGGAAGTCGGTCAGGCGCAGGCCGGCGCTGGCCAGGGCATCCAGGTTCGGTGTGGCGATTTCACCGCCGAAGGCGCCGAGGTCGGAGAATCCCAGGTCATCGGCAACGATGACCAGAAAGTTGGGGCGTTGGCTCATGGTTGGCTCTCAATAGGCAAGGTAGGAAAGGGGCAGGTTGTGGATCTGTGCGGGCGCGGCCGGCAGGTAGCGGTCGTCGGCGGTCAGTTCGTGCAGCAATGCCTCGCGCAGGCGATGGAAGTCGTAGCTGGCGCGTTGGCGCGGGTGCGGCAGGTCGATGCTGTTGATGCGCTTGATGCGCCCCGGGCGCGGTTCCAGCACCACCACCCGGTCAGCGAGAAACAGCGCTTCCTCGACATCGTGAGTCACCAGCAGGGTGGTGATGCGCGCGCGTTCGCGGATTGCCAGCAGTTCCTCTTGCATCTGCTGGCGGGTCAGGGCATCGAGGGCCCCGAAGGGTTCGTCGAGCAGCAGGATCCGTGGGCTGGCCACCAGGCCACGGGCAATCGCCACGCGCTGAGCCATGCCGCCGGAGAGCTGGTGCGGGTAGGCCTGGCTGAAGTCCTGCAGGCCGACCAGGGCAATGTATTCGGCGATCCGCTGCTCGCGCTGGTTGCTAGGCAAGGGTTGATTGACCAGGCCCAGGGCGATGTTTTCACGCACCGTCAGCCAGGGGAAAAGGCGGTGCTCCTGGAACACGATGCCGCGTTCGCTGCCGATGCCGGTCAGCGCCTGGCCGTCGATCAGGATCTGGCCCTGGTAGTCGTTGTCGAGTCCGATCAACAGGCGCAGCAGGGTCGATTTACCGCATCCGCTGGCGCCGACAATGGCGACGAACTCGCCGTCGGCGATCTGCAGGTTGAAGTCGCGGATGGCCTCCAGCTCACCCCCCGCCACCGCGAAGTGTTTGCCGACCTGATTGAAACTGACCAACGGATGGGCAATGGCATTCATGCTCGTCTCCAGCGCGTGGCGCGCGATTCGATGTGTTGTCCGAGGGCGCCCAACAGCGCGCCGGTGAGGCCGACCAGGAGCATCCCGGCCATGATCAGGTCCATGCGCAGCAGTTGCTGGGCACCGATCATCAGGCTGCCGATACCGCCCCCGGAGGGCATGAAGTACTCGGCGCCGATGGTGCCCAGCCAGGCATAGATCAGGCCCACGCGCAGGCCGGCGAAGATCCCGGCTGCCGCGCCGGGCAACACCAGGCGCAACAGGCGCTGGCGCAGGTCCAGGTGCAGCACCCGGGCGGCTTCGTCCAGCTGCGGAGAACGGTTGGCGACGCTGCGCTGGGTGGCAATGAACAAGGGGAAGAACGCTGCCAGGCCGACGAACACCCACTTGGCCAGCTCACCGAGGCCGAACCAGGCGGTGAGCAGTGGCACCCAGGCGAAAATTGCGATCTGCCGCAGACCGGCGAGAGTAGGCCCCAACAGACGTTCGGCGGGCCGCGATAACCCCAGCCACAGGCCCAGCACAAAGCCCAGGCCGCCACCGAGCAGCAAGCCACCCAACGCACGACCGACACTGACCGCCAGGGCAGAGGTCAGCGAACCGTCGAGCACACCGTTCCAAGCGGTGGTCAACACTTGCCTGGGCGCTACGAGGATGTTGGCATCGATCCACTGCAACTGATTCGCCAACTGCCAGATAACCAGCAGCGCCAGGGGGAGCAGCAAGGCTTGCAGGTGTTCGCTGCCGTGCAGACGTTGCCCCCGCAGCTCGGCGCCGGGCGGGTGGGGCCAGTGCACCAGGCGTCGATCCAGCCAGCCGAGGCCACGGTCCATGGCAAAACCGAGCAGGCCGATAACGCCGATGCAGACAAAGACGATATCGAGCATGAACAACTGCCGGGCCCAGACCATCAGGTAGCCGATGCCTTCACTGGAGGCGAGCAGTTCGACTGCCAGCAACGACGACCAGCCGGTGGCCAGGGCCAGGCGAACACCGGCGAGAAAGGCGGGCAAGGCGGCGGGCAGGATCAACCGGGTGATCAGCAATCGGCGCGGCAGCTTGAGCACGGCGGCCGCTTCGCGCAGACGCGGTTGCGCATCGCGCACACCAACCAGGGTGTGCAGGGTGACCGGCACGATGATCGCCTTGACCAGCACCACCAGCTTGAGCAGTTCGCCAATGCCGAACAGCACCATGAATAACGGCACCCAGGCCAGGGTCGGGATCTGCGCCAGGGCATTGAAGGTTGGCAGCACCAGACGTTCGGCGCGACGGCTGAAGCCCAGCCAGGCACCGAGCAGGGCACCGCTGCTGACCCCGGCCAACAACCCTGTCAGCAAGCGTTGCAGGCTGATTGCCAGGTGCGACCAAAGCTCGCCGTGAGCCAGCTCCTGCGCGCTGTGCCAGACCAGGCTGGGCGCTGGCAGTATCTGTTCGCTCATCCATTGATTGCGGCTGGCCAGCCACCACAGCAGTGCCAATCCCGCTGGCAGGTACCAGGCCAGCAGGTGTGCCCGGTACGGTTTTCCGACATTTCGCCGACGACCTGTCGGCGTGGCCAGGGGCAGGCTGGGGAATGATGCTCGGGCCAAGGCGGACCTCCGTGGATTAGCTATTTTCATATTCCTTTCTGGTATATTTTTTTAAAAATAAATTCGAATAGGTGATAAGAGAGCGCATTTAAAGCAAGCCCATAGCCGCGTATCCAATGCATTCGAAGCATATTTTTCTTGTGCCGCAGGCATGGCCTGCGGGGAGGCCTGCTGTCACTTGTTTATTCTTTAAAATTATTAAAATGTAATTTATTAGTATTTATTTTTTTGTCGAAGTTCTGGTTAGCGTGGCCGCACCACTACAAGGAGTCGTCCGCCATGAACCTGTCGATCAAGCGTGTTTTCAGTCTGTTTGCCGCTCCCGCCCTGGCTGCTGTGGTGGGGTGGCTAGCGCCGCTGGCCCAGGCCGCCCCGGTCCGGGAAATCCGCATTGCCGTACCTGACCTGAGTGCCGGTACGCAAAATTCCGGCGGCGGGGTCACTGATGTGTTGCGCAATCAGCAATTGCTGGAAAAAGCCTTCGCCGCCGACGGCATCAAGATTCAGTGGAACTACTTCAAGGGTGCGGGGCCGGTCATCAACGAAGCCTTCGCCAACGGCCAGGTCGACTTCGCCTATCTGGGCGATCTGGCGGCAATCATCGGCAAGGCCAATGGCGTCGACACCCGCCTGCTGGCCGCTACCGGGCGCGGTATCAAGCACTACCTGGGCGTGGCACCGGGCAGTGGCATCAAGACCTTGGAGGATCTCAAGGGCAAGCGCGTGGCGATCTTCCGCGGTACCGCCAGCCAGTTGTCCTTCGATGCCGCGCTGGCGAGCCAGGGCCTGAGCGAGAAGGACTTCAAGGTCATCAACCTCGACTTCAATGCTTCGGTCGCCGCCTTGGCTGCCCGGCAGATTGACGCCACCTGGGGCCTGTCGGGCTTGACCGCGCTGCAGGCTCGAGGGCTTGCCGAGCTACCGTTGAATACCAAAGACCTGGGTGGCGCCGGCAGTATCCAGGCGGTGCTGGTGGGCTCCGGCGCCTTTGTCGATGCCCATCCCGAACTGGTCCAGCGCCTGCTTGAGGCGCAACAACAAGCGGTGCAATGGCTCAGTGATGAGAGCAACAAGAAAGCCTATATCCAGCTGGTTTCAGGACTGGCCAGCTACCCACCCGTGATCCTTGAGCGCGATTTGCAGGATGAAGTACTCGAATACACCTTCCGCCCGAGCCTGGACCAGCCTTTCCTCGACCAACTCCAGGCCTCGGTCGACCTGGCCGCCGAACAGCGCCTGATTCGCAAACCGTTCAAGGTCAGCCAGTGGCTGGCCCCCAGGTTACCCGGCCAGCACCTGTAGCGCTGGCTGCTGATCGAGGCTGATCAAGGTATCGATCATCGCCCGCGCGGCGGGCGACAGGCGATAACCGCTGCGGCTGACAATGCCGCAGCGGGCATTGAGGCTGTCAAGATTGGCCGGCAGGTTGCGCCAGTGCAGACGCACCAGGCGCCCCTGCTGAATATCATTGGCAAAGGCTTCTTCGGTACCGATACCGATGGCATCACTGTCGAGCACCAGGCTTACCAGGGTCGGCAAGTGTTCGGTCAGCAACTGCGGGGTGAAATCGGTCTTGCCGCTGAGATTGGCCAGCAGCTTGCGCACTCCCGGCGGAATCAGTGTGGTGGCCAGCGGATAGTCGAACATGTCGTTGGTCGACAGGCTGTCCTTGGCCAGCAACGGATGCCCGGGGCGGCAGAAGAACAGGCCGCGGCGCGGGCTCAAGGGCAGTGTATGGAAGTTCGGGTCAGCCTCGAACTGGCGGATATCGGCGATGAAGAATTCGATCTCCTCACGATTCAACGCCCGGCTGAGTTTCTCCCAGCTATCCACCTCAAGGCGGGTGCGCACCTTGGGGTGGGCCTGGAGAAACTGTGCCAGGGCTTGAGGCACCAACTGCACGGCGGGTGCCGGCCCGCAGCCGAAGTGCAGCTCGCCAGCATCGAGCTTGGTCATCTGCAGCACTTCGCAACTCAACTGGGCCGCGCCCTGGACCAGACGCAAGGCGTGCTGCAATACCACCTGGCCTTCTGGCGTGGGGCGCAAGTCCTTGTTGCCGCGGTCTACCAGGACACAGCCGAATTCCTGCTCCAGGCCTTGGATGCTGCGGCTGAAGGCAGGTTGAGTGATGCCCATGGCGTCTGCCGCGCGAACAAAACTGCGGTGTTCGGTGAGGGCGATGAAGTAACGCAGTTGGCGAAGATCCATATGCTTTCCCGGCATTCCAAAAATACGGCGAAGGTATTTGCCGCCACGAAGGCTCAGGTTTTAAATGTAAGCTCTTATTCCGTCAATGAAGCATTTGAATATCTGTTAGAGCTTATTTGTATATAGATAGCGCAAGTGATTCATCGGCACCTTTCTAGAGCAGCCAGATGAGGGTCATACCATGAGCAATGCCGCACGCGCCGTAGCACCCATCAGCCATGCGCTGGAGATCCACCCGGTGGCCGGACGTATTGGTGCCGAAATTCGCGGGGTGCAATTGAGCGCTGATCTTGAGCCCGCCGTGATCGAGGCTATCCAGGCCGCTCTGGTGGCGCACAAGGTGATCTTTTTCCGCGCCCAGCATCACCTTGACGATCAAGGGCAGGAAGCCTTCGCGCACTTGCTTGGTGAGCCGATAGCGCACCCCACGGTGCCGGTCCGCGAAGGTACGCGTTTTCTCTTGGAACTCGATGGTGAGCGCCGGGCCAATTCCTGGCACACCGATGTGACCTTTGTCGACGCCTACCCGAAAGCTTCGATTCTGCGTTCGGTGGTGGCGCCCGCGGCGGGCGGCGACACGGTCTGGGCCAACACGGCGACGGCCTACGAGGATCTTTCCGCCGAGTTGCAGGCCTTGGCCGATCAACTTTGGGCGGTGCACAGCAACGAATATGACTACGCGGCGGCGAAGCCGAATGTCACGCCAGAGCAGCAGGAAAGCTACCGTCGTATCTTCACCTCGACGGTGTACGAAACCGAGCATCCGGTGGTGCGTGTGCACCCTGTCAGCGGTGAGAAAACTTTACTGCTCGGCCATTTCGTCAAACGCTTGAAGGGTTATTCGCAGGTTGATTCCGCGCACCTGTTCAACCTGCTGCAGAGCCATGTCACCCGCCTGGAAAACACCGTGCGCTGGCGCTGGCAGGCGGGTGACGTGGCGATCTGGGACAACCGCGCCACCCAGCATTACGCCGTGGATGATTACGGTACCCAGGGACGGGTGGTGCGTCGGGTGACCTTGCAAGGGGATGTGCCGGTGGGTGTGCTTGGCCAGCGCAGCCGTACCGTTCGCGGGGCGTGAAGCTGATCGCGGGGCAAGTCGACTTGCCCCGCGATGATTCAGAGAATGCTGATCGGGTAGCTGACGATCAGACGGTTCTCGTCGAAGGCATTGCTGCTGTAGTCGCGGCGCATGGTCGAGTTGCGCCATTTGAACGACAGGTTTTTCAAACTGCCTGACTGGATCACGTAGGCCAGTTCCGATTCCCGAGCCCACTCCTTGCCGTCGCTGACCGTTGCGGTGTGGACGTTGTCACCGCTGATGTAGCGGTTCATCAGGGTCAGTCCGGGGATGCCGACACCGGCAAAGTTGAAGTCGTGCCGCAGCTGCCAGGAGCGCTCTTTGGCGTTGTCGAAACTGGCGTTGTAGCTGTCGTTGGCCAGGGTGCCGCCACTGGTGCCGTTGACGCGCATCCAGGCATCGTCGCCGCTGACTTTCTGCAGGCCGACATAGAAAGTATTGCTGCCGTACTTGGCCGAGAGCAATGCCGAGGCAGTGCGGTTGTCCAGTTCGCCGGCCCGTTCGGCGCCGTCTTCCTTGCCGATGAAGTAACCCAGGTTGGCGCCCAGGGTCCAGTCACCCACTGGCTGGCTGTGCACCAGGTTGATGTACTGCTGGCTGTAAATGTCCTTCAGTTCGGCGTTCCACAAGCCGATCAGGGTGCGCTTGTCATTGAAACTGTACTCGCCACCGGCAAAGTTGAAACGGTCGGAGGTGAAGGCTGCCTTGCCGTTCATCGACATGTCTTCCATGCTCGCATCGTTACGCGGGCTGTTGCCACGGAACTGGCCGGCATACAGGGTCAGGCCGGCGATTTCCTGGGAAGTGATCTGCCCGCCGCGGAAAGTCTGTGGCAGCGAGCGGCCGTCATCCGAGCGCAGGATCGGCAGCACCGGCATCCATTCGCCGACTTTCAGCTCGGTGCTGGACGCCTTGGCCTTGAGCGCCACGCCCAGGCGGCCGAAGTCGTCGGCAGGGCGGCCGTCGTCATGCACCGGCAACAGCTGAGTGCCCGTCGTGCCCTTGCCACCATCGAGTTTGAGCGAGTACAGACCGAGCACGTCGACACCGAAGCCGACGCTACCTTGGGTGAAGCCGGAGCGGGCGTCGAGGATGAAACTCTGGGTCCATTCCTCGGCCTTGCCTTGGCGGTTGGCCGGGTCGGCAAAGTTGCGGTTGATGTAGAAATTACGCAGGTTGAGAGTGGCCTTGGCATCTTCGACAAAGCCACCTTCGCTCGCCAGAACTGGCAGGGTGCAAGCCATGGCCAGCAGGCCGGGAAGCAGGTGTCGTGCGGGTGCGGTCATGTTGTGTGTCTCTTGTTTTTATTCAAGCCGAAGCCATCCGCTGCGACGTTTATGGGTCGCAGGCCGGGCAACAGTCTTTGGGGGAGTACTTTGCAAAAGCTGCGAAGGGATGGTGCGGTGGCGGGAGGGTTTGAATCAATTCGTTACAGGCGGAAATGGGCGATAACCGAACGCTAACTGGTTGGTTAGTTTTGCCCCGCGATCATTGCCACACTGCTGCAAAATCGAATGCACAAAAAAGCCCACCGCAAGGGTGGGCTCCTGAAGCACAAACCAGACTCAGCCTTTCGGTGATTCAGCCGCAGCCTGCTGCTGCGCCTGACCGGTCTGCTCGTACCAACCGCCACCGAGGGCCTTGTACAGGTTGACCTCGCTGACCAACTGCGACAGGCGGTCGCTGATCAGTGCCTGCTGGGTGTTGAACAGCTGGCGCTGCGCATCGAGGAAGGTCAGGTTGCTGTCGACACCAATGCGATAGCGACGCTCAGCCAGACGGTAGTAGTCCTGGTTGGCGGCGACCAGGTCGCGCTGGGCCTGCAGCTGATCGTTGAAGGTCTGGCGCGCGGCGAGGCCATCGGAGACTTCCTGGAAGGCGGTCTGGATGGTTTTCTCGTACTTGGCGATGTTGATGTCCTTCTGGATCTTCGACAAGTCGAGACTGGCACGCAAGGCACCGGCGTTGAAGATCGGCAGGTTGATCTGCGGCTGGAACAACCAGGTGCCGGATCCACCCTTGAACAATCCGCCCATGTCCGGACTCAGGGTACCGGCGTTGGCCGTCAGGCTGATGCTCGGGAAGAACGCTGCGCGGGCCGCACCGATGTTGGCATTGGCGGCCTTGAGCAGGTGTTCGGCTTCCTGGATGTCCGGACGACGTTGCAGCAGGTCGGACGGCAGGCCTGCTGGCACTTCGGCCAACAGGTCGCTGTCGAGGCTCTGCGCGGCCGGCAGGTTGGCCGGCACACCCGTGCCGAGCAACACAGTCAGGCTGTTCATGTCCTGGGCGACCAGGCGTTGGTACTGAGCCAGCTTGACCCGGGCACCTTCGACCGACGTCCGCGCCTGGCTCAGGTCCAAGGCCGAAGCCACACCCACTTCATTGCTGCGCAAGGTCAGCGCGTAGCTTTGTTCGTAGGTCTTGAGGGTTTCTTCGGTCAGCTTGAGCAGGGCCTGGTCGGCCTGCCAGGTGAAGTAGGCGTTGGCAACGCTGGCCACCAGGGCGATCTGGGTCGAGCGCCGGGCCTCTTCACTGGACAGGTAGATCTCCAATTGCTGCTCGGTGAGGCTGCGGACCCGACCGAACAGGTCGAGTTCATAGGCGCTCACCCCGAGGGTTGCCGAGTACGAACTGGTGATACCGGCTTCACCGGTCTGTGACATGTTGGCCGGCATCCGTTGACGGCTGCCGCTGCCATTGGCGCTGACCGCAGGGAACAGGTCGGCCCGCTGGATGCGGTACTGCGCCCGGTAGGCATCGATGTTCAACGCCGCGACCTTGAGGTCGCGGTTGTTGACCAGCGAGGTCTGGATCAGTTGCTGCAGCGCCGGGTCATGGAAAAACTGACGCCAGCCCTGCTCGGCAGCGGCCACATCCGCCGACTCGGTCGGCGAATAGGCAGGGCCTTGCGGCCACTGCGCGGCCACCGGCGATTCCGGGGTCTGGTAGTCAGGGATCAGCGAGCAACCGCCAAGAATGAAAGCGGTGACCGCCAGGGACAACAGGGACTTGCTCATTGCCCAGCCTCATAGCGTGGAGTTTCAGGGGTGGCGTCTTCTTCGGGCTTCTTGCTACCGAACAGCGACGACACGCTTACGAAGAACAGCGGTACCCAGAAGATCGCCAGTACGGTGGCCGTCAGCATCCCGCCGATTACCCCGGTACCGATGGCATGCTGGCTGCCCGAACCTGCGCCGGTGGAGATCGCCAACGGTACCACGCCGAGAATGAACGCCAGCGAGGTCATGATGATCGGCCGCAGACGCATCCGGCAGGCTTCGATGGACGCATCGATCAGGCTGCGGCCCTGCTCATGCAGTTCCTTGGCGAATTCGACGATCAGAATCGCGTTCTTTGCCGCCAAGCCAATGGTGGTCAACAGACCCACCTGGAAGTACACGTCGTTGGACAGGCCGCGCAGGCTGGTGGCCAGCAGCGCACCGATGATCCCCAGCGGTACCACGAGCATGACCGAGATCGGAATCGACCAGCTTTCATACAACGCCGCCAGACACAGGAACACCATCAGTAACGACAGGGCGTACAGTGCTGGCGCCTGGGAGCCCGACAGGCGTTCCTCGTACGACAGGCCGGTCCAGGAATAACCGATGCCCGCTGGCAGTTGTGCGGCAATGCGCTCGACTTCAAGCATGGCCTCACCGGTACTGTAGCCAGGGGCTGGGGCACCGAGGATTTCCATGGCTTCGACGCCGTTGTAACGCGACAGCTTAGGTGCACCGTAGATCCACTCGCCCTTGGCGAAGGAGGAGAACGGCACCATCTCGCCGGCAGCGTTGCGCACGTACCACTTCTGCAGGTCTTCCGGGCTCATGCGCGCGCCGGCTTCACCCTGGATATAGACCTTCTTGACGCGGCCGCGGTCGATGAAGTCGTTGACGTAGCTGGCACCCAGGGCAATCGACAGGGTGTTGTTGATGTCGGCGATGGTCACGCCCAGGGCACTGGCGCGTTCGTCGTCGACGGTCAGTTGGTACTGCGGTTCGTCGTTCAGGCCGTTCGGACGCACGGCCGAGAGAATCTTGCTCTGTGCCGCCATGCCGAGGAACTGGTTGCGCGCTTGCAGCAGCTTTTCGTGACCGACACCGGCACGGTCTTGCAGGAACACGTCGAAACCGGTGGCGTTACCCAGCTCAAGTACCGCGGGCGGGGCAAAGGCGAACACCATGGCATCGCGGAAACTGAAGAAGTGCTGCTGGGCGCGGGCCGCCAGGTTGAACACGTTGTTCTCGGCGGAACGCTCGCCCCACGGCTTGAGCATGATGAAGGCCATCCCCGAGCTCTGGCCGCGACCGGCGAAGTTGAAGCCGTTCACGGTAAACACCGAGGCAACGGTATCGGCTTCCTTGTCCAGCAGGTAGCTGCGCATCTCGTCGATCACCACCTGGGTCCGTTCGGAACTGGAGCCGGCCGGAGTCTGTACCTGGGCGAAGAGAACGCCCTGGTCTTCCTCGGGGAGGAAGGCGGTGGGAATGCGGGTGAACAGCCAGATCATGCCGACCATGATCAGCAGGTAGGCCAGCAGGTACGGCGCCTTGTTGCGCAGGATGTTGCCCACCCCGCGCTCGTAGCTTTTCACGCTGCGGTCGAAGTTGCGGTTGAACCAGCCGAAGAAGCCGCGCTTGGCAACGTGATGTTCACCCTTGGCAACCGGCTTGAGCATGGTCGCGCAAAGCGCCGGGGTGAAAATCAAGGCAACCAGCACCGACAGCGCCATGGCCGAAACGATGGTGATCGAGAACTGCTTGTAGATCACCCCGGTAGAGCCACCGAAGAACGCCATCGGCAGCAGTACCGCCGAGAGTACCAGGGCGATACCGACCAGGGCGCCCTGGATCTGGCCCATGGACTTCTTGGTCGCTTCCTTGGGTGACAGGCCCTCTTCGGACATCACCCGCTCGACGTTTTCCACCACGACGATGGCATCATCCACCAGCAAGCCGATGGCCAGGACCATGCCGAACATGGTCAAGGTGTTGATGCTGAAGCCGGCTGCGGCGAGGATGCCGAAGGTACCGAGCAACACCACCGGGACGGTCATGGTGGTGATGACGGTGGCGCGGAAGTTCTGCAGGAACAGGTACATCACCAGGAACACCAGCACGATCGCTTCGATCAGGGTGTCGATTACCCCGCTGATCGATTCGGTCACCACTGGCGTGGTGTCATACGGGAACACCGCTTTCATGCCTTCCGGGAAGAACGGCTCCAGGTCGCTGATGGTCTTGCGCAGGGCCTTGGCAGTGTCCAGGGCATTGGCCCCGGTTGCCAGCTTGACCGCCAGACCCGAAGCCGGCTTGCCGTTGAACTGGGCGCTGACCGCATAGTTTTCGCCACCAAGACCGACGGTGGCAACGTCACTCAGGCGCACTTGCGAGCCATCGCGGTTGACCTTGAGCAGGATCTTCTCGAACTGCTCGGCCGTCTGCAGGCGGGTCTTGCCGATGATCGTGGCGTTCAGTTGCTGGCCGGGCAGGGCCGGCAAGCCGCCGAGCTGACCGGAAGACACCTGCACGTTCTGCGCGGCCACGGCGGTACGCACGTCGACCGGGGTCAGCTGAAACTTGTTCAGCTTGGCCGGGTCGAGCCAGATACGCATTGCATACTGGGCACCGAACACCTGGAAGTCACCGACACCCGCGGTACGCGAAATCGGGTCCTGCATGTTGGAGACGATGTAGTTGGCCAGGTCGTCCTTGGACATGCTGCCGTCTTCGGACACCAGGCCGATCACCAGCAGGAAGTTCTTCACTGCCTTGGTCACGCGGATACCCTGTTGCTGCACTTCTTGCGGCAGCAGCGGGGTGGCCAGGTTCAGCTTGTTCTGCACCTGGACCTGCGCAGTATCAGGGTTGGTGCCCTGCTCGAAGGTCGCAGTGATGGTCATGCTGCCATCGGAGTTACTTTCCGACGACACATAACGCAGGTTGTCGATCCCGTTGAGCTGCTGCTCGATCACCTGTACCACGGTGTCCTGCACGGTCTGCGCCGAGGCGCCCGGGTAGGTCACGGCGATGGCGATGGCTGGCGGAGCGATGCTTGGGTACTGGTTGATCGGCAGTTTCAGGATCGACAAGGCGCCGACCAGCATGATCACCAAGGCGATCACCCAGGCAAAGATCGGGCGATCGATAAAAAATCTCGACATGGTTTACTCCCCTTTGGCCCCTGCAGTGGTTGCATTGGCCTGGGTTGGCTGGGCAGGCTTGACGTTGGTGGCTTGGCTGACCCTGACCTCGACGCCTGGCTTGACGAACTGCAGGCCTTCGGTGATCAGCCGGTCACCGGCGTCCAGGCCTTTGGCGATCAGCCAGTCGCTACCAACGGTACGGTTGGCCTCGAGCTGGCGCCGCTCGACCTTGTTGTCCTTGTTGACCACCAAGGCGGTCGGTTGGCCTTTGAGGTCGCGGGTCACGCCCTGTTGCGGAGCGAGGATGGCTTGGGCGTTGACACCGGCCTTCAGGCGCGCGTGGACGAACATGCCAGGCAGCAGGTTGTGCTCGGGGTTCGGGAACACGGCGCGCAGGGTCACGGAGCCAGTGGTCGGGTCAACCGAGACTTCGGAGAACTCCAGACGGCCTTCCTGGCGATAGGTGCTGCCGTCTTCCAGGGTCAGGGTGACCTTGGCGGCATTGTCGCCGACCTTCTGCAGTTGGCCGCTTTCCAGTTCGCGGCGCAGCTTGAGCAGCTCGGCCGAGGACTGGGTGACGTCGACGTAGATCGGGTCCAGCTGCTGGATCACCGCCATGGCATCGGCCTGGCCATTGTTGACCAAGGCGCCCTCGGTCACTGCCGAACGACCGATACGACCGCTCAGTGGAGCCAGGACCTTGGTGTAACGCAGGTCGATCTGGGCGCTACGCAGCGAAGCTTCAGCTTGCAAACGTTTGGCTTGCGCGTCGTCGTATTCCTGGCGGCTGACCGCTTGTTCGGCTACGAGCTGTTTGTAGCGCTCGGACAGCGAACGGGTCGATTGCAGGTTGGCCTGGGCGCTGGCCAGGGTCGCTTCGTATACCGAAGGATCGATCTGGTACAGCTGCTGACCTTCCTTGACCTCGGTGCCTTCTTTGAACTGGCGCTTGAGAATGATGCCATTGACCTGGGGACGGACCTCGGCGATGCGGTAGGCGGTGGTGCGCCCCGGCAGGTCGGAGGTCAGGGTATAGGCCTGGGTTTGCAGGGTGACGACGCCGACCTGAGGAGCTTGCGCAGCAGGCGCAGCCTCTTCCTTTTTACAGCCGCTGAGCAGGGTTGCCAGGGCGACGGCGGATACCAGAGCGGTAACAGCTGGCTTGAATTGCATGAAGATCCTCGGGTCGCAAGAGCTGAAGACGCTCAAGAATAATGGAAAGGGTGCGATAAGAAAAAAATTGTCGAGTGGATAAATAGCTTGCTAAGAAATATACTTACATTCATGGTTGTTTGTAAATACCTTGCAGACGATGCCCCAGGCCGCTGCAAGCCTTGAATTTAATACATCCGGTAACAACCTATCAGAGGTTGATCCGGCCCAGCCCCCAGGTGCTCGAGTGTGCGCCTGGGTTTGATGAGGTCGTACTGCCATGGTCCGTCGAACCAAAGAAGAAGCCCAGGAAACCCGTGCCCAGATTCTCGAAGCTGCGGAAAAGGCCTTCTACAAGCGCGGGGTTGCGCGTACCACCCTGGCCGATATCGCCAAACTGGCGGGGGTTACCCGCGGCGCTATCTATTGGCACTTCAACGACAAGGCCGAGCTGGTCGAGGCCATGCTCGAAAGCCTGCACGAACCCCTGGACGCCTTGGCCCGGGCCAGTGAAAGCGAAGATGAAGTTGATCCGCTTGGCTGCATGCGCAAGCTGCTGGTCCAGTTGATGCACCAGACGGTGCTTGACCCGAAAACCCGGCGAATCAATGAAATTCTGCATCACAAGTGCGAGTTCACCGATGATATGTGCGAAATTCGCCAACAGCGGCAAACCTCGACGCTTGAGTGTCATGCCCATATTGCGCTGTCGCTGGGCAATGCAGTCAAGCGCGGGCAACTGCCCGCTGATGTGGACCCTGAGCGCGCGGCGTTGGCGATCTATGCCTATATAGATGGTCTGATCCGCCGCTGGCTGCTGTTGCCGGAAAGCTTCGATCTGTTGGGGAAAGCCGAACAGTGGATCGATACCGGGCTGGATATGCTGCGCTTGAGCCCTTCCTTGCGCAAATGAGACTTTGTGAAGGTTTGTGATGAATTGTTGCCACGGCCTTCGCAAACCTTCTGCATAAGGCTGCTCAGGCCGAAAGTAGCGTCACGGACTTACCTGAAGCTTATCTCAGGGCGCTCAAGGTTGCAGTGTGCGGCACGCAGTGGGCCAGGCTGCAACTGGCTGCCGAATGCGGCTGGTGACGGGCCTGTTCGACCCGGTAGGCGGCTGCGGCATAGAGCCCGATCACGGCGGCAATGGCACAGATGACGGCGCATTTTCTGGATTTGAGGCTCATGCTGATCACCTCTTTCAACCTGCTTACAGGTGCTGTTCTAAAGCATAGGTCAGCCTTGCCTGGTCTGCCTGCCTAGCGTAGCTCGCGGTCCCATTGCGGCTCGGCAGTGAAGCGCTCGGCGAGGAAGTCGAGCATGCTGCGCAAGGTGGCCGGCATGTGCTTGCGTGAGGTATAGACGGCGTTGAGGTTGAGTTCGCGGGGTTTAGCCTGGGGCAGCAGGCGCACCAACTCGCCACTGCGCAGGGCGGGGGCGGCCTGATAGGTGGGCAGCATGGCGATCCCGGCGCCGGCCAGGGCTGCCCGTTGCAGCGTCATGGCTTCATTGGCGCTGATATTGCCCTGTACCGGGACCGAGATCGTTTCGCCCTCCACCTCGAAATGCCAGAGGCTGCGGCCGAAATAGGCGTGAGTCAGGCAGTTGTGCCGAGTCAGGTCCTCGACGTGCACTGGCGCCGGGTGTTCACGCAGATAGGCCGGTGACGCGCAGATCACTGAGCGGCACACGCTCAGGCGGCGGGCGATCAGGTTGGGGTCCAGGTCGTTGCTGGTGCGGATGGCCAGGTCGATGCGTTCATCCACCAGGTTCACTGTGCGATCGAGCATTTGCAGATCGATCTTCACCCCCGGGTAGCGTTTGACGTACTCGGTCATGGCATCCATCAGCTGTGCCTGGCCGAACGAGGTGCTGACGCTGATCCGCAGCTCACCCCGTGGCGCTTCGTCCGGTGCACTCACTGCCGCTTGCAGGTCACCGGCCAGCTCCAGCATCTGCCGACAGCGCGGCAAGGTTTCCTGGCCCGCGGCGGTCAGGCTCAGGCGTCGCGTGGTGCGTTGCATCAGGCGCGCACCGACCCAGTTTTCCAGTTCGGCCAGGTAGCGTGATACCACCGGCCGGGAAAGGTCCAGGTGATCGGCGGCAGCCGATTGGCTGCCGAGGTCGACCACACTGACGAAGACCCGCATTGCTGTCAGACGATCCATGATTTGCCCGATTTCAGAAACAAACTATGTTCAAGCATCGCATTTTTTGCATTGGATCGTGCAACTAAGCTGTTGCACATTGCCTCTCTTACAGGAATTGCCTTGATGCGTCGTTCATTCTCCTTGCGCGGTTTGTTGCTGGCCTTTGCCACCCTCGGTGTTCTGGCCCAGGCGCATGCAGCCGAGCAGCCGTTGCACCTGGATGTCTATAACCCGGGCACCGCGGCACTGTTTCCGGTCAGCTCGATCATCGTCAGCGGCAAGCATGACGCCATCCTGGTCGATGCCCAGTTCGGTAAAGGCCAGGCCGAGCAGGTGCTGGCGAAACTGCGCGCCAGCGGTAAGCGCCTGACCACCATCTATATCAGTCATGGCGATCCGGATTATTACTTTGGCCTGCAGACCCTGACCGATGCCTACCCACAAGCCAAGGTTGTCGCCTCTGCGGCAACGGTCGCCCATATCAAACAGACCATGGATGCCAAGCTGGCGTACTGGGGGCCGCAGATGGGCGCGGACAAACCGGCGAAACTGGTGGTCCCGCAGGTGCTGGAAGGTAATCAGCTGAAGCTGGAAGGCCAGCAACTTGAAGTGCTCGGTCTTGATGGCCCGCAAGCGGACCGCAGTTTTGTCTGGATTCCTTCGATCAAGGCGGTGGTCGGTGGTGTGGTGGTCGCGCATAACCTGCATGTGTGGATGGCCGACACCCAGACGGCGCAATCACACAAGGACTGGCTTGCGACCCTCAAACGCATCGAACTGCTCAAGCCGCAGGTCGTGGTGCCTGGTCATTACCTGGGGCTGCCTGGCGAGTCGCTTGCAGCGGTGCGCTTCACCGCTGACTACATTCGCGCCTTCGACGAAGAGACTGCCAGGGCCGACAACGCCGCCGCGTTGATCGCGGCAATGAAAAAACGCTACCCGAACCTGGGCGAGGAGAGCTCGCTTGCGCTTAGCGCCAAGGTCGCCAAGGGCGAGATGAAGTGGTAAGTGACATTCAATCCTGACTGGAGGTTTTCCATGAGCAAGATCGCAATCATTGGGGCAACTGGCCGTGCCGGTAGTCAGTTGCTGGAAGAAGCCCTGCGTCGTGGCCACAGCGTCACCGCTATCGCGCGCAATCCAGCCAAGCTGCAGGGCCGTGAAGGGGTGACAAGCGTGGCGCTGGATGTCAGTGATGCTGCTGCACTGGAGCAGGCACTGGTCGGGCACGATGTGGTACTCAGCGCTGCGCATTTTTTCAGTATCAAACCGCAGGCCATTATCGAGCCGGTGAAGAAAGCCGGGGTCAAGCGTCTGCTGGTGGTGGGCGGGGCGGGCAGCCTGTTGCTGCCGTCGGGGCACAAGGTCATCGATAGCCCGGACTTCCCTGACGCGTACAAGGCCGAGGCGACTGCCGGTGGGCATTACCTCGATACCCTGCGTCAGGAAAAGGAGCTGGACTGGACCTTCCTGTCTCCGTCGGCCGAGTTCGTTGAAGGTGTGCGCAGCGGCAGCTACCACACGGGCAAGGATCACCTGCTGATCGGTGCCGACGGCAAGAGCTGGATCACCTTTGCCGACTATGCCATTGCCATGCTTGATGAAGTGGAAAAGCCCGCTCACTCGCGTCAGCGTTTCACCGTCGGTTACTGAACCAGCCGGGCCTGGGCCTGCTCGCACAGCCAGTCGAGCAGTTCCAGCAAGGCTGCTGACGTCGAGCCCTGCGGTCGGACCAGGTAGTAAGCCTGGCCAGTGCTGACCTTGAGCGGGAAGGGCGCAACCAGCCGCCCGCAGCTCAGGTCATCACCGATCAGTGACCAGTCGCCGATGGCCACCCCGGTACCCTGGGAGGCCATGGACATGGCCATGTCCAGGGTCTCGAAATGTTGGCCCTTGCCTTGCCGCGGCAGGTTGGCGCCAGCGGCACTGAGCCAGGCGTTCCAGTCGTGCTGGTCGCGGGTCGGGTGCAGCAGCATGTGTTGCTCCAGATCCGCCAGCTGTTGCAAGGGCACGGGGCCGGCCAGCAATTGCGGTGCACACACCGGCGTTAGCTGCTCATCAAACAGCTTGAGCCTGTGCAAGCCATGATTGGGGGCGGCGCCATACACCACCGCCGCATCGAACACTTCGCGACGAAAATCCACCCCGTGCTGCACCGTGGTGGTCAGCTCCACCGGCACGTCCGGGCGCAACGCCTGCCACTCCATCAGCCGCGGCAGCAGCCAGCGCATCACGCAGGTGGGCGCCTTGAGCTGCAAGGTGGCACTGCGCGCGCCGACTTGTTGCATGCCTTCCTCGATCAAGGCGAACACCTGCTGTACCCGTGGCAGCCAGTCCTGGCCTTCGCGGGTCAGGCTCAGGCCTCGGGCCTGGCGCAGGAACAGCGCATAGCCCAGATGTTCCTCAAGGCCGGCGATCTGCCGGCTGACGGCGCCCTGGGTGATGTGCAGCAACTGCGCCGCACGGGTGAAGTTGCAGCACTGGGCGGTGACCAGGAAAGTGTACAGTGCGGGCAATGGCGGCAAGCGTTTCATCGGGCATCAGCCATGATCTGTGGACATGGCTAGTATGCGCTTTTTTGCATTGTGCCGGTAGCGAGGCAGCGGTCCAATAACGCCTGTTTTCAGCACAATAACAGGCAGACGAACATGGCAACTTGCGGTGAAGTACTGGTCAAACTCCTTGAAGGCTATGGCGTTGACCATGTCTTCGGGATTCCCGGCGTGCATACCGTCGAGCTCTACCGCGGGCTGGCGCGTTCCTCTATCCGGCACATCACGCCACGTCACGAGCAAGGCGCAGGCTTCATGGCTGATGGCTTTGCGCGCACCCGTGGCAAGCCGGGTGTCTGCTTCATCATTACCGGCCCGGGAATGACCAACATCACCACGGCCATGGGCCAGGCCTATGCCGATTCGATCCCGATGCTGGTGATCTCCAGCGTGCAGTCCCGCCACCAGCTGGGTGGCGGGCGCGGCAAACTGCATGAGTTGCCGGCCCAGGGTAGCCTGGTGGCGGGCGTTGCGGCGTTCTCTCACACGTTGATGAGCGCTGACGACCTGCCGATGGTGTTGGCTCGTGCGTTTGCCGTGTTCGACGGCGCCCGTCCACGTCCGGTACATATCGAGATTCCGCTGGATGTTCTGGTCGAAGACGCCGATCACCTGCTGGCCAGTACCCCTGTACGCATTGCCCGCGCTGGCGCTGCCCCGGCACCCGTAGCGCAAATGGCAGCGCTGCTGGCCAGCGCTCGGCGTCCACTGCTTCTCGCCGGTGGTGGTGCCATCGATGCCAGTACAGTGCTCACCCGCCTGGCTGAATACCTGCAGGCACCGGTGGCGCTGACCATCAACGCCAAGGGCATGTTGCCTGCCAGCCATCCGCTGCAGATCGGTTCGACCCAGTCGCTGGTCGCGACCCGTGAGCTGGTGGCTGAAGCCGACGTGGTGCTGGCGATTGGTACCGAGCTTGCCGAAACCGACTATGACGTGACCTTCAAGGGTGGCTTCGAGATTCCAGGACGTTTGCTGCGCATCGATATCGACCCGGACCAGACCGTGCGCAACTATCCCCCTGAGATTGCGCTGGTGGCCGACGCCACGGTGGCAACTCAGGCCCTGCTGGTGGCCCTGGCCGAACAACCTGCACCGGTACGCGCTAATGAGTGGGGCGCCAGCCGTGCCGCACGCTTGCGTGAGCGACTACTGGCCGACTGGGATCTGCCGATGCACAGCCAGACGCGTATGCTCAAGACCTTGCTCGACACCCTGCCGAACGCGGTGCTGGTTGGCGACTCGACGCAACCGGTCTACACCGGCAACCTGACCCTGGATATGGATCAGCCGCGGCGCTGGTTCAATGCTTCCACCGGCTACGGCACACTCGGTTACGCCTTGCCGGCGGCCATGGGCGCCTGGTTGGGTAGCGCCGAAGCCATCGAGGAGCGCGCACCGGTGATCTGCCTGATCGGCGACGGTGGCCTGCAGTTCACTCTGCCGGAACTGGCCAGCGCTACTGAGGCGGAGGTGCCGTTGATCGTCTTGTTGTGGAACAACCAGGGGTACGAGGAAATCAAGAAGTATATGGTCAACCGCGCCATTGAGCCGGTGGGCGTGGACATTCACACCCCGGACTTCGTCGGCGTGGCCAAAGCCCTTGGCTGTGCTGCCCAGGCCGTGGACGATGTCGAGCAATTGCGTGAAGCCTTGCGTCAGGCGTGCGACCGCAAGGGCCCAAGCCTGATCGAAATCGATCAGAACCGCTGGATGCAGGCGGTGCCGGCATGATGAAGCTTCCAGGTGTCTACATCCAAGGTGTCTGGCAGCACGGCCCGCAGCCGCTCACGGTGATCAACCCCAGCAATGAGCAGCAGCTGGCCGAAGTGGCCGGCGGTGACGGCGCAGCGGTAGAGCGCGCCACCCAGGCGGCGCGGGCTGCGTTCGCTGGTTGGTCGACAACGACCGGAGCTGCGCGTGCAACGATACTGCGGGCGATTGCCGAGGGGGTCGAGGCGCGCCGCGAGCGCCTGGTCTTCTTGCAGGCCAGCAACAACGGCAAGCCGCTCGCCGAAGCGCAAATGGATGTGGACGATGTAATCGCCACCTTCCGTTATTACGCTGAGCGTGCGGATCAGCTTGATGCCGGGCAGGACTGCCCGGTGGCGCTGCCCAGTGAGGACTTTGTCGCGCGCCTGCGGCGTGAGCCTTGTGGCGTGGTCGGGCTGATCGTGCCGTGGAATTTCCCCATGGTCACCACCGCTTGGAAACTGGCGCCAGCACTGGCAGCCGGCTGTTGCGTGGTGCTCAAGCCCTCGGAGGTGACGCCGCTGGCGGAGCTGGAGTTGGCCAGCGTGATTGCCCAGGCCGGATTGCCTGATGGTGTGTTCAACCTGGTTTGCGGTACCGGGATTGCAGTGGGCGCCGCCCTGGCTGGCGATCCACGGATTGCCAAGATTTCCTTTACCGGCAGCAATGCAGTGGGCGTGCAAGTCATGCAGCGTGCGGCGGAGACCGTCAAGGGCGTAAGCCTGGAGCTGGGGGGCAAATCCTCCTTGCTGGTGCTGGACGCGGCTGACCTGGAGTTGGCCGTGGAACTGGCTTGCCTGGGCGGCTTTTTCAATGCCGGGCAGATGTGCTCAGCCACCAGTCGGGTACTGGTGGCCGAAGCCTTGTATCCGGACTTTATTGCGCGGCTCAAGACGCGGGCCGAAGCGATTCGGCTCGGCGATCCGTTCGCCGATGAGAATGAGATGGGCGCACTGGTCAACCAGGCGCAGTACCAGCGTGTACAGAAGCATATAGCGGCGGGCCTGGAAGCCGGTGCACGACTGCTGTGCGGTGGTTCACGGCCAGAGGCGCTGCCCTGTGGGTACTTCATCAGCCCCACGGTATTCACCGACGTGCCGTTGGACAGTGCGTTGTGGCGTGAGGAAATCTTTGGTCCGGTGCTTTGCGTGCGGCCGGTGGCCAGCGAAGCCGAAGCGCTGGCCTTGGCCAACGACAGCGAGTTCGGCCTGGTGGCCAGCGTGGTCAGTGACGACCTGATCGCTGCCGAGCGGGTGGCCAACGCACTTGAGGCCGGGCTGGTATGGATCAATGCACCACAGGTGATTTTTCCGCAGACGGCCTGGGGCGGCTACAAGCAGAGCAGTATCGGGCGTGAGCTTGGGCCTTGGGGGTTGAGTGCCTTCCAAGAGATCAAGCATGTAGTGAGGGCGGTGTAAGCCTCATCGCGGGGCAAGGCGACTATCCACTACGACTGCGGCCTAGAGCATGATCGGCAGGTTCATCAGGCCCCCTTTTTTCCCGGCACCTGATGAGGCTCGGGTTGCTCGGACCGCTGTCGAGTCGATCATCCAGGTTTGCAAGTCGATCAGGCCTTGCTCGTTAAGCTTGATGTGCAACCGCTTGAGCATCTGATCGAAGGTTCCCCGGTTTCGCCAATCCCGAAACCGTTGATAAACCGTTGACCAAGGCCCGAAACGCTCTGGCATGTCTCGCCAAGCCGCACCAGAGCAGAGAACCCGAAGCACGCCATCGAGCATCAGTCGATCGTTGAGGTGTGGCCTGCCTCTGCCGTGGGTTTCGATGAAAAGATTGGCGACCAAATCCCAAGCCTCATCCGAGAGGTTATAACGCTTTGCCATCACAGAATTCCTTTTCGTAGATGGCTGGAGACTCTACAAAATCTCAGCTCTCAAGAGGCAGCTGTTGGTTTTCTCGGGATTTCGTACAGTGCCTAGGGAAACTCTGAAGAAGACTTCCAGATTTGGCAGAATGCTTAACCTCAAACGCCGAGACACCTGATGAAGCAGATGACCTTCGCCGACGCCGAGTACGCCGGCAAGCGCAAGCAGACCCGCAA